>NZ_JBBHJX010000013.1:0-128962 GCF_037482915.1 Paucibacter hankyongi
CATCACCATTCAATGGCCGTCAACGTAAGGGGTTGCCCTGACTCCATTGCACGCAGCGGCGCGATGAGTAGGCAGTTGCATCGCAGACCTCTCCGGGACGAAAACAGACACCAAGCGTCGGCGCATTGGCGCCACGCTTGCTTGACCTGCTGCTTTGTAACCGGTTTCTGTGTCGGTCACTTGATCGCGTATAGGCTCTCAGTTTTGCCGGCTTGGCTATCATGCTGGGCTGCCCCCGATTGCTGCCATGTCTGCCAAGCCCGCTACCACCCTCAATCCCGCCCAAATGCAGGCCGTTCATCATCTGGACGGCCCCTGTCTGGTGATCGCCGGGGCGGGCTCGGGCAAGACCAGCGTGATCACGCAAAAGATTGCGCGCCTGCTGCAGGCCGGCTATGCGGCCAAGAACATCGGCGCCATCACTTTTACCAACAAGGCCTCGCAGGAAATGCGCGAGCGCGCCAAGAGCCTGATCGGCCCGCGCGCGGCCAAGGACTTGGTGATCTCGACCTTTCACTCGCTGGGTGTGCGCATCCTGCGGCAAGAAGGCCCGCTGGTTGGCTTGAAAGAGCAGTTCTCGATTCTGGACAGCGACGATGTGATGGGCGTGCTGCGCGATGCCGGCGGCACCGTCGATGCCAATCAGGCCAAGGCCTACCAGTGGACCATCTCGCTCTGGAAGAACCAGGGGCTGACCGCCAAGCAGGCGCTGGTGATGGCCAAGGACGACCACGAGCGCGCGGCTGCCATCGTGATGGAGCGTTATCAAGAGCGTCTGGCGGCTTATCAGGCGGTGGACTTTGACGACCTCATCAGTCTGCCGCTGCGCTTGTTGACCGAGAACGCCGAGGCGCGCGGGCGCTGGCAGGATCAATTGCGCTATGTGCTGGTGGATGAATACCAGGACACCAATGCGGTGCAGTACGACTTGCTCAAGCAGTTGGTCGGCAAACGCGGCATGTTCACTGCCGTGGGTGACGATGACCAAAGCATTTACGGCTGGCGCGGCGCCACCATCGAGAACCTGAAGCGCCTGCCGGTGGACTACCCGGAGCTGAAGGTGATTCCGCTGGAGCAAAACTACCGCTCCACCGGCGCCATCCTGCGCGCTGCCAACAATGTGATCGCGGTCAATCCGAAGATATTCGAGAAGAAGCTGTGGAGTGAGTACGGCGATGGCGACCCGGTCTCCCTGGTCGAGTCGGACGGTGAAGAGCATGAGGCCGAGCGCGCGGTGGCGCGCATCCAGGCCCTGCGCGCCGAAGGCAAGGCGCAGAAGTTCGCCGACTTTGCCATCCTCTACCGTGCCAACCACCAGGCTCGTACTTTTGAAAAAGCGCTGCGTCGGGCCGAAATTCCCTACAAGGTCTCCGGTGGCCAGAGCTTTTTCGACAAGAGCGAAATCAAGGACCTGTGCGCCTGGCTGCGACTCTTGGTCAACCAAGACGACGACCCGGCCTTTTTGCGCGCCATCACCACGCCCAAGCGCGGCATTGGCCACACCACGCTGGGTGCCTTGAGTCAGTTTGCCGGCAAGTGGAAGTGCAGCATGTTCGAGGCGCTGTTCTCCGACTCGCTGGCCACCGTGCTGAGCGCCAAGGCCATTGGCTCATTGCATGAGTTTGGTCGTTATGTGACTGATTTGGAGTTCCGTGCCAAGCACACCGAGGGCAGCGAGCCGGCCAAGGCCTTGCTGCTGGAGTGGCTCAAGGATATTGGCTACGAAGAGCATCTGCTCGGCAGCGAAGACAACGAGAACGTCGCGATCGCGCGCTGGAACAATGTGCTGGACTTTGTCGATTGGGTGGCCAAGCGCTGCGGCGGCCAGGTCACGCAAGACGGCGGCAGCACTTTTGAGGCCGAGAAGCAAAGCGTCTTGCAGGTGGCGCAAACCATCAGCGTCATCATCTCGCTGAACGAGCGCGAGGAAGAGCAGGACCAGGTCACCCTGACCACCTTGCATGCCTCCAAGGGCCTGGAGTGGCCGCATGTGTTTCTGGCCAGCGTCAACGAGGGCCTCTTGCCCTTCAAGGCCGACGATGAAGAGATGACGGCCCAGCGCCTGGAAGAAGAGCGACGCCTCATGTATGTGGGCATCACCCGCGCCCGCACCACCTTGGCGGTGGGCACGCTGCGCCGCCGCAAGAAGTCGCGCGAGTTGGTGATGGGCATCCCCAGCCGCTTTATCACCGAGATGCGCTTGAACGAAGGTGGTACGAAAGAAGACCCGCGCGAAAAACTCAAGCGCCTACGCGAATCGCTGGCTGCCAAGGGTGCCGCGTCGGATGCGGCCAAGGCCGCGGATCAGGCCAAGCGTTAATCCGGCGCGCCAGTACCTGCACACCTAAGCGCTGACTTAGGCGCAATGTTCCATCTCGCCCGGCATCGTCACCCAGCGGTGCATCCGTTCCTCGTACACCGAGACCGAAGGGCTTGGGAATGTGGGGTCGGCAAATGCGCCAACGGGGATGGCGATGTTGTCCACGTCGTAGCCCTCGACCGCGTAATGGACCGTCGCGCCGCATTGCGGGCAAAAGCTGAAGACGACACCGTTGCCGTCATCGCTGGTGCGGGTGTACTGGCGGGACTCGCCTTGTATCTGCACCGCGTCGCGTGGAAATCTGGCTTGCGCCGCAAACACGCTGCCGCTGCGTCGTTGACAGGCCAAACAATGGCAGACCGAAACCCGACGCGGCTCGCCCCGCGTGGTGACGCTCAATTGGCCGCAGCTGCAGGCGGCAATTCTTTGTTTCATCATGGCTGGGCTTTTGAGCGCTTGATCTGAGGTTGGTGGTCAAACTGGTCGAAGGAGCGCAGTCTAGGGCCGACCCATCGTGCGCTCAAGTGCCCACCGTCGCTAGTCCTCCATGCCTGCGCCGACACTGCGATGATGGCGGTTTACTTTCATTGAGTCCTTCATGATCAAGACAAGTCTCATCGCCGCCGCGGCCTTGTTGCTCGGCACCTTCGTTGCGTTGGAGGCGTCCGCCGCGGCCAAGAACCCGGCCAAGGCCGCAGGCAAACCAGCCGCTGCTGCGTCCGCCGCCGCTGCGTCCTCCGCTCCGGCCGCTGCGGCAAGTGCGGCGCAGCCGCTGACCACTGACTCAGGCCTCCGCTACGAGCCGCTGAAGGTAGGTACGGGCGCGCATCCGACCGCCGCCGACAAGGTGCGGGTGCACTATGTGGGCCGCTTTCTTGATGGCCGGGAGTTCGACAGTTCCCTGAAGCGCGGCGTGCCCGCCGAGTTCCCGCTTTCGCGTGTCATCAAATGCTGGACCGAAGGTGTGCAGCTGATGCAGGTGGGCGGCAAGGCCATGCTGCATTGCCCCGCCAACCTCGCCTATGGCGAGCGCGGCGCTGGTGGCGGCGAGATCCCGCCGAACACGCCCTTGGTGTTCGAGGTGGAGTTGCTGGGCATCGTGACACCCTGACAAGCGGCCCGGTGGATGCCGGGCCGGCTGTTGCCGTGGCCGGTCCCGCTCAAGAGCGCAGATGCACCGGCAGGCGCAAGTCGTCCAGATAGTCTTGTTTGATATTGACCGTGCTGTGCTGGCTCAAGGAGCGCCGGTTGCGGCGCAGCCAGGCCTGAGCCTGCGCGCGGCCAAGATCGCGCAGTTCATGGATCAGGCTGGCGCTGGTGGAGCTTTTGCTCGACGCGGCAAAGGCCTCCAGCGCCTCGCCGCCGTCGATGCGGTGCATCAGCACGTCTTTGTAATGGGTTGGGTCCAGGCGCCCCTCGGCCAGCAGGCGTTTGACGAAGTCGATGGCGCGCATCTCGGCGATCAGGCCGGCGTTGAAACTCACCTCATTGAGCCGGTCCATGATCTCGCTGGGCGTGGTGGGCAGTTTGTCGCGCTGGATCGGGTTGATCTGCACCAGCATCACATCACGCGCCGCGCATTCGTAGATCAGCGGGTGGATGGCCGGGTTGCCGGCATAGCCGCCGTCCCAGAAATGGTCACCCTCGATCTCCACGGCTTTGTACAGCGTGGGCAGGCAAGCCGAGGCCATCACCGCATCCAGGCTCAGGCGCTTGCCCGAGAAAATTTCCGCCTTGCCGCTGCGCACGCGGGTCGCCACGACAAACACCTTGGGGACCAGTGCGCAGCTCTTGCTAACGCTCATTTTCTGCAGTCGCTCAAAGTCGATGTGGCGGCTGACAAAGTCGCGCAGTGGGTTCAGGTCCAGCGGGTTGCTTTGGTAGGGCGAGACCGTAGCCGTCCAAAAGCTGCTCATGGCCTGCATCCAGATCGAGGCCAGCGGCGCCTGCTGATCGCCGCAATGGCCGAAGAGCAAGGCAAACGGCGCACGCTGCGCCTCGCTGAGCGCGCCGAGTTGGATCACGCCTTCCCAGAAGGCGGCCAGCGACTCGCGCGCCCGCTCCAGCGGATCGGCTTTGTGGGCGCCACCTGCGGCCTGCGCAAAACCATGGGCCAGCGCAACGGCGTTCATCGCCCCCGCGCTGGTGCCGCTGATGCCTTCCAGCTGCAATTGCCCGTCTTCCAACAACGCATCCAGCACGCCCCAGGTAAAAGCTCCATGTGAACCGCCGCCTTGCAAAGCGAGGTTGAGGGTGGCGGGCGCGGGGTGGAGGTTCATCGGCCCAGCATAACAAGCTGGGCTGACGGTGAGCGGCGGTCGCGACTCCAGCGGCCCGCCCTGCTGCGCGTGCGCCGCATCATCGCTTTGCGATCAGCACCAAGTCCTGCGTTAGCACGCTCGCATTCGCGGGGCTGGGGACGATCGCGCTGAACTGCAGGTGAAAGCCCGCATTGCTGATGAGGGCCAAGATGTCCTCGGCGCTGCGGTAGTGGGTGTGGAGCTGATGGCCATTGACTTCGGTGCTGCCGGACTGGGCAGGGTCGCCGGTGATGCTGCTGAGGTAGAGCAGCCCCTCGGGGCGAAGCTGGGAGTGCAGGGCTCGAAGGCAGCGCTCGGCGTCCTCGTCACTGAGATAGCTCAGGCCGAAGGAGAAGACGGCAGCGTCAAAGCAGCGGCCCAAGCCAATCAGTTCACGGCAGTCGCCCACTTCAAAGACGGCGCCGGGAACCTTGTTGCGCGCGATCTCAATCATCTCTGGGGCCAAGTCCAGACCGTGGATGCGCAGGCCGGGGCGCTGCAGCAGCAGATAGGCGCTGACATTGCCGGGGCCGCAGGCCAGGTCCAGCACCTCGATCTGCTCGGGCTTCAAGCCGTCGATGAAACGGTCCAGCTGCGGCTGGTAATCGCTGAGCTCAAAGTACTTGTCGGTATAGCGCTGCGCAACGCTGCCAAAGGCCTGGGCGGTGGAGAGGCAGGGGTCGCTCTGATCCATATTCGTGCTTGGGGTCGAATGTTCGGCTGGGAGTATGGCTCAGCCCAGCCCGCGAGAAATCTGCCGCGGGCTGGCCTGCAAGCGCAGGCCAGTGACCAGCGACCAGCGAATACGAGCGCTTGCCTCAAGGCTGCCTTGTCACCTTGACCAAGTTGTCGTCCGAGTTGCGGTCAATGCGCAGATGGTAGGGGTCCACCCCCACCCAGAGCGGCTCGCGGTCCACCAGCACCTGCACCGTCTGTTTGCCGGACTGCAGTGCGCGTCGCTCCATCGCCAGCACCGCTTCGCGCTTGAAGCCCTTCTTGCCGGGCTCGGCGCTGAAGACGCCGATGTCAAAGCGCTCTTGGTTCAGCGGGCTTTCGCTTTCCTTGCCATGGCCATCGGCGTAGAGCTTTTTGGCCTCGACCTGCAGGCTGACCAGGTACTTGCCGTCGAGACGCCGCTTGACCGTGGCCTCGCTGGCCTTCAGGTCGTAAAGCGTGATGTTCTCAAAGGAGTCTTTGATCAGCTGCTCATGCGCGGGGCCAACTTCGGCGCGCAGCAGGCGCAAGAAGTCGCGGCTGTCGGGGTAGGGCGCCGCCTTGAACGCAAACTCGGTCAGCAGCTTGCGTAGCGTGCGGTTGACGGCCTCTTCGCCCACCATTTCTTTCAACCCGTACATCACCACAGCGCCCTTGCGGTAGTGGACATAGGGCTGGTTCTCCACGCGGGCCAGCGGCAGCTCTTCCACCAACTCGCCGCTGCGACTGCTGAGGTAACGGTCCAGCTCAAACTTCAGGAACTTGCGGATCTGCTCTTTGCCGTAGAGCCGTTCCATCACCAGCAGCGCCGAGTACTGGGCGAAGGTTTCGCTCAGCAGGGTCATGCCTTGCTTGTTCGCGCCGATCAGCTGATGTGCCCACCATTGGTGTGCCACCTCATGGGCGGTGACGAAGGTGACTTGGTCGACTTTTTCGTCGGCCTCGGTCTCGTCGAACTTTTGCTGAAAGCCGATGGCTTCAGAGAAGGGCACGGTGCCGGCAAAGGCCTGAGCAAAGCGCTCATAGGCCGGGAACTCTTGAATGCGCAGATGCTCGAACTGGTAGGGCGTGAAAGCCGTGCTGAAGACGTCCAGCGAGACCTTCATCGCGTCCAACATGCGCTGCACATTGTGATCATGCTGCGGGTGGTGATAGACCTGCAGCTGCACCCGCTGGCCATCCTTGCCGACCCAGCTGTCGTTTTTGACCTGGAAACGGGCCGACTGCATCGAGAAGAAGTTGTTGATCGGCGTGTCGGCTCGCGTCATCAAGGTGCGGCGGCCGTTCGCCACCTCGTCGCTGACCGTGTGGCCGGGTGCCACCGGGGTTTGGTCGGCGTCGGTCACCAGGGTCAACTCGGCAGTGACCCAGTCACTGTCGCGGCGGGCATAGCTGTGGCCATTGGCGCTGTTGTCCTCCAGCTTGGCCGGGCGCATTTCGGGCGGCAGGCCGTATTTGCGGCGCTTGGCCCGCTCTTGCAACAAGACGCGGTCGCTAACGCCGAACTCGGGCGCAATCATGTAGTTGGCCAAGAAGCTGCCGTTCGCGACGATGCGGGTCAGTGGCCGGCTGTTGACAAAGCCCTGCTGGGCCAAGCGGGTGCGGAAGGTGACCCGGCGGGTTTCGCCCGGCTGCATGGGCTGGCTCAAGGCGTAGACATGGTGGGCCAGGCGGCCAAAATCTTTCTGCAGCGTGGCGCCGGGCATCTCGAATTGCAGCAGTTGCAAATCGTTGTCCCACTGCAGGTCGATACGGCTTAAGGGCGCGCCGCTGCGGTTCTCGATCAAATAGCTGCCGCTGATTTCTGCGCGGGTCTCCCGGGGGAAAAGCTCCACCTTCATCTGCACATGCTTGATGGTGGGCTGCGGCAGCTCAGCAAAGGCCCAGAGCGTTTTCTCGTAGTCGGCGCGCAGCTTCTCCACGTCGTCGCCGGTCTCGTAGACGTTCAAGACATTGGTGTTGTAGAAGATGAAGGCGCCGCTGCCGACCCAGGCCAGGGTGGCGATGCCCAGCAGCAGGCCGGATGTGCCGGCCAGGCGATGCTTCAGCCGAGCAAAGCGAGGCGCCAGCCGGGTCTCGCTGCCTCGCCGCCACAAGAGATGCGCGCCCAGCAACAAGATAGCGGCAAAGGCCAGCCAATAGAACTGGAACCAGGCGCGACCGATCCAGAAGCGCTCCATGCCGTTCATATCGGACAGCGGCACCTCAGGCGTGGCGGCGTAGTTGTAGAGCTTGTGCTCGAAGCCGGCGCTGCTGAGCGCCATGCTCAGCACCATGAAGACCAGCATCACGCCCCAGCCGGCCGCCTTGTTCGGCACCAGGGCCTGCACAAAGATGGCCAGCGCGGCGAGCAGCACCACGCCGATCAAGTTGGGCAACACAAACCAAAGCAAGTAGCCCTGCGGCATCAAGTCGGTGAAGCCATGGGCCAGTTGGAACAGCACGCCGGTGAGGCTGGCGACCGCATAGCAAGCCAGCAGCACGCCGCTCAAGGCCAGCACCTTGGGCAACATAAAGGCCCAGTTCGGCGCCGCGCTGGCGTCGATGATCTCGTGCATGCGGCGCTCGCGGTCGCGCCAGACCAACTCGCCGGCATAGAACACCGCGATGATGACGGGGATGAGCGAGAAGCTGCCGTCCAGGGCGCCGACGACGGTGCGGGTGACCGGTAGGAAGTCCACGCCGCGCTCATGCACCGTGAGCAGCAAGGCCACCAGGGCATTCACCACGCCCAGCACCAGCAGCACCAAAAAGGCCGGGCTCTTGAAGACATAGGCCATGTCGAAACGCACCAAGGCCTTGAACTGCTCCCAGGCCGCGCCAGCGCTGCGGCTGGGCATGGCCAGCGCTTGGGGCGCCGGCGCCGGGTCAGCCTTCGCCGCCGTCTCCTTGCCCAGCTTCTTGGGCGACTTGCCCTTCACTTCGAAGCGGAACAAGGCCACGCTGAGCGCAAACAGCGCCGCAGCCACGCCCAGCCAGATCAAACGGTTGTAGAGCAACATGCCGCTCAAATCCGGCAATAGGGTGTTGCGCTCGGCGGTGGTCCAGTACTTGGTCACCCGCATCAAGGTGCCCACGGCAAAGGGGTCGGCCAGGCCGGACACCATGTCCAGCGACGGGTCCTTCAACAGTGCCCGCGAGCTGCCATACAGCACCAAGAAAGCCACGGCGCCGATATAGCTCCACACCATCGACCGGGTCACGGTGGCCAAGGCAAAGAAGCCCGCGCCAATGACCAAGAGGGTCGGAAGACCGAACACCAGCAAGGCCCAGACATAGTGGCCGATCACCAAGGGACCGAGCTTCTCGCTGTCCACCCAGGGCATGAAGGAGCCAATCAGCATGGCCAGCGGCACCGCGCTCAGCACCGTCAAAGCCACCAGCATGGCGCCGCAGAAACGGCCGAGCAGATAGTCCAGCTTGCCGACGCGGGTGGTGCGCAAGATCGGCGCGAAGCCGGTTTCGTCGTCGCGTATCACCACATTGGCGACAAAGGCGGTGACGATGAAGATGGCCATCATGCTCATCAGACCCATGGTCTGCAGAATCATGTAGGGCGAGTTCACATGGGTGTTGCCGCGCGAGCCGATCTGGATGTCTTCAACGGTGACCGCCCCGAAGGTCAGCAGGAAGAAGATCAAGAAGCTCATCACGAAAAGCGGTGAGCGCAGCTGGTAGCGCGCCTCGAAGGCGGCGATTTGGGTCAGCATGGCCGGCTCCTTAGGCTGCGTTGGCCGCCGTGGCCGCGGCCGCGGATGATCCTCCGGCCACTTGGCTCTTGCGCGAGCGGCTCAGCGTCGCGAAGTAGAGGTCTTCCAGATCGCCGGGAACCGCCTCAAAGCCCGCGTCGGGCGCGGCATCGGCCAAGACATGGATGACGGTCTGGCCGCCTCGCAGGCGGTTCGAGATCACGTTCAATTCCATCTGGTAGCGCGGCAGCGAATCGGTGTCGACCGTGCGGCGCCAGACGCGACCATTCAGCTCCCGCATCAAGGCCAGCGGCGCGCCGCTTTGCACGATGCGGCCATTGTTGATGATGGCCATGCGCGGGCACAGATCGGCCACGTCTTCGACGATATGGGTGGACAAAATCACCACCACGTTCTCGCCAATGGCGGCCAAGAGATTGTTGAAGCGGTTGCGCTCCTCGGGGTCGAGGCCGGCGGTAGGCTCGTCGACGATGATCAGGCTGGGGTTGCCGATCAGCGCTTGGGCCACGCCAAAGCGCTGGCGCATGCCGCCGGAATAGCCGGCCACGGCCTTCTTGCGCACGCCCCAGAGATTGACCTGGGCCAAGAGTGTCTCCACCGTGTCTTTGCGTTCGCCCTTGTTGGCAATGCCTTTGAGCACCGCGAGGTGGTCGAGCAAGTCATAGGCCGAGACGCGCGGATAGACACCGAAGTCCTGTGGCAAATAGCCCAGGGTCTGGCGCAAGGCTTCCGGCTGCTGGATCACATCAATATCGCCAAAACGGATGCTGCCGGTGGTGGGCGTTTGCAGCGTGGCGATGCAGCGCATCAGCGAGGACTTGCCGGCGCCGTTGGGGCCCAAGAGGCCGAACATGCCGGTGGGAATATCGAGGTTCACATCGTCCAGCGCCTTGGTGCCGTTGGGATAGACGTGGGTAAGACCGTTGAGCTTGAGCATGGGGGATGATCCTGCGCGAGAGAAAGTTGGAGTTCGAATGAAACTGAACGCAGTGTCTCGAAATCGGCGTCGCGGCGCGCGCCTGCTGCGATGTTCTGCACGAAGTCTCGGCTGAACTGCAAATCAGGCCCTCACCGCGGCCCAAACGCTGGGGTAAACGCAGAGGGCAACACCGCACCGGGCCGGCAGCAATGCGCCGATAAAAAAGGGAGAGCCAATGAAGACGCTGAAAACATATGCGCGCCGCTTGTGCGTGGCCTTCGGGATGCTGGTCGGTTTGAATGGGCTCGCAGGTACTGCCTGGGCCGTGCCGGCGGTGGGTGACAAGGCCCCTGAGGTGGTGGGCAAAACGCTGGACGGAGACACGGTCTCGCTGGCGCCCTATGCCGGCAAGGTGGTGGTGCTGTCTTTCTGGGCCACTTGGTGCCCACACTGCCTGAAGGAGTTGCCCATCTTGGAGGGCATTCAAAAAACAGGGGGTGAGCAGGTGCAGGTGATTGCCATCAACACCGAAGCCCGCGATGTGTACAAAAAGGTGGCGCGGGCCATGAAGGGACTCAGCCTGCAACTGGCCTGGGACGCCGGCAAGATCGGCTCGCAGGCCTATGGTGTGTCGGGCATCCCACACTTGGTCATCATCGGTCGTGACGGCCGAATCACACGGGTCTTCAAAGGCTATGGGGAGGGCAGCCTGGACCGCATCGTGGCGGAACTGAACCAGGCCATTGGCGCTCCCGAGCAACAAGTCCAGCAAAGCCCTTGAAAGAAGGGCAGGCTGGGCGGCGGAGCGGCCGCCGGCCTTGGGGCCTTTACATGCCCTTGAACAAATGCGTGTAGCTGCGGCTGACCTCGAGCTTTTCGCTCAGGCCGCGCACGCCGACCATCTGGCGGCCGCGGAAATCGCGGGTGATGCCGTCGATGGCGCGCGCATTGACCAGGGTCGAGCGATGGATTTGCCAGAACAGGCTCGGGTCCAACTCGTCCACCAGCTCTTTGATCGGCTTGCGGATCAGCGCTTCGACACGCGCCGTCTGCACACGGGTGTATTTCTCGTCGCTGATGAAGAACAGCACATCTTCGACCGGAATCATCTGGATGGCCTGACCGACGGTGGCCTGGATCCACTGCAGATACTTGGGCGCGGCGCCCGGGTTGATCTGGGCCGAGAGCTTGTGCAGCAATTGCTGCAGTGGCGCGCCGCCGGGGCCTGAGGCTTCGGGTGCGTCGCCGCTGTCTGCGCCTTCTTGGCGTTGCGCCAGGCGCTTCTTGATGCGCTGCACGGTCACCAGCAGGCGCTCGCGTTCGGCCGGCTTCAGCACATAGTCGGCCACGCCCTGCTCAAAGGCCTCGACCGCATATTGGTCGTAGGCGGTGATGAAAACGATCTCGGGCGCCAGCCAGCTGTCGTCTTCCGGCAGTTGCGCGATCTGGCGGGCCGCGTCCACGCCGGTCAGGCCGGGCATGCGGATGTCCAGAAACACCAAGTCCGGGCGGTGCTGCCCGACCAGTTCGACGGCTTCGAGCCCGTTCTTGGCCTCGGCCACGATCTCCAGATCGGGCCAGACCTCGCTCAGGCGACTGCGCAGCTGTTCGCGCATCAGTCGTTCGTCATCGGCAAGGACGGCGCGCACCTTGGTGCTCGCTGCGTGAGTTTCGTGCATCGTTGTGTCGTTCATGGGATCAATGCTAGCGCTTAGGCGCGCGGCGCGGCCTGGGGCATGCCCTGGGCCGGGCGCCGCTTGTTTCGGAACACCAGCCACAGCAACAGCGCCAAGATGATGAAGGGTGAGAACAGCAGGCTGCCCAGGCTCAGCAGGCCAAAGGCCACGCCTCCCAGGATCATCACCGTCAGCAGGATCGGCAGGCCAATGCTGAACACCAACACGATGGGCAGGATCAGGCAGACCACCAGGCCGGCCACCGTCATGCCGAACATCACCTCGTACCAGGGCGTCGAGCCCAGGTCGCGCAGGCCTTGAATGTCGATGTCTTCACCATTGATGCTCAGGCTCACATCGGGGTGCATGGCAAATTCATGCAAGCCCTGCCAGAGTGCAAAACCGCTGCACAGCGCCAACAGCCCGACCACGGCGCCGGCAATCAAGAACCATCTGAAAACGTTTTTCATGTGTTTGCTCCTTGTTCATCGTGGCCGCGGCTGCGGTAGGGGACGGTGATGGTGACCTTGGTGCCACTCGGCTGGTTCTCGCTGACGGTCACGCTGGCCTTGGCGCCGTACAGCAGCATCAAGCGTTCGCGGATATTGGCCAGGCCGACGCCGGTGCCGCTGGTGGCTGCGCGGCCAAAGCCCAGGCCGGTGTCGGCCACCGTCACGGCCAGTTTCCCGTGGCTGACTTCGGCCTTGACCAGCAGGCTGCCGCCCTCGGCCTTGGGCTCCAGGCCATGCTTGATGGCGTTCTCGACCAGGCTTTGGATCATCATCGGCGGGAACTCGGCCGACAGCAGGCCTTCCGGCACATCGATTTCGGTCTGCAGGCGCTCTTCCATGCGCATCTTGAGAATCTCAAGATAGGGCTTGATGACCGCCAACTCGCGTGCCAGATCGCGCACGCCGCTGGCATTCGCCTCGCGCATCGTCGGCATGGAGGCGCGCAGCAGCGAGATCAGGTTCTTCTGCATCTGCGAGGCGCGCGGCGGGTCCGTCTCGATCAAATGGTCGATCGAGGCCAAGGTATTGAAGAGGAAGTGCGGCTCCACCTGGGCCTGCATGGCGGCCATGCGGGCCTCCACGACCTGGCGCTTCAGCGACTCGGCCTCGGCGGTCTCGGTGGCTTGGGCGGCCTTCACCTCGGCTTGCAAGCGGCCCTTGTAGGTCACCTTGATCAGGGCCGAACCCAGAATCCAGAACACCGCCAGCTTGATCAGGAAGTCGCCAAAGTGCACCACCGTGGTGTGTGTGCGCGGGGGGCGCGCCGCACTGCGCGCGGCTTCTCGTGCGGCCTCGCGGGCCGCTTCCCTGGCGGCCGCCACGGCGGCTTCTTGTGAGGCCTTGCTGGCCTGCTCCAAGGCGTCCTGCACGCCGCGGCGCGCTTGCTCAATGGCGCGGTTGACCTCGCCGCTATTGGCGTCTTTTGGCAGTTTGATGGTGATGGCCGGCAGATCGGGGTCGACGTCGCTGCCATCTTCTTCGCCGACGGCCGTGCCGGATGCCGCCGATGCCGGGGCGGCCCGGGCCTTGCGTGGAATCACCCGCACGCCGCGTTCGTCGATGCTGACTTCGTAGTGAACCCCGCCCTCCGAACCCATCATCGGCTTGGTCTTGGCCGCGCTGCTGGGCGCCGCCTTGGCGGCGGGTTCCGGGTCGGCGGCCGGTTCTGGGTCTTCGTCGGCGGTGATGCTGGAGGTCATGCGCCAGGTGAAGGGCGGCAGGTCCTGCAGGATGTTGACGCCAATCAGCAAGGCCACGGCCAAAACGATGAAGCGCTTCCAGCTGATGCTGACCAGCCAGCCGGCGTAGACATGAAAGCCGCGCATGACGGCAGCAGAAAAATTCAACCAGCGTTGATACGGCGTTGGCGAACCCGCGCGGGGCGGCGTGGCTTTCATGGGAGAGGGACCTTGTTCCATGCCTCGCACTGTACGCAAGCGCCAAGGGCTGAGCGATGCGTGCGCGATACAGCGTCGAGTCGGCGGGGCGAAATGCATCGAAACGCGACAGTCGGCGCGCCCCTGGACGCAAAAAAAGCCCACCGGCCATGGGGCGGGTGGGCTTCTCGAGGGGGCGGCGGCGCGTCGGTACGGCGCGAAACGCGGCCTATTGCCTCGGTTTTACTGCTTGACGGCTTCGACCTGAATGATCAGCTTGACGTTCTTCGGGAAGCCCCAGGCCAGGCCGTAGTCGATGCCCCATTGGGTGCGGTCGATGGTGGCTTCAAAGTCACCGCCGCAGACTTCGCGCTTGAACATCGGGTTGTCATAGCAATTGAAGGCATTGGCCTTCAGGGTGACCGGGTTGGTCTTGCCGCGCAGCGTCAGCAGGCCCTGCACTTCGCTGACTTTGTCGCCGTTGAAGACGAATTTGTCACCGACAAAGGTGGCGACCGGGAATTTCTCGGTCAGGAAGAAGTCTTCGCTCTGCAGATGCTTGTCCATCGGGCCCACACCGGTACTGACCGAGGCCAAGGGGAAGCTGATCTCGACGCGGCCAGTCTTGGCGGCGCGGTCAAACTTCACCGAACCTTCTTTCTTGTCGAAGCGGCCACGGTTGGTGGAGGTGCCAAAGTGGCTGATCTCGTAGGTCACGAAGGTGTGGGTCGGGTCGATCGCGTAGGTGGCGGATTCGGCCTGGGCCAGGCTAGCGGCGAGGCCGAGGGCGGCCAGGATCAAAGTTTTCTTCATCATGGGGTGAGTTCTCAGTCTGGGTTAAAAAGGGGTGAGGGTGAGTTAAAGGGCGGCAATGCCGGTGAAGGCGAGCTTGAACTTCACCTGCACTTCATTGGCCACCATCGAGGTGTCGGCCCATTCGCCGTCACCGATCTTGAATTCGAGCCGCTTCAGCACGAAGCCGCCGTTGGCGGTGGTGGCAGTACCCGCTTGGCTGAGGCCGATGGGCACGGTGATGTCGCGCGTCTGGCCCTTGATCGTCAGCCTGCCGGTGACCTCGAACTTGGCCGCGCCGGTGGCTTTGACTGCGGTGCTGACGAAACTGGCTTGGGCCAGTTTTTTGCTGTCAAACCAAGGTGCTTTGGCCAACTCGGCTTCGAGTTCGGGTGCACCCAGGGCCACGCTGTTCAGGTCGATGGTGAAGGCGACCTGGGCCGCCTCGGGCTTCTTGGGGTCAAAGCTGAGCTTGGCATCAAAGCGTTTGAAGCGCCCCTCCACCGGCACGCCCATCTGTCGGCTGGTGAAGCCGAGCTCGCTTTGAGCGCTCTGCAACTGGGCGGGGCTGGCCGCCAGGCTGCTGGCGGCGGGCTTTGATTGTGCTGCCGCCGGTGCTGCGAGGCCCAGGCTGGCAAAGCCGGCCAGGGCGATCAAGCCGGCGTTGATGGTTGTTGCGTTCATTGTTTTTTCTTTCCTGATTTGGGCAGCGGCGACATGCGGGCCAGTAGTCCGTCGCGGTCAATCCATTGATGTTTCAAGGCCGCGCCAATGTGCATCAGCACCAGCCCGGCGAGTCCGAAGGCCAGCAATTTGTGGCTCAGCTTGAGGGTGTCGGCCAAGGCCTTGTCGACCGGCACCCAGTCCGGCAGGGGCAGTACGCCGAACCAGACGATAGGGAAGCCGGCCGCCGAGCTGTAGGCCCAGCCGGCCAGCGGCAAGGCGAAGAACAGCACATACATCAGCACATGGGTCAGGTGGGCGGCGCGCGCCTGCCACGCCGGCATCGGCAGGTCCGCCGGCGGCCGATGGCTCAGGCGCCACAACAGGCGCAGCGCCGACAGCAAAAGAATCGTCACGCCGGCCCATTTGTGCCAGTTGTACAGCTTCAGCCGCGACGGCGAGAAGGGCAGGTCCGTCATGTAAACGCCCATGCCGAAGGCGCCGACGATGGCCAGGGCCAGCAGCCAATGCAGGGCGACTGCAAGCAGGCTGTAGCGAGCCGAGGCTGGGGGCGTATTTGAGTCGAGTGGCATGGAAGGGTTTCAAGGACCGAGTGGTGGGCTTAGGCTTTGCAGCGCTCCACGCAGTGTGCCCTTCGGCCTGGCCCAGGAGGTTCAGCCCTGTTGACGCCACAGTTCATTCAATTTGAATGAGAACCGCGGTGAGCTTTCACATTCACACTCTCATCGCCGCTTTGTCACGGTGCGGTCATTGCCCAGGCTGCAAGATGCCGGGTCTGAGATATTGGGAACTGTGCGATGGATGTGGTGTGCAAAGTCGAGGCCTTGTTTGAGCGCCGGGGCGCAAGTCTCTACATCGGTCAACACTTGGCTCGGCGCGAAAGCGTCAGTGCGCTCGAGCATGCGCTGCAATGCGCGCAATTGGCGGAATGGGCGCATGCTGACAATGCCTTGGTGGCCGCGGCTTTCTTGCATGACCTGGGCCAGTTGCTGGACGGCTCTCCTGATGATGCGCTGAACGACGATCACCATGAGGAGCGTGCCTTGAGCTTGTTGGCTGCGGGTGGCTTCGGCCCGGCCGTGCTGGAGCCCATCGCGCTGCATGTGCAGGCCAAGCGCTATCTGGTGGCGACCGATATCCGTTACGCCGATGGTTTGTCGCTGGCTTCGCGGCACTCACTCGGCCTGCAGGGCGGCCCCATGAATGCCGAGGAGCGGCTGATTTTTATGGCGCAGCCGCAGGCCAGCCGTGCACTGCAACTGCGCCGCTGGGACGATCTGGCCAAGCATCCGGGCAAGCGCACGCCGCCGCTGGCCTACTACTTGAATTTGCTCGACGATGTCTTGCGTGAAAGTAGCCAAGCGGCGCGGCTGAGCGTCGCCTGATCGGGTTTTCATTGGGTGGCGGCAGTCATCCCCATAAAGAGGGATGGTCAAGCCGGGCCCCGATCAGGATACTTGTTACCTGATTGACGCGTTGCCTGGACCTCAGCGCGTTGGTCAAAGGGGAGAGGAGCTACGCCGGCAAGCAAAACTCATCAGAGTGGCGCTTGTCGGCTTAGTTTTTTCTGAGGCTCGCGGGATGCGAGGTGGCCAAAAATTTCCCCAACTGCCTCCGCTCAGGGCCTCAGCTCCACACCTTTGGCATAACGCCGCAGCAGCGCGGTACGCCGGCTGGGCTGTAGATTGGCACGGCTGATGTCGCCGCCGTAATGCGCCAGTACCTTGGGGTCCATCAAACGGAACCACAGTGGCGGCAGATAGGCCAACAGCAGCAGGCCGGCATAGCCCGTGGGGAGCTGTGGACTGCTCTCGAAATGGCGCAGCGCTTGGTAGGGGCGGGTCGGGTGGGCGTGATGATCGCTGTGCCGCTGCAGATGAAACAAGAAGAGATTCGAGACCCGGTGATTGGAATTCCAGGAGTGCTCGGGCTCGCACCGCACCGGGCGGCCATCCGGGCCTAGCGCACGCAAGAGTCCGTAATGCTCGATGTAGTTCACCACCTCCAGCAGTGAGGCGCCATAAAAGGCCTGGATCAGCAAAAACGGCAGCACGCCCAAGCCCAGCCAGAGGCATAGCGCGGCGTAGAACAGCAGCGTCATGGCCCAGGCTTGCAGGCATTGATTGCGCCAATGCCAGGCCGGCAAACGATGGCCTTTCAAGCGGGCGCGCTCCAGCGCCCAGGCCGAGCGCAGACTGCCGATCATGCTGCGCGGCAAAAAGGCCCAGAAGCTCTCGCCCATGCGTGCGCTGGCGGGGTCCTCCAAGGTGGCGACGCGGCGGTGATGGCCACGGTTGTGCTCGACAAAGAAATGCCCGTAGGCCACCGGCGCCAAGGTGATGCGGGCCAGCCAGCGCTGCCAGGCCGGCTGCTTGTGCCCCAGTTCATGTGCGGTGTTGATGGCAATACCGTTGACGCCGCCGACGGTCAGGATCAAACCCAGCCAGCCCAGCAAGCCTAGCGATCCGCCTGGCATTTGCGTTTGGTGCGCGACCAGCCAAGCCCCGTGCATGGTCAACCCGTATTGCAGCGGCACAAAGACGAGCAGCAGCACTTGGTACCAGCGCTGTTGCTCCAAGTCGGCCAGAGCCTCTTCCGGCGGGTTGCTGGTGTCCGGGCCCAAGAGCCCATCCAGCAGCGGCACCACCACATAGGTCACCACGCTCATCAGCCAGAGCCAAGCGATCTGACCCGTCTCTTGGTACTTGAACAGATGGCTCCAGATCAGACCGGGAAAGATCGCCGACAACAGCCACCACCAGCGCTTGTTATCGCGCCAAGTCGGCGCGGCGGTGAGGGGGCGGGGCTGTCGCAGCATGGTAGCGATGCTGCGTGAGACACCCGCGGGGGTCAAGAGGGCAGGCCCTGTGCTCGCAGGGAGCACATGCCGACGCGCCGTACTTCGGACTAGCCGGCGGCCTTCAGCCGGTAATTCAATTCATAGTGATGCACACCGGCGTCGATGCGCAGCGTCAGCTCACCGCTGATGCCGGCCAACTCGCCACTGCCCGAGCCTGGCACGATGGCAATGCGCAGGTCCTGCTGCCCGCCATTCATCAAACCCAGGTGCGCCAGCGCAAAGCTACCGCTACGCCCGTTCAATTGGCCGATGAAGGATTCGATGGCGGTGTATGCCGCTTCGCCCGCTTGCGGCTGGCCGGCCATTTGCATCTCCCCCAAGGCGGCTCCGCTCATATCGCCGCTGTATTGCTTGTCGAGGCTGCGCCGAAACATCGCGGTGGCGCCTGGCGGGCTAATCATGGCCTGAGGCGCACCAATCTTGACCTCGAAACGCCCACTGGCGCGCTGCAATTCAGGGCTCTGTGCCCGGGCGCTTGTACTCATCAAGTTGCTCCACAATGCGATCAGGCCGGCGCTGCGCTTCAAGCAGGCTCGGCGTTTGGGTTGGGGTTTACCGTTCTGCATGCAAGCATCATCGCCTACCGGCTGTGCGCCGGCTTGTACAAATCCGACAAGTCCATCGCCTTCGGCCGAGGGTCTCGGCGCGCCAGAAAACCGGCAGCTGAATGAGCGGGCCTTGCTGCATGCAGAGGCTCCGGCCGACTTCCAACTGCATCGCTACCCGGTCGGCCCGGCCTTGGCCCCTTGGTTGGATTTTCATTGGCTGATCGAATGGGACCTGCCGCCCGGCCAAGTGCATGTGCAGCGCGTGCTGCCCTATCCCAACACCCATTTGGTGTTTGAGGCCGGGCTGACCGCTTTGCATGGCGTGGCGCGCGGCGTCTTTGTGCGCCGCCTGGAAGGGCGCGGTCGGGTTCACGGGCTGCGCTTCAAATGTGGCGGCTTGCGACCTTGGTTGAACCAGTCGGTGCAGTCCTTGACCGGCCGCCAGTTGCTCGTGCACCAGGGCATGACCGGGATCACCGCCGCGCGGGTGCAGCAGGTCGAGGCGGCGTTGATGGCCGCCCACAGTGATCAGCAGGCGGTCGACATGGCCGAGGCCTTGCTATTGACGCAGCTCCCCGCCGCTGATTCTGCCCCGCTCGAGTTAGACGCTGCGGTGCAACAGGTGATGCGAGACCCCGGCTTGATCCGGGTGGCTCAGCTGCAGGCCTTGTTGGGCTTGAGTGAGCGGGCCTTGCAGCGCAGCTTTGCCGAGCAGATTGGCGTGTCGCCAAAATGGGTGATTCAGCGGGCACGCTTGCAGGATGCGCTGCAGGCGCTGGCACAAGCCGAGTGCCCGAGCTTGGCTGAATTGGCGGTGACCCTGGGTTTTTGCGACCAGGCACACTTCAGCCGTTGTTTTCGTCAAACCACCGGGCAGACGCCGGCGCTGTATCGACGTCAGTTCAGCGCGCCGGCATCGGCTTGATCCGGCGCTGAAGCGTACCGAGACTCAGGCGCCGCACAGGCCCAGAATGCGCTCTTCGGACGAGCATTTCTTGGGCTTTTTGACCACGCAGTTGCGCATCTCCCGGTAGGTGGGGGCGTAATAGGTCCAGCCCGGAGGCAGTTTGGGCAGCGACAGGTCGACTTCCTTCCACTTTGGATGTCCCTCGGCCTGCAGGCGGGAGAAGTTCTGGCACAGCGACTTGCCCAACATGGAGAAATGCGCCAGCGTGTCCTTCAGGTTGTAGTCATAGGTGACCAAGAAGGCGCCGACCGAAATGGTGGTGAAGTCCTCGGTCAGCAAATTCGGATAACTGGCCGCCTGCACGGTGGCCGGTGCGTAGACGTTCAAGGCCGCTTGGGCAGACGCATGCCTGGGGTCGAACTTCAGCAGTTTGATGAATTTTTGCGCTTCCGGTTTCATATTGGCGATCAACGGGGCGGGTTGACCCGCTGCCACCACCACCACGTCGACCGACTTGTCGCCGATCAGCTTGACCAGCGCTTCTTCGTTGGAAAGAAAGCTGGCCTGTTCATCGGGCATCGCGCCACCGAACATCATTTTGTAGAGCGTGTGGGTGATCAGGGCCGCACCACTGCCGACCAGGCCGCCATTGATCTTGGCGCCGCGAATGTCGTGCAGATAGTTCATCTCCGAATCGGAGCGAACGATGTAGTGGATCTCGGTGTTGTAGAGCGGCAGCACCACGCGCAGCGGCTTGATGATCTGGGCGGCTTCGGCATTGCCCGCGCTGGCGCGGTCCAAAAAGGCCTGATACACATCGGCCTGCACCACGGCCAATTTAACGCCAGGCTCATAACGCATTAGTTTGACGTTGGCCGCCGAGCCCGAGGTGGGCAGCACTTCCAGTTGGATATCGGCGTCCGGCGCGACGAACTTGGCCAAGTCCTTGCCGATGGCGAAGTAGGTGCCTTTTTCAGAGGCGGTGACGATTTTGTATTCGGCGGCGGCCTGGGCCAACCCACCGGCCAGCGCCAGGGCCGCAAGGATGACGGTGCGCAACAGGGTCGGGCGTGAGAGAACGATCATCTAGGGGCTCCTGGGCTTGGTGTCTGGGGTGCAAAGGCCGAGCGCGGCGACCGCGTCGGTACAGCTATTGATCTGCGGCTTCTTCAGGTCCAGGCCTTGTTGCGCTTCGCTGCGCTGCCGGCTGCTGACCAGCGGCGCTGGCGTTGCGGAGGCATTCGCGCCTGTTGGGCTCGAAGCTTCAGGTCGGGGCAACTGCTTGGCAGCAAGTCTGGCGGGTGCCGCGGGCTTGTTGAGCGCCCCGGCGCTCGCCGTTGCCTCGGCAGTGTTTGCCGCTTCGACCGCAGCCGCTGAAGAGGCGTCCGCCTTGGCTACAGGCGGTGAGTCCACCGCGGGCGTTTGGCCGGCTGATGGCGTCGTAGTCATGGGCGCGATGGCTGGGGCGCTCGGCGCTTGCTCAGTGCCGCTCGGGGAGGGCGTCAGGCTTGCCGTGCCGGTCTGGGTCGGCGCCTGGACTTGGGGCTGCAAGGCGTCTGGCGATCCTTCAGTTGCATGGCGTGGGTCAGCTGTAGGCGCCAGGTAGCTTTGGTAGGCGTAATAGCCGCCGGCGCCGAGAGCCAGCGTCAGCAAACCCAGCAACAGCACCGGAGAGCGCCGTTGTTGCGGCGGGCTGTACAGCGAAGCACTGAAAGGCGCGGCCGCAGGCGCTGTTGGTGGTGTGGCGCTGCTCGACGAGGCCGGGCTCGGCGGTGGCTCGACTTCGACGCTCAGGACCGGTAGATCTTCTGCGGGTTGCGTATCCTGCGGCGGATGCAGATCGCCTTGGCAGCGACCGCAGACCGTGCTTTTGGTGATGTCGTTGACTGCGCCGCAGTGCGGACAGGGCTGCAGATGCAGGGCCGCGCCGCACTCATTGCAGAATTTCGAATCAGGCGGGCTGACGTGATCGCAGTAGGGGCAGGGTCTTGGGGCGTTGGCGGGGGACATGAAGGGTGCGAATCCGATGTTCAACCGTCAAGGTCTGGTGGGCCTGCGAGCGAGTTGCTACACAGGGGCGCTTGCAGTGTAGACCGACCACGGGCATCTCCGCATCAATCACTACCTTGAGATTAGGGGCTGCTTAGACATGGGCTCAGCGCTGAACTTCGGCGTGATGTGACGGAATGCGGCACTTAGCGGACTTTAGTGTTCCTCTTGCCGAGGCCATCGGGTGCACGATTCCGCTCATGCTCAGGCCATAGGCCTGAGCCTTCGGCAGGCACGAACAGTCCTCAGGACTGTTCATGTCCAGCCTCAGTCCTCCGGCTCTGGCTGCGCCAGACCCTCCCCCTTTACTTCGCTTCACCGTACCCCCGACGCCCTCGGCGATTGTTCTTGCGCAACAGCCCATCCTGCCGGAGCAGGACGGCTGGGCACTCTGAACCGCGAGGTAAAGGCGGAGACCCGGGTGCAAGCCCGGGGCAGAGTGCCCAGTCGGCCTGCTCAACCACAGCCTTTGCTCTTTCGCTAAGACCGGCAAGCAGTCGCTCCAAGTCGGATGTCCGCTAAGTGCCGACTGCAGCACTTGCTTACTTGAAGTCGCCGGCGAAGATGAGCTGGAAATCGTCCAGCTTGAAGTACTTGCGCAGGGCCGCGTTGACCTGCTCTTGACTCAATGCATTCAGGGCTTGATCCAACTGCTGCTCATGCGCCATCGTGCGGCCCAATTCGGCATGGTTGACCAAGAGTGCGCTCATCGCGTCATCTTGCGCACGGGCCAGGCGACGGTCGCTCAAGAGTGCCTGCTTGGCCTCGCCGATTTCGCGGGGGCTGAACCCGTCTTTCAACGCTCGGCTCAACTCTTCGCGCATGGCGGCCTCGACCTTGGCTCGATTCTGCGGCGCAAAGATGCCATAAACCCACAGCGGTGACACCGCATCAAGCTCGCCGAAGCGGATGCCGGCGCCAACGCCGTATGAGAGGCCTTCCTTCTCGCGGATGCGCACCCACAGGCGTGAACTGCTGGAGCCGCCGACCAGGTAGCTGGCCATGGCCAGTGCGGCGCGGTCGGCGTGTGTGTCGGTCAGCGGCAACTGCAAGGTGCCCAGCATCATCGCGTTCTGCTTGTCCGGTGTGCCGATCAGCTGCAGGCGCCCAGGCGCGGCGGAGGCACTACGCGCCAGGTGTTGGTGTGCAGTGCTGGCGCGCCAGTCGCCCAACAAACGTTGAGCCTCGGCTTCGATGGCGACCGGGTCAAAGTCTCCCACCAGGCTCAGCTGGGCTTGCTGCCCGCCATAAAGCCTTGCATGCAAGGCGCGCACCTGCTCCAGCGTCACGGCCTTGTGATCCGCCACTTCTTCATCAAAGCTGCGTGCGTGGCGAGGGTCGCCGGTCGGGTATTGGTCCAGCGCCGTGGCCAGAGCCTTGCCGGCCACGCCCTCGGGGTCGTCGCGCTGCGCTTGGATGGCGGCCAGCGCCTGGCTGCGTACTTCTTCCAAGGTGGCAGCATCAAAGCGTGGTTGGCGCAGCATTTCGCTGATCAAGGCCAGCGCGCGAGGCGCTTGTTCGCGCTTGCTGCTCCAGTTCACAGTCACCCGGTCGCCGCTGTCGGAGCCGCTGACGGCCAATTCCACCTTGGCTGCGTCGAGTGCGTCGCGCAGCTGCTCGCGGTCCAGTGTTTGCGTGCCCTTGCTCAGCAGCGCTGCGGCAATCTGGGCCACGCTTTGTTGGCCGAACAGGCTTTGTGCATCGCCCAGCTTCAGGCTGATGATGCCGTGCACGGCCTGGCCTCGGGTCGGCTTGGGCAGTAGTGTCAGCTGCATGCCATTGGGCAATCGACGGCGCAGAGTCTTGGCATCAATGGCTGCGGGCGACGCATCAAAAGCGGCCACGGCGGGAGCGGCCGCCTGTGGCTTGAAGCTTTGCATCTGTTCGTTCAGATTCACCATCGCCGGCGCCGGTGCGCGCAGCGGCTTATCGGTCGGGATGTATTGCGCCTGGGTCCGGTTGGCGGGCAGGAAGCGCTCGTTGGCGACGCGCTGCACCTCGGCCAGGCTGATGGCCTTGATGCGGTCACGCAGCAGGAAGAACAAGCGCCAGTCGCCTTGGGCAATCGTCTCCGACAAGGTCACTCCCACCTCTTCCGGGCTGGTGAAGCTGCGTTCCCAACGGTTCAGCCAGCGCGTCTTGGCACGGCTCAGTTCTTGGGCCGTGATCGGGCGGGCCGCCAGGCCCTCGGTCACCGCCACCAACTCTTGGTTGAGGGCGTCTTGCGAGGCGCCGGGGGCGCTTTCGGCGATCAGCATGCTGAAGCCCGGCTCCGCCAGGGCCAAACCGAAATTGCGGACCGAGGCTGCCAGCCGGGTTTCTTCCACCAGACGCTTGTGCAAGCGTCCGCTTGGGGCTTCCGCCAGGATCAGATTCAGCAGCTCAATCGCCGCATAGTCGGGGTGCGCGCCCGGCGGCACATGGTAGGCCGCAATTGAGAGCGGATTGCCGCCGACGCGGCGCACCGTCAGCATCCGTTCCCCGTCCTGCACCGGGTCCACGGTGTACAGGGTAGCGGGGCGCTTCTTTGATTTAGGCAGCTTGCCGAAACCCTGCTCAACCCAGTCCAGCACCTTGTCTTTGTCAAACTTGCCGGACACCGTCAGCGTCGCGTTGTCCGGTTGGTAATGGCTGCGATAAAAGGCCTGCAGTCGCTGGATGTCAACGTTCTCGACATCGCTGCGCGCGCCAATCGTGTCTTTGCCGTAGTTGTGCCACTGGTACATGGCCGCCAAGATGCGCTGCGTGGTGATGCCCTCGGGGTTGTTCTCGCCCATCTCCATTTCATTGCGCACCACCGTCATTTCGGTGTCGAGGTGGCGCCGGGCAATGAAGCTGTTGACCATCGCGTCGGCCTGCCACTGCAGGTACCACTTCAGGTTGTCATCATTGGCGGCAAAGGCGGCGAAGTAGTTGGTGCGGTCGAACCAGGTCGAGCCGTTGGCCTGCAGGCCGCGGCGCGAGAACTCGGCCCAGGGGTCGGGCGTCTTCGGGCTACCCTTGAAAATCAGGTGCTCCAGCAAATGGGCCATGCCGGTCTCGCCATAGTTTTCATGCTTGGAGCCGACGCGGTAGGTCACATTGACCGTGGTGCTGGGTTTGGCATCATCCGGCGCCAACAGAATCTGCAAGCCGTTGGGCAGCCGGTACTCGGTGATGCCTTCGACCGAGGTGACGGGCTTGAGGCTGTGCGCCTGGGCCATCAGACTGCAGGCGCCGAGCAGCAGGGCCAGGCTCAGTTTCTTGTGTAAGGGGTTCATGGTCAAAGAGGTGAGTGCGGCGCCCATTGGGCAAGGCCGTCAGCCTAGCAGCGCAGCGGGCTTGGCGCCAAAAGCAATGCACCAGGGAATACGCTGAGGGCGCCGATTACCGGACAGCCGAGTTCAGCGTTCGGTCCAGTTTCGGTTGCCCATCTCACAGCGGCCCTGCGCCTAGCCGGAGCAGGATTCAGTCGCTTAGTCACAAGCTAGGCTGACAGACTAGAGCGCGGCTGCCAGACTGCGTTTGACGTAATTGTTAATACGCTTGTGCTTCCAGCACCCGTCTGACTTTGCCTAGCGCGTCGCGCAGCTCATCCATTGGCACCGAGCCGAGCGCGAGGCGCAAGGCCTGGGGCGCGGGGCCGGTCGAGAAGGGCTGCGCCGTTGACACTGAGATACCTTGGGACAGCAGCGCCATGGCCACCCGGTCGGCGCGTTGCTCTTCCAACAGCGGCAGCCACGCAAAATAGGACGCGGGGTGCTGAATGCAGCTCAGGCCGCTGAACACCTGGCTGAGCAGGGCTTGCCGGGCCTGGGCATCCTGGCGTTTTTGGTCCTCCAGTGTGGCCACCGTGCCGTCCTCCAGCCAGCCGCAGGCAATCGCCGTCATCAAGCCCGGGGCATTCCAGGTGGTGGCGCGGATGGCTCGCTCGATCTTTGCCAGCCATGGCGCCGGCGCCGCCACAAAGCCCACTCGCAGGCCTGCCGCCACGCTCTTGGACAGTCCGCTCACATAAACCGTCAGCTCCGGTGCCAGTTTCGCCAACGGTGCCGGGGCTTTGTTGGCGAGAAAGGCGTAGGCTGCGTCTTCAATGATCAGCAGGCCATGGCGCCGGGCCACCTCGGCCAAGGCGCGCCGCTGGCTGGCGGGCATGACCCAGCCCATCGGGTTGTGCAGGGTCGGCATGGTGTAGAGGGCGCGCACGCGTCGGCGTTGGCACAAGGCCAGCAAGGCTTCGGGGTCGGGGCCTTGGCCGGCGGCTGGCAGTGGCACCAATTCCAATCGATGGGCCTCGGCCAGCAGTTTGAAGCCGGGATAGCTGAGTGCGTCGATGGCCACGACGTCGCCGGCCTGCAGCAAGGCCATTACCGTGGTGGCCAGACCATGCTGGGCACCGGTGACCAGGGCGACCTGGCTGCTGTCCACCGTCAATCCACGATGCTGCAGATGGCGCGCCACGGCCGCGCGCTCGTGAGCACGGCCGCCATGAGGCGAGTAGCGCAGCAGCGCCTCCAGATTGCCGGCGCTTGCCAACTGGCGCAGTGCGGCGCGAAGCAGTTCTGCCTGGCCGGGCATCGAGGGGTAGTTGAAGTTCAGGTCGAGCATGCCGTCTGGGGCGGCTTGTTGGTCGACGCCAAGGCCTTTCGGCAATAGCGCCTCGCGGACATAGGTGCCGCGGCCGGTTTCGCCGCTGACCAGACCCATGGCTTCTAACTCCGCATACACACGGCTGGCCGTGACCAAGGCCATGCCTTCCTGGCGCGCCAGTTCGCGGTGGGTGGGTAGGCGCGTGCCTGGGGCCAACTGGCCGGCCCGGATGTCGGCCGCCAGGCGGTCCACCACTTGTTTGTACCGGGCGTGCACCATCGGCAATGTATCCATGACAATTAATTGAATGTCATGAGTATCACGCCTAGCATAGCCGGACAGCAAGCCCCTCAAGTCCGAGGCGGATGCCGTGCCATACCTAGTTCGGCGCAATTTCGGAGCGGCGACAGGGGCAAGGGAGTGTGCAATGAAGCGGCAAGAACAAGTGGGCGAGAGCGGCCTGGCTCCACGGCCCTATGGTGGGCTCCAGGGCTGGGTGAACGGATTCATCGGTGTGCAGATCTTCAGCGCCTCTTTGCCGGCCACCCGGGTGGCGGTGCAGGAGTTCACGCCGTTCTTTTTGACGGCCGCCCGCGCCAGCATCGCCGCGCTGCTGGCCCTGTGCCTATTGCTGCTGTTCAGGGCGCCGCGGCCCTCGCGTCAGCAAGTGGGTTCGCTGGCGATGGTGGCCTTGGGCGTGGTTCTGGGCTTTCCGGTCTTGACGGCGCTGGCGCTGCAATATGTCAGCTCGGCCCACTCCATCGTCTTTCTTGGCCTGCTGCCCTTGAGCACGGCGGTCTTCGCGGTGCTGCGCGGTGGCGAGCGTCCGCGACCGGTGTTTTGGTTTTTCTCGATCTTGGGCAGTGCTTTGGTAGTGGGCTTTGCGATTTCCCAAGGGCTGAGCGCAGCCCCCGTCGGCGATCTGTTGATGCTGATGGCGATCTTGGTCTGCGGCCTGGGCTATGCGGAAGGGGCTAAGTTGTCGCGCACCCTGGGCGGCTGGCAGGTGATCAGCTGGGCATTGTTGCTGGCATGGCCCTTTATGGCGGTCTTGGCTTGGCAGTTGGCGCCGGCGCAGTTCAGCGGCATCTCGGCACCCGCCTGGCTGAGCCTGGGCTATGTGTCGGTCTTCAGCATGCTGATTGGCTTTGTCTTTTGGTATCGCGGCCTGGCGCAGGGCGGCATTGCAGCGGTGGGGCAGCTGCAATTGCTGCAGCCCTTCTTCGGACTGGCCTTGGCGGCGGGCTTGCTGCATGAGCAGGTCAGCCCTGGGATGTTGGGCGTGACCGTGGCGGTGATTGCCTGCGTGGCTGGGGCGAGACGTTTCGCCCGCTGAATGAGCTCGGGCCTACAGGGCTTCGTCTGAGGCAAGCTCACCTTGTCGTCGCGCCTCCGGTGGCGACCTCGATCTGCCGCTCTTTCTCGGCCATATCCTCATCGCTGTCTTGAAACTGCGCAGCGACATCAATGAAGGTGGCTTCAATCGCCAAGAAGGCATCGACCAGCAGTGGATCGAAATGTGTGCTGCGTCCTTCCTTGATGATAGCGACCGCTTGTTCGTGGGACATCGGCGCTTTGTAGACCCGGCGGCTGATCAGCGCGTCGTAAACATCAGCCAGGGCCATCAAGCGGGCGGATAGCGGGATGGCCTCGCCGCTCAAACCCTCGGGGTAGCCGCTGCCATCCCATTTTTCCTGGTGGGCGTAAGCGATGTCTTTGGCATGCCTCAGGAAGGGCACGCTCATGCCCAGCTCTTGCTCTGCGCGGATGATGGCGTCGCGGCCCAGCTTGGGGTGGGCCTTCATGATCTCGAATTCATGCGGCTCGTAGCGACCCGGCTTGAGCAAGATGCGATCAGGGATGCCGACCTTGCCAATGTCATGCAGCGGCGCCGACTTGAACAGCATCTCGATGGTGTGGTCGTCGAGTTGGCCCGCGTAGGGCGAGCCTTTCTGCAACTGCAGGGCCAGGGCCTTGATGTAGTGCTGGGTGCGGCGGATGTGGTTGCCGGTTTCGTTGTCGCGGGTTTCCGCCAGCGAGGCCATGGCCATGATGGTGACGTCTTGAATCGCTGCCACCTCGCGGGTGCGTCGTTGCACTTCGCTTTCCAGATAGGCGTTCTGATCGCGCAAAAAGTCGGCGCTGGCCTTCAAGGCCAACTGGGTCTTCACCCGCGCCAGCACGATGGGCGGGCTGATGGGCTTGGTGATGTAGTCCACCGCGCCAAGGTCCAGGCCGCGCTTTTCATCCTCAATCTCGTTCTTGGCCGTCAGGAAGATCACCGGGATGTGGCGGGTGCCCGCGTCGGCCTTCAGCTGGGCGCAGACCTGGTAGCCGTCCAGCCCCGGCATCATGATGTCCAGCAGGATCAGGTCGGGCGGGGTAGCGCTGCCCGCGATCTTCAGCGCCTTCTCGCCGCTGTTGGCGACCTTGACCCGGTACTCATCTTTCAGCAGATCGCTCATCAGGCTGAGGTTGTCGGGGGTGTCGTCCACGACCAAGACCGTGGCTTTGGTTTCGGCTTGCAAGGGTTCCATGGGGTTCTCCGTTCAATCCAGGGCCAGGCCGGCTTGCTCGGCATGCGCCTTCAGCACCGACAGGGCTTCTTCAAAGTCAAAGCTGAGGATGGCGGCTTCCAGCGGCTGAAAGCGCTGAGCCAGGGCCGCCTGCAAGGCAGGCTTGTGTTCGGCAAAAAGGCTGCCGGCTTCCGCGTCGTCTTCGGCCAGCAATTGGGCCAGGCGACGCAGCGTCGGCAAGGCCACCGCCCCATCGCTTGCGGCGGGCGGCGCGGACGGGGCCGCCTCGGGCTCGGCCGGCAAGCCTTGGCGCAGCGCCGCCAGCAAGCCCGCCAGGCCGGCTTCAAAGTCTGCCAGCAAGGGCTGCCATTGGCTTTCGGGCGCTTGCTGCGCCAGTGCATGCTCCAGCGCGGCGGCTTGGGCTTGCACCGCATCGGCGCCGATATTGCCGGCCAGGCCTTTGCTGGTGTGGGTCAAGCGTTCGGCCGTGGCCCAGTCGGCGTCTTGCAATGCCTGTCGGATTTGCGTAGCGGCCGAGGCTTGGTTCGTCACATAGCGCTGCAGCGAGGCCAGGTAGCGCTCGGGCTTGCCGAGCACCCGGCGCAGGCCGGAGGCCATGTCCAGGCCGGCGACCTCGGGCAGCGCTGGGGCGGCCAAGGGCGCAGGCGCAGGGTCAGCCCCAGCCGCGCTCTGCATCGGCTGCGCCTGGGTTTGCGGCGCAATCCATTGCAGCAAGGCGGCCCACAAAGCTTCGGGCTCAATCGGCTTGCTGAGGTGACCGTTCATGCCGGCCTGCAAGCAGCGCTCGCGGTCGGCCGCCATCGCGTTGGCCGTCATCGCCAAGACCGGCAGCGAGGCCAGCGCCGGCCGCTCGCGCAACAAGCGGGTGGCGGTCAGGCCGTCCATGACCGGCATTTGCATGTCCATCAGCACCAGGGCGTAGGGCGCATGGGTGTCCAGATAGTCCAGCGCGGCGGCGCCGTGTTCGGCCACTTCCACCACCAAGCCAGCGTCGGTCAGCAGGTCTCGAATGACCTGCTGGTTGAGCTCATTGTCTTCAACCACCAGGATGCGGGCACCACGGCGAGTCTCCAGTTGCTCCAGCAAAGAGCTCGGCGCCGGCGCGTTGGCGCCACCGGGCTTGTCTTGCGGGTCGCTGAGCAGCTGAATGGCAGTGTCAAACAAGAGCGAGGCGCTGACCGGCTTGATCAGCACGTCTTCGATGCCGGTCTCTCGCGCCTGGGCGATCACCTCTTCGCGCCCGTAAGCAGTCACCATCACCAGCCGCGGCGCGCCCTCAGCGGGGCCGGCCTGGATGCGGCGGGCGGTTTCAATGCCGTCCATGCCGGGCATCTGCCAGTCGAGCAAGACCAGTTCGAAGCGGTCGCCCGCCTGGCGGGCTTTGTCGATTTCTTCCAGCGCTTCGGGGCCGCTGGCGGCCTGTGTGACGCGAAAAGTCATGGACTCCAGCAAATCATGCAGAACGCTGCGCGCATGGGCGTTGTCATCCACGACCAAGACGCGCCGGTTGCGCAAATCGGGCCGTGGGGTGTAGCTCGGGGGCGAGGCGCTGCTCTTTTTGAATTCGGCGGTAAACCAAAAGCTGCTGCCTTGGCCGAGTTGGCTGCTCACCCCGGTTTGCCCGCCCATCAGCTCGGCTATCTGCTTGCAAATGGCCAAGCCCAATCCGGTGCCGCCGTACTTGCGGGTGGTGGAGCTGTCGGCCTGCTGAAAGGCCTGAAAGAGCTGGGTCTGTTGGGCTTCGCTCAAGCCGATGCCGGTGTCTTTGACGGTGAAGCGCAGGCGCAGGCGATCACCCAGGTCTTCTTCCAGCCGCGCGATCACGCGGACTTCGCCTTCGTCGGTGAACTTGATCGCGTTATTGCCAAAGTTCACCAGTATCTGGCCCAGGCGCAGCGGGTCGCCGCGCAACATGGCCGGCACATCTTTGGCCACATCAAACAGAAGTTCCAGGCCTTTGCCGGAGGCTTTCTCACCGACCAGATTGCTGAGGTTGTCGAGCACCTTGTCGAGCTCGAAATCGACCTCCTCCAGGCTTAGCTTGCCCGCCTCGATCTTGGAGAAGTCCAGGATGTCATTGATGATGCCCAGCAGATGGCGGCCCGCTTGCTGGATCTTGCTGACGTAGTCGTGCTGGCGCGGGTTGAGCCCGGTCTTCATGGCCAGATGCGACATGCCGATGATGGCGTTCATCGGCGTGCGGATTTCATGGCTCATATTGGCCAGGAAGTCGGCCTTCATCTTGGCGGCTTCTTCCGCCAAGTCGTGCGCCTGCTTCAGCGCCAGCATGGCGGCGTGGCGCTCGGTACTGTCATAGAACCAGGAGATGTGGCAGGGCTGATTCTGGAACTCCAGATTGAGTGCATTCAACAGCACCCAGACCTTGCGACCATCCAGGCCTTGGAATTGCACCTCTTGGTCCAACACATCTTGCCCGCAGCTGAGCGTTTGCAAGAAGGAATCGCGCGCGCCGGGCTCGGTCCAGAACTCCGTGAAATTATGTTGTTGCACCTGCTCGGTGGCCATGCCCAAGAGACGCGCCAGTTGTCGGTTGCAAAAATGCACCTGGCCGTCTTTGCCGATGATGCCCACGCCGATGGGGCTGTCTTGCAAGATGGCCAGCAAGCGCGCTTCGTTGGCCGCCAACTGCGCGGTGCGTTGCGCGACCTTGGCCTCCAAGGTGTGATTCGCCTCGGCCAATTCGGTGGTGGATTGCAAAAGCCTTTGGCGCATCGTCTCCTGCGCTTCGACCAAGCGCTGCATTTCGGCGAAGCGCGCTTCAATGCGAACCGGCTCCTTCAGGTCCATGCGGCCGATGCGTTGCGACTCTTTTGCCAGCGCCGCCATCGAGCGGCTGAGCTTGGTGGCCAATCGTCGGGCCATGCCATAGCCCATCAAGCTGAGCGCAGCCAGCATCAGCAGTGCCTGGGCCAGGAACTCGCCACCCAGGCTGACAAAGTCAGACTCGGGCACCACCGTCAAGACCAGGTACTCGAAACCGCCGTGCAGCCTGCTTCTCTGAGCCCGTGCAAACCAAACGCGATCGTTCTCGGCGCCGACGGCAAATCGCAGCAGACCGATGTCTTGCTGTCCGCCTTGCTGCCAATTTTTGTGGGCGGCCTGAATCACTTGAAACGGTGTCTGATCAATCGGCTTGAGCACCATGCTTTTCACCGCCGCAGGCGAATCTGTGCTCGGATGCTTGGGCACGCCAATCACTCGGCCGTCGGGCAAGAGCACGGCGGCGCGCCCGGAATTCCCGATGCTGAGCCGGCTGGTGACGTCGGAAAAGTCTTGTAAAGACAGGTCAAAGGCAAGGATTTGAATCTGGCCGTTCGGCTTGCGCCAGCGCATTGCAGCGGACACGATCGTCTCACCGCTGAGAGCGTTCAGGTAAGGGGCGGTCCAAACAAGTTGTTGCTCTTCTTGCGCGGCCATCGCTGCCTTGAACCATGGCTGTTCACCCACGCGGTAGTCCGTGTCATCGTCACGGGTCTCGGTCTGCGTCAATTCTGAGTTATGGCTCAGCCAAAGGCTTCGCGGCTGTTGATCTGGCCTCACTTGCCGATTCAACCAGCCGCGATTACCTTCCTTTTGGTGGAGGCTGAGCTCCTCGCCTTCGGGTGTTGCCAGGTGAACGCTATCAACCAGGGGGTGCTGCAACAGCAACTGCCTCAGGATCTGATTGAAGGCCTGGGGTTTGTCGATGTCGAGCAAACCGCTGCGGCCCCAGCCCCCGGCAATGGCGGCCAGCTTGCTGAGGCTGCCCGTGGCTTCGTTGATGTGATTTTCAACTTGGGTGGCGGCACGCTCCGCATCGTTCGCCGCCAAGTTGATCAGCAGCGGCCGGGCCTGCAGGTAATAGAACAGCAAGCCGTAAGCGGCGACCGCGACAAAAAGCAAGCCCAAAATCTGCATGGACAAACGCTGTCGCAGCGTGGGCAGTGGTGGGGATGGTATTGGGGTTTCAGGCGCTTGCATCGCGGTTTGAAGAGGCCGTTTCGGCTCAGTATTTCATAGCTTCAAGATCGCTGATTGACGCTTCTCACTGCTAGGCAGTTGAGGGCAGAAAAAACAAAGCCCGCAGGGCTTGCGCGCTGCGGGCTTGGGCTCAGGGATGGGCCGGTATCAAACCAGTGCCTTCCACTGGCTCATCAAACCATCCCACTTGGCGCGGGCGGCGTGCACATGGCGCTCCTTGACGTGACCGTAACCGCGAATTTCTTCGGGGATGCGGGCGATGTCCACGGCCAGATTCAGGCGCTCGGCGCTCAAGCCCTTGGCCAGGATGGCTTCGATGCTGGCGCGGTACTCGGTGATCAGCGCGCGTTCCATCTTGCGCTCGGCGGTGTAGCCGAAGATGTCAAAGCTGCCGCCGCGCAGGCCTTTCAGGCCGGCCAGCAGACCAAAGGCCGGGCGAATCCAGGCGCCCATTTGCTGCTTGACCAACTCGCCCTTGGCGTTCTTCTTGGCCAAGAGCGGCGGGGCCAGGTGGTGCACCAGCTTGTAGTCGCCGTCGAACTGCGCGGCCACCTTGTCGAGGAACTTCTGGTCGGTGTGCAGGCGGGCGACTTCGTACTCGTCCTTGTAGGCCATCAGCTTGAACAGATAGCGGGCCACGGCCTCGCTCAGCTTGCTGCTGCCCAGCGAGCTTTCAGCGGCGCGCACCTTCTCGACAAAGGCCTTGTAGGTCTCGGCGTAGGCACTGTCTTGGTAGTCGACCAGGAAGTCAACGCGCTTGGACAGGATCTCGTCCAGGCTCTCGCGCTTGACGATCTGGATCACTTGCGTCGCAGCAAACAAAGCCTGCACAGCCGCCAAGTTATGGGCGCAGCGACGGCCCCACTCGAAGGCTTGTCTGTTGTTCTCGACCTGCACATTGTTCAGCTCGATGGCGCGCATCAGTGCGGCATAGCTCAGCGGCACGCGCCCCTGCTGCCAGGCGTAGCCCAGCATCAGCGGGTTCGTGTAGAGCGAGTCGCCCACCAGCTTGACGGCCACTTCTTCGGCGTCAAACATGCCCACGCCGTCTTTGCCGACGGCGGCGGCCACGGCGCTTTCGCAGGCGGCGCCGGGGAAGCTCCAGTTGGCATCGTTGACCAGTGAAGCGGTCGGCGAGCCATGGGTGTTCAGCGCCACAAAGGTGCGGCCTTCGCGCATCACCGCCAGCGTGGTCTTGTTGGCAGCCACGATGGAGTCACAGGCGATCACCAGGTCAGCCTCGGCGGTGCCGACCTTGGTGCAGTGGATGGCGGCTTCACTATTGGCGATCTGGATATGGCTCCAGGTGCTGCCGCCCTTTTGCGCCAAACCGGCCGCGTCTTGGGTGATCACGCCCTTGCCTTCCAGATGGGCCGCCATGCCCAGCAACTGGCCGATGGTGATGACGCCGGTGCCGCCGACGCCGCCGACCACAATGCCCCAGGCTTTCTCGGGGTTAGGAATCAGTGGCTGGGGCAGGGTGCCCAGCGTGGCATCAAAGGGGCTGAGACGCTTGTCCTTCTTGGGCTTCTTCAGCTCGCCACCTTCCACGGTGACGAAGCTGGGGCAGAAACCCTTGACGCAGGAATAGTCCTTGTTGCAGGTGTTCTGGTTGATCTGGCGCTTGCGGCCAAACGGGGTCTCCAGCGGTTCGATGGACAGGCAGTTCGACTGGATCGAGCAGTCGCCGCAGCCTTCGCAGACCAGCTCATTGATGACCACGCGCTTGGCGGGGTCCACCATCTTGCCCCGCTTGCGGCGGCGGCGCTTCTCGGTGGCGCAAGTCTGGTCGTAAATGATGGCGGTGGTGCCGGGGATCTCACGGAACTCGCGCTGGATGGCGTCGAGCTCATCGCGGTGATGCACGGTGACGCCGGGCAGCAGGTTCACGCCCTCGTACTTGGCCGGCTCATCGGTGACGATGACCAGCTTGGCCACGCCCTCCGACGTCACGCTTTGCATGATCTGCAAGACCGTGTGGCCTTCGGCGCGCTCGCCCACTTGTTGGCCGCCGGTCATGGCGACCGCGTCGTTGTAAAGGATCTTGTAAGTGATGTTGACGCCGGCGGCGATGCTCTGGCGAATCGCCAAGATGCCGCTGTGGAAGTAAGTGCCGTCACCCAGATTGGAGAAGATGTGCTTCTCGTTGGTGAAGGCGGCCTGGCCCACCCATGGCACGCCCTCGCCTCCCATTTGCGTGAAGGTGGCGGTGTTGCGGCCGGGCATCCAGGTGACCATGTAGTGGCAGCCGATGCCGCCCACGGCGCGCGAGCCTTCGGGCACGCGGGTGGAGGTGTTGTGTGGGCAGCCGCTGCAGAACCAGGGCGTGCGGTCGGCGCCGCCGGCGGTTTTCTCTTCGTTCTTGAGCGAGGCTTCTTTGGCGTCGATGATGGCGACGCGGGCGTCCAGGCGGGCGGCCACATCGGCGTCCACGCCCAGCTTTTTCAAGCGCTTGGCAATCGCGCGGGCGATGATGGCCGGGGTCAGGTCGGCCTGCGGGCGCAGCAGCCAGTTCTTGCTCGGGTTGGCCATGCCCCATTCGCCGCCCAGCGCACCGCTGTCGGCGTCGTCGTCAAACTTGCCCAGCACATGCGGGCGTACATCGGGGCGCCAGTTGTAGAGCTGTTCCTTGATCTGGTACTCAATGACCTGGCGCTTCTCTTCAACGACCAAGATCTCTTGCAGGCCGTCGGCAAAGTCGCGGGTGATGGTCGCTTCCAGCGGCCACACCACATTGACCTTGTGCAGGCGAATGCCCAGGCGGCGGCAGGTGTCATCGTCCAGACCCAGGTCGTGCAGGGCCTGGCGGGTGTCGTTGTAGGCCTTGCCGGAGGCGATCAGGCCGAAGCGGTCCTGCTTGGTCTCAATGACGTTGTAGTTCAGCTTGTTGGCGCGCACATAGGCCAGGGCGGCATACCACTTGTGGTCCATCATGCGGGCTTCTTGATCCAGCGGTGGATCGGGCCAGCGAATGTGCAGGCCGCCGGCCGGCATCGGGAAGTCTTCCGGCAATATGATCTTGACGCGGTCCGGGTCCACGCTGACCGAGGCAGAGGACTCGACGATTTCTTGAATCGTCTTCATGCCAGACCACAGGCCCGAGAAGCGGCTCATGGCAAAGGCGTGCAAGCCCATGTCCAGAATGTCTTGCACGCTGCTGGGGAAGAACACCGGGAAGCCGGCCGCCTTGAAGACGTGGTCGCTCTGGTGCGCGGCGGTGGAGCTCTTGGCGATGTGGTCGTCGCCGGCCACCGCGATCACGCCGCCATGCTTGGAGGTGCCGGCCATATTGGCGTGTTTGAACACGTCAATGCTGCGGTCCACACCCGGGCCCTTGCCGTACCAAATGCCGAACACGCCGTCGTACTTGGCCTTTTCAGGGAAGAGTGCCAGCTGCTGCGTGCCCCAGACGGCGGTGGCGCCCAGTTCTTCATTGACGCCCGGCTGGAAAACGATGTTTTGCTTGGCCAGATGCTTCTTGGCGGCTTGCAGCGCCTGGTCATAGCCGCCCAGTGGCGAACCCCGGTAGCCCGACACAAAGCCGGCGGTGTTGAGGCCGGCGATGGCGTCACGGGTGCGCTGCAACATCGGCAGTCGCACGAGGGCCTGCACCCCGCTCATGAACGCGCGACCGCTGTCCAGCGCGTATTTGTCGTCCAGCGTCACTTTTTCTAGCGCGCGCAGGATGTGGTCGGGCAAAGGTGCATTCATGGTGGTGTCGCTCTTTTGTCTCTTGGGGGATCCGGGTGGGCTGTTCGCTGCTTGTGGCGGCGCCGCCCCCGTCAATATCGGCAGTATTACCGGGCATGGGAGTGTAGGCAAAGCTTGCCCGCAGGTGCTTTCTCTTTGCTGTTGTTTTTGCATGCGTGGGGCAATAATGTTTCTTCTATACAGAAAATGCGATGCGATTTGCATCTGCATTCATTGCTTCGCAGCAAAGCAGGAGACAGTTCATGGCCAAAACCAGCACTTCCAGCAAAGCCCCTGCGGGCCGCGCAGCGCCTGGCGCTGAGGCGCCAGAACTGGAGGACGCCGAACTCGGCGCGGGCTCCGGCGTAGGACTGGACCGCTATCACATCGCCATCCTCGGCGAGTTGCAGCGCGATGCGCGCCTGTCCAATGCCGAGCTGTCTGCCCGCATTGGCCTGTCCACCGCGCCCACCTGGCGCCGGGTGCGTTGGCTGGAGGAGCAGGGTTTCATCACCGGCTACCGCGCCGAGATCGACCGCCGCAAGGTCGGCCTCGGCGTCTTGGCCTTTGTGCGCGTGGACGCCGACCGCAACAACGGCGCCTCCACCAAGCCGCTGGAAGACGCGATCCGCGCGCTGCCCGAGGTCATCAGCTGCCACTACATATCGGGCGCCGGCACCTTTGAGTTGCAGGTCCTGGCGACCGACCTGGATGCCTTCAGTCGCTTCACCATCGATGTGCTGCTCAATCTACCTAACGTCAAAGATGTGCACACCAGTTTTTCGCTCGGTGAGGTCAAAGCCGGCGGAGGTGTGCCGCTGGCCCATCTGGGAGGCGGGTAAGGGTTATCTGTGCCTCGGCCGGCCCGGGCTACTCGGTGATCCGGAGCTTGGGCTGTCAGCGTGCCCTTTTGGGCATCAAGCCGTACATTTGAAGTTCACTTTCTTGGCTTTTTGCCGTCCGCCCATGGAACTCCTAAACCCATCTTGGATGAGCGCTGTCGGAGTTGCAGTAGCAGCAATCGCTGTTTGGGCGAGTCCTGCAGCCTGGGCAGCCCCGCCCGAAGCGCCCGCCACCTGGGTGCCGTCGGCAGATGGCCGCAACGTGCTCGACAGCGGCACTCAGCAGGTCTGGCAACGCTGCGCGGCCGGCATGACGTGGAATGGCAAGACCTGCGCGGGTGCGCCCATTTTGATGACGCGCGCCGAGGCTGTGGCCTGGGCCAGTGGCATCGCCAAGGCGGACGGGCAGAGTTGGCGCTTGCCTCGAGTGGCGGAGTTGAAGCGACTGGTCAGCCAGACCGGTGGGCGAGCCGGGTCGGGGGGCGTGCTCTTTCCTGCCGCACCGGTGGGCTGGTACTGGTCGGTCACCGCCAGCATTGACACCGCGCAAGTCAACCAGTACGACTACGCCAATATCGCCCGAGGTCGAACCAACGAAAACGCCAATCGCTTGTCTGTTCGATATGGCTGGGCCGTGCAGATGACCACGGGCGAGGCCCGTGCTGACGTCGACAAGCTCAGCAAACTGGCCGTCCGTCTCGTGCGATCCCCGGCTTGATTTGCCCAGGCCGTTAATTGGCGGAAGCGGAACTCTGGCGGTTCAGCAAGGACTCGCTTCGGTGTGCACCCTAACGGTTGATTTCATTGCTCCAAGGCTGATGTAGCTCAAACACGCGCTCAGCCTCAGGCCTAGCATTGGCTGCTGCCCATCGCGGTCGTGATGGGTACCCACCTTGCGGGAGCTTCATGATGGAACGAGACGAAATTCAGCGACTCATCGAAATCTTGGAACTGCCCAAGAGCGGGCCCATTGACTTCAAGCACCTGCTGGACGGCAGTTTCAATGACGCGCTGACACGCTTTCGCAAGGGCCATTTCCCGATGCGCAAGAAAGTGGTGCATCAGATCAGCTTCGACGAGCCCTTCGTGAGCACCAGCAGCGCCGCCAGCATGGTCATCGACACCTTGTACAAGGCCGACCAGGGGGTGGAGTTTCTGCCTTGCTTACACACCTACGACTGGGCCACCCAAGTCTCGGGCTTCGAGCCCATGGAGCCTCGGCCCGTCTACAGCGACCCCACCAGCTGGGAAGTGCCGCATGTGTTTGCGGTTCACGACAGCGCCTCGCCGCAGTTTCGCTTCTCGACCTCGCAGCCCAACAGCCTGAATGTCGGCTATGGCGGTGGTTCTAGCTTGTCTCAGTTGATGACGAACCGCTATGCCGTACGCATCAACTTCGAGAGGCCGGCCTGCGCGGTGCAGATTCAAAGCGATTACCGCATCCACCATGAGGACCAGGGCAAGCCCATCCACAACTGGCCGCAGATGCTGGCCTATAGCGCCGATGGCACCTTGTTAGATCAGGACGATGCGCCTTATGGCGGCATGCTCTGCGTGTCGAGTTGGGCCGACGACATCGCCTATGTGATGGTGACGGTGAACAACCACTATGCCGGTGTCGAGCCTTTCGGCATCTTTGACAACCTGAGTTGGACCACCATCGAGTTTGTGCTGCGTTACGTGCAAAAGCTGCGTCAAGCTCCCAAGCCGGTGCCGCGCGGCGCGCTGATCGACCAAGTGGGGCACCGCTTGTCCGAGATACAGACCACCCAGCGACGCTTGCAACGCCATCTGGCCAAGTTGGACGATGCCGAGTTGGCCAGCCAGTTGCGCGCCGACTTGGCGGAGTTGCAGCAGCAGACCGAATCGCTGCAGCGCTTCTACAGCGCGGCCACGCACGACACTGCCAATGCGCCGGCGCATCGACCGGCGTGAGCGCGCGCTCGCATCAAGGTTTTGCTTGCGCGGCCTGCGTCTCATGCGCCGCCTGCGCCTCAGCCATGTGCTTGCGGTAGCTGTCCAGCACCCTGGGGCTGCGGCCAGCGGCTTCGCCCAAGCTCAGCGCGCGGCGGAACTCGGCCTGTGCCTCGGCATGGCGGCCGAGCTTCATCAGCACTTCGCCGTGGCTGTCAGCGGCGTTGTCTGACTTGTCGTAAAGCCGGGCATTGGCGCGCAAGACCCATGCGGCCAACTGCACGCGCGGCGCCACTTGGCCATTGCCCAAGATGGCATAGCCGGCATTGTTGACATCAGCTTCACTGAGGCTAGGTGCGCGAATGGCGAGGTCCACGGCCGCTTGCGGATCGGCCGCGCTGGCGGCGGCTTGCAAGTCTTGATGGAGCTTGGCGCGGGCGGCTTCGATGGCGCGGCGCTGGGCCTGTTCTTGCGCCAGCCGAATTACTTGATCGACGGCGGCGACCACCAGCTGAGGCTCATCGAACTGAATGTGGTGGCCGCTGACCGGCGTCAGCACATGGGCGCCATTGCTGAATTGGCTGAAGAACTCGGTGTGCAGCTGGCGCCAGGCGGCCATGCCGGCCGGCGTGTGCAAGAGCACTTCGGGCTTGGCATAGCGCTTGGTGGACGTCAGCACCACGGCGGGGACGTCGGGCAGGCTGGCTTCAGCCTTGTTGTCGATGGCCGGCAGCTTGCCCGCGTCCATGATGCTTTGGATGTAGCGCAGGTCGGCGCGGAACTTTTCCGGCGCACCTTGTTCCAGCTGCGCTTGCTCAGCGGCCAGACGCTGCGCGTCCAGCGGCTTGAGCACTTGGTCGTAGCGCTCATGCGCGGGGTCCACGAACACCAGGCCGGCGATCTGCTCCGGGTGGCGGCTGGCAAAGTCGCGGATCAAGAACGCGCCGTAAGAATGGCCGACCAGCACATAGGGCGGAGGCAGCTGGGTGGCTTGCAAAAGCGCCGACAGGTCGCGGCCGCTTTGCTGCAAGCTGACCGGGGCCGCGCTGGGCTCGCTCTGGCCATAGCCGGCACGCGAATAGACCAAGACCTTGGCGCGCGACGCCACTTGCGGCGCCACCCGGCGCCAGGCGCTCAGGTCCATGCTGAAACCCGACTCAAAAACCACGGTCGCTTCACCCTGACCCATTTGGACGGCATGCAGTTTGCGGCCGCCGATATCAATCATCTGCTCCTTCGGGGCCGTGGGCGCTTGAGCCATCGAGGCAAGGCTCAGGCCGCTCAGCAGCAAGGCCGCTGCACTGCGGTTGAGTGCGTTCTTCAAGGCGCCTTGCGGCCAGATCGAGAGGGTGTTCATGGTGGGTGAGTCGAGCGCAGCGTGTTGGAAAGTAAGGCGCGACTCTATGTGGGCTTCAGCTCGCTGACCCGCGGCATGCGCCCAAGCGGCGCAGCGCAGGGATAGACGGTCAAAAAGCGGGATTGGTCGCAGCTAAAAAAAGTGACGGCCGGCTTGTACGCCAGCGCACAGACGCGTGCGTGGCCTGCTGGCACGCTGTAGCAGGGCTCGGGCCAAGCGTGGCCTGAGTTGATCCCAAGAAAGGCTCACCATGTACTGCATTCGCTCAAGATCCAGTCTCGTCCTCTCCGCAATAGCCGTGGCCGCAGCGCTGGCTCTGGGCGCATGCAGCAAGACGCCGGAGACCGGCATTGCGGCCGCGCCGGATCTTCCGCCCACAGCTGCTGGCCCGGTCAATGTCTCAGACATCGATGTGACCGAGCATGTCAAGACCGCCCTGCAGAGCGATGAAGCGCTCAAGGGCTTTGACATCACGGTGATCACCTTGAAGGGTGATGTGCGCTTGATTGGGGTGTTAAACACCCAGGCTCAGATAGACGAGGCGATACGGATCGCGCGGGCGTCCGATGGGGCTCACAGCATCCACGACGAGTTGACACTCAAGCAGTAAGGGGCTCGGCATGACCCTGATCAAACGCATGGCCCGCGGCGCGGTGGTGATGGCCCTGTTCCGAACGCCGGAGTTCAGCCAACTCAATGCGCACGGCAATTCGCATTACACCCTCTCGGTCAGCGCGTTTCGGCCGCAGCCCTAAGGCGCGAAGCGTCCGTGCTGACTTTGGCCAAGCAGGGGCTTGGTGGCATGACTTTGGTCAGCCCTGCCGGCGTGCCCTCAAGATGAGTCGAGCATTCCGCCGATCGAATCAAACAGCAAGGCCCACATGTCAATGCAAGCCGTTAATCTGGACGCCACCTTGGCGACCATCTCCGACCCCTGGTCACCGCGCAGCGTGGCGCACTTCAATGGCCATGAGGTGATGGTGGCCAAGGGCCGCGGTAGCTACCCCTGGCACAAGCATGAAGGATCGGATGACCTCTTTCTGGTGTTGAGCGGCCGCTTGATGCTGGAATTGCGTGACCGGCAAGTCCACCTGAAAGCAGGTGAGATGTTTGTCGTGCCCAAGGGCGTGGAGCATCGGCCCGTGGTGGCGGACGGTGAAGAGGCGCATTTCATCCTGATCGAACCGCCCGGCACGGCCCAGAGTGGCACCACCTTGGTCGACTGAAGAAGTGCCATAGACCTGGCGCGCCGAACTTCGGGCGCGCCGGGGCAAGAGGGTTTGTCTTCCCCTATGGCTTAAACGCGGCCGAACGTTTACCCTTTGACGCAACTCACTGCCTGACGCTGCGTTGAATTGACACCCTCGCTCTCGCTCTTGATGCGCAAAACTGGGCGGCATTGGTTTGCCGGCCTCTTGTTCGTCTGCCTGCTGGGCCTGGGGTGGCCGGCGTTGGTGTGGGCGCAGGCCGAGCAGTCTTTGCTGTTCAGCCATGTCGGCCGCCAACAGGGGCTGCCGGATGGCAGTGTCGTGGCCATGCATCAGGATGCCACGGGCCTGATGTGGTTGGGCACTACACAGGGCTTGGCCCGTTGGGATGGCCGCCAGTTTTTGACTTTCGCCCATGACCCGGTCAAGCCCGATAGCCTGTCGGCGTCCACGGTGCACAGCCTGTTTGAACAAAACGGTGCCCTTTGGGTGGGGACTGACCGCGGGCTGGATCGCCTGGACCTCGCCAGCTTGAGCATCGAACGGCTGGCCTTGCCGGAGGACTTGGCAAAAAACCGGCGCCGGGTGGTCGGCATGGCACCACGCGACGACAGCAGTTTCTGGGTCGCCACGGCGGCGCGCTTGCTGATCTTTGACTGGCGCGAGCGTCGTTTCACGGCCGTGGAGCCGGGCGATGCCGGCCCGGTGCGCAGTCTGCTGAGTGATGGCCGCGGCGGTGTTTGGTACTCGCATGGCACCCAGGTCCAGCATGTGGATGCGGCCGGCCGCAAAGGCGCAGCGCTGGACCTTGCGGCCGGCCGCGCCGCACCGGCCCAGCTTGATCGCATCAGCCGCAATCTGATGTTCGACGCACAACAGCGCCTCTGGGTGCTGCTGCTCAAGGGCGTGGCGGTGTTGGAAGTTCAGGTCGGGGATGACCCTGCACACCCGGCGGCCCTGCGTGAAATTGAATTGCCCGAGCTGGCGCGTTTGCGAACCGCCACACCCTACAGCCTGCTGCGCGACAGCGACGGCGACATGTGGGTGGCCTGCGCCTATGACCAGGGCTTGTGGCGGTGGCAGGCTCGTAGTGGGCGCCTGCAGCAATTCTTGAATGACCTGGCTAGGCCGCAAAGTTTGGCCAACAACTCCTTGGCCAGTTTGTTGCAGGACCGCAGCGGTGTGCTGTGGGTGGGAACATGGGGCTCGGGCGCCAGCTTGACCGATCTGCAGTCGCGCGGATTCAGCGCCTACCAGCGGCGCAGCAATGACCCGAACGGCCTGCCACCGAACGCGGGGTCGGCGGTGCTGAGCGATGGTGCCGAGCATGCCTGGGTGGGCAGTCTTTCGGAGGCCTTGAGCCGCGTGCATTTGCCCACCGGCCAGGTGCAGCGCTTCACGGCCGAACAAGTGGGGGACCGCATCGTCAAGGCCTTGGCTCCCGATGGGCGCGGCCGCCTATGGGTGGGTGGCGAAACCGGCTTGACGCTGTTTGACCCGCAAACGCGCAGCTTCAAGCGCATGGACTTGGCATGGGACTCACCGCGCGGCGCATCGATTGCCACCGTCTTGCAGGACAAGCAGGGCAATCTTTGGGCCGGCTCGGCGGCCGGGCTGTACCGCTTTGATCCGCAGGGGCGGCGCCGAGCCTTTCGCGTGGCGGACCCGAGGAGCGGGCTGATCAACGAGACCTTTGATACCTTGCTGCAAGACGCGCAAGGCCGAATTTGGGCGGGCAGCAAGGAAGGCCTGCACCTTTGGGATGAGTCGCGTGAGCGCTTTGTGCCCATTCCCGTGGTGACCGCCGAGGGGCGACCCGAGTCGCCACTCGATGTGTTGCATTTGCTGCAGGCGCGTGACGCGCGCATTTGGGCGGCCACCGGCCGGGGGCTTTACCAATTGGTGCAGAAAGGGCCTAAAGACGGGTCGCGAGATGGGCCGGGCTTTGAGTTGCAGGCTCGGGCGGAGCCCATGGGTCTGCCGCGCAGCGGCATGAATGTCGCGGTGGAGGACGACGCCGGCCAACTGTGGTTGGGCAGCCAGGTTGGTTTGATTCAAGTGCAGTGGACGGGGCCCGAGCGTGCCGTGCGGGTGCGCATTTTCCCGTCCGGCGCCCGCCATGTGGGCACAGGCTTCGGCTTCGGCGCGGTGGACCGCGCCGGTGACGGCAGCCTGCTGTTTGGCAGCAATGGCCTCTTGCGCGTGCGCCCCGACTTGTTGCGCGACAACATGCAAGCGCCGACCGTGCTGCTGTCCGGCCTGCGAATCTTCAATCGGCCTCTTGGGCAAGCGGCCAATTCGCCTAGCGCCAATCAGGGCGCGCAGGCGGGGGCCACGGCCAGGCCGACCTCATCAAGGCCGGCGCTCCAATTGGCCGACTTGGGCGTGCAGGGGCAGTTGCAAAGCGCCCGCAAGATCCGGCTCAGTCACCGTGAAAGCATGGTTAGCTTCGAGTTCTCGGCCTTGCATTTCGACCGCCATGAGCTGAATCGTTATGCCTGGCAACTGCAGGGCTTTGATCCGGACTGGGTGCAGGGCCAGGCCGGCGAGAACGTGGCCACCTATACCAATCTGGATCCTGGCCACTACACCTTGCGCGTCAAGGCGGCCAACCCGGATGGCGCTTGGGGGCGTGACGATGCGCAAGCGCTGAGCCTGGAGGTGCTCGTGCTGCCCCCTTGGTGGGGGACGTGGTGGGCCAGGCTGGGTGCTTTGGGGCTCGCCTTGCTTGCCCTGGCGGCCGGCTATCGTTGGCGTACTGCCAGTCTTAGACAGACGCGGCTGAGGCTGGAAGGCATGGTCGCCAAGCGTACCGAGGACTTGCTGAACAAACAGGGCGAGTTGCAAAGCCAGGTCGAGCAGACCGAGCGGGCCCGGAGTGATATCGCCGAACTCAGTGAAATGGGGCGAGAGCTCGGCAGCAGCCTGGATATCGCCACCGTTGTGGGCAAACTGCATCATCACTTGCAGCAGTTGATCGACGCCGAGGTGTTCGGTGTCGGGTTGGTGGACTGGAGCGCGCGCACGGTGAACTTTGACCATGTGTTCGCGGCCGGCAAGCCGGTGGCCGCCTATCAGCGCAGCCTGGATGCGCCCGAGCAGCCGTCGGCGCAGTGCGTGCACTCGGGGCGCGAACTGCTGATCTCCAGCTTCAGCCACGACACCCGCCTGGTGGACAGCCAGATGCGGTCTCAGCAAGGGCTGCGCTTGGTGATCCCAGAGCATCCGCGCGACCCCCGCAGCGGCATTTATGTGCCCTTGCTGATCAAGGGCAAGGTGATCGGGGTGATCTCGGCGCTGAGCATGCAGGAGGACGCCTACGACGCGCATGACCTCGACATCTTGCGCACACTGGGGGCTTATGCGGCCGTGGCGCTGGAGAACGCACGCGCCTATGTGAGCCTGGAGGCCTCCCAGCGCAAGCTGGTCGAGCAAGAGAAGCTGGCCGCGCTGGGCTCCTTGGTGGCCGGCGTGGCCCATGAACTCAACACCCCCATCGGCAATAGCGTGCTGATTGCCAGCACGCTGCGCGACAGCAGCCGCGAGTTTGCCCAGCGGGTGGAGGGCGGCCAAATCAGGCGCTCTGATCTGAGCGCCTTCTGCGAAGCCACCGAGACCTCGGGTGACCTGCTGGTGCGCAGCCTGGGGCAAGCTGCTGGGCTGGTGCAGAGCTTCAAACAGGTGGCCGCGGACCAAACATCCGAGCAGCGGCGTTGCTTTGATTTACAGGGCTTTTGTGGCGAGGTTGCGCTGACCTTGGGCGCGCGCATCCGCCAGGCCGAGCACAGCTTGAGTCTGGACGTGCCGGCAGGCCTGCTGATGGACAGCTACCCCGGCCCGCTGGGCCAGGTGATCAGCAATTTGATCCTCAATGCCATGCTGCATGGTTTTGAAGGGCGCAAGAACGGTCAGATGAGTCTGGCGGTCAGGGCCGTGGATGGCGAGCAGGTCGAGCTGCTGTTCAGCGACAACGGCAAGGGCATCGCAGCTCGCCATCTGAACCATGTGTTCGAGCCCTTTTTCACCACGCGCCTGGGCCAGGGCGGCAGCGGCCTAGGTCTGCATATTTGCTACAACATTGTGCAGGCGGTGCTGGGTGGCAGCCTCAGCGTCAGCAGCGAGCCGGGCCAGGGCGCCCAGTTCCGGCTCCTCATCCCGCGCGTGGCACCGCAGCATCACAGCGACAGCGCTGCGGCTTGACGCCTGCGGCTGAGGTCAGAACCGGCGCAGCCTGCCGATTTGGGCGCACTGCGCCCGACTCTCGTGGCTTTGTCGGGGCTTTCCAAACCTTGCTTCGGCGGCCGATCAAACAAGCTGTTAGTCTGCGTTCGCCCTTTCAGCATCAGCGATGAGTTCTTCGGCCATGAGTCACGGCGCACGCCTTCCCTTCAAGCATTTCTTGCTCGCCTTGGCCGTGGTGGCGATATGGGGCAGCAATTTCGTCGTCATACGGCTGGGGCTGAATGCCTTGCCGCCCTTGCTGTTCGCCACGCTGCGTTTTTCTTTCGCGGTGCTGCCGGCGATCTTCTTTTTGAAGAAGCCCGATCTTCCTTGGCGCAATCTGGCCAAGTATGGACTCTTGATCGGTGTCGGCCAATTTGGACTTTTATTCTTGGCCATGCGCGGGCCGAATGCGGCGATCTCGCCCGGACTGGCGTCCTTGGTGATTCAGACCCAGGTGTTTTTCACGCTGATGCTGTCGATGCGCCTGAACAAAGAGGGCGTGCAGGGCTATCAATGGTTGGCGCTGCTGTTGGCGGCCAGCGGAATCGCCTTGATCGCCAGCCACACCGATGGCAGCGCCACACCACTGGGCCTGCTGATGATTCTGGTCGCCGCCTTCAGCTGGGCCTGCGCCAATATCTTGGGTAAGCGGGCCGGACGGGTCAATATGCTGGCCTATATGGTTTGGACCAGCGTGTTCGCGGTGCCACCCTTGCTGCTCTTGTCGCTGCTGGTGGAGGGGCCGCAAGCGATGGCGGCTGGCCTGGCCCGGGCAGATGCAGGGACCTGGGCCGCCGTTTTGTGGCAAGCCGTCGGCAACACCTTGTTTGGCTATGCCGCCTGGGGTTGGCTATTGGCTCGCCACGCGCCAGCCACCGTGGTGCCGATGGCCTTGCTGGTGCCGGTGTTTGGCATGAGCACGGCAGCGCTGGTGCTGGGTGAGAGTCTGCCGGCCTGGAAGCTGATTGCCGCCGCCTTGGTGCTGAGTGGCTTGGCCTTGAACCTGCTGTGGCCGCTGCGGCCTTGGCGCGCCCCAAGTGGCGTCAATTCAGCGTGACGGGGCAGGGGCCTAGGGCGTATGCTGGCCGCTATGCGAAGCACACTCCCCTTCAAGTCGGGCTCCTGCGGGGCTGTTCTGGCCGGTCTTGGTTTGAGCCTGGCTTTGGCTTGGGGCGGCCCGGGTGAGGCCTGGGCGCAGACGAGTACCAAAGCCAGCGGCTTGCCGGCCAAGAATTTTTTGATCGAGTTGCGCTGGGTCGACATCCAAGTCAGCGGCGCCGTCATGAGCGGGGTCCGCGAGGGCGCGGTAGTGCTGGGCACGGCCGGTTCGGTGTCGCCGCGAGGTGGGGCCAGCCTCAGCACCCAGCGACAGGACGATAGCGCCAGCCGGGTGCAGCGCCTGCTGGTGCTGAACGGCCACCCGGGCTCGGTGCAGTTCACCGAAAAAGTACCGATGCAATGGGTGGATGTCGGCATCCAGATCGACGCTCAGCCGGGTGGTGCCCCGCCGACGCAAGGCGCGGCCAAGGCCTGGGCGGTGCCGCGCAGTGGTTTTGCCGAGCAAACGCAGGAGTTCACCGTCACGCCCCAGTGGCCGGGCGGGCAAGCGCCGGTGCGCTTGGAGGTGCGGGCCCAGGCCCCCGTCATGAATGCGCAAGCCGTACAAGGCGGACAAGGCGGCAGTGCGCAGACCACCGTCGTCAGCACCGTGGCCGCGCCCTTGGGTGAATGGGTCACGGTGGCGCGTAGCGGCGCCAGTGTCCGCACGCCCGAGCGCGGCGTCATCAGCAGCCGCGACGCCGAAGGGCAGCGCAGCCGCGAGTTGCAGATCCGCGCCGACTTGGCGCCTTGACTTTGAGTCAAGCTCGGGCGAGTTGCGCCCGGGTCTTAAGCCGAACTTGAGAATTGGTATCAGATTGGCATCTCTTGTGGTGATAGGCTAGCGCCATCTTTCAGGAGTAGCCGTTTGAAGACCTCAGCCCTTGTTCTCGCCCTCAGCCTGGGCCTGCCCGCAATGCCGACCGCGTGGGCGGCTGAACCCGCCCCCTCAGCCGTGCCCAAGGACTCCGCCATGCTCTTCGGCGCCAAGCCGATGGCCTTTGAGCGCAGCAGCGCCAAGGTGGTGGGGGTCTATGTGCCGATGTGGGAAAGCACCGCGGTGGTTGACCGCATCCAGCCCGGCAGCGTGACCCATCTGCTCTACGCCTTCTTGCGCCTGTGTGGCCCCGGCCAACTGCCCAAGGATGCCGCCAAGTGCGAGGGCAAGCAGGACTACCAACTGACCAGCGCCGGGGTGGAAAAGCGCTTTGATGCCGCCTTTGCCCGGCTGAAGGCGCGCGAGCCGCATGTGCAGGTGTTGGCCTCGGTGGGCGGCTGGGGCGGCTCGGACGGCTTCTTCCACTTGGCCAATGATCCGGCGCGGCGGGCGGTGTTCGCCGCCTCGGCGGCTCAGTTTCTGCGTGATCACCCAGGCTTTGATGGCATCGACATTGACTGGGAACACCCCGGCGATAACGGCGCCTCCAATGGCGTGCAGCTCGGCAGTGCTGCCGATGGTCAGGGTTATGCAGACCTGATGCATGACTTGCGTCGCGCGCTTGATAGGCTCACCGCCGAGACCGGCCGTCCCTATCTGGTGACCACCGCCGTCAACACCACGCAAGCCGTCGTCAAACGCATCAACTTCAAGCGCGCGGCCGAGGCGCTGGATCTGGTCTTCATGATGACTTATGACTTCTATGGCAGCTGGTCTACGGTGGCAGGCAATCACAGCACGCTGCGCAGTTCCGCGCCCGAGGCCGATGACAGCATTGAGCGTTCCGTCAAAAACCTCGACGACGCCGGCGTGCCGCGCGCCAAGATGGTGGCGGGCGTGGCCATGTATGGGCGCGGTTTCATGGGGGTGGACAAGCCGGTGACGGGCGCGGCGAAGTCGGGTGCTTACCCCGGCGCCGATGGTTCGGCCGGTTATCGGGACATCGCCGCCCGCTATTTAGGCCCCAAGGGCCGGGGCCTGAACGGCTACAAGCCGCTGTTTGATGCCCAGACGCAGGCCTGGAATTTGTTTCACCCCCAACACAAGCTGTGGATGGGCTACGACGACCCGCGCGCTGTGTTGTTGAAGGGCGAGTACGTGCGCAAGAACGGTCTAGCCGGCCTGTTCGCCTGGGAACTTAGCCAGGACAACGGCGATCTGCTCAACGCGATGAATCTGGGCGTCGGGCATCTGCCGCTGAAACCTTGATCGGCCACCGGGTGCGCGAGGCCCTGATGAGCCTCGCGCACCCGGCGATTCAACTCAGGGCTTGGCCGAGTTGAACAGGTAGACCGCCTTGTAGGCGATGCGGGCGACTTGGCCTGCCTGGGCCTGCGTGCAGCCGCCGGCCGGAGCCTTGCCGCCGCTGGTGCTGATGCGCTGGATGCTCTGGGTCTGCGCGAACACGCCCGTGCCGCTGTTCGACTTGGCGGCCAGCAGCAACCAGGGGATGGCGTTGGCGTCGGGCCCGTTGTCGCGTCCCTTCACTTCGCCGATCACCTTGCTGCCGTCCTTGGACTCCCAGCTCGGGCCTCCGTAATGCTTGCCGACGCTACGGCCGCTGTCGTCGAACAACTCGGCCTCCGGTCCCTTGAAACTCCACTCAAAGCGGCTTGCATCGTCCTTGTTGGCCATGCATTCATAGATCTGAACGCCATAGGCCTGCAATTCCAAGGTCTGAACCTGTCCGGCCGGCGTCTTGATGGCTTCCGGCAGGGCCGGGGCAGCGGCCTGCGCGCCGGCGCAGTACAGCAAAGCGGAGATCAGGGCGGCGGGCAAGGGGGTTGCTTTGAAGGCAAGGGCTGATTTCATCGGGCTCAATTCGGGACGGACGGGTTGCTGAAGGTGCGGCGGCGCAAGGCGGTGTTGCGCTGCCTGCTCACATGATCGCCGGCCATGGCTCACGGTGACAAAAGTCATCGCCAGCTGCCGGCGATCCTGCGCGACTTACGGGCCTGTCTGCGCGTATTCCCTGTGTTCCTCCGGCGAGGCATGCGCCGGCAGGCCTTGGGGCGAATACGGGTAGAAAAACAGTGGCGCCTACGGACAATATGCCGTTGAAACCGCGTGCTATGCGCTCTTGGGAGTTGAAGATGCCGGCAGCACCAGTGCCCGATCGCGAAGCTGAACGACTGAGCGCCTTGCGCCGTTTGCGGGTACTGGACACCCATCCTGAGCCCGAATTCGACGCCTTGGTGCAGGCTGCCGCATTGGCTTGCGGTGCGCCGATCGCGCGCATTGGCCTGGTTGATGCGGACAGGGTCTGGTTCAAGGCGGGCGTGGGCCTGGAGGGCTTGGACGAGCTGCCCCGCGATGAAGCTTTTTGTTCCCACGCCATCGTGGCGGGCGCCGTGTTTGAAGTCGAGGATGCTCGGCTCGACCCTCGTTTCCGCGACTCGCCCGCGGTCCGTGGGACGGTGGGCTTGCGGTTTTATGCCGGGGCCACTTTGCGCCTGCGGGATGGCGAAGCGGTCGGTACCTTGTGCGTGATGGACACCCAGCCGCGGCGTCTGACCGACAACCAGCGCGAGGTCTTGATCCATTTGGCCGATGCCGTGGTGCATGCCTTGGAACTGCGCCGCGGTGTGCTGACAGAGTTGCGCCTGGCCGCCGAACTGGCCGAGCGCGAGGCCTGGTTTCGCACCCTCAGTGAGGCCGCGCCCATCGGCGTTTTCCATACCAATACCAGCGGTGCTTGCACCTACACCAACCCGCGCTGGCAAGAGATCTTTGGCTTGAGCCTGGCGCAAAGCCTGGGGCAGGGCTGGTCGCAGACGATTCATCCGCAAGACCAGCCCGGCGTGTTCAAGCATTGGCTGGACTGCGCGCGCGCGCAGCGCGACTTTGAAAAGGAGTTCCGCGTGCAGTCGCCGCAGGGCGGCCTGCGCCATGTTCTGTCGCGCAGCCGGCCTGTGCTCGGTGAGGGCGGCGAGTTGATCGGCCATGTCGGCGCGGTGGAAGACATCACCGAACAGGTGCGTGCCCAAGAGAAGCTGCAGGCCAGCGAGGCCCGGCTCAACATGGCCCTGGACAGCGGCCATATCGGCATCTGGGAACTTGATTTGCACAGCGGAGCGTTGGTCTGGGATGCGTGGATGCATCGCCTTTACGGGATGGAGCCCCGCACTGAAGCTATGAGCTACGGCAGTTGGGCGGCCTGCCTGCATCCCGATGATCTGCAGCGCGCCGACCGAGAGGTACAACAAGCCATCAAGGGCTTGAAGCCTTTTGACACGGAGTTCCGGGTGATCTGGCCGGATGGCAGCGTCCACCATCTGCGCGGCTCGGCGCGGCTGGTGTCCGACGCGCAGGGTCGCCCCTTGCGCATGGTCGGGGCCAATTGGGATCTGACCCAAATTCGCCAACTGGCCGAGGAGATGGCGGCGCGCATGAGCGCCGTGTTGGCGGAGCAACATGAGCTGCTGTTGGTAACGCTGCGCTCCATTGGCGATGCGGTCATCACCACCGACGCGACCGGGCAGGTGGTCTGGATGAATCCCACCGCCGAACGGTTGACCGGCTGGGGCGCCGATGAGGCCCGGGGCAGGCCGCTGGAGCAAGTGTTTCACGTCATCGATGAACACAGCCGCGCACCGGCTGAAAACCTGGTGCAGCTCTGTCTGGCCGAGGGCAAGACGGTGGCGCAGGCGCGCCATAGCCTGCTCATCTCCCGAGAAGGCCAGGAATACGGCGTGCAGGATTCGGTGGCGCCGATCCGCAATGAGCGCGGCGAGGTGTTTGGCGTGGTGTTGGTCTTCCATGATGTGACCGAGCAGCGCCGCCTCAGTGGTGAGATGACCTACCGGGCCACCCATGACCCGCTGACCGGTTTGATCAACCGTGGCGAATTTGAATTGCGCCTGCGTCGGGTGTTGGAACAGGCGCAGGGCGACCGCAGCCAACATGCGCTGCTCTACATCGATCTGGACCAGTTCAAGCTGGTCAACGATGCCTGCGGCCATGCGGTGGGCGATCAGCTGCTGCAGCAGGTGGCCCGCATCTTGGGTGAGGCGGTGCGCACGCGCGACACCTTGGCTCGCTTGGGCGGTGATGAGTTTGCGGCGCTGCTGGAGCATTGCTCGCCGACGCAGGCGCAGCGGGTGGCGCAGCAGGTCTGTGACCGCATGGAAGACTTCCGCTTCGTGCATGACCAGCGTCGTTTCCGTATTGGCGCCAGCATTGGCCTGGTGCCCATCAACAAGCGCTGGCCCAATACGGCGGCGATTTTGCAGGCCGCTGATACGGCCTGTTATGCCGCCAAGGACTCGGGGCGCAACCGGGTGCACACCTGGTTCGACACCGACCAGGCCATGCATGCACGGCATGGTGAGATGAAGTGGACCTCCCGCATCGAAAGCGCCTTGGACGAAGACTTGTTTGTGCTGTTCGCGCAGCGCATCGAAACCATGCAGTTGCAGGGCGAGAACGAAGCGCCTGCACGGGGTTTGCATGCCGAGGTCTTGCTGCGCATGGTGGACGCCGATGGCGCGATGATTTTGCCGGGGGCATTTTTGCCAGCGGCCGAACGTTTCAACCTCGCCACCCGCATTGACCGCTGGGTGCTGAGCCGGGTGTTGGACTGGATGCGCGCCGAGCCGCGTTTGCATGAGGTCGAGATGCTCAGCGTCAATTTGTCTGGGCAGTCGATTGGCGACCGGGCCTTCCATCGCTGGGCGCTGGAGGCCTTGCGCGAGGCTGGCCCGGAACTTTGCGGCCGCCTGTGCCTGGAGATCACCGAAACCGCGGCCATCACCAGCTTGGCCGATGCGGCCCTGTTCATCGAGCAGGCCCGCGCACTCGGCGTGCGAGGAGCCTTGGACGACTTTGGTGCCGGCGCGTCCTCATTTGGCTATTTGAAGAATCTGCAGGTCGACTACCTGAAGATTGACGGTCAGTTCGTGCGTGACCTGGTCAGCGATCCGCTGGATGAGGCTGCCGTACGCTGCTTTGTCGATGTGGCCCAGGTGGTGGGCATGCAAACCGTGGCCGAGTACGTGGACAACCCGGCGGTGCTGCAGCGTTTGCGCGAGATCGGCGTCGATTTCTCGCAAGGCTTCTTGCTGCACCGGCCCGCACCGCTGACGATGCTGATCGGTGCGGAGGTGGTGTCACATCTTCTTGAACAGCCCTGATGAGTGGCGATGCCTGATCTCGAGCATGTAGCTCGGCTTGCCGCGGCGCCGGCGAATCCCTCGGTCCGGCGGGTTCACACCTGACCCCGGCGGGGTTGAGCCCTGCTGAACAGGGGTTCGCAAAAAGAGAGCCCGGCTTGCGCTTGCAGCACAATGCGGGCGTTTCAATTCCATCCTCCCCGCCACCTCTCCCGTCCATGCCCGCACAAGACCCCAACCGCCGCGCCCTGCTTGCCAGCACAGCTTTGCTGGGCCTGGGCGCCTGGGCCGGATGCAGCCACGTGGGCACGCCCAAGGACACGCTGGTTCAGGCCTTCGCCTTCGACGACATCATCACCCTGGACCCGGCCGCCTCTTTTGAGGTCTCGGGTGGCGAGGTGCTGGGGAATACTTATGAGCGCCTGGTGGGACTGAATCTGGACGCGCCGGGCCAGGTTTTCGGGGTGTTGGCCGAAAGCTGGCAGGTGTCAGAGGACGGCCTGGTCTTCAACTTCGTGCTCAAGCCAGGGCTGCGTTTTGCCTCCGGCAATGCTTTGACGGCTGAGGACGTGGTGTTCTCCTGGCAGCGTGCGGTGCGTATGGACAAGGCGCCAGCCTTCATCCTGACCCAACTTGGTTTGAGCAAAACGAATGTGGGCGAGCGGGTGCGCCAAACCGGCCCGCTGTCCTTGCAGTTGCAAATTGCCAAACCCTTTGCGCCCAGCTTTGTGCTGAACTGCCTGACCGCCACGGTGGCCTCGGTGGTGGACAAGCGATTGCTTTTGTCCAAGGCCCAGGGTGAGGACTGGGGCGCGGCCTGGCTGAAGCTCAATCATGCGGGTTCCGGCCCTTGGACCTTGCGCGACTGGCGTGCCAATGAGATTTTGGTGCTGGAGCGTAACGAACAATTCCATGGGACAAAGCCAAGCCTGGCCCGGGTCATCTACCGCCATGTGAAGGAGGCCGCGACCCAGCGCCTGCTGCTGGAAAAAGGCGATGTCGATATTGCCCGCAATCTGGCGCCGCAGGACTTGCTGGCGCTGGCCCAGAGCCCGAACATCCAGTTGACGCAGACGCCCAAGGGCTCGCTCTATTACCTGGGCCTGAACCAGCGCCATCCCTTGCTGGCCAAGCCCGAGGTGCGCGAGGCCTTCAAGTGGCTGGTCGATTACGAGGCCATCGGCGCCACCTTGATCAAGGGCATTGGCGTGCCGCATCAGAACTTTCTGCCGCTGGGCCTGCTCGGAGCCAGCAAGGAGCAGCCCTTCCGATTGGATGTGGAGCGCGCACGCGCGCTGCTGGCCAAAGCCGGGCTGGCGCAGGGCTTCAAGATCAGCATGGATGTGCGCACGGTGCAGCCGGTGCAGGGCATTGCCGAGGCGATTCAGCAGACCGCCGCACGCGCAGGCATACAGATCGAGATCATCCCCGGTGATGGCAAGCAGGTGCTGACCAAGTACCGCAATCGTCGCCATGAACTCTTCATCGGTGACTGGGGTTGCGATTATTGGGACCCGCACACCAATGCCGACACCTTCACCCGCAACCCCGACAACCGCGACGACGCCAAGAACCGGCCGTTGAGTTGGCGCAATAGCTGGGAGATTCCCGAACTGACCCGCCAGAGCGATGCCGCCGTGCTGGAGCAAGACCCGCAGCGCCGCATTCAGATGTATGAGGCCTTGCAGGCCGAGTTTCGGCGCAGCAGTCCCTTTGTGATGATTTATCAGCAAACCCAGGTGGCCGGCGTGCGCCGGCAGGTGCAGGGCTTTCGCATCGGGCCGACTTCGGACACGACCTTGATGGCGCCGGTGAGCAAGGCATGAGCACAAGCAAGACCTCTCATTGGCAGGGCCTCGCCGCCGCCGCGCTGCGTTTTATCCCGGTGGTGTTGCTGACCTATCTGGGCCTGCTGGCGGTGACATTTTTCATCGGCCGGGTGGTGCCGGTGGACCCGGTGCTGGCCGTGTTGGGCGACCGCGCCACCGAGGATCAAATGGCGCAGATGCGCGAAGCCATGGGCCTGAACCAGCCGCTGTGGCGCCAGTTTGGCGACTATGTGGGCAAGGTGCTGCGCGGCGAATTTGGCAGTTCGGTGTTGACCGGGCGGCCGGTGCTGGACGACATCGCCCGTGTGTTTCCGGCCACGCTGGAGTTGGCCACGGTCGGCATCGTGATCGGGGCCTCGCTGGGCATTCCGCTCGGTGTCTGGGCCGCGGTGCGGCGCGGCCGCCTGGCCGATCAGCTGGTGCGGGTGATGGGTCTGGTTGGTTATTCGGTGCCGATCTTCTGGCTCGGCCTGATGGGGCTGGTGATCTTTTATGCCAAGCTGGACTGGGTCGGCGGCCCGGGCCGCATCGGCATTGGTTTCGCCTACAGCGTGCCGACGCGCAGCGGCTTGTTGCTGGTGGACGCGGCGCTGGCCGGTGAATGGCAGGCCATGCGTAGCGCGCTGGCGCACTTGGCCCTGCCTGCAAGCTTGCTGGGCTACTTTTCCATGGCCTATATCAGCCGCATGACGCGCAGCTTCATGCTGAAGGAGCTGAGCCAGGAGTACATCGTGGCCGCGCGCGCCAAGGGTTTGAGTGAGGCTCGCATCATCTGGGCCCATGCCTTGCGCAATGCGGCCGTGCCTTTGGTGACCGTGGTTGCGCTCAGCTATGCCGGCCTGCTGGAGGGCTCGGTGTTGACCGAGACGGTGTTCGCCTGGCCAGGCCTGGGGCTTTACATCACCAACTCTTTGCAGAACGCCGATATGAATGCCGTGCTGGGCGGCACGCTGGTGGTGGGCTCGGTCTTTATCGCGCTGAACCTCTTGTCCGACCTGCTGTACCGACTGCTGGATCCGCGCACACGATGAAGACCACGATGGAAAGCAAAGCTGTGCCGGGCTTGAAAGACTGGCTGATGAGTGAGCGCCCGGCCTCGCGGCGCCAAGCCGCGCTGGGGCGGGCCTATGCCGGCTGGTGCGCGTTTGCGCGCAACCGCTTGGCACTGCTGGGCTTGTTCATCATCCTGGGCTTGGCCCTGGTGGCCGCGCTGGCACCTTGGCTGGCGCCCTACCGACCCGACGTGGGGGACCTGATGAGCAGCCGCTTGTTGCCGCCCTCCAGCGCGCATTGGCTGGGCACCGATGACCAGGGCCGCGACATCTTGTCGCGCCTTTTGCATGGCTCGCGCATCACCTTGTTTGTGGTCACCTTGGTGGCCTTGCTGGCCGCGCCGATCGGTTTATTGGTCGGCACGATGGCGGGCTTTCTGGGCGGCTGGGCGGATGCCGTCTTGATGCGCGTGACCGATATCTTTCTGGCTTTCCCGCGCTTGATCCTGGCACTGGCTTTTGTTGCCGCATTGGGCCCAGGCATCGAGAACGCGGTGCTGGCCATCGCCATCACCTCCTGGCCGCCTTATGCGCGGATTGCTCGGGCCGAGACGCTGAGCATTCGCCATGCCGACTTCATCTCAGCGGTGCAGCTGATGGGAGCCTCCAAGGCGCGCATCGTTTGGCGCCACATCATGCCGCTGTGCCTGCCTTCGGTGATCGTGCGGGTCACGCTGGACATGGCCGGCATTATCTTGACCGCCGCCGGCCTGGGCTTTCTGGGCCTGGGCGCGCAGCCGCCGATGCCGGAGTGGGGCGCCATGATCGCGGCCGGCCGCCAATATGTCTTGGACCAATGGTGGGTGGCCGCGGGGCCAGGTCTTGCCATCTTCATCGTCAGCCTGGCCTTCAATCTGCTCGGCGACGGCCTGCGCGATGCGCTCGACCCCAAGGCGGGTGAATGATGAGTGAAGCAGCGATGTTGAGCGTAGACAACTTGCGCGTGGCCTTTCCGCTGCGCGATGGCGGCGTCAATGAGGTGGTGCGCGGCGTGTCCTTCACCTTGGGGCGCGAGCGGCTGGGCATTGTGGGCGAGTCGGGTTCGGGCAAGTCGCAGACCGGCCGGGCCATCATGGGCTTGTCGGCCCCGGAGGCCCGTATCAGTGCCGACCGTCTGAGCTTTGAGGGCATCGATCTGCTGCGCTGCAAGCCGGCCGAGCGCCGCGCGCTGCGAGGGCAACGCATTGCAATGGTCTTGCAGGACCCGAAGTACTCGCTCAATCCGGTCATGCGCATTGGTGAACAGATCGCCGAGACCTTGCTGGCCCACCACAGCTACAGCCGGGCCGAGGTGCAGGCGCGGGTCTTGCGGGCCTTGAGCGATGTTGCCATCGAGGACCCGGCGCGCGTCAGCCGCCTCTACCCGCATGAGGTCTCGGGCGGCATGGGCCAGCGGGTCATGATGGCCATGATGCTGATTGCCGAGCCGCAGCTCTTGATCGCGGACGAGCCCACCTCGGCGCTGGACGTGACGGTGCAACTGCAGGTGCTGGGCATTCTCGACAAGCTGGTGAGTCAGCGCGGCATGGGGCTGATCTTCATCTCGCATGATCTGCGCCTGGTCTCGACTTTTTGCGACCGCATCCTGGTCATGTATGCCGGTCGGGTGGTCGAAGAGATTGCCGCCAGCCGTCTGCATGAGGCGCAGCACCCCTATACCCAAGGCTTGTTGAATTGCCTGCCGCGCTTGCAGGAGCCGCGCCACCCGCTGCCGACCTTGCAGCGGCAAGAGGCCTGGAAGGGGGCTGCATGAGCGAGTCATATCGCATGGGTTTGAGCATCGAGGGGCTGCGGGTCCGCTTTGGTGAATTCACCGCTATTCACGGCCTAAGCCTGCGCTTGGAGCCCGGCGAAAGCCTGGGCCTGGTGGGGGAATCGGGCTCGGGCAAGTCGACGATTCTGCGGGCCATTTGTGGCTTGGTGCCGCGCGCGGCGGGTACCGTGCGTTTGCTCGCAAGCGAAGGAGCTCTGGGGACATTGCCCGAAGCCGGCAGCCGCGAATTCCGCCGCCGCGTACAGATGGTGTTCCAAGATCCCTACGGCTCCCTGCATCCGCGCCAAACGGTGGACAGCATGCTGGCGGAGCCCTTGGCCATTCACAAGCTTGGTGATGCCGAACGGCGCATCGAAGCGGTGCTGGACGCGGTGGGGCTGGGGCAGGGCTTTCGCTTTCGCTACCCTCATCAGCTTTCCGGAGGCCAGCGGCAACGGGTGGCGATTGCGCGCGCCTTGATTTTGGAGCCGCAAGTCTTGCTGCTCGATGAGCCGACCTCGGCGCTCGATGCCTCGGTGCAGGCCGAGGTCTTGAATCTGTTGGAAGCCTTGCGGCGCGAGCGCGGCCTGAGTTTTTTGATGGTCAGCCACGACCTGGCGGTGGTCACGCATTTGTGCGAGCGCTTGGTGGTGATGCAGGCCGGGCGCGAGGTGGAGACGCTGAGCGCCAGCGATCTGGTCGCGCAGCGGCTGCAGGCTGATTACACGCGCCAGCTGATGCGGGCCTCGGCCGGCTTCGTTCGTGAGGCTGCCGCAGCTTGACGCCCTGCTGTAACCGCCAGTCTTTAAGATGGCGGGGATGAAAATTGCGCTGATCGCCCACGATGGCAAGAAGAACGAGATGGTGGCCCTGGCCGCTGGTTTTTTGCCCTTTTTGAAAACTTGCACCTTGATGGCGACCGGCACCACCGGTCGGCGGCTGCATGAAGAACTGGGGCTGGAAATTGAACGCATGCTCAGTGGCCCGCTGGGTGGCGACCTGCAGATTGGTGCTCGGCTGGCCGTGGGGCAAGTTGATGCGGTGATCTTTTTGCGCGATCCGATGACGCCGCAACCGCATGAGCCTGACATCAATGCCCTGGTGCGGGCTTGCGACGTCCACAACGTGCCCTGCGCCACCAATCTGGCCGGCGCCCAGTTGATGCTGAAGTGTTGGGCGAAGACGAGCTGAAAACTCCCGGCAATCTCGGCAGACAGTCCCGCATCAAGCTGGCTAAGATGGCCGCTTGCGCCGCCGCCTTGTGCGCTGGCGCCTTTTTACATTCCCCATATCCATGGCCTTGAAAGAAACGCGAGTCCGCTTTGGTAAGCGCATAGGTACGCGCTTGGGCTTGGCATTTGGCGTGCTGATGGTGTCCTTGCTGGTGCTTGCCTCGCTGACGATGCTGCGCCTGGACGCCTTTTCCCGCGCCTTTACCCGCGTGGTGGGGGAGCAGGCCGAGACGCTGGAAAGCATCAACGACGTCAGTGCCAATGCCGAGGACGCGGCCCGCAAGTTGTTGGTGCTGATCAGTACCGAGCGCGAAACCCGCGTGCTGGCCTATACCGAGATCGATGCCGCCAACCGGCAGTTGGACGCTGCCATGCGCTTGCTCGACCAGCGCCTGCCGGAGGGTGAGCGCCGCGAGGCCTTGGTCAATGTGCAGCAGCGGTTGAAACAATTCCGCGAACGCTATGACCAGACGGTCGATCTGATCGAGGCCGAGCAGCACCAGGACGCACGCGCGATGTTGGGCGGCCGTACCGAGGAGGCGCTGAGCCTGTTGATTGACGGCATTCGCAGCTTGACCAGCTTGGAGCAGGTGGCATCGCTGAAGCAGGCGGAGGGCTTGCGGGGGCAGATCGGGCGGGATCGCAACACCGTGCTTGTCTTGTGTCTGGTCGCCTTGGGTGTGGGCGGTGCGCTGGCTTGGGCGGTGGCGCGCAGCATCGTGCGGCCCTTGTCGCTGACCGAGGCCGGCGCGCGCGAGATTGCGGCCGGCCAGTACGGCCACCGCATCCCGGTCCGCAGCCATGACGAGGTGGGGCAGTTGTCGCTGGCCATGAACACGCTGGCCGAAGCGGTGGGCGAACGCGAGCAGCAATTGCTGCGCATGGCCAATGTGGACATGCTGACCGGCCTGCCCTTGCGCTCACGTTTCATTTTGGATGGCGATGGGCTGCTGAAGAAATTGGCTGCGCAACAAGGCTTGGCCGTGCTGATGTGCATGGACGTTGATCGCTTGAAAACGGTCAACAGCGTGTTGGGCTTTGATGCTGGTGATGCGCTCTTGGTCAGCGCGGCCAGCAAGTTGGCCGGCATGCTGAAGGCCAAGGCCAGCTTTGGACGCCTGGCGGGCGGCACCTTTGTGGCCCTGGTGCCGATGGAGCGGCCGGATGAGGCTGCCCAGTTGGCCGATCAGGTGCAGTCGGCGGTGCAGCACAAGCACAGCTGGCAGGGCCACAGCCTGGATCTGTCGGTGTCGGTCGGCATGGCGTTGTACCCGGAGCACGCGCAGACTTGCGAGTCGCTGCTGCGGCATGCCGAGCAAGCCATGTTCGAGGCCAAGCGCTATCGCCTGCCGATGTCGCTGTACAACCCGAATCTGGAAGCGTCCCGCTTGGCGCATCTGAGCTTGCTGTCGGACTTGCAGGAGGCGATTGAGCAGGGTCAGTTGCGCCAGTTCCTGCAGCCCAAGGTCTCGGCGCTCGATGGCCGCTTGTCCGGTGTAGAGGCGCTGGTGCGCTGGGAGCATCCGCAGCGCGGCTGGCTGCCGCCGAGCGAATTCATCCCCTTTGCCGAAAGCACCGGGCGCATCCGGCAGGTCACCCAATGGATGTTGGAGCAGGCGGTGCGGACGCTGGCAGCATGGCAGGCCGCCGGGCATGAGTTGTCAATAGCGGTCAATGTGTCGACGCTCGATCTGCAAGATGAAGGCTTGCCTGAGCGCGTCGGCGCCTTGTTGGCGGCGTCAGGCGTGCCGCCGCAGTCCTTGCAGCTGGAATTGACCGAGACCGGTTTGCTGGACAGTGGCCTGGACCCGATTGGGGTGCTGCATTCGCTGCGCAAACTGGGGGTGCGCCTGGCTATCGATGACTTTGGCACCGGGCAATCCTCGCTGGCTTATCTGCAGCGGCTGCCGGTCCATGAGCTGAAAATCGACCGCAGCTTTGTCGATGGTGTGGATGGTGATCCACGCCGGCAGGAGTTACTCGATTCCATCGTCAAGCTGGGGCATAGCCTGGGGCTGATGGTGACGGCCGAAGGGGTCGAGAACGAGGCCGAGATGGCGGTCATCCGCCGCACCGGCTGCGATCTGGTGCAGGGCTATTTCATCGCCAAGCCGATGGATTTGCAGCGCCTGCAACAGTGGCGCGACCAGCGGTCGGCCACATCTGCTTAAGCGGCTGAGCGACTGAACCACTGAGTTCGGGCTCTCGGGACTACTTCCGGCTCGGCGGGCCGGTGCCAAACACGGCATTGGCCAAGGCCTCAATGAAGCCCCCCGCGCCGGGGCTGGCGCTCTCTTCTGGCGGCGCACTGCGGGTTTGTTCGGCCAGGCGCAGGTAGCGGTCCCGCTGCGACGCGGAACCCAGTCTGTGCCAGCCCTCGGCCGTCATCTCGTATTGGTTCGCCAAGCGTTCGCGACGCTGCTGCGGGTTCTCGCGCGCCGGGTTGTTGATCGAGGCGCAGGCGCTCAGGCCAAGCAATAGTGCGAGCGGGGCGAGCAAGCCGGACAGATGGCTGCAACGCCGAGCACGGTTTTGGTTTCTCATCGGGCGCTTCGCAGGGGAATTCATTGGCCCATGCTGGCCAAGGCGGGTGGGCAAGGCAAGCGCCGCTTGCAAAGTGCTGCTTTTTGAGGTCTCGGGCAGCGGTTTTTGCCACCTCTTGGCGCGAATGTGCACAAGAAAAACCTGGGCCTGTTTGGGCAAATCGGTATTCCAAAGTAAAATGCTCGATTCATTCCAACTCTGCCGCGTCGAGTTTGGGCGATTTTCTTGCTCGATCAGTGCCGCGTCTTTACTTGTTTTACTCGTAAGGGGGTTGGTGGACTTTGCTTTTTGCAACCAATCCTTTGTTCCGGAGCCATTCATGGGCAACAAAATCATCACCGAAGCCGCACGTCGCGCTACCCCCCGCCCTGTCGCCCCCAAGGGCGTGACCTTCACTGCTCCCCGTGGCCAGAAGTGCAGCCTCGAGCGTGGTTCGCACACTCGCAGCAAGAAGAACCCTGGCAAGCGTTGCAGCAACGGCGGTTGATTGCCGTCGCTTGTCACTGACGTCGGCGCCCGCATCGGGTCGACGTCGGGCAGGGAAATGAGATGAGGCCCCGTTCAGGGCCTCATCTCATTTCTGCGCTACGCTTTTGCATGGATCGCGCACGCCAGCGCAGCCATTTCCCCTTCTTCAATCGCTGAACGACAGCCATGATTCGTATCACCGAACTCCGTCTGCCGCTGAATCACACCGAGGACGCGTTGCGTCCCGCCGTCGTGCAGCGTTTGGGTCTGCACACTGACGCCGACTTGCTGGCTTTTCATGTCTTCAAGCGCAGCTATGACGCGCGCAAGAAGTCGGCCATTCAGCTGATCTACACCCTGGACTGCGAGCTGAGCGACGAGGCCGCGGCGTTGCAGCGCTTCGAGGGCGATCCGCACATCAAGCCCAGCCCGGACACCCAGTACAAGTTTGTTGGCCATGCGCCGGCTGACTTTTTCACCCCCGAGGCGCAGCGCCGTCCGCTGGTGATCGGTTTCGGCCCCTGCGGCATCTTCGCTGCCCTGATCCTGGCGCAGATGGGGCTGCGGCCCATCGTGCTGGAGCGCGGCAAAGACGTGCGCCAGCGCACCAAGGACACCTGGGGCCTGTGGCGCGAAAGCGAGCTGAACCCGGAGTCGAATGTGCAATTCGGCGAGGGCGGTGCCGGCACTTTCTCGGACGGCAAGCTCTGGAGCCAGATCTCTGACCCGCGCCATCTGACCCGCAAGGTCTTGACCGAGTTCGTCAAGGCCGGTGCGCCCGAAGAAATCCTTTTTGTCAGCAAGCCGCACATCGGCACCTTCCGTTTGGTGTCCATGGTGATCAAGATGCGCGCCGATATCGAGGCCTTGGGCGGCGAGATTCGTTTCGAGCAAAAGGTCACCGATGTCTTGATCGAAGACGGCCCCAAGGGCAAGCATATTCGCGGCGTCACCCTGGCCTCGGGCGAGCAGATTGCCTCTGATCATGTGGTGCTGGCCCTGGGCCACAGCGCCCGCGACACCTTCACGATGCTGCATGAGCGTGGCGTCTATATGGAGGCCAAGCCTTTCTCCATCGGCTACCGCATCGAGCATCCGCAAAGCGTGATTGACGCGGCGCGCTTCGGCGCCAGCGCCGGTCACCCGATCTTGGGTGCGGCCGATTACAAGCTGGTGCACCACGCCAAGAATGGCCGCTCGGTCTACAGCTTTTGCATGTGCCCCGGCGGCACGGTGGTGGCCGCCACCAGCGAGCCGCTGCGCGTCGTCACCAATGGCATGAGCCAGTATTCGCGCAATGAGCGCAATGCCAATGCCGGCATCGTGGTGGGCATCAACCCGCAAGACTATCGGCAAGACGGCAAGCATGAAGGCCCGGTCAGCCCGCTCGACGGCATGGCCTTCCAGCGCATCTGGGAAAGCCGCGCTTATGAGCTGGGCGAGGGCGGCTACATGGCGCCGGGTGCCTTGGTGGGCGACTTCATCAAGCGTCAGCGCTCCAAGGTGCTGGGCAATGTGGAGCCCTCTTACAAGCCCGGCGTGACCCTGACCGATCTCCAGCAAAAAGGCCGCGGCAGTCTGCCCGAGTATTGCTTGGACGCGATCCGCGAGGCCTTGCCGGCCTTCGAACGCCAGATCAAGGGCTTCTCGCGCGCCGATGCGGTCTTGACCGGGGTTGAGACGCGCACCTCGTCGCCGCTGCGCATCACTCGTGGGCGCGACTACCAAAGCCTCAATGTGCAGGGCCTTTACCCCGCCGGTGAAGGTGCGGGTTATGCCGGCGGCATCATGTCCGCCGGGGTGGATGGCATCGAGGTGGCCGAGGCCTTGGGTGCCGCCATTTTGAAAGCCTAAGGCAACGCCGGCCGAGTCGCGTTAGGCGGCGCTGCCTCAGCGCCCAAATTGGGGTTTGCTGCGCCGAGCATAGAACTGCTCGATCAGTGGTTTGATTTGCTCCAAGGACTGTTGGCCACCCCACTCGCCCGCGGCTTTGCGTAAATGCGCTGCCGCCTCGGGTGTGCCCAGTACCTCGTCAATGGCTTGGATAGCCGCCAAGCCCCAGGGCGTGCGAGGGCAGGCAATGCTGATCACCAGGGGCTGTGTCGCTCCTTGAATGGGCAGGCGGATCAAGTCATCGGTGGCCAGCTGCCGTTGCCGCATTTGCGCCAAGGCCGCGCCGGAGTCGATCAAGTAGTCGGTGCGGCCGCGCGTCAACATGTCTTGCAGCCGCTCGCCATAGCCCGCGGTGGCGTAGTCGGCCAACTGTTTGCTGCCCACATACTGACTCACGAGTTGGTCGATGTGTTCGCCGTAGCTTCGACCTCGGGAGACGGCTCCCTGCAACTGTCCTTGGCTCAGTAGTGCTGCCAGGTCCACCTCGTTCGCCTTGTTACGGGGCGCCAGGTCGAGTTTGGATTTCCGCATCAACAGTTCGGCCGGCGCGGCCAGCATCTGGTCGGTGAAATAGGCCTCCGACTCGCGTGCTGCGGTTCGCACCGTCAGTGCGCGGCACACCGGTTCGCCCCTTTGAATCATCTGCCAGCTGCGTATCGAGTTGGCGGACAAGTATTCATGGCGAATCTGCGGCAGCTTGCCGGCGATGTAGCTGAGTGTAGGGTTCGTTTTGCTCGCGTCTGCCTTCAGCCAGATGATGCGTTCAATAGGAACCGGCGCCGCCCTCACGCCCGGCGCCGCAACTGCGGCCTGAGCCGAGCCGGCCACCAGCACAAGACTCATGAGCAGAAGCTTCATCAAGCGGGCGTCCAATTGAGCAGAGAGTGGCCCCGAGTTTAGGGCTTGCCGGCACTGCGCTCAAAAGCTCTTGCTGGGCCGCGCGCGCTCTTTGTAGAAGGCATCTTGGCGCGCAGCGCAGACGCGCCGGGCCTCGGGCCGCAGCAGCCGGTCGGAGGATTCCCGCAGCATGGCCACGCCGGCCGGCGTGCCCAAGGCACGGTCAATCGAGGTGATGGCCGCCAGTCCCCAGGCATTGCGCGGGCAGGCAACGCCGCCGACGACCAGTTCGCTGGCGCCCTGGATGGGCAGGCTTCGCAAGGTTTCTTGGCTGGACTCCGGGGCTTTGCTGAGCATGAGGTCCATCGAGGTGGGATAGTCGATCAGGTAGTCGGCCCGATCGGCCTGCAGCATCTGCAGCAGCTTGCCCCCAAAGTCGCCGTGCGAGTGGCTGACCACGGCTCGGTTGTCGGGCCGAGCCGCGATGATGGCATCGATGTAGTCGCCGTAGCTGCGCCGGTCGGTCAGGGCGCCACGCAGTCGACCGTCCGCCAAAAGCTTGGCCAGATCAACCTCTCCATGGGCATCACGCGGCAGGGCGTCGACCTTGTCGGCGCGCACGATCAGCTGCATCGGCGCCAGCAGCAGGGTGTTGCTGAAATAGGCGATCCGTTCACGCTCGCTGGATCGAATCAAGGAAGCGTGACAGGCGGGTTCCCCTTGCTCCAACATCTGCAGGCTGCGCTTGGCATTGGCGCGCACCACGCTGTGCTCAATGGCGGGCAGTTGCGCCGCCACAAATTTCACCAGTTTGTCTGCGACGCCGAAGCCGACCCGGCTTTGGCCGATTTGCGTCGCGTCCGGGGTCAACCAGACGATGCTCTTCACCGGCGGAAGCGGCGATGCGGTGTTGGCTTGGGCGGGTCGGGTGATCAACAGGCTCAGTACGCTGCCGAGCAGAAACAAAGGAAACGGAATCACCACAAGGAGTCAGGCTGCAAAGGTGCGCCAGCATATGCGCAAGTCGATGACGAACAGACCCGGTATATGCCCGATATGGCAGGCCCTTGTGCGCTATGCGCCCAGCAACTCGATCAGTTCTTTGACGAATTCCAAGGCCTCTTCGGGCGTAGCGAAATAGCTCTCGCCACCCAGGTCGGCGGCGTCTCCCTCGGGGCCGATATGCACGATGGACCAGCCCTGTGCGCCACCGTCAATGGCGCAGATGCCAAAACTGCCGGGGGCCAAGTCCTTGGCCGAGCCTGAGGTGATGAAGATGTCTTTGTCGAGGTGGGAGTAATAGCGTTTCACCGTCGCATTGTCGGCGCTCTGTCCGATACTTCGGCCAAGCGCATGCGCGTTGATGAATGAACCTGAGGAGATAAGGGCATGACAAAGGCAGTCTGGAATGGTGTCGTGGTGGCCGAGAGTGCCAACACCGTGATGGTGGAAGGCAATCACTACTTCCCGCCCGAGGCATTGAAGCGCGAATACACCAGCTTCAGCAACCACCGCAGCGGCTGCGCCTGGAAAGGCCAAGCCCATTACCTGAGCCTGTTCGTCAATGGCGAAATGAACCCCGACGCCGTTTGGTTCTATCCCGAGCCCACCGAGGCTGCCGCTGAGATCAAGGGTCACTACGCTTTTTGGAAGGGCGTGGAGATTCAGGACTGAGCTCGCCCCAGCCTCAACGACCCGCTGCTGGCCACAGCGCCCACAACCGTAACGGCTGCTTCATCCGGCCGGCTTGCTGCTCGGCCTCCGCGCCCCAGCCCCAGAAGTAGTCGGCGCGAACTGCGCCGGTGATGGCGCTGCCGGTGTCTTGAGCCATCATCAGGCGGCGCAGCGGTGTGCCGCTGAGCGGCTCGCTGGCGTCGAGCCAGACCGGGGTGCCATAGGGAATGCTGGCCTTGTCGACGGCGATCGAGCGGCCGGGCGTCAGGGGCACGCCCTGCGCGCCACGCGGCCCTTGGTTGGGGTCAGGCAGCGGCTCTTCGCGGAAAAAAACGTAGCGAGGGTTGCTCCAGAGCAGTTCGCGTGCCTGTTGCGGATTGCGCTTGAGCCAGTCACGAATGCTGGGCCAAGAAGCCTCACCGGGGCGCAACTCGCCGCGTTCGATCAAGGCCTTGCCGATGGACTGATAGGGCTGGTCGTTATGTCCGGCAAAGGCCATGCGCACCCATTGTTGGCGGCCGGCGCTGTCGCTGATACGCAGGCGACCGGAGCCTTGGATCTGTAGCACCAGCAGGTCCAGCGGATCTTCCAGAAACGCCAGCTCATTGGCGCGCAAGCGGCTGCGCAGCTGCGGGTCCGACTCGATCTGTTGGCGGGTGAAATAGGGGCGGCGCTGGTTCAGGTCGGTGGGCGGCGCCAGCACCGGCACTTGAAAGCCGGCCAGCGGCCGTCTTGTGGCGTCCAACATCGGTTCGAAATAGCCGGTCACCAAACCTTGCGACTCACCTTGGTGGCTCTCGACCCGATAGGGTTTCAGATGCTGCATCAGCCACAGCGCCGCTTGTGCGTCATCGCTGGGCACTTGAGTTTGGTTGATGCGTGCGCACAGCCCCGCCCAGCCTTCGGCCGGCCGGACGCAGCCACGCGACAGCGCCGGCCACAACTCGGCGGCCCGGTCTGCGCCCCAGCCGGGTAGCTCGCTCCAGTCCGCCTCGACCCAGCGCGAGCGTTCACGCAGCAGCACCGCCCGCGCTCGCTGCGCCTCGGCGCCGAGCGGGCTGCTTGGACTGCTCGGGTTTTGGACCTCCACCTTGCGCGGCGCCGCCGGATTGGCGTCTTGCGTGGGCATCGGCGTGCTGCACCCGACCAGTCCCCCTAGAATCGCGACCGTTGCGGCAGCCTGCCGCAGCAGGGTGCTGGCAGGAATCGAGGCTGCGATGGGATTGCTATTGCTGGAGGCGCTGGGCGCCTTGGCGCTGTTCGTGTTCATCATCTGGTGGACCATGTTCTCGGGCCGCAAAGGGGGCGAACGACGCCCCGAGGCGGACTCCGACGATCGTCAAGGCTGATCGGACGACTCCGTCTGGGCTTGCTTGTCCCGCTTGGGCGGCAGCAGAAAGCTGCGCGGCTGTTCGCGCAGCCGGCGCCAGATGGCTGAGCTGAGTCGGGCCCGGTCGGCCAGTCGAATACCGCGCGAACGCAGCGCCACCTTCAGGGCCAGAAAAAAGCTGACGCTGAGGTTCAGCACACCGGTCAAGGCGATGCCGGCCACACACCACCAGAAGTCGGCCATGCCAAAGATGTCCAGGCCGAGCGCGCCAATCGCCGCCGCCAGTTGCCCGGTCGACAGGGTGACGTGACGCACATCCAGCGGCAGGCCCACAAAGTTCAGCAAGACCGGCACCAAGCCCAGCATCATGCCGAGCGAGACATTGGCGGCCACGCCGGAGATGTTGTCGCGCCACCAATGCGCCCAGCGCTGCGCACGGGCTTGGCCGAGCCTGGCGATCACGCCAGGGTTCCAGGCAATGGCGCTTTCCAGACGGTGCAGCACAAACCAGTTTTCAACCCAGCCGGCCACCATGCTGCTGGCGAACAGCAAGACGCCGGTGAAGGCGGCGAACAGCGCCGAGGGGCCGAGCAGGGTCAGCGAGTGCAAGACGTAATGCGCCGCCTTCTCGCCCACCATCGGGGCGCCAAAGAGCAGCCAGCTGCCCAGTTGCACGGCCAGCACAATCGGCGCCACCACGGCCAGATTGCCGAAGATGCCGGCGAACTGCGAGCGCAGCAAATTGGCCACCTCGTCGACAAAGCTGTTCAGCCCGGCCTCGTCGTCAATGTGCTCGAGCTTGTGGGCCATCGCCGGCGCCGTCATGGCCGGCTGCTTGGTGGCCACCGTCCAATGCAGCAGGTGGATGATCAAAAAGCTCATCGCGTAATTGGCGCCGGACCAAAAGCCGGTCCAAAAGGCGCTCAGGCCGATTGCAATGACGCTGAACTTGGCAAAAGTGGTGCCGGCGATGATGGCCCCACCACCGGCCGCATGCTTGAGCATCAAGCGGTAGTCGGCCCGGTCACGCGTGATGTAGTGCTCGCCGGTTTCGGCGCTGCGTTCGGCCACCTTGCGGGCGAGCAGCGAATAGTGGCTGGAAAACAGCTGCGTGATACTGCGGCGCTCATGCACCACCCGCACCAGACTGGCCAGCAGGCGGGCCATCTCGCGCTGCGGGTGTTCGGCCACCAGACAGTCCAGCAGGGCCTCAATGCGCAGAATGCGTGCCTGCACTTGTTCGAGTGCGAAAACGATCTCGATCGAGACGCCGTGCGCTTCCAAGTGTTCGGGAATGCTGGCCGCCGCGCGCCGGCAGGCGTCCAGCAGCGCACGCAGGTATTGCAGCGCTTGCGTGGTCGCGGTGTCATCGCCGTCTCGCACCGCGTCGACCAGGTCATCGCAGGCGCTGGCCAATTGTTCGAACGGTTGGCCGACCAGTAACTCTGCGCTCATGCGGCGCCGCAGCGCGCCGGCCAGTCCTTCGGCGCGGACCGAGCTGACCAGCGTGGTCAGCCCGCTCAGCATGGGCGCCTGCCAATCCTTGATCGGCGTATGACCGGCGCCTTGCGAGGCCGACTGCAGCAGGCGTGTCAGGCGTTGCAGCAAATCATCGTCCAGGGCGAGCAACCAATGTTCGTCCGACTCGTCCGGGAACAGCAGGTCGAACAACTCGCCCAGGTCGGTGGTGTCGGCGGTGCGCGGCAGCAGGCGTTGACGCAGTCGGTGCACAAACTCGCCCCACAGGGCCACGCGCGGCGCGAAGCCGACATCGGCAAACAGGCCGATGGCGTCGACGTCCCGCCAGATCGAATTCAGCACGCCGGCGAACGCGCGCGCATGTTCAGGGTTGCGCTCCAGCACGTTGAGCAGATGCTTGAGCCGCAGCACCGGCAGCGCTGTGCTGCCGCCGCCTACTTCATCGCGGGTGGCCGGGTGGCGCAGCCACTCCAGCAGGCGGGCCAGCCACAGATTGCGGTTGGCCAGGCGCGCGCGTGGGTCGGCGGCGTTCAACAGGGCGGTGAGGTCCCAGCTCTGCGCCGAACGCAACCAAGCCATCAATGCAGGGCGCCGCTGTCGGCGAGCATGAACTCGGGCACCTCGGTATAGAACACTTCGGCCGCTTCGGTGACGCACAGCAGCTTGCCATGCATGCTGCCCTGCGGCGTGGCGATCTGGGCCCAGGAGCTGTACTGGAACTTCTCGCCCGGCGCCAGCAGCGGCTGGTGGCCGACCAGGGCCAGGCCATCGACGGTCTGCTCGGTGCCCTGGGCATCGGTGATGTGCCAATGGCGGCCGATCACCTGGGCGGTGATGTCGCCGGTGTTCTCGATCGTGATCTGGTAGCTGAAGGCGTGCACGCCCTGCTGTGCGTCGGTTTGTTCGGGCAGCACTTGCACCAGCACGCTGCACTTGAGTTGCGGATTAGCCATGGCCTGATTCTAGGCGGCCAGGCTGGCGAGCTGCAGCATTCCTTCTGCCTGTTGGCCGCTATGCTGCGATCCTTGCTTTCGTTCGCGCTGTGCCATGAACCCAGACCAAGCCTTCTACCTGCCGCCCGATGGCCGTCCTCGCTGCCGCTGGTGTGCTGCGGCCGCCGGTGACGCCGGCTATCTGCATTACCACGACACCGAATGGGGCTTTCCGGTCGCCGATGACAAACGCTTGTTCGAGAAGCTCTGTCTGGAGGGTTTTCAGTCGGGCCTGTCCTGGCGCACCATCCTGAACAAGCGAGAGGCCTTCCGGGCCGGTTTTGCTGGATTTGACTTCGAGCGGGTGGCGCGTTTTGGCGAGGTGGATGTTGAGCGCCTTCTGCAAGACGCCGGCATCGTGCGGCACCGCGGCAAGATCGAAGCGGTCATCAATAATGCGCAGCGCTGCCTTGAACTGGTGGCCGAGCAGGGTTCGCTAGCTCGCTATATCTGGCGCTTCGAACCTGAGCCGCTGGACACGCCGCAGCCCGCCACCGAGACCGAGGCTTCGCGCGCCTTGTCCAAGGACTTGAAGCGCCGCGGCTGGAAGTTCGTCGGCCCCACCACCATGTATGCCTTCATCCAATCGATGGGTTTGGTCAATGACCATGGCAGCGACTGCGTCACGCGCGCCGAGGTGCTGGCGGCGCGGCGCGCCTTCAATCCACCGCGCTGAAGCCGGGCCTTTTAGAATCGCCCTTTTTCTGCATCACCCGGACGGTCCGCCATGAGCACCAATTTCTGTATTGCCCCCAGCATTCTTTCGGCCGACTTTGCCCGCCTGGGCGAGGAGGTGCGCAACGTTCTGGCGGCCGGTGCCGACTGGATCCACTTCGATGTGATGGACAACCATTACGTGCCCAATCTGACCTTCGGGCCCATGGTCTGCGAAGCGCTGCGCAAGCACTCGGTCAAGCCGGACGGCACGCCATGCCCGATCGATGTGCACCTGATGGTGGAGCCGGTGGACAGCCTGGCCGTCGCCTTTGCCAAGGCCGGCGCCGACATGGTGACCTTCCACCCCGATGCTTCCAAGCATGTGGACCGCACCCTGCAACTGATCAAGGCCGAGGGCAAGCAAGCCGGCCTTGTCTTCAACCCGGCCGAGCCGCTGGATGTGTTGGAGTGGGTGATCGACAAGGTGGACATGATTCTGATCATGAGCGTCAACCCCGGCTTCGGCGGCCAGAGCTTTTTGCCCAGCGCGCTGAAGAAGCTGGAAGCCGCTCGCAAAATCATCGACAAGAGCGGCCGCAATATCCGCCTTGAGATTGACGGAGGCGTGAAGGTGGACAACATCCGCCAGATCGCTGACGCTGGCGCCGACACCTTTGTGGCCGGCTCGGCCATCTTCGGCAAGCCCGACTACAAGGCCGTCATCGACGCGATGCGCGCCGAGTTGGCGCGCTGATCGGCCGTGCCTTCGGTTCTGTTCGTCTGCACGGCCAATATCTGCCGCTCGCCCATGGCCGAGGCGGTGCTGAAAGCGCGCCGCGAATCGCTGGGGCTGGGCGCCGCCTCAGCGTTTGAAATGGTGCAATCGGCCGGTGCACGAGCCGGCCCGCGCGGCGAGCCCATCGATGCGCGCGCGCTGGCGGCCTTGCAGCGGGCTCAGCTCTCGGTCGAAAAGAAGTGGCGCTCCAAGCGGGTGCAGCCCGAAGACTTTGAGCGTTATGACTTGGTTTTGGCCATGGAGGCCGATAACCTGGCGGTGCTGCGCAAACTCTGCCCACCGGAGTTGCAGCACAAGTTGCATTTGCTCTTGGACTTTGTGCCCGGTCTGGAAGGGCAAGACGTGCCCGACCCTTACTTCGGCCCGGCCGCCGGCTTTGACCATGTGCTGGCTTTGATCGAGCGCGGCGTGGCCGGTTTGGGCGAGGCCTGGCGCAAGGGCAGCTTGCCCAAGGTCTGAACCGACTCGCTGTCGCGGGCTTCAGGCCACCATCACGTGGCGGTTCTTCAGCACGAGGTGAATCTTGTCGCCAATGGTGTCCTTGTTGAAAGGTTTCACCACATAGCCGCTTGCGCCGAGCTGGGCGGCGCGCACGATGTCTTCCTTGCGGCCCTCGGCCGTGACCAGTAGCACCGGTACTTGGCGCAACTCGCTGCCCTCGGGCTTTTGGCGCAGCGCTTCCAGCAGTTGGAAGCCGTTCATCACCGGCATATTGATGTCGCTGAGCACAAAGTGCACCGGCTCGCCCGACTCGGCCGCCACCTCCAGGGTGCGTAGCGCCACTTGGCCGTCCTCGGCCTCCAAGATCTTGCGAAAGCCCAGCTCGCGCAGCAGGCCCGAGATGATGCGGCGCATGGTCGAAAAATCGTCCACCACCAAGAAACAGAAATCTTCGCGTTTGATCGTCGTGACCATGCCGAGTCATCCTCCGTCGTGTGTTGCCATCCTACCTAGGCCCGCGGTTCCACACTCCAAAACACAAAGGGCAGCCCTGAGGCTGCCCGCGAATCTGTGAATCTTTACTCAGCTCAGAGCGTGGGGTAATCGGTGTAGCCCTTGGCACCCGGCGTGTAGAAGGTGCTGGCGTCCACTGCATTGAGCGCGGCGCCGGCCTTGAGTCGGGCAGGCAGGTCCGGGTTGGCGAGGAAGCTGGTGCCGAAAGCGACGGCATCAAGCAAGCCGGACTCAATGGCCTGTTCGGCCTCTTCGCCGCTGTAGCCCATATTGCCAATCAGCACGCCCTTGTACTTGGCGCGCGCCGCCGGCATGACGTCGGCCTTTTGCACCTGGAAGAAGTCGGCCCGCATCACATGCAGATAGGCCAGCTTGTAGTCATTCAGGCGCTCGGCCAGGAAGCCGATCAGGGCGACCGGGTCGCTGTCCACCATGCTGTTGTAGCTGTTCAGCGGCGACAGGCGCAGGCCCACGCGCTCCGCGCCGATGGCCGCAGTGACGGCAGTGAGCACTTCGAACAGGAAGCGCGCACGGTTCTCCAAAGATCCACCATAGGCATCGCTGCGCTTGTTGACGCCGTCACGCAGAAACTGGTCGATCAAATAGCCGTTGGCGCCATGCACCTCGACGCCGTCGAAGCCGGCGGCGATGGCATTGCGAGCCGCTTGCGCGTAGGCCTCGACGATGGCGGGTAACTCATCGGCGCGCAACTCTCGCGGCTGCGCATTCGGCAACTTGCCTTGCGGGGTGTGCACATCGCCCTCGATGGCGACATTGCAAGAGGAGACGTTCTCAGCCCCGTCATTGGCCGCTGGGTGAGCGGCGCGGCCGGAGTGCCAGATCTGCATGAAGATGCGGCCGCCCTTGGCGTGCACCGCGTCTGTGACCTGCTTCCAGGCTTGCACCTGCTCGGCGGAGTAGATGCCGGGTTCGTTCACGAAGGCTGACGTGCCGGGCGCCACCATGGTGCACTCGGTGATCAAGAGACCACCACTGGCGCGCTGGGCGTAGTACTCGGCCATCAAGGCATTGGGCATGTGGCCGGCATCGGCGCGGGTGCGCGTCAGCGGCGCCAGCAGCACGCGGTTGGGCAAGGTGAGGGCGCCGACTTGGAGTGGAGAGAACAGCATGAGTGAGACCTTGTTGGGCGAAACAAACTCAGACGGTATCAGTTCAAGCAAAGCCCTGGGGCCAGCGGGACTGCGGGAAATCAGTTAAGCGGTGAATTGACCCTCGGTAACGTCGCGGGGAAAAGGTCGGGACCTTGGGCTGAACCAGGCAGCGACTGCATTGGCTTGCCGCGTCCATCAACGGCTTCTGGTCGCACCCTGGCCGACTTGATCCATGCCATAGCGTGCTTCGTCACATCGCCGCGGCGGTGCGCCTCGGGCCCACCTACATTGGGCCACCCAGCTCCGGTGGACGCCTATGAACACCCCAAAGTTTGCCCTGTTGATGACACTGCGCGACTGGCGCGCGGGTGAATTGCAGTTCCTGTTGATTGCGCTGATGGTGTCGGTCGCGGCGATCGCTTCGGTGGGCTTTTTTGTCGACCGCATGCGGGCCAGTATGAACCGCGACGCGGGCCAGATGCTGGCCGCCGATTTGCGCGTTGCGAGCGTCAAACCGATTGAAGCCGGCTGGCCGGCGATGGCCGCGCAACACGGCCTGAAAACGGCCGAAACCGTCGAGACCCTCAGCGTCGCCATGGCGGGTAGTGGGGCGAATGCCCGTTCACACCTGGTCGGCGTCAAGGCGGTCAGCGCCGGCTACCCGCTGCGCGGCCAAATGCGCTTGAAGCAGGGTGAGCTCAGCGTTGCCACTCGCGACACGCCCACGCCGGGCAGCGCCTGGGTGGACGAACTGGTGCTGAGCGAGCTCAGACTGAAGCTCGGCGACACCTTGCAGCTCGGCGACAAGACGCTCAGGGTCACTCAAATCATCATCAGCGAACCCGATAGCAGCGGCGCCCTGCGCAGATTCGCCCCTCGCGTGATGATGGCCCAGGCGGATCTGGCCGCCACCCAATTGATCGGGCCGGCCTCGCAGGTCAGCTACCGATTGTTGCTGGCTGGCGCGCCAGCGGCCGTGGAGGCGGTCAAGAGCACGCTGCAGGCCGAGGCCGAGTCCCGAAAGTTGAAGGAGATCAGCTTCGATACGCTGGCAAGCAGCCGCGAGCAACTCGGGTCGGTGCTGAAAAACGGTGAGCAGTTCCTGGCCCTGGTGAGCCTGCTCTCGGCCATGCTGGCGGCGGTGGCGGTGGCGATGGCGGCACGCCGTTTCATGTGGCGTCACCTCGATGCCAGCGCGATGTTGCGCGTGTTGGGCCTAGCGCAAAATCAGCTCGGCACCGTCTACCTGCTTGAGTTCATGCTGGTCGGTTTGATCGGCTGCGCGTCGGGCGTGGCGATCGGTTTCCTTGGCCACTGGGTCTTGCTGGCCTTGCTGGGTCAAGTGCTCAGCCAGGAACTGCCCGCGCCGACCTGGCTGCCTGCCCTGCAATGCCTGGCCAGCGGTTTGGTCTTGCTGCTCGGCTTTGCCTTGCCGCCTTTGCTGCAACTGCGCCATGTGCCGCTCGCTCGGGTCCTGCGCCACGAGGCTATGCCGCTGAAGTGGCTGAGCTTGGCGAGTTATGGCCTGGGCCTGCTGGCCTTCACCGGCCTGCTGCTTTGGCAGACCGGCGAGCTCAAACTTGGCCTGCTCAGCATCGGCGGCTTCCTGCTCGGTTTTGCAGGCTTCGCGGGCGCTGCGATCTTGAGCCTGCGGGCGCTCAAACTGACGCGCCGCCTGTTCTCGGCCCATCCCACTTGGCGCTTCGCCATCACCGCCTTGCAGCGCCGGCCGGCCGCCACCGTGACCCAGATCGTCGCCTTGGCGGTGGGTTTGATGGCTTTGCTGCTTTTGACCGTGGTGCGCGGCGACTTGATGCAGTCCTGGAAAAACAGCGCGCCCGCCCATGCACCCAACCATGTGATCTTCAACATCATGCCGGCGCAACGCGCCGAGATCAGCGCCCGACTGGCCAAGATCGGTGCGCCCGAGATGCAGAGCTTGATGCGCGGCCGCCTGCTTCAAATCAACGGCAAGAACCTCGCCGACATCAAGTTCAGCGACGCCAAGGCGCTGCGCATAGGCGAGCAGGAGTTCGATTTCTCCGACCCTGCGACGCTGCCGCCTCACTATCAGCTCACGGCCGGCCGCTGGCATCTTCCTCAGCAAGCAAAGCATCAACAACCGCAGCCGGCCAGCGGGCAGCCGACCGAGGGCGAGGCCGAGGTGTCGGTGAGCGCCCGCCTTGCCAAGCGGCTGGAACTGAAATTGGGGGACCGCTTGAGTTTCGAGTTCGCCGGTCAGGCTTATAGCGCCAGCATCTCCAGCCTGCACAAGCAGACCGACGGCGTCCGGCAAATGGGCTTCTTCTTTTTGCTCAAACCCGACAGCAAGGTCGATCTGCCGCGCACCTACACGAGCAATTTCTATTTGCCGCCCGGCGAGCAGCTCTTGATCACCGGGCTGCTGCATGACTTTCCCAACCTGAGCGCAATAGATTTTGGCAGCCTGATTGAGCAGGCACGTGTGCTGCTGAACCAAGTTGCGTCGGCGGTCCAATTTCTATTCGTCTTCACCTTGGCCTCCGGCGTGCTGGTGCTGTATGCGGCCTTGGCCGGCTCGCAAGACCAGCGCATGCAGGAGGCCGCGCTTTTGCGCACGCTGGGTGCCACCCGTCAACAGCTTTCTAGAGCGCAGTGGATCGAATATCTGCTCATGGGCAGCTTGGCTGGACTGCTGGCCTCGGCTGGCGCTTCGGCCATCAGTTGGGCGCTGGCTCAATCGGTGTTTCACCTGGACTGGAGCTTCTCGCCGCTGCTCTGGCTGGCCGGCCTGAGCGTGGGCGCCGCCTGCGCGGTGCTGGGCGGGTGGATGGGGCTACGCAAGATCCTGCTGCAAGCGCCCTTGCTCAGTTTGCGTGGTGCCTAAGGCCGCGCCGCTTGTCCTATTGATTGAAAAAAAGCAAACAACCATGAACAGCACAACACCGGCCATCGTGGTCAAGAACGTCAGCAAGCATGTGCCCGACGCCAGCGGAGAACTGACGATCTTGCGTGACATCTCCTTCTCGGTCGAACCGGGCGAAACGGTGGCGCTGGTGGGCGCCTCCGGTTCCGGCAAGTCCACCTTGCTGGGGCTGCTGGCCGGGCTTGACAGCCCCAGTCAGGGCAGTGTCTGGCTGGAGGGGCAGGACATCTTTGCCCTCGATGAAGATGGCCGGGCGGACATGCGCAAGCACAAGCTTGGCTTCGTGTTCCAGTCCTTTCAGCTCTTGATGCATCTGACCGCGCTGGAAAACGTGTCGCTGCCGCTGGAGTTGCGCGGCGACAAAGGCGCGCGCGAGAAGGCGCGTGCAATGCTGGAGCGGGTGGGCCTGGGGGCTCGCCTGCGCCACTACCCCAAATATCTATCCGGTGGGGAACAGCAACGGGTGGCCCTTGCTCGCGCTTTTGTCACTGCGCCGGCCTTGTTGATGGCTGATGAGCCGACCGGCAGCCTGGACGCTGCCACTGGCGCCGCGGTGATGCAATTGATGTTTGAGTTGAACCGCGAGCATGGCTCCACATTGCTGATGGTGACGCATGACTTGGGGTTGGCCGCACGCTGCGGGCGTCAGATCGGCCTCGCCGCGGGGCGCATGCTTGAACAGCGGGGCTGAGCCTTGTATCGCCGTATGGGATTTGAAGCCAGGGTTGGCCAGTGGACCTGATTCGCCGCTGACTCTGGAAGTCAGCTTCGTTCCCAAAGGCGACTTCCGCCCTAGTTCGTTCTACTCACGCACCTGGCCACTTCCGGTCATACGATTCATCAGAAAATCGCCTCGCCGATGACCGGTAAGTAAGCACAGTCGCCACAGGGCAGAGGTCGCTCAAGGGTGTCCCGGCATCAACGCAGTCCCCCGCAGTTTTGCCGCCCTGATCGACCTCCGATACAGACGGTGCGCCCTTCCCAGGCCTACCTTTTCCGAGCGTAGGACTTGCTACCGAGAAGCAGTCGTTTGCGAAACAGGATGTGATGGCCATCGCCGTGCAGGAAGACGCACCACAACGCCCATTCATCGCTCGAGTGTTGATCCGCATCCGAGTGAGCGCTTCCCGTCGTGACCCAATTCAGGAACCCTCTGTCGTAGGGCTCGGGCGCTGACTCGGCGCGTTTGCCCCCCCGCAGATCGGGGGGGTGTCTACGGCCAACTTGCCATCACACTTTCGTTCTATGTGGTTCAACGGGAGCAAATCATGAAGAACTTTCACATAGGGGTTTTCGGGTTGGTCGCCGCGCTGGTGTCGACGGTGTCGGTTGCGGCCGGTACGCAGAACGGCAGCTTTGAGTCCTTCAACGCTGGCTCGGCCGATGCGCTTTGCCCGCAGGGCAGCACTTTCTGCGCTCAGTTCAACGCCGGCAACACTGGGATCAACGGATGGGCCATCGGAGGCAACAGTGTGGATGTAGTCGGGCCACAGGCCTGGAAAGCATCCGACGGCGACTACTCTCTGGATTTGAGCGGTGTCGGTGCAGGGTCGGTAAGCCAGGCAATTGCCACCTTTGCCGGGCAGGCCTACCGTGTTAGCTTTGACTTGGGCGGCAATTTCTTCAGCGGCCCGAGTGTCAAGACCGGCACCGTCTCGGCGGCTGGCGTCAGCCAGAATCTGAGCTTTGACAATAGCAGCAGCACTAAGGACGCGATGGGGTGGGTGTCGACGACTTTCGACTTCGTTGCCACCGGCGATAGCACCACGCTCAGCTTTTCCAGCACCACCGTCGGGGACGCCGGCTTGGCGCTGGACAATGTGCGGGTGACTGCGGTGCCAGAGCCGGAGACTTTGTTTTTGATGCTGGTCGGCCTGGGTTTCGTCGGCTGTCGAGCTCTCCGACGCCAGTCGGTCTGAAACTATGATTGGAACGGTTGCTACCGATCTGTTCCAAGGCGGGCCGCGCTTGCCGGGAAGTCAAGCACTGCCCCAACTCTGTCCGTTTTAGTCCATGGCCACTCGGTTACACGGCTTTCTGGGACTGACCCGCCCTGCGTGCCAAGTCACCTTAAACTTCACTAGGTTCAAATAGTTTTCGTAGAGCTGCGGCTTAGCTGCTGTTGACGAAGGCGGCAGGCGAGCGCTGTAGACCGGTCCTTCGCCCGGAAATCGGCCACGGGCAGCAATGGGTCGAATGCCGCAGCCACTTGGCAATCCCAGTCGACCGCTTTGGGCACAAAACGGACGTTGACTCTGGACCAGTTGCGCTGCATCCCACGCAGCCCATGGCTCACCCGGTCGCCCGCCTGAAGCGCCTCAAGCCGCGTCAGGCACCACCCGCGTATCCGGCCCCTTGCCGCTGAAGCGGTCCAGCGCGAGATAGATCACCGGGGTGATGTACAGCGTCACCGCTTGCGACAGGATCAGGCCGCCCACCACCGCCAGGCCCAGCGGCTGGCGCAGCTCGGCGCCAGCGCCCAGGCCCAAGGCAATCGGCAAGGCGCCCATCAGGGCAGCAAGCGTGGTCATCATGATGGGGCGGAAGCGCAGGATGCAGGCTTGGCGAATCGCCTCGGGCGGGGCCATGCCGCCGTTGCGCTGGGCGTCGAGCGCGAAGTCGATCATCATGATGGCGTTTTTCTTGACGATGCCGATCAGCATCAAGATGCCGATGGTGGCGATCAAGGTCAGGTCCATATTAAAGAGCTGCAGCGTGAGAAGTGCACCGACCGCCGCCGAAGGCAGACCGGCCAAGATGGTGAGGGGGTGGATATAGCTCTCGTACAGCACACCCAAGAGCACATAAATCACCGCCACCGCCAGGCCGATCAGCAGCAGCTGCCCACCCTGGCTGTCCTGGAAGACCGCTGCATCGCCGCCATAGCTGGTGATGATGCTGGAGGGCAGTTGGATGTCTTTGACATAACGGTCCAGCTTGGCGGTGGCGTCGCCCAGTGGCACATCGGGCGCCAGGTTGAAGGAGATGGTGATCGCCTGCAACTGCCCTTGGTGGTTGACGGCGGTGGGGCCCAGGCCGCGCTGGACGGTGGCGAATGCGGTCAGCGGCACCAAGGCACCGTTCTTGCCGCGCAGATGGATCTTGGCGAGCGCATCTTCGTTCTCGCGGTCCGAGTCACCCGCTTCCATGATGACCTGGTAGGTGTTGCTCTCCGCATAGATGCTGGACACCTGACGTTCGCCGAAGGCGTTGTAGAGGGCGCTGCGCAGGTCTTGCATCTGCACGCCCAGGGTGGCAGCGCGTTCGCGGTCGATGATCAAGTTGGCTTGCAGGCCGCGCAGCTGCGAGTCGCTGGTGACGTCGCGGAATAGCGGGTCGGCGCGCAACTTCTCTTGCAGCTTGCCGACCCAGAGGTTCAGCTCGCCCGCCGCCACCGATTGCAGCGTGTATTGATAGCGGCTCTTGCTTTGGCGCCCTCCCAGCTGCAAGTTCTGCACCGGGCGGAGATAGACCTGAATGCCAGGCACCGATCGCAGCTTTTTGCGCAGGCCTTCCAGCACCTCCTTCATCGGCGGGCGTTCGCCACGCGGCTTGAGGTTGATGAAGAGTCGCCCGGTGTTGCCGGCATTGCCGCCGCCACCACCGCCGCCCACGGCCGCCGAGACACTGGCCACGGCGGGGTCGTTCTTGACCAACTCCGCCACCCGCTCTTGCAGCACCGTCATGGCGTTGAAGGAGATGTCTTCGGCCGCTTCGGTGCTGGCCTGGATCTGGCCAATATCTTCTTCCGGGAAAAAGCCCTTGGGGATGACGATGTAAAGCCAGGCGGTGGCGGCAAAGCTGGCCACGGCCACGGCCATCACCCAGCGGCGATGGCGCAGGGCCAGGTCCAGGCTGCGGGTGTAGGCGCCCAGCAGAGCATTGAAGGACTTCTCGAACACCCGGCCCAGGGCGCTTTCTTCATGGGCATCGTGCGCCTTCAGGAAGCGGCTGCACAGCATGGGCACCAGGCTCAGCGACACCAGGGCCGACACCAAGATGGACAAGCCCACGACCACTGCAAACTCATGGAAGAGCAGGCCGATCACGCCCGGCATGAAGAAGATCGGGATCAGCACCGCCACCAAAGAGATCGAGATCGACACGATGGTGAAGGCCATCTCGCGGGCGCCGCGCACGGCGGCGGCAAAGGGGTCCATGCCGTCTTCGATGTGGCGATGGATGTTCTCCAGCATCACGATGGCGTCATCCACCACCAGGCCCACGGCCAAGGTGATGCCCAAGAGCGAGATGTTGTCGAGGCTGTAGCCCAGAGCGAAGAGCAGCGTCAGCGCGCCGATCAAAGATATCGGCAGCGACAGGGTCGGGATCAGCGTGGCGACCGCGCGGCGCAGGAACAAGAAGATCACCAGCACCACCAGGGCCACCGTCAGCGCCAGGGTGAAGTACACATCGTGCAGCGACTCGCGCACCGACAAAGAGCGGTCGTTCAAGGTGCTCATCTGCACCGAGGCGGGCAGCTGGCCTTCAAAGCGCGGCAGCATGGCCTTGACGGCATCCACCACCTTGACGGTGTTGGCATCCGGCTGGCGCTGCACGGCCAGCACGATGGAGCGCTCGCCGTTGAAGTTGGAGAAGGACTTGGTGGTCTCGAAGCTGTCTTGCACTTCGGCCACATCGCGCAGCAAGATCGGCGTGCCATTGCGCGCCGCCACCACGATGGCACCGAACTCCTTGGCGTTGCGCAGCTGCTTATTGGCCTGGATCGTCAGGGTCTGGCGCTTGCCGTCCAGCACGCCCACCGGCGTGTTGGCATTGGCGCCGCGAATCGCCGCTTGCAACTCTTCCAGCGTGATATTGCGCTGGCTGAGTAAATCGTTATTCACCTTGATGCGCACCGCATAGCGCTTTTGCCCATAGATGGACACCTGGGCCACACCCTCGATGGTGGAGAGGCTGGGCGTCAGCAGGTTCTCGGTGAAGTCATTCAACTCCGAGAGATTGATGGACGGCGAAGTCAGCGCCACCAGCAGCACCGGCGCATCGGCCGGGTTGACCTTGCGATAGCTGGGCGGCGAGGTCATCTCGGAGGGCAGCGCACGCAGGGCGCGGAACAGCGCCGCTTGCACATCGACCGCCGCTGCATCGATATTGCGGGAAGACTCGAACTCCAGCGTCAGCGAAGTGCTGCCCAGAATGCTGGTGGAGGAAATGGTGGCCAGGCCGGCGATGGTGGAGAACTGCTTCTCCAGCGGCAGCGCCACCGAGGAAGCCATGGTCTCCGGCGAGGCGCCGGGCAGCGAGGCCTGCACATTGATCACCGGCGTGTTGTAAGACGGCAGGGCCGCCACCGGGATCTTGCCCCAGGCCGCCAGACCGGCAATCACCAAAGCGATATTGAGCAGCACGGTCATCACCGGCCGCCGGATGAACAACTCCGTCAATGACATGGTCACACTCCGGAGGCTGCTGAAGCTGAGACGGCCGAGGAGGCCGAGGCTTGCGGCTTCTTGGCCGCCGGGTTCAGGGCCGCGACCTGCTCTTTCACCGGCGTGCCGGGGCGCAAGTTTTGCTTGCCGTCCAGCACCACCTTGTCGCCAGGGGCAATGCCGTCCACCACCGCCATATCGCCAAAGGCATAGCGAATCTGCACCGGCTTTTGCTGGGCAGTCTTGTTGGCATCGACGATATAGACCGAGCGTTCATTGCCGCGCTGGATGATGGCGGCCTGCGGGATCACGGTCGCGTCCTTCAGCGTGCGCAGCTGCAGGCGCACCCGCACATATTGGCCGGGCCAGAGCTTTTGCTGGGCGTTGTCGAACTCGGCGCGCACCTTGATCGTGCCGGTGCTGCTGTCGACCAGGTTGTCGACAAAGGTCACACGGCCCTGCGGTGGGGCTTCGCTCTTGCCGTCGGCCTTGTCACTGCTCTTGCGGGCGCGCTCGCTTGGCATCAACACCTGGGCGCTCAGCCCTTCGGCGCTGCCGCTCTTGTCGGCGCGCGTGGCCTGCAGCAGCGCGGCCAACTGGGTCTCCGGCAGGGAAAAGCCGACGGCGATCGGATCGATCTGCGCAATGCTGAGCAAGGGCAGTGCCGTGGCGTTCGCTTGCACCAGGCTGCCGGCCACCACATTGACCGTGCCGGCGCGGCCGCTGAGCGGCGCGCGAATTTCGTTGTAGCTGAGCGCCACCTGGGCCGACTGCAGCGCCGCTTCATCCGACTGGATCAAGGCGCGCTGCGCTTCCAAATTGCTGAGCGCGGAATCGACCGCGCTTTGCGCGACAAAGCTCTGCGCCCGCAGGTCAACGGCGCGTTGATGCTGGCGCTGTAAATCGGCCAGCGTGGCGCGGTCGCGGGCCAGTTGCGCGCGCGCCTTGTCCACATTGGCGCGGTCGGCGCGCTCATCAAAACGGAACAGCAGCTCGCCCTTGCGCACGGTTTGGCCATCCTTGACCAGTACCTCTTTGACCGTGTTGGTGGTCTGCGCACGCAGGTCCACTTGCTTCAGCGCCGTCACCGTGCCGCTGGCTTCCAGCATCACCGGCACATCTTGCTGCACCGCAGCCAGGACCGCGACGGCTTGAGGGCCGCCCTTGCCGGCACCGGCTCCGGCTCCGGCTCCAGCGCCGGAGGCTGCGGCCGTGGCCGGCGCAGCGCCGGGCGCCCCCTCCTGCGGCGAAGCCCCTTTCTTGTTCCAAAACCAGGCGCCGCCGGCACCGATCAAACTGAGAACAATCAAGGCCAGGGCAGGCTTGCGGGACATGGGGAAGCTTTCTGTTTTGGGGAACGGGGCTTTGCGGCAGGGCGAGAGCTTACTGGATGCAGTGGCCTTGCAAGGCGCTGATCGCCCACTGACCTTGATGCGAAACTCTTCTTTGCATCTTCGGCTTTTGCATAAGCCGTCAACAAGGTCCTGAGATGAATCCACATATCGTCGCCGTCTTCAAGGACGCCAGCCATCGTTTCAGCAAGCAAGAGGCGCCTGCCATTCAACTGATTGCCGACCAAGGGGTGGCCGGTGACGCGCACTGCGGTGTCACCGTCAAGCATCGCTCCCGCGTCGCGCAAAACCCGAACCAGCCGAATCTTCGCCAGGTGCATCTGTTGCCGAAGGAGTTGTTCACCGAGCTGGCCGGCCGCGGCTTGCCGGTGCAGCCCGGCCAGATGGGGGAGAACGTATGCACCCAGGGCCTGGACCTGCTGGCGCTGCCGGTGGGCGCGCGCCTGCACTTGGGCGCCGAGGCCGTGGTCGAGCTGACCGGTCTGCGCAACCCCTGTGCGCAGATTGAGAACTTCATGCCCGGGCTCTTGGCCGCCGTGTTGGACCGCGGCCCCGAGGGAGAGCTGATTCGCAAGGCCGGGGTGATGGGCGTGGTCATCAGCGGCGGGGAGTTGTGCCCCGGTGATGCGATTCGCGTGCAGCTGCCCGAGGGCGAGCATCGGCCGCTGGAGCGGGTCTGAACGCAGCCCCGTCCGCGGCCGACCCCGTCAAGCGCTCGCCTGCAGGGCCACCGCCAGTCGCGCGCCGGCCTTGGCGTTGTGCTTCACCAGCGCGATATTGCTGGCCAGGCTGCGGCCCTCGGTCAGCGCCTTGATGCGCGCCAGCAGGAAGGGCGTGACCGCCTTACCCTGAATGCCTTGTTCTTCGGCCTCGCGCAGCGCCTGCGCGGTGATGCGATCAATCTCTTCGCGCGGCATCGCTTCCTCGGCCGGCAGCGGGTTGCTGATCACCACGCCGCCCGCCAGCCCCAAGTCCCACTTGGCGCGCAGAAACTGCGCTTGCTCGGCCGCGGTGTCGATGCGGAAATCGGCCTTGAAGCCGCTGTCCGGCGTGTAGAAGGCGGCGAAGTTGTCCTGGCCGATGCTCAACACCGGCACGCCATGGGTTTCCAGATATTCCAGCGTCAAGCCGATGTCGAGGATCGATTTGGCGCCGGCGCAGACCACCGCCACCGAGGTGCGCGCCAGTTCCTGCAGATCGGCCGAGATGTCGAAGCTGGTCTCGGCGCCACGGTGCACGCCACCGATGCCGCCGGTCACAAACACCCGGATGCCGGCCAGATCGGCGCAGATCATGGTGGCGGCCACGGTGGTCGCGCCGATCTTCTTGCTGGCGATGGCATAGGCCAAGTCGCGACGGCTCAGCTTCATGGCCTCGGGCGAGCGGCCCAGCAGGTCCAGCTCGGCGTCGGACAGGCCGATGCGGATCTTGCCGTCCAACACCGCGATGGTGGCGGGCACGGCGCCACCGGCGCGGATCAGCGCTTCGACCTCGCGCGCGGTCTGCACATTCTGGGGGTAAGGCATGCCGTGCGAAATGATGGTGCTTTCCAGCGCAACGATGGGCAGGCCGGCTTGCCGGGCGGCGGCTACTTCCGGGGAGTAGGCGAGGTAGCTTGAGGCCTTGGATGCGTGCATGGTCAGAGCAGTTCGGGGCTGAGTTCGGGCGAGACGCTGTGCTCGCTTTGCAGGGTCAGTCGGGCCAGGCGCAAGCCCAGCTTGCAGGCGGCGCCCAGGTCATCGGGGTCTTGCAGCAGCGCGGCGCAAACGCCGGCCGCAAAGGCATCGCCAGCGCCGCTGACTTCCACCACCTTGGTCGCCGGGGGCTTCAGTGATTTCAAGGGCTGGGCAGCGCTGCCGAAGTAGAGCCGCTCGGCGCCCTGGGTGACGATCAGGCGTTGCAGTCCCCGGGTGGCCAGGGTTTCATGGGCGCGCTGCAAATCGGCTTCGTCGCTCAGCGCCAAGCCGGTGGCGGCCGCCAGTTCATCGTGGTTCAGTATCAGCAGGCTGAGGCCGCGCAGCGACTGTGGCAGCCGCGCCATCTTGGGCGCCGAGACAGCCACCGCCACCAGCGGCACAGCGTTCTCCTGCGTGGCCTCGGCCAGCAGATAGGCAATGCTGTCGGCGGGCAGATTCAGGTCCAGCAGAGTCAGGCCGGCCTGCGCCCGCTGCGCCGCGCATTGGCGCAGATAGTCCGGCGTCAGGCGCTCACACAACTCCATCTGTGCCAGGCCCAGCACCAAATCGCCCTCGGGGCTCAAGACGGCGGTGTAGCTGCCGGTTGGCGCGTCGGTGGCGATCAGGCTGGCGCTGCTGTCCAGCCCGACTTGGGCCGCGTGGCCCAATAAGAAGCGACCGGCAGCGTCGTCACCGACGGCGGTCAAGAGTTGCACCGGCAGGCCGAGCCGTGCCAAGTTCTCGGCCACATTGCGGGCCACGCCGCCGGCGCTTTCGCTCAGGCTGGCGGGGTTGGAGTTGCCCATCTGCAAGGCCGCAAGGCCGCGCAACTTGCGGTCTACATTGCTGCCGCCGATGCAGACGATCTTGCGCGCTGCCGGCAATACATAGGCGCGGCCCAGGATGCGGCGCTCCTTGGTGAGCGCCGCCACATACCCGGCCACCGCCGAACGCGACAAGCCCAGCCGCTCGGCCAGGTCTTGTTGGCCGATGAAGGGGTTGTGGGCGATCAGGGCGAGCAGCTGATCCTTTTTGGAATTCATGCCTGCATCATAAAACAAGTGTCTTTTGATAAGGACACTTGTTCATTTTTCGGGGTAATCGGGCGGAAGCTAGACTTGCAAGTGCGCGGCCTCATCGCGAGGCGGTGTTGACTCTGCCTTGCTTCAGCCTGCCGAGCGCTGGAAAGAACCGCATGAAGACTTTGCCGCGACTACTGCCCGCTTTCTTTGCAGCGCTCTTGCTGGGGCTGGGCGCTGCGAGCGTGTGGGCGCAGGTCAGCCAGCCGGCTACGCTGGAGCTGGTGCGCGGCGACGAGGACTATCCGCCGTTTGAAATGACGCTGCAGGGCAAGCCGGCCGGGCTGCATGTGGAGTTGGTCGAGGCCGCGGCCAAGACCCTAGGCATGCGGGTGCGATGGACGAGTCTGCCTTGGAAGCGCGCGCTGCTGATGGTGGAGACCGGGCAAGCGGATGCCATCACCTATATCTCACGCACGCCGGAGCGCGAGGCCTGGGCGGTGTTTCTGGATGGCAATCAACTGTCCACCGCCGAGATCCGCTTCATCGCCCGCAAGGAGGATGCGGCCCGCCTCGCCTTCAATGGTGACCTGCCGAGTTTCTTGGCACAGCAGAGCCTGGTGGCGGTGCGCGGCTTTCAGTTTGGCAAGCCGGAAATCGACCGGGCCAAGCGCATTGAAGCCAGCTCCATGGATGACCTGGTGCGGCGCTTGCTGGCCGGGCACGCGACGGTGGCCGCGGTGAACTGGAATGACTTCAACACCGCCTATCAAGGCCGGCCCGAGTTCGCCGGCCTGACCGCGCTGCAACCCGCCATCGCCAGCACGCGCAACTACATCGCCTTCTCAAGCGCGCGCGGCCATGCGGCCCTGGCGCAGCGCTTTGCCCAAGCTATGAGCCGATACCGGCAAAGCCCCGACTACGCCTTGATGATGAAGCGTTATCGGCAGGAGCCTTGAGCTCGGCCCATCGCGCTGGCGCTGAACTCAGGGCGCGATCGAGGCTGCGCGCAGCTTCAGGCCCACCGCCTGCGTCATCGTCTGCAGCTTGGGGTTGATGGCGGCGCCGCTGTCGTCGGCGACCTTCTCGCCCAGCGTGCGCTCCAGCTCGGGCACCAGCTTCTCGAACTTCTTCTTCACCGGCGACTCGAGCAGGGCAATGATCTGGCGCAGCTCATCGTCGTTGAATTGCGCCAGCAGCAGCGGGCTCAGCGTGGGCTTCACCAGCCGCTGCGCGCTGGCGCGGGCAATCGGCGTGGCTTCGTCCACATAGGTCTGCACATCGGTGCTGATGTCCTTCATCGTGCGGTCGCGTTTCTCGACGCTCACCCGGCCCTGCAGCGCAATGCGCGCCTGTTCCATCGCGCTGGTGGCGGGGCGCTGCACCATCACCACGGCGACGTCCTCAACCCGCCACAGGCTCAGGAGTTTGTCGACCAGGGCCTGACGTTTGTCCTGGCTGGCGGCGGCATTGCTCGGGCTGCTGGCCGGCGCGGCCGCGGTTTGTGCCTGGGCAGCAAGCGGGGCGGCGACCATGGCGGCGCAAAGAGACAGCAATGAAAGTTGGGACGGGCGGGAGAAAAGTGTCGGGGCGAGCTTCATGGGATGTGGACAGGTGAACAGGGAAACGAATGAGGAGCGCAGGCGGTGTCAAAACTCGTGGGACATCGACAGCCCCGCATAGCGCACGCGAATGCCGCCATTGATGTCGAGGCCGGCATAGGGGTTGTAGATCACGTTGAAGAAGTTGTTGCAGTTCAGGTTGCAGCTGGTGTTGGCGGGCAGATCGAACTTGCCGTGGGCATAGCTGGCGGTGAAGTCGAAGCGGGTGCCGGTCTTGGTGACGTAGCCGAGTCCGATGCTTTTGACGGTTAGATCTGGCATCGGCGCGATCAGGTCCATGGCCGAGCGCGGCACCGAACTCTTGCGCGGCTCGTAGCCGGCGCGCAGGTGGATGTTTTGGCCAATGCTCAGGTCCATGCCGTAGCCGAAGTGAACCGGGCTGGTGTAGCCGCGCGGGATGATCAGCTTGCTGGCATCGGCCTGACCAAACAGGCGGGCCATTTGCAGCAGGGCAATCTGCTGGTCGAACTGGAAGGTCATCTTGTCCCAGCGTTTCCAGTTGGTCCAGTTGGCATCCACATTGAACTGCAGAAAGGACAGTGGCTTGACCTTGATGCCGAACTGCGCATGTTCGGGGAAGGGCAGCACCAGGGTCACATTGCCGCTCTGCACCTCGGGGATTTTGGTCGGCATGCCGAAGGTGGCAGCCATGATGGGGCCCTGCAGGCTGCTGTACAGGCCTTCGACGAATTTGCGCAGCATCGGGTCGGCCTGGAAGCTGAAGCGCCCGGTCATCGCCGGCTTGCTGCCGAATTGGTAGGTGGCGCCGAAGGCAAACCAGTCCTTGGGCTCCCACAGCATGCCGATGTTCAAGGTCGGGTCCACCGGCGCGGTCAGTTCAAAGTCCATATTGCCGGCCTTGTTGAAGGGCCGCAGCCGACCCTCCTTGCCGCCGCCGCAGAGGCCAAAGGCCAGCGTATCGAGCGGGTTGCCCTGGTCGCCGCACCAGGCGTCCTGCAGCTTGCCGATGATGCCGAGCAACTCGTTTGGCATGCGCATATCGGTGTTGAGCGCAAAGCCCTGGTGCGCGATCGGCACGCCAATGCCAAAGCTCAGGCTGTCGCTGTATTTGTAGGCGGCGGTCGGCGACAGATAAACCAGACGCTGGATCACCACTTTCTTGCCGTCGAAGCGCGCCGGGTCGTCCGGGTTGGAGGTGCGGTCAATGCCCACGGCCATTGGCACATAAGAGGCCGTGCCAAAGGTCCACTTCGAACCGGGCGTGTGAAAGGCCAGGCCCAGGCCGGCGCCGATGGCGCTGGGCAGCGGGCGCTTGATCGGGCCGTAGATCGGCAAGAACAAGGAGCCCTGCACATCCGCGCCGGTGCGGGTGCCGTTCAGCGGGTCTTCACGCCAGCCGCCGATGTCAAAGCCTTCCGGTTGATGAAAGCTGGCATAGGGCTTGATGGAGGCGCCGAACACGGCGTCCTGCCTGCGGTTGGCCTGCAGGCGCGCCAAGCCGGCCGGGTTGAAGTGGATCGAGTCCAGGCCCGGCGGATCGGCCGTCACGGCATTGCCCATGGACATGGCCACCACGCTGGCGCCGAGGTTGTCGGTCAGCGCGGCTTGTGAAAACCCAGCGTGCGCCATCGCCCAGGCGAGGGCCATTCGGGTCGGCCAACGCCGGCCCCTTGCTTTGCTGTTCATGAGGGCCTCAGAAATTCAGCGGCAGATTGCAGCCCAGCGTGAAGGCCGGCGAATCGGGGCCCAGGCCGACGCCGACCGACACGTTCAGCGTCGTCAGCGGCGAGGTGCGCACGCCCAAGCCAAAGCTCAGCATGCCGGAGGTTTGCGGCGCCGTCATGCTGGTGCTGCCATCGGCGAGGATCAGCTTGGTCTTGGCCGAAATGGTTTCCTGGAAGGACATCGTCGTCGACACCTTGTAGGACAGCGCGTAGGCAAAGCCCATGCCGAAGCCGAAGCTGGCGCCCGGATTCACGCCGGCCAAGACGGCGCCGTTCAATTGTTGGTGCAGGTGCCGAACCGGCACGCCCAGCGTCACCGAGACCGAGCCAAACAAGGCCACCGGGTCCATCACCTTGGAGGTGTTGGCGCCGAAGCTCAGCGCCGTGTAGCCGGAGCCGGTGCTCAGGCCCTGGCCGGACACGATTTTGAAGGGGCTGGTGCCGGTGGGCAGGCGCAGCGAGGTCGAGGCGGTGATCGAGGGCATGTCACGGCTTTGCGACAGCGGCTGCCAGCGCAGGCCCATGCCGATGTCACCAAAGCCATTCACCATGCCGGAGAAGCTTTCCGACTCGGAGAACTTGCTGACGATGGGTACGCTGACATTGGCCGTCAGGTTGTCGAGCACGCCGTAGTCGGCCGACACCGTGTTGGTCACGCTGTGCGAGCGGGTGTTCTGGATGTTGAACAGGGTCAGCGTCGAATCATTGAACTTGGCATTGATCTGCTGCGCGCCGATATAGGCGTAGCCAAAGTCATAAGTGGCCGAGACCTTGCCTTTGCGAATCAAGGTGTATTGCTTGTCCTGTGCGGTCAGCGCGGCCTTCAGCAAAGCGGCTTGGTCGACGTCGCCTTCTTGCTTGGCCAGCGCCTCGCGGGCGGCGTCTTTGCTGGTATCGGCGGCCTTGCCATCGGTGCTTTGGGCTTGTGCGCCGGCGGCTGCCAGCAGCAGGGTCAGGGACAGGGCGAAGGCGGGGGAGGGAGTCAGGGATTTCATGATCAGCGTCGCAGATTGAAGATGCCAAAGTTGGCTTGGACCGCGTTGCGCAAGGCTTCGCTGGTGTCCATGGGGGAAAGCTTGGCCTGGCGATGGACCAGGTCGTCATCGATGACGCCCAGTTCCTGGTCGCCAATGGCCAACAGGGTGAGGGGTTGGGGCTGGCCCTTGCCGGGCGTCAGCAGGAACAAGGTGTTGCGGTCCCACAGTTCCTCGAATTCACGGGTCGAGAAAACGATGTGGCCGATGGCCGGGTCGGCCAGATAGACGCGACCATTGCGGATGCCGCGGAAGACGACGAAGTGTTTGAAGCCGGCGTAGTCGATCGGCACGATGGCGGGCTGCGTCAGCTCGCTCAGGTCCTTGATGCTGGCGCGAAAGCCGGCCCCTTCGGCCCCGAGGCTCACGACGTAGCGCTTCATGTCCAGCAGCGAGAAGCCGCGCCGGGCGATGATCTTGTCGCGCTCGCCAAAGGCCAGCATGCCTTCCATGGCCTGCTGCTCGTTGACCTTGATGCCGAGGTAGTTGTTGATGACAGTGACCAGCGCCGCCGAGCCGCAGCTGTAGTCATAGGCCTGGTGGACGATGTTGCGGAATTTGATTTCCGACAGCGGCTCCATGCGCACCGCCATCGAAGACAGGCCGCCTCCGACCTGCTTCATGGGCAGCTGAAACTGTTCGGCCGGGAATTCCTGGAACGGGTACTGGGTTTCCAGCGTCGCGCCGCCGATCAGCGCCGCCAAGGCGCCGAGCAAGATCATCCACATGTCCAGGTCTCCATACTGCTACTGCTACGACTTCCGCTACAACCCGTTCAAACCATCTACCTGGACCAAAGCAAGACCTGACCCTGCATCTGCACGCTGCCGTTCAGCTGAATCTGGCCCAGGCTCGGGCCAATCGGCGCCAAGGGATCGGTCTGCACGCCGATGGCCTTGATGCCGAAGTCTTTGAAGCCGACAAAGCTCGGCAGCGTCAGCTGAATCACATCGCCGACTTCGGCCGGCCCGGCCACCGCCTGCACGGTCAGCCCGAGCAGATCCAAGGTGCCGCTGAGGTTGTGCAGCAGCAGATAGGTGGTGTTGCCGCCAAGCTGGAAGCCCAGGCTGATGCGGTTCTCCGACTGCGCGCCGGTATTCAGCTCCAGATGGGCGTTCAGGACGATGCCGGCCTGGCCGCTGACATGGCCCAACTCCTCATCGGACAAGGCGGTCTTGGCGAGCGGCCGGGGCTTGTCGGCTTCGGCGGCTTGTGCCGCCGGCAAGCCAAGCCAGAGCAGGCACATCAAGCCGAAGGCACAGTGGCGAGGCATCAATCGCTTCATGTTCACTGCCCCGCCTTCAAGCGCACATCCAGGTACTGGATCTGCATGCTGCCGATGCGGCTGCTGCCCAGATCCACGTTGGGGCCCAGATCGCTTTTGAAGCTGATGTTGTCGATCAGCAGGCTGCCGGCGGCCGCGGTCGCGCCCGGAGCGCCAGTGGGCCAGGCCAGATTCAGATGCAAGAAACTGCTGCCCTCGGGCGTGGTGATGGCGTTCAGCAGCAGGCGTTGGCGGTCCAGATCGGCCAGCTGCCAGGGCTTGTCGCTCAGCTGACCGTCGGCCGTGGCGGCGGCCAAATGAATGCCGCGCAGGCTGAATTGTTCCGGCGCGGCCGGGCTGTCAAACAAGGTCGTGTCGGCGCGCCCGCGCGGCCGCAAGAGCAAGGCGCCAACATCCAAGCGAACGCCCAGGCCGAAGGCAATGCCCTGCTCGGCCGGGTCGGCGTTCGGCGCAATGCTCAGGCTGCCGCCGAAACTGCGCAGGTCTTGCAGCAGCAGCGCCCCGGCGTTGAAGCTTCGGGTCGAGGCGTCGGCGCGGGCGTCGATCAGGCTCAGGTCGGCGGCGAACTGCCAACTCAGGCGGCCCAGCGCATTCAGCGGCTCGCTCAGGGTCACCCGGTCGGGCATGCCGGCGGGGCCTTTCACCAAGGTCAGCAAATAAGGGTCGGCATAGGTGGCGGCCAGATCATCGGAGCGTGACAGCGCAAAGTTCGACAAGCTCAGACCCGAGCCATCGGCCGCGCCCAGGCGCAAGGTCAGTGGCCCCTCGAGCGAGAAGCCGCGCAGATTGAAAGCGAAGCCGTCGCGCCCCTGCACGCGGGCCAGTTCTTCGTCGGAGATCGGCGTCAGCGCCTGTGCCGCATGCAAGCCGCTCGCGAGCCAGACCAGCAACACCCCAAGGGCGCTGAAGCCCTTGCTTGTTTCATGTCTGTGATCGCGCCGCGGGGTCTGCATCGTCAGCCTCCGCCAGGCCTGACTGCAGCGCCCGGCATGCTGGGCATGGTGGGCAGTGTTGGTGGCAGGTTGGGGGGCACGATGCCACCCAGATTGGTCGCCGTCAGTTTGTCGCGCCAATTCATCCAGATGCCAGCCTGCGCCAGATCGGGCGCGGCCATGCCGGCTACCGCGGCGGGAAATTGCACCGCCGATTTCAGCACCGACAAGAAGAGATCGCGGCTGGGGCCGGAGGCATCGCCGGCCTGCAAAGACCCGATCTGTGCCAGCGTGAAGGGGCAGGCCGCAGCGCCGCAGCTGCTGCCATCCCAGCGCTTGCCGCCGAGCGGGTCTTGGCGTGAGTCCAAGGTGTTGCCCGCGCCATCGCCGATGGCCAGCGAGCCGCTGATCGTTTTTGCGTTCAGACCAAAGGCGCCGTTGACGCCTTCAAAGCCGAGCCGCATGCCGACGATTTCGCGTGTGCTGTTGTCGCCGACATTGCGGTAAACCAGTTCGAAGAAGGGGTTGCTCAGCGCCACCGTGCGCTGCGCGTTGCCCATATCGCTGCGGCCGAATTGCAGCAGGTTCAGGTCGATGTCGGCGCCGCTGCCGTTGCGCGGCGCATGCGCGTACTCGCCCAGGCGTACCTTGGCGAAGTTGGCACTCAAGGACAGATCGGCATTGAGCGTGAAGCGAGAGAAATCGAGGCCGTTCAGGCTGCTGTTGCTGATGGCCACCATGGCCTGGCCCCAGACGCCGGACAACTCGGTGTCGCGCAGCGCGGCCATTTGGGCTTGCGCAGTCGGTGTGACCAGCAGGCTAGAGAGCAGGCCGAGCAGCAGGGCCGACCGTCGCGCGGTCAGTTGGCCAAGTCGCTGGAGCAGCAAGGACATCATCATCAATGCGCCCACATCCAGATCTTGGAGCCTTGCAGATCGATATTGCTGACGCTGACCGAGCCAAAAGAGGCGCTGCTATTGCCCATGGTGATGGAGCCAATGCCCAGGCTGGGGCTCAGGCGGTGATCGAGGCCGGCATTGGGCACGGCGAACTGGATCACATCACTGCGCCCGTCATAGGCGCCGGAGGCCAGCAAGCGGCTCATGCCCGCGGCGCCATCGGCTCCGTAAGCCGCCATCGAGTTGCCCATGGCGGTGTTGAAGCCGGAGGAATTCAAGATGTCCACGGTCATCACAAACAGACCGCGCAAGCTGAGGTTGTTGAAGGCAATCGAGCCGCCTTCCGGGTTGCTGGCACTCTTGGTGCTGTAGACGAAGGATCCGACCTTGATGTCCAGGTCCGCCGCCAGCGTCACCCCGTCTTGCCCATGCACATCGGCCAGGTCTGCGTCATCCATTGCACTCATGGCGTGCGCCGAGCCGGCCAGCAACAAGGCGGGCAGCAGGACAAGCACAGCGATGAGCAGCAGATGCAGCCGGTTCATGGGGTGGAGGATTCGGTGTGGGGCGAGGGCTGCTGAGAAAGAATCGGCCCGGCAGCGAGGCGCCGGGCCGATCGTCAACAACAGGCGTTCAACTCAGGAAAAGACCGGGCCGATCAGTGCGCCCAGATGTAGAACTTCGAACCTTGCAGGTCGATGTTGTTGATGGCGATGCTGCCGAAGGAGGCGGCGCTGCCACCCATGGTGATCGAACCCACGGTCACGGAAGGCGACAGGCTGTGTGCAAATCCTGCGTTAGGGAAGGCGAACTGAACCACGTCGCCAGCAGGCTTCTCTGCGGTCATGGCAGCGCCGACCGTTGTTGCGTTGAAGGTGGCGTTGTTGATGATGTCCACCGTCATCACGAACAGGCCGTTGATGTTGATGTTGTTGAAGGACACGGAACCACCGGTGGCATCGGTATCGGTGTACTTGAAGGAACCGATATTGATGTTCAAGTCACCGGCGATGGAGACGCCGTCTTGGCCGCTGACTTGCGACAAAGCGCTGTCATCGATGGCGGTCATGGCAGAAGCGGACAGAGCGGCGCCAGCCAGCAGGGTGGCAACAGAAGCGAGCTTGAAGAATTTCATTTGAGGTCCTTTGTCGTCAATGTGAATTGAAGGGGACGGCTCCTGGGAGCGCGTCCTCAAACTATCGTCAAGGGAAAATTAATGTGTCCAGATCGAGAACTTCGAACCTTGCAGGTCGATGTTGTTGATGGCCACGCTGCCGAAGGAAGCGTCACTGCCGCCCATCTTGATCGAGCCAACCGTCACGGAAGGCGACAGGCTGTGAGCGAAGCCGGCGTTAGGGAATGCGAACTGAACCACGTCGCCACCCAGATAAGTGCCCGACGAAACCATCTTCACTAGTTCGGCGCCGACTGTGGTCGTTGCGTCACCCGTTGCGGCCAAGCGGCTACCGATCGATGCCGCCATTTGGCCGACAGCCGTACCCGCAATGATCTGAGGGGCCAGTGCGGCACCCATCGTCGAAGCGTAGGCTGCAGCACCGGCAGCGCCACCACCTGCTGCCGTTGCGGCAGCGGTCGAGGCGGCCTTGACGGCGGCGATGTCGGTAGCGGTAACACCCTTCAAGATGTCCACAGTCATCACGAACAGGCCGGTGATGCCGATGTTGTTGAACGAGACCGAGCCGCCGGTGCCGTCGGTGTCGGTGTACTTGAAGGAACCGATGTTGATGTTCAGGTCACCGGCGATCGACACACCGTCCTGGCCGCTGACTTGCGCGAGGGCGTTGTCGTCGATGGCGGTCATGGCCGAAGCCGACAGGGAAGCGGCAGCCAGCAGAGCAGCGACGGCGGAAAGCTTGAATGCGTTCATTTGAGTATCTCCAGGTTTATTGATGAATCGTTCGATGAAGTTTGAAGCGGTCTCTTGCACGCGCTTCCCGTGGTCTCTGGTCACGGGTTTTGCTCTTTGCGGCGCAGAAGCTTGTGGGCTTCTTTGCTGCGCCGAGTTGTCAGCGGCGTGAACGAATGATGCGGAATAGTTGGCAAAAACAAGTGACTTTTGGAGCCAAGCTCTTGGCCTTGCATGCCCTCCGTTCGACGGGGAGTGAGAACCCCGAGGAAGCTTCTTTCGGGCGAACGATTTCAGTTTGTGGAGTGTCCTTAGGGTCAGTGTTGATGGGGTGTTATTGGTCGCGTCGCTCAGGTGGCGGCGCGGCAGATCTGATCAGGCCAGACTGCGCAGTTGGCTCGGTGAATGGCCGAACCAGCGCTTGCAGGCGCGGTAGAAATTGCTTGGGTCGGCGAAGCCCAGCGCGAAGCTCATCTCGGTGGGTGAGATGCTGCCGCGCTTCAGGTAGCTGGCCGCCAACTCGCGGCGGGTTTCGTCCAGCAGCTTGTTAAAACTGGTGCTTTCTTCCAGCAGGCGGCGCTGCAGCGTGCGTTCGCTCATATTCAGCATGGCGGCGATCGCCTCGCGTTTCGGGTCGCCTTTGGGGAGTTCTTGCGTCAACAACTGGCGCACACGCACCTGGATGCTGCCGCCGCGCTGGACCATGGCCTGCTGTGCGCTGCGCTCGCACAGGGTGGCGACGCTGGCGTTGGCGGTGGGGATGGGCGTGGCCAGATCGGCCGTGGCGAAGGCAATGCAAAAACTGTCGGCCTTGAAGCGCAGTTCGCAGCCAAAGGCCTTCAACCAAGGGTCGATGTCTTCGGGCGCAGGGAAGGGGTAGTTCACATGCAGTGGCCGTACCCGCACATTGGTGGCCCAGTTCAAGGATTGCAGCAAGACATTGGCAATGAAGTCATAGCGCTGCATCGGGGGTGCCTGCAGGCCCTTGAGAATTTCTACCCGCAACAGGCATTGCTCGCCCTGCTGCTGCAAGTCCATGCAGACGGCCGGCGACAGCAGGGCCGAGAAACGCAGGATGTATTGCAGCGCGTCGCCCAGGTCACGGGCCGACAGCACCAGATGGGCCAGCAGACCCAGCGCCACCAAGGGATGGGCTGGCACGCTCAGGCCGATGGCGGCGTCGCCGGTGCGGGCCGCGGCCAGCTCCCAGGCGTTGCTGTAGGCGTCGGACAGTACGCGGGGATCGGGTTCGGTTTCGTCCAGCCCCAATTGCTCCAGCAGGCTTTGCAGGCACAGACCTCGGGTGGCCATGGCCTGCGCCATCGCGTTGTGCCAGCTCGACACCAGGCTGGTCGCCGCCCGCGCCTTGGCTGGGCTGCCGGCGGCGCGCGCGGTGCTGCCATTGGGCGCAAGGGTCAGGTGTTGCGCATGGGGCTCAGGGCGCTGCGATGCGCTGGCGAGGAGGCTGTCGATCGACATGGATAGGCAAGGACAGGGGAGTGCGAACGTGGGCGAAGCCGTGGTTGCAGTGCTTGCGCGACTGCGGAGTTCGCACTCTAGGAGGCCCGTCCAGAGCTGTCGCCGTCCGTCCGTCTAGGTCTCCCCCATCCCAAGGGATAGTGCTAACTAGCCGAAGGGACAGGTCTTGCGGGGATACCCTGAATCGCTGTCTCGCCGGTGACAGGGGCAACCCTAGGGCTTGGCTGTTTGGAGCGAAGGGCGCTTTTCGCGCGACAAAAAGATCAGCGGAATCAGCAGCGGCGCCAGGGCCACAAAATAGATCAGCAGGACGCCGTCGGACGCCACGGTGACGGGCGTCACCAGGCCATCCACCGCTTGTTGGCCGCTGGTTTCTTCTGCTTCGACGCTGACTGCATAGCTGTGGCTCAGCTTGGTTTGGCTGCGCGCCGCGCGGAAAGTGTTGCCCACCACATAGCGCTTGCCACTGAGTTGGTTGTCCAGCGTCCAGCTGCCGTCGGCTTGCGGCTTGAAGCCGAAGGCCTGCGCCTGTTGTGCTTCGTCCGGGTTCAAGTCGGCGGGCAGTTGCAGGCTGTAGCTGCCGCGGGTCTGGCCGTCCAGGGCGACGTGGAAGGGCGTGATCTTGGCGCTGATGCGGGGCTTGAGCGGGAAGTCGTTCAGGCGCACCAAGTCGGTGGTCGCCTGGAACAGGTAGTGGTATCGCTCGCCCAGCACCACGATCTGCGTCTGGTCTTGGGAGATCAGCAAGCTTGAGACCTGCTCGGTGTAGCTGCGGGTTTTGGGCTGGCTGGGGTTGGCAGGACCTGCGGGATCGTTGCTAACGGCGCAAGCCCCCAGGCTGCCGACCAGGGGCGCGAGGCTCCAGGCCAACAGGCGTCGGCGAACAGGATTCATCAAGGGTTCCGGGCAATGCCGTGGTGAGCTTCAGTGAGCGCCACTCTAGGGAGGGGCGAGCTCTCTGTCGCCTGTCCATTCGGATGGTCTGGATCGGGTCTTGATGCGCTTCAGCTGACCCAGCCGCGTTCGCGCGCAATAAAGACCGCGTGGGTGCGGTTGCGGGCGTCGAGCTTGTGGTTGATGTTGCGCAGATGGAACTTCACCGTCGGCTCGGAGATATGCAGGCTGTTGGCAATCAGCTTGTTGGGCATGCCGGCGGACAGGCATTGCAGAATTTGCAGCTCACGGGGCGAGAGCCCGCAGTCGCTTGCTGGGGCGGGCGGGGCGCTTGTGGGGGGCGCAGCAGTGGGCTGCTCGTTGTCGGGCAGCAGGAGGGGGGCGCTCATCTCCTCGGCGTCGCTGCCCAGGATCAGGTTCACCAAGGCACGCAGGCGCGGAGCCTGGGCCGGCGGAACCAGGCTTGAGTGGCGCAGCCGCTCCAGCAGGGCAATCAGCTGTGGGCCCTCTTCCAGATAGGTGGCGCGCAGCGCCAGTTCACCGTCGGTCAACACCAGCTCCGACAAGAGCCGCAGGGCCTCGTCTTCCTGTTGCAGCGTGGCCAGGGCTTGCGCCTGCAGCAGGCCCAGTTTCAGTTGGCGGCGGCGCCGGCCCAGTTGTTGTGCCTTGGGTCGCTTGATCTTGCAGGCGGCCAGCACTTCTTCTGCTCGGCCATCGCGCAGGCCCAGGCGCAGGCCGGCCAGGGCCTGGTCCTCTACATCATTGATCGGCGTCATGCGGTCGGCAGCAAAGTCCCAGGCTGCCGGCAATAGGCTCAGCCGTTCCGGTGCCAGCGGGTGGCCGTGGTCGAACTGGTGCACGACCTGGTATTGCTGCTCCAGCCGCATCGGCGCCACGATGCGTATCAGGCCCAGGGTACGGCCCAACTCGGTGCCGGAGTGGATCAGCGCAGCCGCTTCGGCGTACTGGCCGGCGCGGCAATGGGCGCGCGACAAGATGCGGTGCGCGATCACGATGGCATCCAGAAACACCAATTCGGCGGACAGGTCCAGGTACTCGCGCGCCAGACTTTCGGCGCGTTCGAATTCCCCCAACTCGTACAGCGCGCCGGCCAAGTACACGCCCACATAGGCGCAGCTGGCGCTGTGGCGACCGCTGACGCGACTGAGTTCGGCCAGCGCCGGCTCAAGCCGCGCGATCACCTGCAAGGCGCGGCCCTGGGCCAGCAGCGTGTAGGTGCTGATGCCGTAGCTGAAGGTGGTGCCGTAAACACTGCCCATGCGCTTGAACAGCTGCAGCGAACGGTCCGAGTTGTCGATGGCGGCTTCAAAGCGATGCGAGCACAGGTCAACATAGGCGCTGATGCCGCGGAAGGTGGCCTCGCTCAGTCCGCCCAGGGCCAGCACCTCCTGGTTGTGCAGCGCGGCCTCGCATTCGGCCAGGCGGTCCATCAGCACCAGCGACAAGGGGCTCAGCAGCCGGTACTCCGGCATGGTCTGCACCGCCGGTTCGTGCTTCAGCTGCTCGGCCAATTCGCTGGCCTTGGCGTATTCGTAGCGAAAGATGTGTGCCCAGCTGAGCGCCACCAGCAGCTCCGGGTGGCTGGCTTGTTGCGCCGGCGGAATCTGCGCCAGCCAGTGGCGGCAGGTGCTGATATGGCCGCGCGCCAGCGCCTGCCACACATGGCCCACCAAAATGGTGCAGGCCTGTTCATGGTTGCCGGCGGCCAGTGCATGGTCGACGGCCGCGCCGGGGTCACCGGCCTGCAAAAACCAGTCGGCCGCACGTTGATGCAGGCCGGGCAACCAGTTCGGGTGGTCTTCGCCGAGCTTGCGCAGCAGGAACTCGGCAAACAAGGGGTGGTAGCGAAACTCGGTGCCGGCCGCGCCCATGCGCAGCACGAACAGACCTTGTTGCTCGAGTTGGCGCAAGAGCGTGGCCGCGTTGCTGATCTGGCAGACCGCATTGCAGATGCCGGGGCCGAGCTGCTTGATGAAGCTGGTTTGCAGCAGAAAGCTCTTGATCTCCTCGGCCTGGTCCCAGAACACCTCTTCGTAGAGGTAACGGCCAATGTCGGCGGTCTGCTCGCAGAAGTTTTCGATGAAACCGCGCTTGTCGCCTCGGCCCTTCAAGGCCAACGCAGCGAGTTGCAGGCCGGCCGGCCAGCCTTCGGTGGCGTGCAGCAGGCGGCGCACGCTGGGGGCGTCCAGTTGCAGCTGATGGCGTTGGTTCAAAAAGGTCTCGGCCTGTTCGAAGTCGAAGCTCAGCTCGGTCATGCCAATTTGCAGCAGGCGACCCTGTGCCTTCAGCTTGTACAGGCGCAAGAGCGGCGCGCTGCGGGCGCTGATGAAGAGCTTGCACTGCGGCGGCAGGCGCTCGATCAAGCGCTGCATCAGGTCGACGGCGCGGGCCTCGCGCAGGTGATCGAAGTCGTCCAGAAAGATGGCGGTGGGCCGGTTCAAGGCGGCTACCGCGTCCAGCACATCCTGGCCCAGGCGCGAGCCGGTGTAGCGGGCGTCCATCAAATTGGGCAGCGGCTGGGTCTGTTCGCTGTGGCTGCCGGCGGGCAGTGCGGAGTCGAGCAGGGCGCACAGGCGCTCGACGTGGTTGTCATCGGCGCTGAGTTGGATCCAGGCGGTGGCAAAGCCTTTTTCCTGCAGTCGCTCATGCAAGCTCAAGAGCGCGGTGGTCTTGCCAAAGCCGGCCGGGGCGATGGCCAAGACCAGCGACACCTCGGCGCACTCTTCCAGCCAGGCGGCGAGATTGGGGTTGTCGACCAGATGGCGGCTGAGTTGCGGAGCGACGAGCAGGGTCATGGGACTGAGGAGGGGGCGGGGGAGGCGGCGCGGACAGGGTGTGCGCGCCGGGTGCGCGCGGGAAATATTCGTCTGGGGCCGCGAGCGTAATCGATTGTGACGGTCTCGCTCCTGCGTGAAAGTCTGTAGAGCCCGCCGCCACAGGGTTGGAATCGTGAGGCCCTTGCTTAAAGCTTCATTTTAAATATTGCTTTAATAGGTGGCCTGCTGCACAATAGATTCATCCAATATGAAACTTTAAAAAGGCAAGCCCGATGAACAGCATTCTTGAGCCGGTTGAATCTGGCCTGACCGTGATTGACGTACGCCAGATCCCGCCCTACGAGCGGCATGCGCGCATCTTTGCTGCGTTCCAGCAACTGGAGCCCGGTGCGGCCTTCGAGTTGGCCAGCGACCATGAACCGCTGCCGCTGAAGGCGCAGTTCCAGGCTCAATGGCCGGGCCAGTTTGAATGGACGGTGCTGGAGGGCGGGCCGGTTCAATGGCTGGTGCGCATTGCGCGCAAGGGCGCCGGCAAGAGCTGCTGCGGCTGCTGCGGCGGCTGAGTTGGCCACGCCGCACCGGCTTGGCCGCTGCGGCAATCTCGCAACTTCATTCAGGCAACTCCTTATGGCCCGCAGCATGCCCATCCTGCCGCCGACGCCGCGGCCCGCGTCCGGCGCTTCTTCGCCCTTCATTCCGCTGCAAGAGGCCAAGCGCGCGCCGCCGCCGCGCGGTTTGGCGCTGTGGGACTTGGGCTTCCGGCCCTTCTATCTGTTGGCGGCGCTCTTGGCCCTGCTGAGCGTGCCGATGTGGGTTTTGCAGTTCTCCGGCTTGCTGCCGCAGGCGCTGCTGCGCGGCTCGGTCTGGCATGCCCATGAGATGGTGTTCGGCTATGCGCTGGCGGTGGTGATTGGCTTTCTGTTCACCGCCGGGCGCAACTGGTCGGGGCAGGACACGCCGACCGGCAAGCCCTTGATGGCGCTGGCCCTGCTCTGGCTGCTGGCACGGGTATTGGTGCTGACGCCCTATGCCGTGCCTGCCATGTTGGTCAACGTGGCCGTGCCCTGGTGCGCGGCCTGGGGGCTGTGGCGAGCGCTGCACGCCGGCCAAAACAGCCGCAACTACTTTTTTGTGGCCTTGCTGCTCTTGATAGGCGTCGCCGCCGCGGCCCTGCATATGAGTCTATTGGGTTGGGTGCCGCCGGCCGCGGCCCATGTCTTGCAAGGCCTCGGCCTGCCAGTGGCGCTGGATGTGCTTTTGTTCATGATCGCGGTGATGGCCGGGCGGGTGGTGCCGATGTTCTCCAACAACGGCGTGCCGGGCCTGAAGGCGACGCGGCAGCCGCATGTGGAGCAGGCCGCGCTCGGCTCGGTGCTGGCACTTTTGTTGATGGATGGTTGGGGCGTCGGCGGCTGGCCGCTATTGGCCGTCTTGCTCTTCGCCATGGTGGCGCACGGCGTGCGCCTGGCGCTGTGGCAACCCTGGGGCACCCTGCGTCATCCGCTGGTTTGGGTGCTGCACGCCGCCTACGCTTGGCTGCCGATTCACCTGGCCCTGCGCGCCTCGGCCCAGCTCGGCTGGACGCCGGCCGGCCCGGCCACCCATGCGCTGACGCTGGGCCTTATCGGCATGATCACTTTGGGCATGATCACCCGTACCGCACTGGGGCATACCGGTCGGCCCTTGAAGGCAGGGGCTGTTGAACGCTGGGCCTATCTGGCGATGCTGCTGGCGGCCCTATTGCGGGTTTTTGGCCCGCTGCTTGCGCCGACAATGCTGCTGCGCAGTGCTCAGCTGTCGGCCGCCTTGTGGTGTCTGGCTTTTGGGCTCTATTTGTGGCGTTACACGCCGATGCTGCTGCGGCCGCGGGCCGACGGCCAGCCCGGCTGACCCGACCTTGAATCCAGGACCTGCCCGATGCGTTTGACCGCGATGACCGACTATGCCCTGCGCATGCTGATTTATCTCGGCATGAATCCCGATCGCTTGTGCACCACCGCCGAGATCGCGCAGGCCTACGACGTGTCCGAGGCGCACCTGACCAAGATCACCCACCAGTTGGGGCAGCAGGGCTGGATCGCCACCGTGCGCGGCAAGGGCGGCGGCATGCGTCTGGCCATGGCTCCGCAAGACATCCGTATCGGCGCCTTGGTGCGCGCCGTCGAGCCTGACTTTGCGTTGGTGGAGTGCCTGGGCAGCGGCAACAGCTGCAAGCTGAACGGCTATTGCCGCTTGACCGGCATCCTGGGCGAGGCCTTGAACGACTTCCTGGCCCGACTGGACCGCCACACCTTGGCCGAACTGCTGGGCCCAGGCTCGCCCGGCCAGGCGGAGATGCCCGGCCTGCTCAAGGCCGTGACCATGACCCTGCCGGCGCGTGGCGAGGCCCAGAAACCGGTAGCGAAAAGATCGGCCAAGGCGGGCGCCGACTGATCCGGCCGCCCTCGAGAGTCCGAGGCGGGTGACGGCCGCTACGGTCTCTACGGTCTAATACGGCGCATCTTGTGACTAGCGCAATCCATCTGTGAACTCGCCGACCTTGCCTCACCATGGCCCGCAGGCCTTCATCCTCGATCTCGACGGCACCATGGTGGATACCTTGGGGGATTTTGTGGCGGTGTTGGAGCGCGTGTTGGCCGAGCTGGGCCTGCCGGTGGTGGACCGAGCCTTTGTCGAGAAGACGGTGGGGCGCGGCAGTGAGCACTTGATTCGCACGTGCCTGGCGCAGGTGGGCGGATCGCCCGAGGTCTATGAACAGGCGTGGGCGCTGTACCAACAGCAATACCGCGCCTTGAATGGCCAGTTCGCCGAGGTCTATCCGGGCGTGCGCGAAGGCCTCGTGCGCCTGCGTGAGTTGGGCTTGCCGATGGCCTGCCTGACCAACAAGCCGGCAGCCTTTGCCCGTGACTTGCTGCGCGTCAAAGGCTTGGATGGCTTTTTTGACCAAGTATTTGGCGGCGACGATTTCGAGCGCAAAAAGCCCGATCCCTTGCCCTTGCTGAAAACCTGCGAAGCCTTAGGGTCTATGCCCGCTCGGACCTGGATGATCGGCGACTCCAGCAACGATGCGCAGGCGGCTCATGCGGCGGGTTGCTCCGTGGTGCTGGTCAGTTATGGCTACAACCATGGCGAGCCGATTCGCCAGGTGCCGGCCCAGCAATATGTGGACCGGCTGGATCAGATCGTGCTGGGCTGAGGGCTCAGCTGCGACCGGCGCGCTCGCGCACGATGCCCAGCAGGGCGTCTTTGAGTTGATCGTCGGCCGGTGACTTGCCCAGCCAGATGCGCAGCAGGGCCGAGAAGAACTCAGGCTCCTTGATCGGCGCGCCTTGGGGCTTGCCGTTCAAGAGCACCACCGAGCCGGTGCCGGGGATGTAATCGATGGAGAAGTGTTCTCCCGTCGTCAGGCTCTTGCGGCTGGCGAAGACTTCGGCCACGCGCAGCACGCCGTTGATGGCTTTGCCAAACTCTTCGCGCGGTGCGTTTTGCTCCATGCCCTTGGTGAAGAGGCGACCCAACTCATTGCCGTCCACCTCGCGCAGCATCACGATGTGCAGGCGCTTAGGGCCAGGCGCGGCCAGCACGGCCTCGGTGCTGTTGGCTTTGCTGCCCAAGTACAGGCCGGCGGTGTAGACCTTGAAGACGGCTTTGTAGCGGATGCCGGCGCCGTTCAGTTGCAGCACTTGGCCGCCCACATTCAGGCTGGGCTCGTACTTGACGCCAGCCAACTCGACCGCTGTAGCCGTGGCGGGCGCTTGAGCCTGCGCGGTCAAGGGCTGTTGCAGGCCCAAGGCCAGCAGCGTTGCGAATAGAAGATTGCGCATCTTGTCGATTGTTCCGGTTCGGTGGGGCCGCACTTGCGTAGCGCGCGACGCAGAGCGAGTATGGCCCGAAGCCCCTGGCCTTGTCTGCGCTGGATGTCACAGGAGGCTGATACACTGATTTCATCATGTTCATCACGCGCAAGCACATCAAGGGGTCTCACGACCGGGGAGCCTGGCCCTGGCGTCGCCAGCCCGACTTCGTCTGAAGAAGACGCTTGCTGCTTGCCCGCCGCACCTTGCGTGTGCGGCGAAAATTCCACTGATCTCTCCTTGCGCCTGACATGGCGCATTGTCTTGCGCAAGCTTGCGCCGAGCCCGACCGGGGCCGCCCAGAGATCAGGCTTGTCAGCCAAGCGCCCTGATGCTTTGTTTTCGCGGCCTCTCGCGACCCCATGAAAAGGTGTCCGCCGGGCCGCAAGGGTTTGAAAGAACTGATGATGACCGAACTTGAATTCAAGAGCCTGGCGGCTTCCGGCTACAACCGCATCCCGCTGATCAGCGAGGCTTTTGCGGACCTTGAAACCCCGCTGTCCCTCTACCTGAAGCTGTGCGCTGGCGCCGGCGCTTATGGCGGCAAATCGGGACGCAACAGCTTTTTGCTGGAATCGGTGGTCGGCGGTGAACGCTTTGGGCGCTACTCCTACATCGGCCTGCCGGCCCGCACCGTGCTCAAAAGCAGTGGCCAGCGTACCGAGATCATCACCGACGGGCAGGTGGTCGAGACCCATGAGGGCAATCCGCTGGACTTCATCGAGCAGTACCAGCAGCGCTTCAAGGTGGCGCTGCGCCCCGGTATGCCGCGCTTTTGCGGCGGCCTGGCCGGCTACTTCGGCTATGACGCGGTGCGCTACATCGAGCCCAAGCTGGCGCACACCGAAAAAACCGGCGGCGTGGGCACGCCCGATGTGATGCTCTTGCAGTGCGAAGAGTTGGCGGTGATCGACAACCTGTCGGGTCGTCTTTACCTGATCGTCTATGCGGATCCCGGCCAGCCCGAGGCCTTCCACAAGGCCAAGAAGCGCTTGACCGAGTTGCGGGATAAGCTGAACTACAGCGTCTCGGCGCCCACGGTGAAGCGCGGTCTGGCCCACCCGGTGGAGCGCGAATTCGCCAAGGCCGACTATCTGGCCGCCGTGCAAAAAGCCAAGGACTACATCGCCGCTGGCGACATGATGCAGGTGCAAGTGGGCCAGCGCCTGCGCAAGCGCTACACCGAGTCGCCACTGAGCTTGTACCGCGCGCTGCGTTCGCTGAACCCCAGCCCGTACATGTATTTCTACGATATGGGCGAGTTCCAGATCGTGGGCGCCTCGCCGGAAATTCTGGTGCGCCAAGAGACCACCGCGGACGGCGAGAAGGTCACCATCCGACCGCTGGCCGGCACCCGGCCGCGCGGCGGCACGGTGGAAAAAGACCTGGCGCTGGAAAAAGAACTGAAGGCCGACCCCAAGGAGTTGGCCGAGCATTTGATGCTGATCGATTTGGCGCGCAACGACATTGGCCGCATCGCCAAGATCGGTTCGGTCAAGGTGACCGACGCCTTTGTGGTGGAGCGCTATTCGCATGTGATGCACATCGTCAGCAATGTCGAAGGCACGCTGACCGAGGGCTGCAGCAATCTGGATGTGCTCAAAGCCACTTTCCCGGCCGGCACGCTGACCGGTGCGCCCAAGGTGCGGGCCATGGAAATCATTGACGAACTGGAGCCCGTCAAGCGCGGCATTTATGGCGGCGCGGTGGGTTGCCTGAGTTTTGCCGGTGATATGGACCTGGCCATTGCCATCCGCACCGGCATCGTCATGGACGAAGCGCTCTATGTGCAGGCCGCAGCCGGCGTGGTGGCCGACTCGGTGCCCGAGCTGGAATGGCAAGAAACCGAGGCGAAGGCACGAGCGCTGATTCGCGCGGCTGAATTGGTTGAGGAAGGATTCTGATCATGTTGTTGATGATTGATAACTACGACAGCTTCACCTTCAATCTGGTGCAGTACTTCGGCGAACTCGGGGCCGAGGTGAAGGTGGTGCGCAATGATGAGATCTCCATCGAAGAGATCGCCGCGCTCAAGCCCGACCACTTGGTCTTCTCGCCCGGCCCCTGCTCGCCAGCCGAGGCGGGCATCTGCGTGCCGGCCATCCAGCACTTTGCTGGCAAGCTGCCTATTCTTGGCGTTTGCTTGGGGCATCAAAGCATGGGTGCGGCCTTCGGCGCCAAGATCGTGCGGGCTAAGCATCAGATGCATGGCAAGGCCTGCGTGCTCAGCACCGATCAAAAAGGCGTTTACAAAGGCCTGCCTGCTGAGTTCAGCGTCATCCGCTATCACTCGCTGGTGATCGACGAAGCGACGCTGCCGCCCGAGTTCGAGATCACTTCGCGCAGCGATGACGGCGAGATCATGGGGGTGCGTCACCGGGCTTTGGCCGGCAGCGCCACCCCGATGGAAGGGGTGCAGTTCCATCCCGAATCCATCCTCAGCGAGCATGGTCATGCGATGCTGAAGAACTTCCTGACCCTGGCCTTGTAATTCGCCATGGCAGCCTTGATTGATTTACGCAGCGACACCGTCACCAAGCCGACGGCGGGCATGCGGGAAGCGATGGCGGCCGCGCCGCTGGGCGACGATGTGTTTGGCGACGACCCCAGCGTCAATGCCTTGCAAGAAGCCTTGGCCGAGCGGCTTGGCTTTGAGGCGGCGCTGTTTTTCGCCAGTGGTACGCAGAGCAATCTGTGCGCCTTGATGAGCCACTGCCAGCGCGGCGATGAGTACATCGTCGGCCAGTTCGCCCACACCTACCGCTGGGAAGGTGGGGGCGCGGCGGTGCTGGGTTCCATTCAGCCTCAGCCCTTGAACCATCAGCCGGATGGCTCGCTGAGTCTGGCCGACATCGCGGCCAATATCAAACCCGATGACTTCCACTTCGCCCGCACCCGCTTGCTGACGCTGGAGAATACCATCCGGGGTCAGGTCTTGCCTTTGGACTATCTGGCCCAGGCTTCAAGCTTGGCGCTCAAGCATGGCCTGAGTCGGCACTTGGACGGCGCGCGTTTGTTCAATGCGGCAGTGGTTGGCGCCGGTGCAGGCGGCGACCCCTACGCCTCCGCGCGCGCCATCACTCAGCATTTCGACAGTGTCTCGGTCTGTTTCTCCAAAGGCCTGGGCGCGCCGGTGGGCTCGGTCTTGTGTGGCTCGCAGGCATTCATCCAACAAGCGCGGCGCTGGCGCAAGATGGTCGGAGGCGGCATGCGCCAGGCCGGCCTGCTGGCGGCTGCGGCGCACTATGCGCTGGACCATCAAGTGGCGCGTTTGGCCGAAGACCATGTCTTGGCCCAACGCCTGGCCGCCGGCCTGCAAGGCATTGAGGCGCTGGCGGTGGAGGCGCCGCAGAGCAATATCGTGTTTGTGAGCGTCAAGTCCGAGGCGGCTGAGCGCGCAGCCGGCTTGTTGCCGCATCTGAAGTCGCGTGGCGTGCTGGCCACCGGCATTTATCAGCTGCGTTTTGTCACCCATTTGGATGTGGACGCGGCCGGCATTGACCGCGCCGTGACCGCCGTGCGCGAATACTTCGCTTGAGAGGAAATTGACCGTGCCGATTACCGATACCGAAGCCCTGACCCGCGTCATCGAACACCGCGAGATCTTCCACGACGAGATGTTGACGCTGATGCGCCGCATCATGGCCGGCGAAATGTCGCCCGTCATGTCGGCCGCCTTGCTGGCCGGGTTGCGCGTCAAGAAGGAAACCATTGGCGAGATCACCGCCGCCGCGCAGGTGATGCGCGAGTTGTCGAACAAGGTGCCGCTGCCGCAGCCCGTGAACCCCAATCTGGTCGATGTGGTGGGCACCGGCGGTGATGGCGCCCACACCTTCAATATCTCGACCTGCTCGATGTTTGTGGCTGCCGCGGCTGGCGCGCAAGTGGCCAAGCATGGCAACCGCAGCGTCTCCAGCAAGACCGGCAGTGCCGATGTGCTGGAGGCTCTGGGTGCCAACATCATGCTGACGCCGGCCCAAGTGGCTGAGTCGATTGCGCAGACCGGCATCGGCTTTATGTTCGCGCCGAATCACCATCCGGCGATGAAGAACATCGCGCCGGTGCGCCGCGAAATGGGTGTGCGCACCATCTTCAACATCCTGGGCCCGCTGACCAATCCGGCTGGTGCGCCGAATATCTTGATGGGCGTGTTCCACCCCGATTTGGTCGGTATTCAGGTGCGGGTGATGCAGCGCCTGGGCGCCGAACATGCGCTGGTTGTCTACGGCAAGGACGGCATGGACGAGATCTCGTTGGGCGCCGCCACTCTGGTGGGCGAGCTGAAAAACGGCGAGGTGCGCGAGTACGAGATCCACCCGGAAGACTTTGGTCTGGCCATGGTGTCGAACCGCAGCCTGCGGGTCAGTGGGCCGGAGGAGTCACGGGTCATGTTGCTGGGCGCCCTGGCCAATGAAGAAGGGCCGGCGCGCGACATCGTCATCTTGAATGCTGGCGCCACGCTTTACGCCGCCAATCGTGCCGGCTCCATCGCCGAGGGCATTGGGCTGGCGCGCGCGGCCATCGCCAGCGGCGCGGCGCGGGCCAAGCTGAATCAGTTTGTCGGCGCCACCCAAACCCTGGGAGCTGCGGCGGCATGAGGTCGAATGCCGCCCTGCTGCGCCGACTGCTGAGCGAGGCGGAGGCATCGGACAGCCTGGTGCTGCCTTTACTGGAGCCGCATCCGGCTGCGCTGATCGTCGGGCTGGCGGGCACCGCGCTGGGCCTGGCCACCGTGCGCGTTGAGGGCATGCCCTTTGTGCGCGAGCTTGGCTGGTTGGCCTTGTCTTTGGTGGTGGCCGGCATGCTGATGTATGTGCTGATGCAGAGGCCCGGCATCGGCTGGCGTATCGGCTTGGCCGACGCGCGGGTCGAACCGGTCGGCCAAGCCGGCGCACCGGCGGTGCTGAAGGGCGCCGGCTGGAAGCTGCTGTGCATTGCCGGCTCCAAGCGCCAGTCGCTGGCGCTGGAGTTCCGCCATGTCGATGGCGGACGGCCCTTGCGCGTCTTTCAAACCCGCGCCAATGCCGGGCGCGCCGAGCATGCGTTGATCAGCCAGTTGGCTGATGTGATGGCTCGGCGCCTGGGTGTGGAACGGGCCGGGTTGAGTTTGTGAAACAGATGAGAACGCCTCGCTTGTGAAGAGCAAGAGGCTGAAGGAATCAAGCCATGTCTGACATCCTGCGCCGCATTGTTGCGGTGAAATATGAAGAACTGGCGCGGGCGCGTCAGCATCGTTCGCTGTCCAGCGTACGTGATGAGGCGGAAGCTCGGCATGACCAGCGTGGCTTTGAAGCCGCCTTGCGCGCCAAGATCGCGGCGGGCCAGAGCGCGGTGATCGCCGAGATCAAGAAAGCCTCGCCCAGCAAAGGCGTGCTGCGAGAGAACTTCCAGCCCGCCGCCATTGCTGAAAGTTATGCCAAGCATGGTGCGGCTTGCTTGAGTGTGCTGACCGACGAGCAGTTCTTCCAGGGCCAGGTGGCTTATCTGCAGCAGGCGCGCGCCGCCTGCGAGCTGCCGGTGCTGCGCAAGGACTTCATGGTCGATGAGTACCAGGTCTTTGAGGCGCGTGCGATGGGCGCCGACTGCATCTTGCTGATCGCCGCTTGCTTGGACGATGCCCAGATGGCCGATCTGGAGGCGGTGGCTTTGAGTCTGAAGATGGACGTCTTGGTCGAGGTGCATGACGGTGCCGAACTTCAACGGGCATTGCGTTTGAAGACGCCGCTGGTCGGCATCAATAACCGCAATCTGCGCAGTTTCGAGGTCACGCTGGACACCACGCTGGGATTGCTGCAAGACGTGCCGGCCGATCGCTTGCTGGTGACCGAGTCGGGCATTCTGGGCGCCGCCGATGTGCAGACCATGCGCGCCGCTCAGGTCAACGCCTTCCTTGTGGGCGAGGCCTTTATGCGCGCACCCGACCCGGGTGTGGCCTTGGCCGCTTTGTTCGCTTGAGATGAATCTGGCCGCTAGCCTGGCCCAGGTCGATGGCAGTTGGCGGCCGCTCGTCGAGGCTTGGCGCGACAGTGCGGCCGGCCAGCAGCTGCTGGCCTTGCTGGCCGAGCGCGCCGCAGCAGGCGCCATCATCTATCCGCCCGATCCTTTTCGCGCCCTGCGCCTCACGCCGCTGGCCCAGACCCGGGTGCTGATCTTGGGCCAAGATCCGTATCACGGCCCCGGTCAAGCCGAGGGCCTGGCCTTCTCGGTGCCGGAGGGTGTGAAGCCGCCGCCCAGTCTGCGCAATATCTTCAAGGAATTGCAGCGCGATCTGGGGCAGCAGCCGCCCATGTCGCCCAGCCTGAGTGCCTGGGCCGAGCGCGGTGTCTTGTTGCTCAACAGCTGCTTGACGGTCGAGGACGGTGCGCCCGCTAGCCATGCCAAGCAGGGTTGGGAGGCCTTGACCGATGCCTTGGTGGCCGCCGCGGCGCGCGATACGGCGCCCAAGGTCTTCATGCTTTGGGGTGCGTATGCACAGGCCAAGGCCGGCTTGATCGCCGCGGCCGGGCCGCAGCATTTGATCTTGCAGGCCAACCATCCTTCGCCCTTGTCGGCCCTGCGTCCCCCTGCGCCTTTCATCGGCTGCGGGCATTTTTCGCAGGCAGCGGCTTGGTTGGCGCGGCAAGGTCGGCCGGTCGACTGGGCTTTGTAGACCGTGTCGCCGGCTTAGCGCCTGCTTAGCAGCGCTTCAAACAGCCGCGCCAAATGGCTGGCTTGCAAGAGCTCGCGGCTGCTCCAGTCGTGCTCGTTTTGCTTGGGCAGCAACCACAGCAAGGCCACCAACTGGGTGCCGACCATCAGTGGGATTTCCAAGCGCGCGCTGTGCCCGGCGGCGCCGGGCAAGAGCGTCGCTAAGTGCGCCGTGTTGCCGATCAAGCCCTCATGGGGGTGGGCCGCGCGGCTCGACTGGGCGTGGGGCAGGGCTTGGCCGCTGAGCCAGGCCAGATAGGGTTGCAGCGTCGCAGCGTCAAGGCAGGGGAAGGGTTCGGTTTGATCGGCTGTGCCCGCGCTTGCACCCTCGTTGCCGGGCTCCACCCACCAAAACAGCAGCTGCTCGAGTTGCAGGATGCGGCCGCTGGCTGCGCACAGCTGCTGCAAAGCGCGCAGCAGATCGGCCCGGTCGCCGATGCGCCAACGTTGATTGGACAAGGCCAGCAGCATCTCGTCGGCGCGCTTGTGGCTGGCCGACTGGGCCGGCAAATGGGCCGCGCTGCTGAGGCGTTCGATCTCCGCTTGCAAGGCTTGGTGCTGCCAGAGGTGGCGCAGCGCCGCTTCTTTTTGACCGCGCGCCTCTTTCAGTTTGGCCAATTGCAGATGGGCTTGGCTCTGCTGCGGGCGCGAATGGATGCGTTCAGCCAAGAGCAGGGCATGCTCGGTGCTGCGGATGGCGCCGAGTTGGTCGCCGCGCGCCAGGGCGATATCTGTCCAGCTGCGGCTGGCGGCCGCCTCCAGCCAGCTGTGGCCGAGCTTGCTGGCAATGCTCAGGGCCATGCGGCAGTCGGTGGTGGCCCAGTCGAGCCGTCCGCGGGCCAGCGCCGCGCGCGCCAACTGCCAATGCGCCTCGGCCTCGTACTCGCGGTGCTGGCCGCGCCGCGAGGCGGCCAGGCCATGGCTGAAGTGGCGTTCGGCGTCGTCCAACTCATGGGTTTCGAAATGACCCACGCCGATGTTCAGGGCGAGCTTGGCGGCCAGGTAGCTGTCGTCGGCCGTACCCAAGAGTGCGGCGGCTTCGCGGTGCACCTCGCGGCCACGCTCCCAGTCGCCGAAGGCGTAATGGATTTGGCCCAGGCCGATGCGGGCGGCGGCGCCAACCCGCGCCTCACCGAGCTGCGCGGCCAGCTCGGCGGCGCGCCGCCATTGCTCGGTGGCCTCGCTGTACTCGCCCTGCTGGTAGGCCAGCCGACCCAGTGCTTCGCACAGGCGCGCGACCTGCAAGGGCTCGCGTTCCGGTGTCAGCTCTCGCTCGGTCTGGGTCAGGGCGGCCTGCAGCTCCAGCGCGCGGCCGCGGTGTTCCAGCAGGTAGAAGCGGGCATAGAGTGCATCGCCGGCCGCGGCCAGTTCGCCGGCGGCGCGCGCCTTGCGTTCCAGTGCGGCCAGGCGCAGCAGCGCGCTTTCCGGGTGGCGCTTGGCCACGGTGGACAGGCGCGTCAGCGCATCAAGGTTCAGGGCGTCGGTCACGGCGAAGCGATGTGTTCGGGAAATGGGGCGGCGTCAGGCAACCGCGGAGGCGCAAAAAAGCGCCAAGGATAGCCGCAAGGATAGCCGCAACTTGGTGCTGAACTGGTATGTAAGACCCTGACATGATCGCCCGATTACCCCCTAGAGCGGTCTCTGGACCAAGGGGAAACCCAAGGTAAACACCAATGCCAGTTGCGTTGACTGGCCTTATTTTTGGTATTAGACTGGTATGAATATGTTGCCGCACATCGACTTCTCCCATACCCGCATCTTGAGCCAGGCGAATGGCGCTGTTCAATACCTCTTGGGGGTGGATGGCGGTGGCACTGGCACACGGGTGCGTCTGGCCGATTTGAATGGCGTCTTGCTGGGGCAGGGCGAGGCCGGACCTTCGGCTTTGGGGCAGGGGCCTGAGCAGGCTTGGCGTCATATCCAGCAGGCCGCGCAGGCCGCTGCGGCGCAGGCTGGATTGCCGGCCCTGAACCCTGCGCAATGCGCCATCGGCCTGGGTTTGTCGGGCGCCGGGGTGGTCGAGCAGGTTGAGGCCTTCTTGGCGCTGCAGCCGGGCTATGCCTTGCTGGCCTTGGACAACGATGGCTTCACCACCTTGCTGGGTGCCCATGCGGGTCAGCCCGGTTTGGTGGTGGCGGCCGGTACCGGCACCGTTGGCGAGGGCTTGCGTCTCGATGGTTCGCGGGCTTACTCCAGCGGTTGGGGTTGGATTTGCGGTGATGAAGGCAGCGGCGCCTGGCTGGGCCTGCGGGCCATGCGGCATGCGCAGAAAGCGCTCGATGGCCGGACTGAGGTCAGCCCGCTGGCGCAAGCCGTGTGGGGCGTGGCCGGCACAGACCGCACGCAGATCCTGGCCTGGTGTGCTTCCGCAGGTCAACATGGTTATGCCAGCTTGGCGCGCTTGGTCTTTGACGCAGCGCCCAGCGATCCGGTGGCGGCCGCGTTCGTGAAAGAAGCGGTGGCGGAGCTGGAAGCTCTGGCGCTGGCGCTGGATCCATCGGCCGAGTTGCCTTTGGCGCTGTGCGGCAGCATTGCGCTGCGTCTGGCAGAGGATTTCTCAGGCACTATTCGTGCCCGTTGCGTGTCGCCTCGAGGCGACTCTGCCGAGGGGGCCTTGCACCTCGTCCGCAGCGCTCTTCAACGTCGAGAAATTTGAGCACCATGGCATTCCAATTCAAAGCCGACCCCGATGCCGCTTCGCCGCTGTATATGCAGCTGGCGCACAAGCTGGCGCAGGCTATTCGTCAGGGCGAGTACCACGCCGACGAGGCGCTGCCGTCCGAGCGTGTCCTGTCCGAAACCCTTGAGCTCTCGCGTGTGACCGCACGCAAGGCGATCGACCGTTTGGTCGAGCAGGGCCTGATCATTCGCAAGCGCGGTTCGGGTAACTACATTGCGCCGAAGCTGGAGCAGCCGCTGTCGCGACTGACCAGCTTCTCGGAGGAACTGCATCAGCGCGGCTTCAAGCCCAGCTCGCGCTGGCTGACCCGCGGCTTCACGCCCGCAGCCCCCGATGAACAACTGAGTTTGGGCCTGGGCACCGGCGAGCGCGTGGCGCGGCTGGAGCGCCTGCGTCTGGCCGACTCGGTGGTGATGAATTACGAAGTGACGGTGATGCCCGAGGCGGTCTTGCCCGATCCGATGGCGGTGCAGGCCTCGCTGTATGAGCACTTGGCGACCCTGGGCGTGGCCCCGGTGCGCGCCTTGCAGCACATCCGCGCCATCAATGCAGACAGCAAGCTGGCCGGGCTCTTGGAAGTGCCTGTGGGCCAGGCGGTGCTCTTCATCACACGGGTGGGGTATTTGGAGTCCGGTCATGCGGTGGAGCTGACCCATTCCTATTGCCGCAGCGATTACTACGATTTTGTCGCCGAGATGCGACGCGAGGCATAGGCGAGGCTTAGACGGGGCATGGTTTCTTTTCAGCGCATCGATGGCTATGTTCTGACGCCGCAGGGTTTCATCCGCGGCTTCATCGAACAGCAAGACGGCCGCATCACCCGCATCGAGGGTGAGCCGGTCAGCGAAAGCCAGGTTCGGCATGACGCGGTGGCCTTGCCCATCGTGCTGCCGGGCTTCATCGATGTGCATGTGCACGGCGGCGGCGGCCACGACACCATGGAGGGTGGCGAGGCCGCGCTGCAGATGTCCAAGCTGCATGTGCGCCATGGCACGACCTCGCTCTTGGCCACCACCATGACCGCGCCGCTGGAAGATATCCGCAACGCAATCGCCGCCTTGGCGCCGGTCTGCCGCGAGCGCGCCAAGAACGGTGCCCGGGTGCTGGGTGTGCATCTGGAAGGGCCCTACATCAGCCCAGCCAAATTGGGCGCGCAGCCCGACTTTGCCAAGCCGGCTAGCTTGGAAGAAATCCATGCGCTGCACGCGCTGGCCCCGATCCGCTTGATCACCCTAGCGCCTGAATTACCCGGCACCTTGGAGTTGATTGCGCAGCTGCGCGCCGAAGGCTTTCAGGTGCAGATCGGCCACACGGCCGGCACCTATGAAGACGGCGTGGCCGCGCTGCAGCAAGGCGCCGGTGGCTTCACCCATTTGTTCAATGCGATGACCGGCTTGCATCACCGCGAGCCCGGCATGGTGGGCGCGGCGCTTGCGCATGCCCGTTATGCCGAAGTCATCCCTGACCTACTGCATGTGCACCCGGGCGCGATTCGCGTGGCGATGCGCTCCATCCCCTGCATGTTCTGCGTGACCGATTCCACCGCCGCCGCCGGCATGCCCGATGGCGACTACAAGCTGGGCAGCCACACGGTGACCAAGTGCATGGGCGGCGTGCGCCTGCCCGATGGCACCTTGGCCGGCAGCACGCTGACGATGGACCAAGCGCTGCGCAATCTGGTCGGCATGGGTCTGGAAATTGAAGACGCGTCGAAGCGGGTGTCCAGCTATGCGGCGGAATACATGGGTTTGAGTGATCGCGGCCAACTGGTCGTCGGGGCTTGGGCGGATTTGGTAGTAATGGATCGCGCCCTGCAGTTGCAACGCGTGGTCGTTGAAGGAGAAGAAATTGACCTCGCTTGAGACTAAGTACGCATCCAAGATGCAAGAAGAGGCGCTGCTGGCGCCGGCCGCTGTGGCTCGCCAACTGGCCCACGATCAAAACGCCTACGCCGAACTGGGCCAGGCCCTGCGCGACAACCCGCCCACCAGCTTGCTGACCGTGGCACGTGGCAGCTCCGACCACGCCGCCCACTACATGGCCTATCTGATGATGGCGCGCATGGGCCGTCTGGTGACTTCGCTGCCGATGTCGCTGGTGACGCTGTATCAAAGCAAGATCGTCTGCGACGGTCTGGTTTCGCTGGCCTTCTCGCAGTCGGGCCAGAGCCCCGATCTGGTGGCGCCGACCAAGTTCTTCCGCGAAGGCGGTGCCCGCACCGTGGCCTTTGTGAACGCCGACAGCTCGCCTTTGGCCGACGCAGCCCAGTTCGTGTTCCCGCTGCGTTCTGGCCCCGAGTTGAGCGTGGCTGCCACCAAGAGCTATATCGCTCAGCTGGTGGCCGGCGCCCGCGTGGTGGCCGCCTGGAGTGGTGACGAAGACCTGCAAGCCGCGCTGCAACAGCTGCCGCAAGCGCTGGAACAAGCCGCCGCCCAGCGTTGGGATGTGGCCGTCGATGTGCTGAAGAACGCCGACAAGCTCTTCGTCATCGGCCGTGGCACCGGCTTGCCCATCGCCATGGAAGCCGCGCTGAAGTTCAAGGAAACCTGCGGCATTCAAGCCGAGGCTTTCTCCGGCGCCGAAGTGAAGCATGGCCCGATGGCCTTGGTCGAAGAAGGCTACCCGATGCTGGTGTTCGCGCCGCGCGGCCCGGCCCAAGCGGGCTTGCTGGCCCTGGCCGAAGAAATGCGTGGCCGTGGTGCGCGCGTGCTGCTGGCTGCACCAGAAGGCACGCCCGGCGCCGAGCTGCCTTTGAGCTGCACCGGCAATGAAGATCTGGACCCGATCGCCGTGGTGCAGAGCTTTTACCCCATGGTGGAAGCCCTGGCCCGCGCGCGCGGCCGCAACCCGGATCAGCCACCGCACCTGGCCAAAGTCACCAAGACCAACTGAGCCCGACCGTCATGACTGCTTTTCATCCCGGCCAGCTCGTCATGGTCGACATCCAGGGCAAGTCCCTGGACGCCGCGACGGCGGCCTTTCTGCGCGAGAACCAAGTCCGCGCCGTTTGCTTGTTCCGCAAGAACCTGGGCACCGAGGCTGAAGTCCGTCAGCTGACCCGCGATCTGCGCGAGGTGATGGGCCCGACGGCCTTGATCGGCCTCGACCAAGAGGGCGGCTCGGTGGTGCGCGCCACCTTCTTGCCGCAAGCCCCTTCGGCCATGGCCCTGGGTGCGGCGGATGACGAGCAGCAGGCCGAGAACGTCGGCGCAGCAGTCGCACGCGGCCTGGCCAGCATCGGCATCAACTGGAATTTCGCGCCGGTCCTCGACATCAACAACAACCCGGCCAACCCGGTCATCGCCGAGCGCAGCTTCTCCGAAGACGCCGATGATGTGACGCGTTTGGCCGGCGCTTGGATGCGCGGCTCGCTGAAAGAAGGCGTGGCCTGCTGCGTCAAGCATTTCCCCGGCCACGGCGACACCCATGTGGACTCGCATCTGGCTTTGCCTACGGTGGACAAGAGCCGCGCCGAGCTGGACGCGCTGGAGTTGCGTCCCTTCAAGGCCTTGCGTGACGAAGCGCCGGCGGTGATGACGGCTCACATCGTCTACCCCCAAATCGACCCCGAACACCCCGCGACCTTGTCGACCAAGATCTTGCGCGACATCTTGCGCAATGAATGGGGCTACGACGGCGTGGTGATCACCGACGCGCTGATGATGAAGGCCATCTTCGAGCGCTATGGCTATGCCCGCGCAGCCGTGATGGCGATCCAGGCCGGTGCCGACATGATCCTGGCCCAGGGCGACCTGGAAGAGCAGGGCAAGTCCATCCAGGCCTTGAAGGACGCGTTTGCACGCGGTGAGTTGACGGCCGAGCAGGGCCGCATCGCCTGCGCGCGGCTCGATAAGCTGGCCGCTGCCTACCCGGTGCGTCACGATGACTACACCGGTACACCTCGTGAAGCCGATGATCAGCTGATGCGCGCGGCTTGGGCCAGTGGCTTGACCGCATTGCGCGGCGCTCAGGCGCCTGCCAAAGATGCCGCGCTGCGGGTCTTTGTGCAGCCTGAAGTGCCGACCGATGGTGTGTCTGAAGCCGGCCCATCGGGCCAGCAGATCGTCGATCTATTTGCCGGCTTCCCCAATGCGCAGGTCGAATACGTGGACGACATCTTGGCACTGGACTGGGCCACGGTGCCCAAGGACGGCCGACTGAATATCGTGGCCTCCACCCACCGCATGCGCTATGCCGAGAACGCCAAGCAGTGGCGCCCGGATTTGCATCTGGTCTTGTGGAACCCCTTCCAAGCCTTGGACGTGCCCGGCCCGACCGTGGTGACCTGGGGTTATGCCGATGGCGCCTTGGCTGGTTTGCAAGCATGGTTGCAAGCTGAGCTGAAGGCCACGGCGCAGAGCCCGGTGCAGCTGGGCGACTGAGCTTTCACTGGCCCAGACATTCAAAGAACAAGAGGAGACCGGTGATGAGCCGCCAGGAACCAGCCCCCAACGCGCCCGCGCGCAACCCGATTCATTGGGTGCCCAGTCTGTACTTTGTGCAGGGCATGCAGTTCTTCGTCGTCATGCTGATTGCCGGCCTGATGTTCAAGAATATGGGCGTCGAAAACGACCAGATCGCCCGCTGGACCGGCTTGCTGGGCCTGGCCTGGGCGATCAAGCCCTTGTGGAGCCCCTTCCTGGAGTTGGCGCGCAGCAAGAAGCTGATCGTGGTGGCCATGCAGTTCACCGGCGCCGCCGGCCTCGGCCTCTTGGCCCTGGCGCTGCAGCTGCCGATGTGGTTTGCTGCCGCCATCGGCGTGCTCTTCGTGCTGGCTTATGCCTCGGCGACGCATGACATTGCTTGCGACGGCCTGTACATGGCGGCGCTGGATGCCAAGCAGCAAGCGGCTTACGCGGGCTGGCAGGGCGCCTTCTTCAATGCTTCGAAGTTCTTGACCCTGGGCGGCCTCTTGGTCTTGGCCGGTCACTTGGAGAAGCAGTTTGGCGTCTTCAATGCTTGGTCCATCATCTTCGTGCTCTTGGCCGTCTTGCTGGCCCTGCTGGCCAGCTACAACGCCTGGGCTTTGCCGGGCACGCTGAACACCGAAACTGCCGACATCAGCGTCGCCGGCGTCGCCAAGACCTTGCGCGAGGTGATCGGTGACTTCTTGCAAAAGCCCGGCATCTGGCTGGCGATTCTGTTCATCGTCTTGTTCCGCTTCGCCGAAGGCCAGGTGCAGACCATCGGCCCCTTGTTCTTGATTGAAGCGCGCGAGAAGGGCGGCCTCGGCCTGACCACCGAGCAGGTGGGCGGCGTCTATGGCACGGTCGGCACAGCGGCTTTCTTGGTGGGCAGCATTCTGGGTGGCTACTTCACTTCCTGGCTGAGCCTGCGTCGCGCCATGCCCATCTTGATTCTGATGATGGGCGTGCCGAATGTGACCTTCTACTACCTGAGCCTGAGTCTGCCGCAAGACATGTTCCACATCAGCGCCGCGGTCGCAGTGGAGATGTTTGGGTATGGCTTTGGTTTCGTCGGCATGATTCTCTACATCATGCAGGCGGTGGCGCCGGGGAAGTTCCAGACCGCGCATTACGCCTTGGGCTCCGGGGTGATGCAGTTGGGCTTTATCTTCTCCAAGACCATCAGCGGCGACATCCAGGTGGCCATGGGTTACCAGCACTTCTTCCTGTGGACCATCCTCTGTGGCATTCCTGCCCTGGTGCTGATGTTCTTCGTCAAGTTCCCCAAGCCGCAGTCGGCGCCTGAGAACAAGGCCGATTCGGCCGCAGCGGCTGTGACATCCTGATTGCCCGAGGGCTTCAATGCTTATGTTCAAGATGAACACCTTCAGCAAGGCGGCCGTGATGGCCGCCTTTTTTTGCTTGAACGCAGCGGCCAACGCCGCACAGCCCAAGCCGACGCAAATCTTTTTTGATGACTTCAGCTACGCCGATCTACCGGCCCTGACGGCCAAGGGCTGGACCCCGCGCAGCAAGGCCGGCCACCCCGGCGTGCCGGGCGCGCAGTGGAGCGCCGAGCAGTTCAGCTTGCATGAAGATCCTCAGCTGAAAGGCAACCGCGTCTTGCGCCTGAGCGCCAGCACCGACGGCAGCAGCGAAGGCACTCGCCAGGCGCAGCTTTGCCATGCGCGCAAGTATCTGGAGGGTACTTATGCCGCCCGCATCCGTTTCACCGATGTGCCGGTGGCCGGGGTAGACGGCGACCCGGTGATTCAGACTTTTTACGCCGTCACGCCGCTGAAGCACGACTTTGACCCCGAGTTCAGCGAGATGGATTGGGAGTACCTGCCCAATGGCGGCTGGGGCAGCGAGAAGACGCGGCTCTACGGCATTGCCTGGCAGACGGTGCAACTCGAGCCCTGGCAAGCGCACAACCAGCAGCATGAAGAGTTCGGCAGCCTGAACGGCTGGCATGAGCTGATGATGCAGGTGTCGGACGGGCGGGTGAAGCTGTTTCTGGATGGCCGGCAAATCGCCAACCATGGCGGTCGCACCTACCCGGTGACGCCGATGTCGATCAACTTCAATCTCTGGTTCTCACCCGGCGGCTTGTTGCCAAAGACCGAGCAGGCGCGTCGTTATGAGCAGGATGTGGATTGGCTCTTCCATGCCCGCAATCAGGTGCTGAACCCCAAGCAGGTGAAGGCGGAGGTCCAGCGCTTGCGTGCAAAGGGCATTGCCCAGATGGACACCGTGCCTGCCGCCGAACCGGCGCTGAGCAGCTTGTGTGACTTCTGATTGAGAGCCAGAGATTTTTGAGATGAGTGCCCCCCAAAACAAAAACAAACGATTCGCCTCTGTGGACGCGCTGCGCGGCCTGAGCGTGGCGGCCATGCTGCTGGTCAACAACCCAGGCGATTGGGGGCATGTCTACGCGCCGCTGGAGCATGCGGCTTGGAACGGTTGCACTCCCACGGATCTGATCTTTCCTTTCTTCTTGTTCATCGTGGGAGTCTCTATCGCGCTGGCCTTTGGGGGACGCATCGACGCACAAGCGCCACAAGCGCCGATGGCCAAGACCGTGCTGGTGCGGTCGCTGCGCATCATTGCTTTAGGACTGGCCTTGCATGCGCTGGCTTGGTGGCTGATGAGCAAGCCGGAGTTTCGTATCCCGGGCGTCTTGCAGCGCATAGGCATTTGCTTTGCCTTCACCGGCTTGGTTGCGATCTATCTGAAGCAAAGGCTGCAGTTTGTGCTCTTGGCGGTTTTGCTGGCCGGCTATGCGGCCTTGTTGACCTGGGGAGGCAGCTTGGACAAGGTCGGCAACATCGCCTCGCGTTGGGATGCGGCCCTGTTTGGCCGCTTTGCCTACGAGTGGGCAGCCAGCACTGGTATTGGTCATGACCCCGAAGGGCTGGTCAGCACCTTGGGCGCCCTGGCTACCAGTGTGCTGGGTCTGCAAGCTGGCCACTTCCTGCGCCGCGGCCAGTTGCAGAACCTGTTGATGTTGGGTCTTCTCAGTGCCGGCGCTGGTCTGCTCTGGGCGGAATTCCTGCCCTTGAACAAGCAGCTGTGGACATCCTCTTTTGTCTTGTGGACCGGCGGTCTGGGTGCGCTGACCTTGGCCTTGGCGCATCAGCTGATCGATAAATCAGGCCTGCCGGCCATCGGCCGTAGCTTTGGCGTCAATGCGATTGCCGCTTACGCAGGGGCTTGGATGTGCACCGTGGTGCTGGAAGGCTTTGGCTTGATGGCGCCACTCTATGCCGGCGGCTTTGCATGGCTGTTGCCGCTGGTTGGTCCGTTTGGCCGTTCACTGGCCTTTGCGCTGGCCTTCGTGGCGGTCTGGGTGTTGATCGTGGACCAGTTGGATCGGCGCCGGATCTATTTCAAGGTCTGAAGTCTTGTGTCGAAGCGGGGCTGTTTGACTCGCCCCGCGCGCTGAACGCCGACCCTTCGGGTCTGTGCGCCTATTGAAGATTTTGTTTCTTCGGTTCGCCCTGATCGGCCTGCAGGGTGCTCGCATCCAGATCACGCGCGACACGCAAACCGAAGAACACATAGGCTGCATCGGGGGTATCGGCATTGCGATGAGTGGTTCGCAGCAGCTTGGGGTTGTCGAAGTAAGAGCCGCCGCGGAGTACCCGCTTGTCTTGTTCGCTGCCGATCAGCCTGGCCTGTCCAACGGGGCTCGCACCTTGGTAGTTTTCATGATGCACATCCTCGACCCATTCCCACACATTGCCTTGCATATCGTGCAGGCCAAAGGCATTGGGAATCTTTTGCCCGACCGGATGAACTTCCCCTCCGCTATTGGCGCTGTACCAAGCGAAGTTCTTCAGCATCTGAACTTCCTCATCAGGTGGCGCCATGTGGCCGCGACCCGCCTGAGCGGCATATTCCCATTCAGCTTCCGTTGGCAATCGGAAATTGAGTCCGGTGCGCTCGTTAAGGCGTTTCACAAACTCTTGCGCACTGCTCCAACTGACCCTATCAACCGGACACTGACGCCCACAGGACTTATTTGCGCTGGGGTTGTTGCCCATGACGGCAAGCCACTCCGCTTGCGTGACTTCATATTTCCCCAATAAGAAACTCCGCAGCTTGACCGAATGAACCGGTTGTTCCTTCCCAGCCACAGGGCTGCCCATTTTGAAGGTGCCGGACGGAACCTGAACCATACGAGGACAAAACTCGCAGTCTTTGACCCCTTGCCATGGCCGAAATCGCTGTGAGTCCAGTGACTTTGAGCCGGCGGGTGCTTTCGGACTGCCGTCGGCACCTACGAGCACATCGAAACTGGTGGCGGCCAGTTGTGTGGAAGGTAAGTCGATGTCGTTTGTTGGCCTGACTCCGAGCTTGTTTGATGCACTGGCTCGGATGTCCTGCTCGGAATAGCGTTTGACCATCAAACATGCACTGAAAACCTGGGCGCGCGCTTCAGCATTGACGTCTTCTTGAATGGCTGGATATTTGATTCCAGGAATTTTTGTGCAATACGTGGACCCCGCGCCTGCACCTGAGGTGCATTTGATCTGATCGGGCAAGGTGAGCTCAGGCGTCACGACCACCATTTTGGGAGGAATTTCCAAAAGGCTAGAGTTTCTGCAAGATTCAAGATCTTGCCTCAGCGCCGTGAAATCTGCAGATTCGGGCGATTTAACGCTCGTACAGGCCGTAAATAGCACGGCAAAAACAGAGGCTGCCGCCAACGCACCATACTTCATTCTTCGCCTCGGACGTAGTAGAGTTGAATAGAAAACACGGACAGCCCCAGATTCTGAGCAGAAGGCAAGCATCATAAATTCAAGGCGCGCCGTTTGGAGTCCCATTCCCCCATCAGGGGGTAGATGCCTTTGTGGATTTGATGCTCATCCTGCATTGGCGAGATTATTTGACACTAGCGGCACATCTTTAGAACTATCTGGAAGTTGTAGATTTCAATTTGTGAGCTAGTTATGACTATGATTTATTGGGTAAATAAACTATGCGAGTGAAAAACATAGCAATTATTGGCGGTGGAACGGCCGGGTGGCTGGCTGCCAACCATCTGGCAGTGGAGTTGCGAGCGGAGCAGGACGTTACGATTACCGTGATCGAATCTCCGGAAATTGGAATTATTGGTGTGGGCGAAGGGACCGTCCCCCATATTCGCAAATCATTGCAGAAGTTCGGTATCTCCGAAGCAGAATTGCTCGCAACTTGTGACACCACCTTTAAGGTGGGGATAAAGTTTGTCGATTGGATGGCTGGCGGTTCAACAATGGCCAGCAATTCCTATTACCACCCATTTTCTTCGCCCTATCCGGCCGGGATCGATGTCACGTCCATGTATTTAAAGCATGCTGACACGATGGAATTCTCTGCAGTGAGTGAAGTGCCGGGCTTGGCGGACGCGATGAAAGCCCCGAAGCAAATATCCTCGGGGCCATTTGAGGGCCCCGTGAATTACGCCTATCACTTCAATGCAGTGAAATTCGGCCAATTGCTGGCAAAGAATGCAAAGGAAAAGTTACGGGTGCAGCACAAGCTTGCTACGGTTGTTGACGCTTGCCTGAATGACCAAGGAGAAGTCGCTTATCTGGTAAGCAAAGAGGGTGAGCATCTGCACTACGATTTCTATGTCGACTGCACAGGCTTTAACTCCCTATTGCTTGGGAAACTATATCGGGTTCCGTTTGTCGATAAGTCGAATCAGATATTGACGGACTCAGCCTTGGCCGTGCAGGTCGCAACAGAACATGGCTCTGAAATCGCTCCGTACACACTGGCCAAGGCGCATCAGGCCGGATGGCTTTGGGATATTCCTCTGACCAATCGACGGGGCGTCGGATTCGTCTATTCCAGTGCGCACATGAGCGAATCTCAGGCGCTTGAGGGCTTGGCCGCACATGTGGGACTGCCCGCGGATCAACTATCGCCGCGGAAAATCCCTATGAAAATTGGCTACCGCGAAAAGTTTTGGTGCAAAAACGTCGTAGCCTTGGGCTTGGCTCACGGCTTTGTAGAGCCCTTGGAGGCGACATCGATATTTGTCACCGATCTAGCGGCTGAATTGTTCGCCCGAAATTTCTCACCTCAAAAAGGGGGAATGTCCATCGCTGCAGATTATTGCAACAAGGTACTTGCATACACCTGGGAGCGGGTGATGGACTTCGTACAGTTGCATTACTGTATATCTGATCGGCGCGACTCTGAATTTTGGCGTCTAAATACGGTCGAACCAAAAATGTCCGAGGTTCTCTCTGAGCGCCTTGCTATGTGGCGTTTCAATGCTCCCAAGAAATCAGATTTTTTCAGTCGGTTTGATTTGTTTGATGTGGAGAACTTCCTATTCGTTTTGTATGGCATGAAGTACAAAACATTGGAGCGACGCATGACGGAGTCGGAGCGTCAAGTTTTTACTCGAGAATTGCAAAATATTCGGCAGTTGGAAGTGCAGATGTCAGCGGGACTGATTGGTCATCGAGAGTGGTTGGATGGTTTTTTGGCCGCCTACCAAGGCATGAAGAGCAGCAACGTAAAACCTGCCTAAACAGGGATCACTTTCTGAGGTGTAAACATGAGTTCCGAAATTTCTATACGCATGCCACCGGACATCCAGTCGGTGAGAATTGGTGAGCACCAAGTTATCTTTATTGATGATTTTTTGACTAATCCGAATTTAATGCTTGAGGCTGCAGCACGGAGTCAATTTTTACCGTGCCCAGGTTTTGATCAGAAAAAGGGCTATCCCGGCGTACGTGCCACTGCGCCGGCGGCCTATTCAATCGCGCTTGCCGAACTGTTGGATCCGCTCATCAAGGTCAATTTTCAAGTGCCGGAACATTTGGATTTGAGTAAGAGTGCTTGTGAGTTTTCATTGACGACAGTAGAGCCCACTGGTTTGGGTCTGATGCAAAGAACGCCCCACTTTGATTCAAGTTCGCCTCACCATATGGCGGTGTTGCTTTATCTGTGTGGCCCGGAGCATGGCGGTACCGGCTTTTATCGGCACAAGGCGACAGGCATTCAAAAAATCACGCCTGAAAATGTGCAGCGCTATTCAGATGTTTACTACCAGGAATTGAACAAGGTCCCGCCTCAAGCGCGGTACTTTGATGACTCCGACGAGCACTTCACTTTCCTGGGCATGTTGCCGGCTCGTTTCAATCGGCTGGCCGTTTATCCGGGTAGTTTGCTGCACAGTGCATGTATCAATCCTGGCATCGGTATTTGCGATGACCCCAAAAGGGGCCGACTCACCGTGAATACATTTTTTGATTTCTAAGCTATTCGGGCGCACATAAAAAAAAGCCCGGCAGTTGCCGGGCTTTTTGCTGTTACAGGACTAAGCCTGATCAGAACTTGGCGCTCAGGCCAAGGCGGTAAGTGGTCTCACCCATGAAGGACCAGGCGGGATAGCCTTCCTTCAAAGAAGAGCGCAGGGTGGTGTTAGCACCGGCGGCACCGTACTGGATGTCATCCTTCTTCAGCAGGTTGGTGGCGTCGAAGCTGACACGCAGCTTGTCGGTCACGTTCCAGCCCAGGCTCAGATCCAGCGAACCGAAGGCGTCGTGCATACGGTTGCTGTAGTAACCGGTTTCACGAACCATGTACTTCGAACGCCAGTTGTAGGCCAAACGAGCCGAGTAAGTCGAATTTTCCCAGTAGCCGACCAAGTTCGCATTGTGCTTGGACGACAGAGTGAACAGGTTCAACTCGTCTTGGTAGCTCTTGCCCGGGGCCGAAGCGTCGGTGTAGGTGTAGTTCACCGAGGTGCCGAAGCCGTTGCCAAAGCCGTGGTTGATCTGAGCTTCAATGCCGTTGATCTTGCCGCCGCCAGCATTCTTGTAGGTGTTGATCGTCCAATTGTCCTTACCGGTGTCTGGGCTGATCAAACCGATTTGCTGGTTCACCAGGGTGTCGGTGGTGATGAAGTTGTCGATCTTCTTGTGGAAGTAAGTCACAGCGACCAGGTTGCCGCGGCCGTAGTAGTACTCCAGACCCAGATCGAACTGCTTCGAGGCCATGGGCTTGAGGCCCACATTGCCGAAGGTCACGGTTTCGTTGCCTGGCAATGTGTCATTCCAGCCAGCGGTCGAACCACCGATGAACATATTGTCGTAGTTCGGGCGGGTGATGGCCTTCGAAGCAGCAGCGCGCAGCTTCATTTCCTTGCTCAGGTCATAGACCAGGTTCAAGCTTGGCAGCCAGTCGCTGTACGAAGCGTCGGTGTTCTTCTTGGTGGTGCTCCAGCCACGATTGGCTTCCACCACAGCGGTCATGTCGGTCTTGCCGTCGTAGAAGTAGGACGATGCCTGGGCCTTGGTGCGGATGTAACGCAGACCGAAGTTACCGTGCAGCTGGTCTTTCTCGAAGTCGAACATACCGTACAGGGCGGTGTTCTTCTCTTCCAGTTCACCGTAGCCGCCGCGCGATTCGACCCAGTCCTTCACATTGGCCTTGGCCAGGTTGAACATGGCGGACAGATTGGGCTTAGGAACGCTCCAGCCGGGGGTGCCAACAGCCATCGTGCCGTCGAACAGGCTCGAAGTGGGCGCTGTCACGGGCGTGGTCACGAAAGTCGGACGGTACTCGGTCTTGGTGAATGTGTGGGTGGTTGCGCGAGCACCAGTCTTGAACGAAGTCAGGACTCCCCAGTCCAGATCAACCGTGGCATCCAACTGCAGGAAGTTCTCTTTGTCCTTGTTGGGGCCGCGAGCGGTCGCCCAAGTCTCAGGACCGGAATCCTTCGGCAGGCTGGACAGAGGAACGCTCATGTCCTTGCTCGGAGTCATGACGATCTGCTTGCCGGTGGCGTCGGTCGTGCCTTGCCACTTAGGCATCAGCGGCGCATTGCCCCAGCCCACATAGCTGTAGTTGCTGGTCAGCGAAGTGCCGCCATCTGCCTTGGTGGTGCCGGCCACGGCTTCCAGCTTGAAGCTTTCGCCCTTGAAGCTGCCGTTCAGGACCAGGCTGTCCGAGCTCATGGTGGCGTCACGTGCCCAGGTTTGCATGAAGGTGCTGGATTCGTTCGATGCATCCAGCTTGGTCTTCAGGCAGAGCAGGCCCTTGGTGGGGTTGGGCAATGTGCAGGCGTTGGTGTCTGCGTAGCCCTTGCCTGGATCTTGCAACGTGAAGGCGTAGTGCGTGGTGTTGCCAGCGGGAGCTTGGTATTCCAGGCGGGTGTAGTTCAGGCCCAGGTCAATCGCTGCAGTAGGCTTGGCTTGCAGGGTCACGTTCACGGCGGAACGCTGCTTTTCTTGGAAGAAAGTGCCGGGCACCACGTCGCCAGACCAGCGGCCATCGGCCTCGATGCCGCGGCGGATGTAGTCACCCTTCTCGATCGCGCCGGCGATCAAGACACCGAACTTCTTCTGAGAATCGCGCCAGCTGTACAGGGCCGAACCTTCTTTGTTCAGGTCGGTGCTGACGGTGCCCTTGCCCAGCTTGACGCTGACAAATGCGGTGTTGGGGGCCAGATCCAGAGGCTTGCGTGTCTTGACGATCACGGTGCCGCCGATGCCGCCTTCGGTGATGTCGGCTTGGGAAGTCTTGTAAACCTCCATGCCGCCGATCAGTTCGGAAGGCAGCAGCGAGTAGTTGAAGGAGCGGTCAATCGCTTTTTGGTCGTACCAGCCGGTGGAGGCCATGGTCTGGCCATTCAGCGTGGTGTAGGTCATTTGTGGGTCGGTACCGCGGATGGACACCGAAGCGCCAACACCGAAGTCACGGCCAACGGACACGCCGGGGATGCGGCCCAGTGCTTGGCCGACGTCGGCGTCAGGCAGCTTGCCCACATCTTCAGCGGAAACGGCGTCCACGACGGCGTTCGCATTTTTCTTGATGTTCACTGCTGATTGCAGCGAAGCGCGGATACCAGTCACAACCACTTGCTCCAGTTGGGCAGTGTCTTGTTTGGTTTCAGCTTGCTGGGCTTGCGCTGCCAGCGAAACGCTCAGCAGCGTCAAGGTGACGGCAGCTGCGATGGGGCTCTGTTTGACCTTCATTTCTTTTCCTCGATTTGGCCAAGATTTACGGACTCGGCCTGTTACCACGTGGAACCTGAACAATACCAATTGATGGACCATTTGGCATGTGTCTGGTGCCGCCAATGACGTATCAATGCAACCAATGCCATGCCACTATACGACTCGGTAGTGCCACTTTGCTACCACTTTTCGGTGCGTGTTTTCCCTTGTTGTGGCAAGTCCGCCACCATGACTTTTGCTTGCCAGTGGGGATTTCGTCCCTGTTGTAGGGCAACTTGAGTGGGTGGCGTTGGGTTGTTATTTGCCCCTGTGCGTAAGCGTCTATGACTAGTGTTGGAGTTGTCGGTAGGCTACTGGTGTTTACTGGGTTTGGTGTTGAAGTGGTTTTGGGTGGAGGCTTGAACTTCTCTTGCCGCATGTGCTTCCTGCGGTAGTTGTCTGGATGGGGGTATTCCGGCGTGATTGAGTGGTTGCATGGTGGCGTTGCCCTCGGTTTGAGGCTCGCGGCCTGCCTGTTGTGTGTGCAATCCAAAGGTGAAGGCGGTCGAGATGGAGGGCCTCTTTTGCAGCTATTTCAAAAAAACGCTTTGGAAGCCGAAAATGCTGTGCTATAGTTGCGGGCTTGCCTCGGAGGGGTGGCCGAGTGGTTAAAGGCAGCAGACTGTAAATCTGCCCGCTAACGCGTACGCTGGTTCGAATCCAGCCTCCTCCACCAAGGCAAACACTTTTCGTGATTCGAGTCGTCGGCAAATGCCGGCAACTCGATCCCTCGGAAGTGGAGAGGTAAGGCTCCCGGGCGGGAGTAGTTCAATGGTAGAACTCCAGCCTTCCAAGCTGATCACGCGGGTTCGATTCCCGTCTCCCGCTCCAGTTGGTTGGTATTTCGTCGTCGACACCGGTTTGTCGGTTTGTTTGAGTCTGCAAACCCGTGTCGATGCCCATGTGGCTCAGTGGTAGAGCACTCCCTTGGTAAGGGAGAGGTCACGCGTTCGATCCGCGTCATGGGCACCACCTATTTTCTCTGAGTGTTTTTCTTCTGATCTGATCAGGTCCTCGCAGGAGCGCAGAAATGGCAAAGAGCAAGTTT
>NZ_JBBHJX010000014.1:0-121985 GCF_037482915.1 Paucibacter hankyongi
CGGAGCCGGCTCCAAGTTGCGAGCAGCGCGAGGCAGTCGGCCCATCTGGGCCTACCCCCGAGCCATGAGCCCAGCGACGGCCTGGGCTGCCGTGCCTCACAAGTAAAACCAAGCAGTCCGCTCCGGGCACGTCGCCGTTACTGACCACCACAGAACGACCGGCTCCTGTGAGTGCGAAGGCGGTCATTGGGGCTGGATCGGCTCCAGGGCAGTCGCGGCCACTTTGGTGGCCTACAGACTTGCCAGTGAGCCGGCTTCAGCGCGGCTTGTTGTCCAACCAGTCGCGGAGCTCGGCAGCATCGGGCGGGCCGATGATGAAGCGCGCAGTGGCGCCGGGCTTCAGCAGGGCGATGTAAGGCGTCATGCCTCGCCACTGCGGGTTGACGGCATGACGCAGCACGGCGGACTGGCCTTCAAAAGCCATCAGACGATCGGCCCTGCGGTAATGCGGATTGGCCAAGAGCGCCGCGTCATCGCTGCCCGGTTCTTGGTCCATCACCACCGCAATGACGGGCACTTTCAAACGCTGCCTTTGTCGGTTCGCGGCCAGGTCTTGCAGAACACCCGGGCAATGGACGCAATCGGTGCTGGAGAAGACCACGATGGCGGGCTGCTTCAACTGGGCTTGCAGCGATTGCCACTCGTCGGCGCGAAAGGCTTCGACTTGCTTGGGCGCGGCCTGGGCCGCCAGCGAGAGCAGGCAGGCCGCGACGGCGGCCCCAAGCCAGCGCGCCCAAACGCTTCGGGCCGGGCCTTGCGCTTGCCGATACTTGTCAGGGCTGCAATGCAAGGACATGAGTCTTCTCCGTGGTGCGCCACAGCGCGTAAATCTCTTTGCCGCCGGGCACAAGGCGCAGCAGCAAGCGGGGATGGTCGTTGTCTGAGGCACTGCTGGCCAGCTCCTTCAGCTCAAAGCTTTGGCCGCCGTCCTTGGAGAGCCAGGCCCGCAAGCGATAGACCTGGCCATCAAAGCTGCGCCAAACGATGGCCAGTTGCTTGCCATGAGCCGCGAGGTCGGCATGCTCGGCGGCTTCGTCGGGCAAGGCGCGCACCGAACCCTCGGGGCGCCCCTGCGGGTCTAAGCGGCCATAACGCACCGCGCCCACACCATCACGCAGCCCAAACCAAACTGCGTGGTAGCCGCCTCGGGACTCGTCGGGCACCAGTCCTGGCCCGTGGTGCGGGCAGCCATCCACCGCCCACTGGTCTTGGCTGGCACGCTGCAGCGTTGGCGTTTCGCCTTGCAGCAGGGCAAAGGCATGGTCGCGCTGATTCGGCTCGAACACATGCCTCCACAGCGCCGCCAAGCCGCCCTCGGGCGTGGGGCTGAGGGCGATGCGGCAGCACTCGCAGCTGTGATCGGCCAGCTTGAGATCTGGCCCGAAACTGGCCCCGCCGTCCTTGGATTCGTTGCGATAAAGGGCCGCGCCCCGGTAGGCTTGTTTGCGAGCTTTGCTGCTTTCGATATCGCGCTTGTCGATCCAGACCGTGTGCAGCAGCCCCAGGGCATCAAAGGCGATGCTCTCGAAGCGGTGGGTGATCAGCTGCCGATCCGCATGCACGGTGATGGGCGCCGCAAAAGTCTGGCCGCCGTCAATGGAGCGCAGTAGGCGGATCTCACCGGTGTAGGGCTTGCTCAGCGGCTTGGTGTAGCTGATCACCGCCCAGCTTTTGGGGCCGTAAAACGCCAGCTTGGGGCGGTTCTCGCCGTCTGCAGACACCGTGTCGGCGCCGATGTCCAAGGGTCGGGCTGCGCCCCAACTTTGCCCCAGGTCCGTGCTGCTTTGAACGAATAAGCGACCCTGTGCGTCCAGTCCGGTGATCCAAAGATCGCCATTCGGTGCGAAGGCCGCGCCGGTGCCCAGAGCGATTTTCTTGGGCTTGGAGCTGGGCTTGGGCTCGGCCGGTTTCTCGGCGGCGGCTTGGGGCGCTACGGCCGAAGCCGCCGCGCTGGTGTGCATCGCGTGCTGGGCCTGCACTGCGAACAGGCCCAGGCCCATCAGCGCAGCGGTCAGCCAGTTTCGGAGCAGTTGAAGTTTGCGCATGAAACGGGCCCTCCGGTCAGAAGCTGGCGCGCAGTTCGGTGAACACCGTGCGGCCAGGGTAGGGGTGGGCTTGGTAGCCGCGGCTGTCGAAGGCATTGTCCAGGCCCAGCGCCAACTCCAGCTTGGGGCTGAACTTGTAGCTGGTGCGCAGGTCAACAAAGGTGAAGGAGGACACACCGCCATAGACGTTCGGGTTCGCGTCCAGGTTGTAGACGTCGTTGTAAGCCCGCCCGGAATAGCGCACGCCGACACTGCCCATCCAATGCCCATCGGGCCGGTAGGCTGCCAACACGTTGGCGCGCACCTTAGGAACGCGCAGCCACCATTGGCCCACGCTCTGCGGGTCGCGGGCATTGGCCACGACCTTGGAATGCGCGAAGGCGGCGTTGGCGTCCAGGCTCAGGCCCTTGAGGAACAGGTCTTGGGTTTGCCAGACGAACTCCACGCCATAGGTCCGCACACGATCAACGTTAGACACACGGGTCACGTTCGGCAACACCGAGATATCGGTCTGGCGCAAGATGCTGTCGCTGACCTCGTCATGGAATAAGGAGACACGCAGGCGGTGCAACTCCCAGTCTTGCTCCAGGCTGAACTCCAGCGCATCCGAGCGTTCTGGCTTCAGATTTGGGTCGCTCTGGGTTTGCGCGGTGGCGGTGACCGTGCCGTTGTACAACTCCTCCACATTGGGGAAACGCACGCCGCGGCCATAGCTGGCTTTCAGCACCGTGTCGGGTAGGGCTTGCCAGGCCAAGGAGGCCTTGGGCGAGCTGCCGCTGAGCTTGCGACCGTCGTAGGGCAAGATCTTGTTGAAGCTGCCGTCGCCCGTGGCCTCGCAGCCAAAGCCGGCGGCCGGCTTGCAACTGCTGACGCGCAGCAATTGCTCACCGTCCATGCTGCGGAACTGCTCCTGACGCAGACCCAGAGTCAAGGTCAAGTCGTCCTGCAGCTTCCAGGTGTCTTGCACATAGGCAGCAAAGACCTCGGTGCGCCCGCGATAACGCTGAGTCAACACGGTCTCGGTCTTGCGCCAGTCGCTGGCTTGGGTGGTCGGGCTGTCGAGTTGGTAGCTGTTGTGATGAACGCCCAGCACCAGGCTGTGGCGGCCCTGACCCCAGTCCCCGGCCACCGGGGTGTAGGCGGCTTGCACTTCAAATGTGTCCCATCCGGTGCCGTCTCGGCGTGTCCAACTGCCGGCACCGCCTTCCTGGGCTTGCGGCTCGGGCAGATTGGCCTGGCGCGCAATGTCTTTCAGGATACGGTAGTTGGAGTAAACGACCGAGGCGTTCCAACCGGTCGGGCGTTTGCTTTTGAGTGTCAGGCCGGCATGGCGGTGCAGCTCCTCGCGATTGGAGGGCGCAAAGGCCGTGTCGGGGATGACAAAGCGGTTCGTGCCGTCGCTGACCGTGCCGGACCAGACGGTGTTGCCGGCCGCATCACGCAGAAAGGGGCGGTTGCTGTTTTGGGTGTCATTGGTCCAAAAGCCCAGCATGGCGCTGCCCAGCAATTCGGGCGTGAAGGCATAGCCGGCCTTCAGCTTGACGGTGTCTTGCACCGTGTGATCGATGGCGCCGCCGCTGGCGCCAAAGATGGCCCGTGGCTGGCCCTTGGGGTCGAGGTCGTACTGAATGCCGGTGACGCGCTTGTCGCCGGGCTTGGCCGGGTCGAAGCTGCCGGTCTTGGCATTGACGCCGGCGGTGTAGTAGTTCATCGGCTGCGAGGTCGAGTCCTGGTGGTTCAGCGTGGCGGTGAACCACAGGCCCGAGTCCAGGCGGCTGCCCACATAGGCCGAGGCCTGGCCGCCCGAATAGCGCTCGGACAAACCGTATTGCGAGAAGCTTTGGCTGTAGCCGGTCAAGCGAGCCGAGGCCTCAAATTTTGTGGGCTCTCGCTCGGTGGTGACCACGGTGGTGCCGATCGAGTTGCCGGGGTAGATGGCCGAGAAGGGGCCGTAGAGCATGTCCACCCGAGCGATTGCTTCGGGCGTGATCATGTTCCAGCGCGGGCCGTCAAAGCGTCCCAGGAAGTTGCTGATCAGGTAGCCGTCCACATAGGCCAGGCCGCGGCCCGGCTGCAAAGTGCCAAAGCTGCGCCCGCCGATCATTGAGTTGCGGTCGCCGATATAGCGCTTGCGGATGCTGGTGTTGGGCATGTACTTCAGCGCGTCTTCAGGGTTGAAGAGGTTTTGGTCACGCAGGTCTTCGGCGGTCTTGCTGACGCTATTGCTGGGCAGGTTGGCGGCCAGCCCGGAGCGAATGGCAACGCCATTGACCAAGACGGGAGCCAATTGGCTTTCGGTGGCGACACCTTGAGCCCGGGCTTCTTGTTGCAAAGAGGCCAGGCAGAACGCCGAGAGGGCAAGAGTGGCCAGGCTCAGGGTATGGCGGCGTGGGGCTCGAGTGGAGCGCGTGGGGCGGTAGTTTGCGAACATGGTCGAACAAGCAGTGCGGCGGCCGCCATCGGCGCGTGCAAAACGACGTGCACGGCGAGGGGCGCAGCAAAAGAAGGGGAAGCGGCGGCGCAGTAGAGAAGCGTCGCCCAGGCGGGCTTGTTAGACCGTGCGAGGTGGCGCACGCGACTGCGCCGGGGCCCAGGCATGGGCCGAATCAGGGGCGCTGTAGAAGCGCTCGGGCATGGCAAACCGCAAGTCACTCAGCAGCAGGACGGCTGGCTGTGTGGGCGGCGGTGGGGCCAGGTCTTGCGCCTGCAGGGCGCAGTAGGGGCAGTTCGAAAAGAGTCCGTGTATGGCGCTGTCGGAGTCTTGCTCGGCGGCCTGCGCTGCCAGCACCGATTGCGCCGCGCGCGGCGACACCACACTGCTGCGGCAGACTTGGCTCCAGGCCACCACATCCCCCCGCGCATGGGCCAGCGCCTGCGACAAGGCAGGGGCCAGCGCCGCCAGCAGGAAGGTCACGAGGACCAGCCAGCGGCTCGCCCGGGTCGGGCTGCGGTGAGGGTTGAACGGTGTGGTCACGGTGGGGATTCTAAGGAGCGTGTCTTTGTTCGCCTTGATGCGGCTTAAGAATTACACGCAAGTGTTGAGCCACTCAATGCTTGTGCATGCCCATGTCGGCGGCCGGCGCGCCCAGTTGGCGGGCCTCGGCTTGCACTTCGACAGCGGGCAGCTTCTTGCCGGCCTTGTCTTCAAAGACCAGCGTCAGGGCGACCTTGTCACCGGCCTTGATCGGCGCCTTCAGGTCCATCAGCATCACATGCAGGCCGCCGGGCTTGAGCTCAACCGCCTTGCCCGCCGGCAGGTCCAGCGCCGAGATGGCGCGCATCTTCATCACGCTGCCGTCCATGGCCATCTCATGCACCTCGGTGATGCCGGCCACACTGGAGCGCACTTCGACCAAGCGGGCGTCGCCCTGCGACTTCAATTGCATGAAGGCGCCGGTGGCCTTTTGTTGGGCGACGGTGGCGCGCACCCAGGCTTGCGACACATCGACCTGTGCCCAGGCTTGGACGGAGGCCAACAGCAGTGCGCTGCAGATGAGGGTTTTGTTCATGGGATCTCACTTCGAGTACAGGGCGTGGGCGGCGCAGTGACTGCACTGGGCTGCCCGGGCCGCCGATTCTAGGCGCGAGCTTTATCAAGCCAGTGCTGCAGGGCCCGCGTCGCTGTGCTTCTTCGACGCCAAGGCCTGCAGCCCATAGCGACTCAGGGCCAGCTGCCAATCCGCGTCCTGTGGCATCGCTCGGGCGGCCTCTAAAATATGTTCGCGCCAAGCGAGAGGCAAATGCGGCGAAATCAGAATGCGCCGCTGGAAGCTGTTGCGCGGCTGTTCCGCTACAAAGACCTGATCGTCAAAAGACTCAATCTGCTTGCGCCACCAGGGCAGGCCGCTGCGCGGAATGAACACCACATCCACCCGGCCGCGCAGCAGCTTTTGCAGATTACTCAAGGTGTTGGGTGCGTCTTCTCTTTGCAGCGAGTTCGCCGCGATCATGGCTTCAAACTCTTGGTACACATGACCCGCCACGCCGCCGAGTTTGAGGCCTTGCAGCGAGGCCGTGCCTTGAAACACCACCGGCTTCTTCTTCAAGGACAGCACCAAATCCCCGTCGTCCATCACGGGTGCTGACCAGATATAGCGCTGCATGGTGAGGTCGCCAAAAAACTGCGGGCTGACCCAGGGCACCAAGCCCATCCAGCCGGGTTGACTCATTTCCAGATCGAGCCGTTTGCGCGGCAATAGTTGGGCGCGAACCGGCCCCAGTTCTTGGGGCAGTTTGGCGCTCAGCCACTGAGCCAGGTCTTGCGTCAAGCCCTGGCCCGGGGCCGTGACGAAGGGCGGGTAGTCGTAGTGACTGAACAGGCGGCCCATGGGCTTGGGCGCCAAGTCCGGCTCGGCGCTGCGGGGCTCGGCCGCTGCTTGGGGCTTGCCGCAAGCCAGGCCCAGAGAGAGCGCGAAGGCGAACTGGCGACGGGTGTTCATGCGGGGGTGCTGGGACTCAAAAGCTCCAGCAATGTGCGCGCCACCACCTTGGTGGCGCCGCGCAGTTCGGCCAGGTTCACATGTTCATCGGCACGCTTGGCATTGCTTTCCAGCACCGTGCGCGGGCCGGCACCGTAGATGGCGGCCGGGATGCCGTGCTCGCCATAGAGCCGCACATCGGTGTAGAGCGGCGTGCCCGAGGTCGGGATGGCTTCGCCGAACACCGCTTCGCCATGGCGCTGCAGCGCTTGGACCAGGGCCTTGTTGCCGGGCAGCGGCTGCAGCGCGTGGGCCAGCAACAGGCGCTTGATGTCGACGCTGATGCCGGGGCATTGCGCGGCCGTGTCGCGGATCAGCTTGCGAATATTGGCCTCCACCGCCACCGGGTCCTCTTCGGGGATCATGCGGCGGTCGAGTTTGAAACTGACCTTGCCGGGCACCACATTGGTGTTGCTGCCACCTTCGATGCGGCCCACATTCAGATAGGGGTGGCTGATGCCTTCCACCTGAGAGCTAAGCTTTTTGTACAGCGTGTTCTGCGCATACAGCGCGTTCAGAATCGCCACCGCACCTTGCAAGGCGTCAACGCCGGTGTCGGGGATGGCCGCATGGGCGGCGCGGCCGTGCACGCTGACCTCCATCTGCAGGCAGCCGTTGTGCGCGGTCACCACCTGGTAGCTGAAGCCGGCGGCAATCAAGAGGTCGGGCCGCGTCAATCCTTGCTTGAGCAGCCAGCCGGGGCCAAGCTCGCCACCGAATTCTTCGTCATAGGTGAAGTGAAGCTCGACCCCGCCGTTCAAGGGCAGGCCGAGGGACTCGAGCGCACGCAGCGCAAAGGTGTAGCTGGCGAAGTCGCTCTTGCTGACGGCGGCGGCGCGGCCGTAGAGCTTGCCGCTCTGAAGGTCACCGACGATGTCGCCGCTGTAGGGGCCATGGGTCCAGCCGTCGCCGGGGGGCACCACGTCGCCATGGGCATTCAAGGCGATCACGGGTCCGGTGTCGGCAAAGCGGCGCCGCACGATCAGGTTGGTGATGCTTTGCAAACCATGGGCCTTGACCAGTTCGGCCGGCACCGGGTGGCGCTCGGCGCTCAGGCCCATGGCCGCCAGCAGTTCGGCGGTGCGCTCGGCATGCGGCGCGTTGTTGCCGGGCGGCGTGTCGGTCGGCACCTGCACCAGTGCCTGCAAAAAACGCAGCTCTTCTTCAAAGTGGGCGTCGACCCAGGCATCCAGTTGTTGGTAGTGATTCATCAGGTCTTCTCCTCGGCCAGGCCGTTCAACAAGGCCAGAAAGGCCTGCACGCACAGCTCGGCATCGTCATTGCTGATCGTCTCCAGCGGGTTGTGGCTGATGCCGCCATGGCCGCCGCGCACAAACAACATGGCCTGCGGCAGCAGTTGGTGCAACTTCATCGCATCGTGGCCGGCGCCACTCGGCAGGCGCTGCAGCGGCAGGCCGACGGTGGCCACGGCTGCCTCCCAACGGGCCTGCCATGTCGGGTCACTGGGGGCGGCGTCGGCGCGCATGGTTTGCTGCAGTTGCCAGCGCAAGCCGCGGCGCTCGCAGATGCGCGCCAACTCGGCGCGCACATCGGTGTCCAGTGCGTCACGGGCGGCGTTATCGGCGGCGCGCAGGTCGAGGCTGAATTGGCAGCGCCCGGGGATCACATTGATCGATCCCGCCGGCACTTGCAAGAGTCCCACCGTGCCCACCACATCGGGCTGGCTGCCGGCTCTTTGCTCCACATAGAGCAGCAACTCGGCCACCGCGGCGGCGGCGTCATGGCGTTGCCGCATCGGCGTGGTGCCGGCATGGGCGGCTTGGCCGATCACCTCGCCCAGATAGCGCACGCTGCCATTGATCGAGGTGACGACGCCCAAGGGCATGTCGAGCGCGTTCAAGACCGGCCCCTGCTCGATGTGCATCTCGACAAAGCCGAGGTAGCGCGTCGGGTCGCGCTGCAGGGCCTGGATGGCCGCCATCGTGCCCGGCAGCCCGGCGTTTTGCATGGCGCTGCGCATGCTGATGTCCTCGGCATCGACCTCGTCCAGCCAGGCCGGCTCGAACTGGCCGGTCAAGGCGCTGGAGCCCAAGAAGGTGGCCTTGTAGCGCTGCCCCTCTTCCTCGGCAAAGGCGAGCAACTCAATCGCAAAGGGCAGGCGTCGACCTGCGGCATGCAGCGCCCGCACCGCAGCCATCACCGCCAGAATGCCGAGCCGGCCGTCGTACTTGCCGGCATTGCGCACGGTGTCGTAATGGGAGCCGGTTAACAAGGTGCGCGCGGCCGGGTCGCTGCCGTGATAGCGCGCCACGACATTGCCGACTGCATCGATCTGCACCTCGTCAAAGCCGCAGTCCGTTTGCATCCAGTGCTGCAAGCTGGCGGCGCAGGCGCGGTGCGCCTCGGTCAGGTAGGTGACGGTCAGCTGGCCGAGCTCCTTGAAGCCGGGGTCGGCGTACTCGGCCAAGGCCTCGGCCCAGTCCCAGACTTGGTTGCCCAAAGCGGGTTCTAGCCCGAACTTGTCATTCAAGCGGATCTCGGCGATGCGGTGGATATTGCGCAGGCACTCGTGCATTTCCTGCTCGGGGCTGTCTTGCAGGCGGCGTTCAAAAGTCTCGATGATCTGGCCGCGTGTCAGCCCTTGGCCGCGCGGCCCGCGCACGGCCAGGATGAAGGGCCAGCCGAAGCGCTCGCCGTAGGCGGCATTCAGCTGCTGCAGACGCGCAAATTCGGCGGGCGTGCAGTGTGTCAGCCCGGCGCGGCCTTGCTCGTCGCTGGACTCGGCCGTCAGCGCCTGGGCGACCATGGCCTTGCCAGCCAGTTCCGGGTGGGCGCGGATCAGGCCCAGTTGCTCGTCGCGGCTGGCCTCGCGCACCACCGTGGCCAGCGCATGTTTGAGCCCCGCCACGCTGGCAAAGGGGCGGGCTGCCGCGGCGCGCTCGGCGATCCAGGGGGAGTGCTCGTAAGTGCCCGCCAGCAGCCGGCCGAAATCGGCCGCCGAGGCGGCGTTCAATGCGCTCAAACTCAAGGTCATGATCATTCCCAGATGAAGGCGCGCTGGGCGTCGAAGGGGTGAACGCTGCGCCAATGGCGGGCGATGTCGACACGCCGGCAGATCCAGACCCGGTCGTGCTTCTCCACATGATCGAGAAAACGCTGCAGCGCCCGCATGCGGCCGGGGCGGCCGAGCAGGCGGCAATGCATGCCCACGCTCATCATCTTGGGCGCCTCTTCGCCCTCGGCGTACAGCACATCAAAGCTGTCGCGTAGATATTCGAAAAACTCGTCGCCATGCGAGAAGCCCTGCGGCAGGGCGAAGCGCATGTCATTGCAGTCCAGCGTGTAGGGCACGACCAGATGCGGGCTGAGTGCGCCATCGCTCTTGCGCACCTGCAGCCAGAAGGGCAGGTCGTCGCCATAGTGGTCGCTGTCGTACTCGAAGCCACCATAGTCGGCCACGAGCCTGCGCGTCTGCGGGCTGTCGCGTCCGGTGTACCAACCGGAGGGGCGTTCGCCGATCAGGCGTTGCAGCACATCCATGCCCTCGTTCATGTGAGCGCGCTCGGTGGCCTCATCAATGCCTTGGTAGCTGATCCAGCGCCAACCATGGCAGGCGATCTCATGGTTCATCTGCACCAGAGCCTGGCAGAGCTCGGGGTGGCGCTCCAGCGCCATGGCCACACCAAACACCGTCAGTGGCAGGCCGCGCCCCTCGAACTCGCGCAGTAGCCGCCAGACGCCGGCGCGCGAGCCGTACTCGTAAATGCTTTCCATGCTGAGATGGCGCGCGGCAAAGGCCGGCGGGTTGGCCATCTCGGAGAGGAACTGCTCCGAGCCCGCGTCGCCATGCAGCACCGAGTTCTCGCCGCCTTCTTCATAGTTCAGCACGAACTGCAGCGCGATGCGCGCCTGACCGGGCCACTGCGCCTGCGGGGGGTGTTCGCCATAGCCGATCAGGTCGCGCGGGTAGCGGTGGGGTGTCGGGGCTTGTCTCATGGCGATGGGCAACTCCAGAGCGCTTGGGCGCGTTTTCTTGCCTACACTTTGCCTCAATTTCCGCCGCCGCTGATGCAAAAAGGATCATTGATGACGACAGCCGCCCACACCCGCTCCGGCAGCCCCGCCCAGGGTTGGCTCAGCACCCATGTGCTGGACACCATGCATGGCCGCCCGGCGGCCGGCATGGTATTGCGTCTGTACCGCTTGCAGGCCGATGGCAGTGCGCTTGAGTTGAAGTCGCTGACCTTGAATGATGATGGTCGCAGTGGTGCACCGCTGCTGGAAGGGGAGTCGCTGCAAGTGGGGCGTTACCGCCTGGTGTTTGAGCTGGGTGACTACTTCCGGCGCCAGCCCGGCGTGAGCTTGCCAGAGCCTCCGTTTTTGGATCAGGTGCCTTTGGACTTTGGCATTGCCGATGCGGCGGCGCATTACCACGTGCCGTTGCTGGCCAGCCCCTGGAGCTATTCGACCTACCGTGGCAGTTGAACGCCGCTTGAGATGCGAGTTAATGGCTGCCATGTCGTCTACTTCCTTCTTTGATCTGCACAGCGATATCGAGCAACTACAGGCCGCCCTGCAAGTACAGGCGCGGGTGCTGGTGACGGTCTTGCGTGTGCAGGGCAGTGTGCCGCGCGGCCCCGGCACCTGGATGGCGGTGGGCGACAGTGCGGCCTCTCCGCCCTTGATCGCCACCATTGGCGGGGGTCAGTTGGAGTTTGAGGCCATTGCGCAGGCGCGGCGCCTTTTGCATGGCGGGCGGTTCTCGTCGGCTGTCATCACCGAACATGCCTTGGGCCCCAGCCTGGGTCAATGTTGCGGTGGCGTGGTGGCGCTGCGCTATGAATGGCTGGATGCTAACGACGTTGCCGGCTTGCCGCAGCGCCTGCGCGCGGCCGAGTCAGCCAAGATGCCGGTGGCCTTGTTTGGCGGTGGGCATGTCGGGCAGGCGCTGGCGCGGGTATTGGCCCGCTTGCCGGTGAGTCTGCATTGGATTGACAGCCGCGACGAGGTCTTTCCGTCCGGCGTGCCGGCCCATATCCTGGCCGAACATTCGGAGCCGGTGCAGGCCGCTGTGCAAGACCTGACCCCCGGCTCCCGCGTGCTGATCATGAGCTTCAGCCATGCCGAAGACATGGAGATCTTGCGCGCCTGTTTGACGCGCCGGCGCGAGCGGTGTGATTTGCCCTTCATCGGCCTGATCGGGAGCAAGAGCAAATGGGCCAGTTTTCGTGCCCGCTTGCGGGAGCGTGGTTTCAGCGAGGCCGAGTTGGATGCCGTCAACTGCCCGATCGGTCTGCCCGGTATCGAGGGCAAACAGCCGGAGGTGATCGCCTTGGCGGTGGCGGCCCAGTTGTTGTCTCAACAGCAGGGCTGAGATGGGCGCTTGAGATCAGGGCTTAGGCGACGACTTGGCGCTTAGCCCTCAGTCGCCGCCCCGGGAACGGCTAGCGAGGCCTTCAGTTCGGGCCGGGTGGGGTCTTCGCCATTGCAGGCGCAGTTGCTGGCAGCGAAGGTCTGCAGCGAGTTCCCAAGCAAAGCGTTGTCATTGACGTAACCCTGGCGCCAAAGATCAGTTCGCTATTGGCGCTGTGCGCTTGGTGGAACGCACGTCGAATATTGGCTGGCTTGATGATCCTTTCGGACTATCTTTGGCCGACGCGCGCCGACGGGCTTTCATATTGCTGAGGAATGATGGCGAAAAGCTAAGGAGCCCGCCATGTCATCAAAATTCATCTATTCCGCACTCGCGGCCGCGCTGTTGAGCGCCGCCCCGGCCTTCGCCTGGGACACGCTGGACGGCAATGCGCCCTTGGTGATCGCCCACCGCGGCGCTTCCGGCTATATGCCCGAGCACACCCTCGAGGGTTACACCAAGGCGATCGAGTTGGGTGCCAACTACATCGAACCCGATCTGGTCATGACCCGTGACGGCGTGCTGGTGGCGCGCCACGAGCCGGTCATTGGCGACTCGACCAATGTGCGCCTGCTGCCGCAATTTGCCGACCGCATGACGACCAAGACGATCGACGGCGTGACCTATAAGAACCAGTACTTCGTCGAAGACTTCACCCTGGCCGAGTTGAAGACCTTGGGTGCAATGCAGACCCGCGCCGGCCGCCCGACCACCTATGACGGCCAATTCAAGGTGCCGACCCTGGACGAGGTGATTGCTCTGGCCAAGGCCAAGAGCGCGGAGACCGGCCGCACCATCGGCATCTATCCCGAACTGAAGCACTCGACCTATATGCAGGGCGTGTCGCTGGCGCAAGGGCGCAGCAAGACCTATTTTGAAGACAAGCTGGTGTCGACGCTTCACAGCGCCTACGGCAATAGCGGCAATGCGCCGGTCTTCATCCAGAGCTTTGAAGTCTCGAACCTGCAATACCTGAACACCAAGACCGACATCAAGTTGGTGCAATTGGTGGACGCGGACGATGTCAACGCCGATGGCTCGATGTCTCTGGTGGCGCCTTACGACAAGCCCTATGACGTGGCCAAGCGCGGCGGCAAGCTGACTTTTGCGGACATGGTCACCGATGTCGGCCTGTCTTTCGTCGCCACTTATGCCGATGGTATCGGCCCCTGGAAGCCCTATCTGCTGAAGACGGTGGACGACGGTGTTGACCGCAATGGCGACGGCACCGTCAATGGCAAGGACCGCCGTGTCGTCGGTTCCACCGGCGTGATCGAGTCGGCCCATGCGAATGGGCTGTTCGTGCACACCTGGACCTTCCGCAACGACGCCTCGATGCTGGGCTTCTCCGATCCGCAAAGAGAAATGGAAGCCTATTTGAAGATGGGCGTGGACGGCGTCTTCACCGACTTCACCGACACCGGTGTGGCCGCTGTCGCTGCCGTGGCCGCCAGCGCCGTGCCAGAGCCCGAGAGCTACGCCATGCTGCTGGCCGGTCTGAGCGCCTTGGCGCTTGTGCGTCGTCGCAAGCAGGCTTGAGCATTTCGGCGGTCTTCCGCCGAGGCTTGCACAGAGAAACCGGCCGCGTGCCGGTTTTTTCATGTGGGTGAATGACGACGGGTGCGATCTTCCCAGATCAGCCCCAGATCAGCGCCTCGGTCCAGCCGAGTTCGGCAAAGTCGGCTGCGCGTTCAGCGGCCTCGCCGGCGCAAAAGAACTCATCCAATTGCGGCGGCGCGACCGATGTACCCGCCAGCATCGCGTGCACCTGGCCGCGGTGGTGGATTTGGTGTTGAAACAGATGCGCCAGCAGTCGGCTGCGACTGTCCCGTTGTGGTCGGCCCGGGCGGGCGATGGTGACGATACCCGCCAGTTGCTCATCGCTTTGGGCCGCGCAATAGCGCAGCAGCCGCTGGTCGACACGTCGCTGCTCGGCCCACAGCTCAGTGCACTGCGGATAGGGCTCATCCCGCTCAAAGAACACATAGCAATCGGGATGGGGCGGCTGCGCCAGATGGTCGCGTTCCAGTGCATCCAGGTAGAACCAATCCACGCACAGACTGTGATTCAGGGTGGCCTTGATGGAGGGAAAGAAGCTGCAGCGTTGGGCCTCGAAATCGGCCTGACTCAATTGCGCGCAGGCGCCGATCAGGCGATGGTTGGCCCAGGCATTGTTGTAGGCCATGCCGAGCAAATGCTGGCGCAAGGGGTTGTGGGCAGTCATGGGCGTGGCGGCTGAGGGTGGCATGCGTGGCCCACATGCTAACCAGGGTGGCCTCCCAGCCGGACGCTGGGCGTTCGCCAGAACCTAGGGGTATCGCAATCCCGCGGCTCCGCACAAGATCGCAGGCGGCCGCCATGGGGGCGGTGCGCATCGTCAACCCGCCCAGCGCCGCGTGCGGCTCGGCCAGGAGAGTCTTCAAATGGCAAGCAAAATCAACCCGATCAGCTCCACCAGCCCGTCCAAGCTCACCAGCAAGGCGCGAGGGCTTTCGCTTCATATTGGCTTGAACGCCGTCAACCCAGCGGCCTATGGCGGGTGGGACGGTCCCTTGGCCGCCTGCGAGTTCGATGCCAATGACATGGCCGCATTGGCCAAGTCGCAGGGCATCAAGCCGACCGTCTTGTTGACCAAGAAAGGCACGCGTGCCGCGACCCTGGCCGCAATGCGCAGCGCCGCCAAGACCTTGAAAGCGGGCGACCTGTTCCTGCTGACCTATTCCGGCCATGGCGGGCAGGTTGGCGATGTCAATGGCGACGAGCCCGATCACAAGGACGAAACCCTGTGCCTGTACGACGGCCAGCTGATCGACGATGAACTCTACTTTGAGTTGAATCGTTTTGCCGCTGGCGTGCGCGTGTTGGTCTTGTCCGACAGCTGCCACAGCGGCACCGTCACGCGTGATCTCCCTCCGCCGCCTCCGCCGCCGGGTCAGCGCGTCAAGCTGATGCCGGCCGAAGTGGCTCGACGGGTCTATGAGGCGCACAAGAAGTTCTATGACGATTTGCAGCTCAAGGTGCTGGCCGAGACTTCCAAGAACCTTGTCGATCCGGACGCCGCCCTGGCGCTGGTCGGCGGCGCCTCGCATGCGACGGCGCTGGTGGGGCAATTCAAACCCGCCGTGGTGTTGATCTCGGGCTGCCAGGACAACCAAACCTCGATGGACGGCGAGCATAACGGCGCGTTCACCGGCCAGCTGCTGAAGATCTGGGCCTCAGGCGCCTTTGCCGGCAACTACAGCAGCTTCCACACCCGCATCCGTGCCGGCATGCCGCCGACGCAGTCGCCCAATCTGTTCATGCTGGGCGACCCTGCAGCCTTGGCCGCGTTCATGAAGCAAAAACCGTTCACGGTGTGATCGGTGGACCGTGGGCCGCCCGGCGGCTCGGGCGGCAATCCATCCGGCAGTAACAGCAGCGAGTGAGCAGGAGACGGTCATGGCGGAACAGCAGATCCCGATCAAGTTGAATGGCCGTGCGGCGCAAAGCCCGCAACTGCCGCCGCTGCTGACGCCGGCGGCGCGCTCGGCAGGGCGGCGCGACGATGCCTTTTTGCCCGATGGTTATCTGCAGCCCTTGAGCGCTTTCGACCTGAGCCCGGCTGCGCGCAGCGCCGATGGGGCCGCGGTGGCGCAAAGCCATGCGGCCGCACCCAACGAGGTGATGGTGCTGGAGTTGGCCGACGGCAGCACCTTGATCACCAGCGCCGGGCGGCTGCGCGACACCCTGTTGCAGACGCACCCGGAGCTGATCGGCGAGGACGGCGCGATCTTGCTGGAGGCCTTGCGTTCGCAGGGCGCCGCGCCCGGCCGCGGTCTTGGCGAGGCGATGGGGGGCTTGATCAGCAAGGTCTTTACCTTTGCCGTCGGTGCGGCGCCCGATGCCATCATCGATGCCGCGCTTTCGCAGCTGAAGAACAAGGCCGAGCTGGGCGTCAGCTGGGCCGGCACCAAGGCCTTGATGTGGGCGATCGAACAGCAGCTCTCACAAGAGCCGGGGCTGTACCGCTGGGTATCGGCCACTGGCAAGCCGCAAGACTTGGAACCCTGCGACTTCGCCTCTAATCCGCCTGCCGGCGCCATGCTGGTCTTTGTGCATGGCACCGGCTCCAGCACCTTGGGAAGTTTTGGTGAGTTGCGCAATGGTGATCGTGACCTGTGGGGCGCGCTGCAGGCCCGCTTCAGTGGCGGCATCTATGGCTTCGAGCATCGCACGCTGTCGCAAAGCCCGATTGAGAACGCTATTGCGCTGCTGCGCGCCTTGCCGATCGGCGCGCAAATCTGTCTGGTCTCGCATTCGCGTGGAGGCTTGGTCGCCGACCTGCTCTGCCTGGGGGACTTTGACGCCTTGATCGACGGTTACGCCTATGCCTTCGAGGGCACAGGTGACGCCGACGCGAATGAAGCCCGGCGCGTCGTCCAGGAGCTGGAGACGGCCCATGCGGAGCAGCGCGCTCAGTTGCGGGCCTTGGCCGGGCTCTTGCGCGAGCGGCAGATCGTGGTGCAGCGCTATGTGCGCGCCGCCTCGCCGGCCAATGGCACCAAGTTGGCCAGCGGCAACTTTGATGTGTTCTTGTCGGGGCTGTTGACGCTGATCGGCACCGTGCCCTTCTTCTTTGGTAGCCCGCTGTACTCGGCCTTCAAACGTGTGGTGATCGAGATTGCCAAGAACCGGACCAATGCCCATTTGGTGCCCGGTATCGAGGCCATGCTGCCCGACTCGCCGATGGCCAGGCTGCTGCACGATGCGCCGGTGCGGCCTGGCACGGCCATGTCCATCATTGCGGGCGACATCCAGGGCGGCAATCTGCTGCTCCGCTTGGGCGTTATGTTGACCGACTTTCTGCTCTTCGATAACGACGACAACGATCTGGTCGTCAACACCACCGCGATGCTGGCCGGCATTGCGCCCAAGTCGGGGGCCAGGGTCTTATTTGACCGTGGGGCCGATGTGTCCCATTTCCGTTATTTCGTCAACGTGGATACCCGCAGTGCCTTGCGCGATTGGCTCTTGGTGGCCGATCCGAGCGGCTTGAGCTGCTTCCGCGCCTTGCCTGACCCGGCCGACTATGCGGCGGCCTTGGCCGCAGCCGGTGCCAGCCGCGGCGTGGGCGCGGCGGATCACCCGATCGTCGTGGTGCTGCCCGGCATCATGGGCTCCCACCTGCAGGTCGCGGGCAAGGACCGGGTCTGGTTCGATCCGGGCGACATCGCCACCGGCGGGCTGGCCAAGATCGAATGGGAGCGCCCGAGCGTCGAGGCCGAGGAGCTGTTTGCGATGTTTTATGGCCGTGTCTGCCAGCATTTGGCCGACAGCCACCGGGTGGAACCCTTCCCCTATGACTGGCGCCAGCCACTGGACGTCTTGGCCGAGCGGCTGGGCGAGTTCCTTGACCGCTTGATGCGCCAAACCCAGCAGCCGATCCGTTTGTTGGCTCACAGCATGGGCGGGTTGGTGGTGCGGGCTTGTATCCACAAGCGCCGTGCCGTCATTGACCAACTGATGGCGCGCGAGGGCGCGCGCCTGATCATGCTGGGCACGCCCAATCAGGGCGCGCATTCAATGGTGGAGAACCTGATCGGCAAGGGCGACACCTTGCGCAAGCTGGTGCGTTTGGACCTGACGCACGATATGCAGGAGGTGCTGGACATCATTGCCGGCTTCCGAGGGGCCTTGCAACTGCTGCCCAAGCCCGGCTTTCAGGACACCTTCCAGGGGCAGCCCGATGGCGGCGCCAGCTTCGCCTACCAGCAGGCCGATACCTGGGTGGGACTTAAGAGCAAGGTGCAGGACTTTTGGTTCGGCGACCAACACGCTGGCACGCCCAAGCAAGCGGTCTTGGATGCAGCCAGCTGGTTGTGGAGCCAGGATGGCCTGGGCCTGCCCGCGCTGCCGGCCGCCTACGAAGCCAAGAGCGTCTATGTCTTCGGCCAAGCGCCTAACACGCCCTGTGGCCTGCGCGAGGAGGGCGGCCGACTGAAGATGGTCGGCACCAGCCGTGGCGACGGCACGGTGACCTGGGCCTCGGGCCGCATTGGCGGCATCGGGCGTTTCTATTACATGCCGGCGGCCCACGGCGACCTCTTGTCGACCAGCAGCTACTTCAGCGCCTTGACCGAACTCTTGACTTCCGGGCTGAGCTCGGGCCTGAGTGCCCAGGCGCCGACCACGCGCGCGATTGAACATGCGCAGCCCATCACTTATGACGCCGGGCCGCCTTGCGTCGATGACCCGGACGCTTTGCTGCGCGGCTTGATGGGCAGCTCCGCCCGCAACCGGGTGCCGGCGCGTACGCAGCGGCGCTTGGAGGTGGCCATCCGTGCGATGGACCTGCGTTTTGTCAGCGACCCCATCATGGTCGGCCATTACGACCGCGACCCGATCGCCGGCGCCGAAGCCTTGATCGACCGAGAGTTGTTGGACAAGGAGCTGAGCGAACGCTATAGCCTCGGCCTTTATGCCGGTGCGCGTGGTACGGCCGCGGTGGTGTTGCGCGTGCGCGGCGACTTCGAGCGCAAGCTGGGTGTGCTGAGTGGCGCGGTCGTGACCGGCCTGGGCTCCTACGACCGGGCCTTGAGTCCGGCCGACCTGACCGAAGCGGTGCGCACCGGCGCGCTGCGCTATTTGCTGCAGGTCATTGATGTGCTCGGCAAGGCGGACCGCGAGGTGCCTCTGGCCAGCTTGTTGCTGGGCTACAACTCCTCGGCCAATCTGACCGTGGCGGCCTCGGTTGAGGCTTTGGTACGCGGGGTGATGGAAGCGAATGCGCGTTTTTACGCAACCACGCGGCTGAACATCCGCATCGGCAAGCTCGACATCATTGAGCTTTATCTGGATACCGCCATTGGCGCCACCTATGCCTTGCGGACGCTGAGCACGCAGCTGGCCGCCCAGGCCGAAAAGCAAGGCACGGCCTTGCTGTGTCAGGGTGAGTTGCAGCAGGGCGAGGGCTTCAGGCAGCGCCTGTTCGATGACGGCAATTCCAGCTACTGGCCGCGCCTGATCATCACTGACGCCGAGCGCAGCGAAGCGCAGGGCTCGGCTGCGCCGACGGCACAAGAGGCCGCCGCCGAGGGCTCGCGTATCGGTGCCGCCGCGCCGGTGGCCGACAAGCTGCGTTTCGTTTTTGTCGGCCAGCGGGCGCGTGCCGAGTCGGTCGCCCTGCAGCGCCAACCGGGGCTGATCGAGCAGATGGTGGCGCAACAAATTGGCAACCCGGTCTGGAACGAAGACTTCGGGCGCATGTTGTTCCAACTGATGGTGCCGCATGACTTCAAGGATGCCGCACGCCAGCTGGACCGGGTGGTCTTGGTGGTGGACGCCTACACGGCTAATCTCCCGTGGGAGCTGATGCTGGCCGATGATCCGGATCGGCCGTCCGAGGAGAAACAACCGCTTGCGCTGCGCACGGCGGTGGTGCGGCAACTGGCCTCGCAAACCTTCCGTGCCAGCGTTCATCAAGGGGTGGCGCGGCGGGCCTTGGTGATTGCCAATCCGTCGGTGGCCGGCTTCTCGCGGGGCTTTCCGCGCCTGAATGATCAGCCGACCCAAGACCCCCCTGATCTGCCGGGCGCGCAGGCCGAAGGTGAGGCCTGCCAGCAGCTGCTGACCGGCATGGGCTACCAAGTCGAATCGATGGTGGGCAATTTCAACAAGGCCAGCGATGTGCTGTCCAAGCTGTATGCCAAGCCCTGGCGCATCCTGCATATCTCGGCCCACGGTGTGTTCGACCTGCCGCATGCCGATGGCCACGGTCGCAGCGGCGTGCTCTTGTCCGATGGGTTGCTGATCACGGCGGCCGAGATCATGGCCATGGAGGTGGTGCCCGAACTGGTGTTCCTGAATTGCTGCCATCTCGGGCAGGTCGATCGCGAGCCCCAGGGGGCAGGCAGCAATAAGTTGGCCGCCAGCGTGGCGCGCGAAATGATTGGCATCGGCGTGCGCTGCGTGGTGGTGGCGGGCTGGGCGGTCAATGATGAATCCGCCCGCCGGTTTGGCGAGGTGTTCTACGAGCAGTTGTTGCTGCGCCGTCGGCCCTTTGGCGATGCCGTCTTCAGCGCGCGCAAGGAGGTCTGGCGCGCTCACCCCGAGGACATCACCTGGGGCGCGTTCCAAGCCTATGGCGATCCGGTTTGGTTGGCCGAGCCTGCCGCCGAAGGGGTGCCCGGCGCCGGCCCGGCGAGCCGTTATGTGTCGCCGGACGAGATGTTGGACGAATTGGCCAGCCTGCGTTCCGAACTGGCGCGCCGAGGCGATTCGATGGGCTCGCGCGAGTTGCAGGCCGAGGTGGACCACGTGGCCGACGCCTTGGCCCGGCGTTGCCCGGCCGGCTGGCTGCAGAACCCGCAGCTGCAATATGCGCTGGGCAAGACCTGGTTTGACCTCGGCCGGTGGGAACGGGCGCGGGCGGCGTTTCTGAGCGCTGCGCAGGCCGTCGACCGGATTGGCGGCGTGCCGATTTCTGACCTGGAAAAACTGGTCGATGTCGAGTCGCGGCTGGGCGAGGCCAGGGCGGTTGCGGCGCTGGGCCAAGCCTTGGCCGGCGACGCACAGGCTCAGCAGCAATTGAACGCCGCCGAGGCGCTGATCGATCTGGCCTTGCGGCGCCTGGATGGACTCGACGCGCTGGTGGCCGATGGCGATGCCGTGACGCTGGGCACGGCAGGCGCCAAGGCCTCGACCATGCACAGCGAACGCACCGCCTTGCGCGGCGCCGCTTGGCAGCGCAAGGCCAATTTGCAGGCGCGGCGCTTGTTGAGCGGGCACTTGGATGCGGCCGCCGCCGACACCGCGGCCCAGGCCATGGCCCATTGCCTGCAGCAAGGGGTGGAGGCCTACCGGGCTGGTGAAGGCCGGCCAGGGGCCGATCATTTCAGCCCTTGCCACGCGCTCTATCGCCTGGCCTTGGATGCCTTGACCGATTGGCACAGCCCGGCGGAAAAGGATGCTGCGATTGAATTGGCTCAGCAATGCCGACGTGCCGCAGTGCAGAACTTCGCCATCCAGCCCAGCCCCTGGGATTTGTTGATCCAACCGGAGGCCTTGTTGGTGGAACGGATGATCGATGGCAAGTTGGGCCGTCCGGACGAGGAGGGCCGCCGTTGGTTCGAAGAGTTGGCCGACAGTTACTCGGAAGCGCTGCGTTGCGTGACGGTACGGCCGCTGCAGTTGGAGGCCATGGTCGATCGTTTGGAGCGGCTGTCTCGTTTTGTCGATGCCTTGGCCTTGACCCAGCATGATGATGAGGCGCTGAGCCGCAGTGCCGAGCAGTTGATCGCCCTGGCGCAGCGCATTCTGCCCAGCCATGCAGCGCGCACCGACCGGCCCGGCAAGTCTGCCCCCAAAGCCGGCCGAGCGAAGAAGGGCCGTCGCGCTTGAGGACTCAGGACCGGCTTCAAGCCGGTCTTATTTAGGCGCCAGAAAGCTCGCTACACTTTGCCGCTCCTAAGAATGGTGTCGCAGCGGCATTGATTGACGCGACCTAATGCAGCTCACAGCGCCCGCCTGTGGTGAGCCGCCTCGGGGTCTGGATGAATAGCTCCTACCTGCTCGATTGGGCCGGCCTGCTTTTGCGCTGGTTGCATGTGATCGTTGGCATCGCCTGGATCGGTGCCTCCTTCTACTTTGTCTGGCTCGACAACCATTTGCGCAAGCCGACGGCTGCCGATCTGCGCGCCAAGGGCGTGGACGGTGAGCTCTGGGCCGTCCATGGCGGGGGCTTTTACAACCCGCAGAAGTACCTGGTGGCGCCGCCGGATCTACCCGAGCATCTGCACTGGTTCTACTGGGAAAGCTACTGGACCTGGATCAGTGGCTTCGCGCTCTTTGTGACGCTGTATCTGCTCAATGCCGACAGCTATTTGATCGACCGCCGCGTGTTCGACTGGAGCGCGCCCCTCGCCATCAGCGCGGCGCTGGGCTTCTTGGCGGCGGGCTGGCTGGTGTATGACCAGATCTGTCGCCGCTTGGGTCACACCGTCGATGGCAGCATCGGCCATGACGGCCGAGTCTTGGGGCTGATCGGCGTGTTCATCGCTGCCGCGACCTGGCTGGCCTGTCAGCTCTTCGCAGGCCGCGCGGCCTTCTTGCTGGTCGGCGCCATGATGGCCACGATGATGAGCGCCAATGTGCTGTTCTGGATCATTCCCGGCCAGAAGCAGGTGATTGCGGACATGCGCGCCGGGCGCCCGGTGAACCCAGTCTTTGGTCAGCGCGGCAAGCAGCGCAGCGTGCACAACACCTATTTCACCCTGCCGGTGTTGATCGCCATGCTCAGCAACCACTACGGCATGCTCAACGGCCACGCGCACAACTGGTTGCTGCTGATTGGATTGATGGCGGTGGGCGTGCTGGTGCGCAGTTATTTCGTCAAACGCCACAAAGGCGTCAATGCTTGGGGCCTGCTGGTGGCCGCGGCGGTGTTGTTGATCGGCCTGGTGGTGGGCGCGGCGCCCAAGCCTGCGCCGACCCATGCGCTCTCGGCCGTGCCCAGTTTGGCTGAGGTGCAAGCGGTGGTGGCGCAGCGCTGCCTGCCCTGCCATAACGCTGAAATCGCCCAGAAGGGCGTGCAATTGCACAGCGCCGCCTTGATCGAACAGAATGCGCAGCAGCTGTACCAGCAGGCGGTGCTGCAAAAAACCATGCCGCTGAACAATGCCACCGGCATCACCGAGGATGAGCGCGCCTTGCTGGGCCGCTGGTTTGCGGCACGGCCTTGAATCCAGCAGAGGGAGAATTCTTTGGCCGAAGTGTTGATGCCGCCGCGCGATCTGTTGCGCCATTTGTTCGATGTGGCGGTGGCGCGCGCCTTGCCTTCGGCCGTACTGGCGGCGCATTTACCGCCACCGCCAAGCCGGGGCCGCACGCTGGTGCTGGGTGCCGGCAAGGCCGGTGGCGCCATGGCCCAAGCGCTGGAGGCCGCCTGGCCGAAGGATCAGCCGCTCAGTGGCCTGGTGATCACCCGTTATGGGCACACCCCACCGGACTATGTACCGCGCCGCATCGACTTGGTCGAGGCCGCTCATCCGGTGCCCGACGCAGCCGGCGTTGCCGCCTCGGCGCGCTTGCTGCAGCTGGCGCAGGGTTTGGGGCCGGACGATTTGGTCATCTGTCTGATTTCCGGTGGCGGCTCGGCCTTGCTGAGCCTGCCGGCGCTGGGACTGAGCCTGGCAGATAAGCAGGCCGTCAACCGAGCCTTGCTGAACAGCGGCGCCGCCATCGATGAGATGAATTGCGTGCGCAAACACCTGTCCGCCATCAAGGGCGGCCGCTTGGCCGCGGCCTGTGCGCCGGCGCAAGTCCTGACCCTCATGATCAGCGATGTGCCCGGCGACGAGCCGGCCGTCATTGCGTCTGGGCCAACGGTGGCCGATGCCAGCACTTGCGCCGATGCGCTGGCGATCTGTCAACGCTATGCGATCCATTTGCCGGCGGCCGCCCGCGAGGGCTTGCTGTCGGGCGCGTTTGAAACCCCGAAGCCCGGCGATGCCGTCTTTGCCGGCCAGCAGCTGCGCATGCTGGCAACGCCGCAGCAGAGCCTGCAGGCGGCTGCCGAGGCGGCCCGCGCATTGGGCTTGAACGCCCATGTGCTGAGCGATTCAATCGAGGGCGAGTCGCGCGACATTGGCGCCATGCATGCGGCGATGGCGCGGGCGGTGGCTCGCCGCGGCGAACCTTTCAGCAAGCCTTGCGTGATTTTTTCCGGCGGGGAAACCACGGTGACGGTGCGCGGCGACTCGGCGCGACCCGGCCAAGGTGGGCGTGCGACCGAGTTCCTACTCGGTTGCGCGATCGCTTTGGACGGCGAGCCCGGCGTCTATGCGCTGGCGGCAGATACCGACGGGATCGATGGCGTTGGCGATAACGCCGGCGCCCTGCTGACCCCAAGCAGCCTGGCCCGCGCCCGCGCGCTGGGTTTGAGCGCGCGACGCGAGTTGGATGCGCACAATGCCCGTGGTTTCTTCGAGCCCTTGGGCGACTTAGTGTCGCCAGGCCCAACCTTCACCAATGTGAACGATTTCAGGGCCTTGCTGGTGCTCTGAAGGCGACAGTCAGGGACTTTCAGGGGAGTTGAAGGCCGCGCCTGGCGGCCATCTCCCGGCCCATGCGCTCGAGTTGCTGCGCGTCCAGCGCGGCGGCTGCGGCCGGGAATACCAAGCCATCCTCGCACGCCAGATGCTCGGCGTGCAGCGTCACGAACAGCTGCGCCAAACGCGCCAGTTCGGCGCACTCGGGCTCGGACAGCGCGCCGTCCGCCGCAGCCGTCAAGGGCGCCAGGGCCCCGCGCAGTGCCAGCCATTGGCGATGAATGTCCTCATGCTGGCGGCGCAGCATCTGGCAAGCCTGCAGTAGCTCGGCTTGTTGGCCACGTTCCAGTGCGGGGAAGACATGCAACTCCTCGTCCTGGTGGTGCAAGGGCGCGGCCACGTCAAAGTAACGCAGCAGGTCTTGGGCCGCTGAGCGGGCATTGGCGTCGACGCCTGACGCTCGCAGGTGTTCGCACAGGCGCAGCAACAGGTCCAGGCTGCGCTGCACCCGCTGATGGCAAGCCTCCAACAGGTCGAACGGTTGCGCATAGCTGCTGCCGGGCTGCAAGGACGCATTTGCAGCGAGCGAGGCCTTGCGGGTGATTTGAGTTGGGGAAACCATAGTGGATTGGATCAAACAAGGGCGATGGCGGATTGTGTGTCGATAGGGAGTTTTGATTTTGCGCAAAGACAGGAACGGGGTCATGGCGGACATTGCCCACCATGCTCCGGCGTTTGATGCCGGCGTCTTCTTCCCTCGCCCAGCATCATTTGAATGGACCTCCGCCACCGTGGACACCGCAACCGCCCCTTTGCTTGCCCGTAGTGCCGCCCGCTCCCAGGCCTGGGATCCGGAGTGGGAGGCTGTGTTCGGTCCGCCGCGCCTGACCGAGGCCGAGCGGCAAGCGTTGGGCCTGCTGTTGCGTCCTAGGCAGCTGGCGGTGGGCGAGTTGGTGTTCCGGCGCGGCCAGGCGGCCAGCCAGTTGGTGGCGGTGCTGGACGGCGCGGTTGGGCTCGGGGTGGCCGGCGAAGGGCAGGCCTTTCATCTGGAGCGCAATATCCACGGCCCGGCCTGGCTGGACATCAGCAGCGCATGGGTCGGCGGAGGGCATGTTCAGGACGCCCGCGTCTTGCTCAATGCCACCGTGCTCGAGTTGCCTTTGGAGGGCCTGCGGCAGTTGCTCGGCCGCTTCCCAGACCTGCGCGAGCGCATGATGCGGGCCTTGGCGCAGGCGGTGCAGAACCTGACCGGCGCCACCCATGACTTGATGGCCAAGGACGCGCAAAAGCGCTTGGCGACTTGGCTGCTGTCGCAGCGCTCAGACGCTTGCGGGGGCGATGTGGCCCTGAAGGAACGCAAGCGCGAGCTGGCGGCCCAATTGGCCATCACCCCCGAGACGCTGTCGCGTCTGCTGCGTGGTTTGATGAGTGCCGGCCTGATCGAGGTCAAAGGCTACTCGATCAAATTGCTCAATCTGGGCGCCCTGCAGACCTTGGCGCACGACTGATCCTTGCACGGCGGGAGCCGTTTTTCGATCCAATTGCGTTGGAAATTCACCGCTTTCTTGGTCTTTCTTGCTGGCCTTGGCCTCGCTTCGCCGCTTAGACTGCAAGTGAGGGGTAGTGCAGTTGTGCCCCGCAACTCTCGATCCGTGTCAGAGCCAGAGGAGACCAATGTGACTGCTGCAGCCGAAAAATTCTTCCAGAAGAACCACGCACTGCCCACCATGCCTGAGGTCGCCAGCCGACTGATGCGCAGCTTCGACGATGAGAACATCAGCCTGAATACAGTCGCCGATCTGATCGGCAAGGACGCCGGGCTGGCCGCCAAGGTACTGCGACTGGCCAACTCGGCCCGTTACAGCCCCTCGCACCAAATTTCTAGCCTGACCGATGCCGCCGCGGCGCTGGGCATGGAGACCTTGCGCAATCTGTCCTTGGCGGCTTGCCTGTCGGGCGCCTTCCCGGTCGTGAAGGGCCTGGACCGCTCGCTGTTCTGGCGCCACAGCGTCAGCACGGCGGCCTACGCGCGCATTCTCAGCAAGATGCTGCATCTGGATGCCGACACTGCCTATCTGGCTGGCTTGATGTTACGCACCGGCCAAATCATGATGGCGATGAGTGAACCCGAGATGGTGGCCGATGTGGAAGCGCATGCGGCCGAACCGGGCAGCCGTTTCTCGCTGGAAGAACATCGCTTTGGCTGCACCCATGCCGACGTGACCGCCTCCTTGGCTTCGCACTGGCATTTCCCGGCGACCATGGTCGAGGCCTTCAAGGATGCCAACACGCCGATGGAAATTCGCCCCTTCTCGCTGATGGCGGCGGTGTTGCATCTGGCCGAGGTGCTTGCCGATGCGGCCGAGCATCACGACAACCCGAGCCAGGCCTTGATGGTGGCCGTGCCCGAGTTGGTGGAACATTTGCATTTGGACCTGGACTTCTTGTCGGCCAAGATCGAAGCCGCCGGTGATGTGGCCAGCGATGTGGAGCAAATGCTGAATTGAGCCGTCGTCCAGGCGTGGGCGGGGTCAATTCAAGTCAGGGCCCGATATAGCGCGCCCGCACCCACAGGCGCTGGCCGCTGCGGCGCTGCTCCAGGATATGGGCCAGCACACCGATGCTGCGCCCGGCCATTTGTAGACACAGGGCCGCCTCGGCGGGAGCGCCGATTGCGCGGCGCAGCGCGACCAAGCCGAAGTCAATCGACGGTTTCCAGCCGGTCAAGCGGGCCACGGCCGGGGCCAGGTCTTGCTGCAGGCCGTCGCTGCGGGCCGGCGCCAGCCGTTCGCACTCGTCCAGCAGTCGCCGCGCCCGCGGGTCGCCGCCGGGATAGGACAGGTGGTTGAAGCCCGGCAGGCCTTCTCCGCGGTCGAGTCGGCGCATCAGGGCGGCGTCCAAGTCATCGGCCGCGGCCATCTCGTCCCAGAGCGCCTCCACCTGCATGCAGGCGCCGCCGTTGAAGGTGGCGGTGAGGTTGCACATGGCGGCCAGCAAGGCTGCACCCAAGCTGGCGTCCACCGAGCTCAGGCAGCGGGCGCTGAAGCTGACCATATTCATCTCGTGATCGGCCACCAACACCAGGGCGCGGCGCAGCGCCTCATCGGCCTTGGCGGGCAAATGCCAGGCGCGGCGAAACTGCTGGTGCATCGGTGCATCGCTGGGCGGGCTGGCCAGAAAGCTGGCGATCAACGCCCGCAGGTGCGCCCCGCAAGCGTTCGCCAAAGCCTCGCCATCGGGCAGCCAGGCCGGGCCATGTAATTCGGTGAGCGCGGTGGCGAACAGGGCCAATGGACGACTGGTCGGCTTGTTGGGCAACTGCTCGCAGAGCCGCTGCCAGTGGGCGCCGAGGTCTGGGGCTGGTCCGGTGAAGGGATCAATGGCGGCATCAAACTGCCAGAGCAGACGCGCCACATCCTCGGCGCTGGCCTGCTCGGCCAGTTGCAGTGCCGGCTGGCCGCGGTAGATCGGCTGGCCCTCGCGCACGCAGGACAGGGCGGTGTCCAACAGCGGCAGGCCGTCGTTGAGGGCTGCCATGGTTTGCTGCTCGCGTTGCCGGCCGCCCTCCTTGCGCCGCAGCAGCAACTCAACCTCAAAGCTGGAATAGCGGCGCACGCGCGGGTCGCTCGGGTCTGTGTTGGCATTCAACAGGCCGCGGCTGACATAGGCGTACAGCGTTGCCTTGCTGATGCCCAGACGCGTCGCGGCAGCGGCCGAATCAAGCAGGGTGTAGGTGCCTGAAGCGGGCAGTTGTAGCCCCGCAGGCGCCGGCTCGGTGGGGCTGCTTGCTGCTGTCTTGCGAACCCGTCGCTGTGGTTGATTCATATATTGATGAACTTGATCAAGATTGATTTGTCGGGCGCGCCCCAGTCTAATCGCGACCATGCCGAAGGGGCAAGACGAAGGTTTTCTTGGGAAGTAGTGCCGTGTTGATCGCAATGGATGGAAGTTTTGATTCAAGCCGGATGGCGGTGAGGGGTGCAAAGGGCCGATTGGGCAAGTTAGCCCCATTGGGTTTGATGATCTTATTGGCACCGATCGTGGCCCTGGCGCAGGGTGCGGAGGTGCCACAACAGCCGCCCAAGCAGCCGGCGCCGTCCACGGCTAGCCTGCAGCGCGTTGAGGTGCAGGGCGATGGCGCGGCCAACGCGCTGAGCGCGCGCCGTGAGTCGGTCGGCGCCTTGCTGGTGGTGAACCGGGACGAACTGCTGCGCGCCGGCGACACCCGGCTGAGCGACGCCTTGCGCCGCGTGCCAGGCATCAGCGTGCTCGACCAGGGGCCGCGCGGGGCGGAGATCCGCATGTCGGGCCTGGGGGCCGGCTATACCCAGTTGCTGCTGAACGGCGAGCCGGTGCCGCCGGGTTTTTCGCTGGAGTCGATCTCGCCCGAGGCGATCGAGCGCATCGAGGTGTCGCGCAGTGCCGGCGTCGAACAAAGCAGCCAGGCCATCGCGGGCAGCATCAATATCGTCACCCGGCGCAGCGCCCGCCAGGCGCAGCGTGAGCTGAAGCTCGGCATGGGCTCGCAGTTGAGCCGGCCCATGCTCAGCGCCGACCTCAATCTCGGTGACCGTGACGGTGGTTTTTCCTGGGGGCTGGGCGTGGGCCTGGCGCATGAGCAGCAACAGTGGCCGATGAAACTGGATCAGCAAGCCCTGAATGCCCAAGGTCAGCTAGTGCAGGCCTACCGTACCGACAAGCTCGAATTTGACCGGAGCAATCGGCTCAGCCTGAGCCCGCGCGCCAGTTGGACGCTATCGCCCAGCCAGACGCTGAGCACCGATCATCTGCTGCGCGTCTCACACTCCCGAGGCGGCGCGATCGACGACCGTTTCAGCACGGCGGGCCCAACGCCCGAGCAGGCCCACAATGATCTGGACATCAAGATCCGCGGCTGGCAGCTGCGCAGCCGGCTGAATTGGACCCTGAACGAGGAGGGCGGTGCCAAGTCGGAGTTGAAACTGGGCTACACGCGCTTGCAGCGAGACTCAGACGCACAGTTTGAAGGTTATGACTTCGGTGGGCGTTGGATCCGTGATGCCCATGTTGATTCGTTGGCGATTGACCAAGGCTGGAGTCTGGCGGGGCGCCATCGTCGCGCGCTGGGCGAATCACACAGCCTCAGCACCGGTTTTGATCTGGAAGAAAATCGCCGCAGTGAAGACCGTTTGCAGCGCGAGCAAGCGCTGCCGGGCGGCTTGCCGGTGGAGAACCTGGACGAAATCTACGACGCCCGCATCCGTCGCCTGGCGCTGTTCCTGCAGGATGAACTCGACATCAGCAAGGCTTGGCAGGCCACGCTGGGGCTGCGTTGGGAGTCACTGCAGACGCGCAGCACCGGCAATGTGTTCGAGGGCATCAGCAAGACCTCGGGAGTGCTCAGTCCGGTGTTGCAAGCACTCTGGCGCGTGCCGGATAGCAAGGATCAGCTGCGCCTCGGTTTGGCGCGCAGCTACAAAGCGCCCACGCCCCGCGAGCTGACGCCGCGCCGCTTTGTCGCCAACAACAACAGCCCGACCACGCCCGACCTGCAAGGTAACCCGGACCTGCTGCCTGAGCTGGCCTGGGGCTTGGATGCCAGCTGGACGCATCCCTTGAGCAAGTCCAGCCTGCTCAGCGCCAGCGCTTATCTGAAGCGCATCGAGCAGGTCATCGTCAGCGAGCTGATTCTTCAAAACAAACACTGGGTGGAGCGGCGCACCAATCAGGGCACGGCTTGGGTGGAGGGCCTGGAGTTGGAAGCGCGCCTGAGCCTGCCGGAGCTGATCAAGTCTGGCGCGCCGGCCGTGGAGCTGCGTGGCAACTGGGCGATTCATCGCTCAAGGGTGCTGGCGGTGCCGGGACCAGATAACCGCCTGGCTCAGCAGATTCCGATGAGCCTGAATCTGGGCTTCGATCACCGTTTGGCGGCACCGCCGCTGGAGGTCATGAGCGGCAGCTTCAGCTGGGGCGGCAATCTGAGCCTGAGTCGCGGCGCCACGCAGCGACTGGCTGAAGACCGCTGGGCCGGCTTGCCGTCCACCCGGGTCTTGGACTTCTATGCCTTGTGGAAGTTGGACAAGCAAAACGCCTGGCGGCTCAGCCTCGGCAACCTGCTTCAGCCCGATCGGGTCAGCACCCGCCGCGTCTTGGTCGAGGGGCTGGACCATAGGCTGGAAGATCGGCTGCAAAGCGGCGTCAACGCGCGCCTGCTGTGGGAGCGCAGTCTGTGACAGGGCCTGAAGCACGGCTTGTGGCTCCATGCGCGCCGGGGTGGCCTGTGGTGATACGCAGGGGCCACGTTGAAGCCTTGGCTTGGGGCGAGACATCCACCGAGACTGTGCCAGAAGCAGTCGTTGCCCTGGGTGCACGAGGGGATTCGAAAAATTGTTTGAGGGCCGTCAGAATCAAATCCTGCCTCCGACTTTTCCGTATAAGAAAGCGCATGAGCCATCTATCGTCCAAGCGCCGCATGCGGTTTTTGCCAACGCTGTTTTTGGTCCTTTCCGCGCTCGCAATCAGTTCAGCCCAGGCTCAAGACGATGCGGCAGCCATGATCGCTCGCATTGAAGCGCCGCAAGTTCCAGACCAAACGCCGGGCGAAAGCGATTTGTTTGCATTCAGTATTGCGGCGCTGCTCGAGCGGCTCCACGTCCCAGGCGTGAGCATTGCTGTGGTGAAGGATTTCAAACTGCACTGGGCCAAGGCCTATGGCGTGGCAGATGCAGAAACTGGCCGATTGGTTGATACACAAACTCGTTTCCAGGCCGCATCGATCAGCAAACCAGTCACGGCGCTCGCTGCCATGCACTTGGTCCAAAAGAAGCGGATGAAGTTGGATGCGGATGTCAATACGCTGCTGAAATCATGGCAAGTTCCCACATCCGATCTGACGCACGCGCAAGCGGTGACGCCACGCTCACTGCTCAGCCACACCTCGGGGGCGGATGACGGATTTGGTTTCCCTGGCTACGTGCCCAACACGCCGCTGCCAACGCTGCTGCAAATCATCAAGGGTCAGCCACCGTCCAACGTGGGCGAGGTGGTCTTCACACGCGCGCCGTATGAGGCCTACAAGTATTCCGGCGGTGGCTACACCATCATGCAACTGGCCCTGAGCGAGTTATCAGGACGCCCGTTTGCGCAGTTCATGCGTTCGACGGTATTAACCCCCTTAGGCATGGCCCGCAGCACTTTCGAGTCACTGCCAACGGACTCCGATACTACGAATGCCGCGCTGGCACACGACGAACATGGCCAGCGCAAGGGGCCTCCCTGGCACGTCTATCCGGAACAGGCCGCCGCCAGCTTGTGGAGTACCCCAAGTGATCTCGCAAAAATCATCATCGAAATCCAGACCGGGCTGCGCGGTCCGACCGGCAAGGTCATTGATCAGCGCACTGCTAGAGAAATGATTTCCCCGCCAGGAATAGGCCGCTTCGCCATGGGCCTGGTGATTGATCAGCGCCAAGACGGCTGGTACTTTTCGCACAGTGGTTCGAACTGGGGATATTGGGCGTGGATGAGCGGACATATTCGCAAGGGTTACGGCGTCGTCATCATGAGCAATGGCGCCAATGGCCTGGCCCTGATGAATCAAATCGCAGACCGTGTCGAAAAGGCCTACCAATGGGACTCACTGGAAAAGCCGATGTCGAAATAGGGCACTGCTGGGCCATGCAGTTGTATCGAGGGAGGCGATGCCTCAATTGTTAAGGGCCAACCAAGCTTCGACGCTTCTGATGCCTACCGGGTAGCGGCAGCAACGCCAAGTGCTTCCCTACAAGACTTTTCAGCGCGGGGCGTATGGCGGTCAAAGAGGAGCCAGGCCTTGCGTCGACTGCAATGCTCGCAAGACGGACTCTGCGGTGGCTGGCGCGCGCAGATCGGGGTCGCAACCGGCGGGGCCGGTCGAGGCGACGGCGTCCTTGATGGCCAGCAGCACCGAGATCGGCAAGAGCAGCGGCGGCTCGCCCACCGCTTTGGCGCGGTGGATGCTGTCGGCCGCATTCGGCTGGTCGAACAAGGCCACGCGGAAGTCCGGCGGGCTGTCGTTCGCGGTGGGGATTTTGTAAGTGCTGGGCGCGTGGGTGAGCAGGGCGCCACTGCTGGGGTGCCAGACCAGCTCCTCCATCGTCAGCCAGCCCATGCCCTGCACAAAAGCGCCTTCGATCTGGCCGATGTCCAGCGCGGGGTTGAGCGAGCGGCCCACATCGTGCAAGACGTCGGCGCGGATGACACGGCTTTCGCCCGTCAGGGTGTCGACCAAGACTTCGGAGACAGCAGCGCCGCAGGCGAAGTAGTAAAACGGCTTGCCTTGCAGCTTGGCGCGGTCCCAGTGCAGGCCGGGCGTGGCGTAAAAGCCCTCGCTCCACAGCTGCACCCGCTGCATATAGGCTTTGTGCACCAGCTCGGCAAAACTCATCGAGTGAGTGCCGGCGCTGACCCGCTCGTCCGCAAAGCGCACCTCATCCGCCGAGCATTGCCACAGCTGCGCCGCCAGCGCGGCCAGCCGGGCCTTGATGCGCGCGGCGGCGTCTTGCGCGGCCTTGCCATTCAGGTCGCTGCCGGTGGAGGCGGCCGTGGCCGAGGTGTTGGCGATCTTCTGGGTGTCGGTGGCGCTGCAGCGCACGCGGGCCAGGCTCAACCCCAGCTCATGCGCCACCACCTGCGCCACCTTGGTGTTCAGGCCCTGGCCCATCTCGGTGCCGCCGTGGTTCACCAGCACCGATCCATCGGTGTAAACATGCACCAGCGCGCCGGCCTGGTTCAGGTGCACCACATTGAAGCTGATGCCGAATTTCAGCGGCGTCAGCGCGAGGCCTTTCTTCAAGACCGGGCTGCGAGCGTTGAAGTCGCTCACCGCTTGACGGCGCTGGGCGTAGTCGCTGCTGGCTTGCAGGCCTTCGATCAGCGGGGCCAGGATGTTGTCTTCGACTTGTTGGCCGTAGGGGGTGATGTTGCGGCCACCTTCGTCGGCGTAAAGATTGATCAGCCGCACCTGCAGCGGGTCACGCTGCAAGCGGCGCGCCACCGCGTCCAGAATCATCTCGATGGCCAGCGCTCCTTGCGGCCCGCCAAAGCCGCGAAAGGCGGTGTTGCTCTGCGTGTGGGTGCGGGCGCAAAAGCCGTGCAGGGCCACATGCGGCAGGAAATAAGCGTTGTCGAAATGGCAGAGTGCCCGCGCCATCACCGGCGCCGACAGATCCGCCGAGTGGCCGCAGTTGGAGATCAGCTCCACCTCGGCGCCGAGGATGCGGCCCTGCTCGTCAAAGCCCACATCCCAGCGGTAGTCAAAGCCGTGGCGTCGGCCAGTGATCATGAAGTCGTCATCGCGGTCCAGGCGCAGCTTGACCGGGCGGCGCAGCTTGGTGGCCGCGACGGCGGCCACGCAGGCGAACAGGGCCGACTGCGATTCTTTGCCGCCAAAGCCGCCACCCATGCGCCGGCATTGCACCTGCACCTGATGCGAGGCCCAACCCAAGGCATGAGCGAGTAACTGCTGCATCTCGCTCGGGTGCTGGGTGGAGCAATGCACCAAGAGGCCTTGGTTCTCCTGCGGGACGGCGTAGCTGATTTGGCCCTCCAGATAGAACTGCTCCTGCCCGCCCACCGACCACTCGCCGCTGAGCCTCAGCGGCGCCGCTGCCAGGGCGGCCGCCGCATCGCCTCGGCTCAGGTGCATGGGCGGCAGCACATAGTGGCCTTGAGCATGGGCGTCTTTGGCCGTCAGCACAGCGGGCAGGGCGTCAATTTGCAAGGCCGTCTTGGCCAGGGCGGCGGCGCGGCGCGCCAGCTCGCGGCTGCTGGCGATGATGGCAAAAACTGGCTGGCCCAGATAACTCAAAGTCTCGCCGGCAAGAATCGGGTCATCATGGACCAGCGGGCCGCAGTTGTTTTCGCCGGGGATGTCGGCGGCGGTCAGCACCGCCACCACGCCCGGTTGGGCGCGCAAGAGCGCCAAGTCGATGGACAGCAAGCGCCCATGTGCCACAGGAGACAAGCCCAGGGCCGCATGCAGCGTGCCTTGCAGTTCGGGGATGTCGTCGGTGTAGACCGCTTCGCCGCTGACGTGCAGCGCGGCGGATTCATGCGGCTGGCTTTGGCCCACGCGGTCGCCCGTCTGCATGTGCTGGGGCGCCTTCATGCCGCGCTCCCCGTGCGGCTATTGAAGCTGACGGCCTGCCAGACGCTCAACTCACGCGCCGCCAGTGGCTGCTCGGCGCGTGTTTCCAGCCAGAGTCGGCGCAGCAGGTTTTGCGCCACTTGCAATCGATAGCTGCTGCTGGCGCGGGCGTCGCTCAGAGGCGTGAAGTCTTGGCTCAAGCCGGCCTGCGCCGCTTGCAGCGCCGCCTCATCCCAGACCTGGCCCAGCAAGGCCGCTTCGGCAAGGGCTGCGCGCTTGACCACGGCGGCCATGCCGCCATAGACCAAGCGTGCTGCGAGCACCCGATGGCTGCCGGGCTCCAACTGCAAGGCCAACACCGCGCAGACGGCGGAGATATCGCTGTCAAAGCGCTTGGCCACTTTGTAGGCGCCGAGGCGCCAGTCAGGACCGGGCAGCGGCAGATGCAAGGCCTCGACGAATTCGCCCGGCTGGCGAGCGTTTTGCATATAGCCGAGGTAGAAGTTTTCCAGCCTCATGCGGCGCTGCTGGGCACCGTGGCGCAAGATGATCTCGGCGCCCAGGGCGATCAATGCGGGTGCGCCGTCGCCAATCGGCGAGCCATTGGCGATATTGCCGCCCAGGGTGCCGGCCTGGCGCACCGGCGGCGAGGCAAAGCGCAGCCACAGCTCGCGCAGAGCCGGCGCGGCCTCGGTCAGTGCCGACCAGGCTTCTTCCAACGAGGCGGCGGCGCCTATCCATAAGCCCGGCTGGCCCTGGAAATCTTGCGCGCGAATCTGTCGTAGCTCGGCCACCGCGCCCACAAAAATCAAATCGCCCACATCGCGGAACTGCTTGTTCAGCCACAGGCCGATATCGGTGGCGCCGGCCAGCAGCCGGGCTTGCGGCTTGGCCTCACATAACGCCGCCAATTCGGCCACCGTGCGCGGCGCATCAAAGGCGTCCACCCGGCCTGCATAAGCCGGGTTGGGGGCTTCGTAATGCAGAGCTTCATCGGCCTGCAATTGGCGCAAGGCCGCCACGATGGGCGCGCGATCAATGGTGTGGGGCGGCAGCGCAAACATGCGCTCGCCGGCGTCCAGAATCGGGCGGTAGCCGGTGCAGCGGCACAGATTGCCGGCCAAGTCATCGGCCAGTTGTTGGCGGGTGGGCTGGCTGCCTGCCTCCTGATGGCGCTCATAGCAAGCTTGCAGCGTCATCACAAAGCCGGGGGTGCAAAAGCCGCATTGCGAGCCGTGGCAGTCGATCAGGGCCTGCTGCACCGGGTTGGGCTTGGCGGCCGAGCCTAGGTCTTCCACCGTCAACAGAGCCTGGCCGTCCAGCGTGGGCAGCAGCTGGGTGCAGGCGTTGACATTGCGCAGCCGCAGCTCGCCTTGCTCATTCAGTTCGCCCAGCAAGACGGTGCAAGCGCCGCAGTCGCCTTCGGCGCAGCCTTCTTTCGTGCCTGTGCAGGCTTGGCCGGGCTGGTGTTCGCGCAGATAGCTGAGCAGCGTGGTCGTGGTCGGCAGACCTTGGACGGACCGAATCTGGCCCTGCTGGAAAAAACGGATCGGACGCTGCTGCATGCTCATCGAAACCAAACTCACCAAGCTGCTGGGCCCTTGACGATATACGATCCTGTCCCGCCTCTTTTGAAAACGCTGCCTTGTCCACTACAACGCCACAGAAAATTGCCCTGCGCGGCGACCTGCTCGACTTCACCGCCAGCCCCGCCTGGGGCGACTTGGAGGGCAGCGGCGCGGTGCGCTTCCAGCCTGACCATTGGTTGCTGATCGATGAGCAGGGCCGCATCCAGGGCACGCAGGCGCATGAACCGGATCAGCAGTGGCTCAAGATCGATCACCAAGGCCGACTGATCCTGCCCGGCTTCATCGATACCCATGTGCATTGCCCGCAGCTCGATGTGATCGCCTCTTACGGCGCCGAGCTGCTTGACTGGCTCAACACCTACACCTTCCCGGCCGAATGCCGTTATGCAGACCCGGCCGTGGCGCAGGCCGGCGCGGCGCGTTTTCTGGACGCCCTGCTGGCGCATGGCACGACGGCGGCGGTGGTCTTCCCCACTGTCCACAAGGTTTCGGTCGAGGCCTTGTTCGAGGCCGCGCAGCAGCGCGGCATGCGCCTGATCACCGGCAAGGTGCTGATGGACCGCCACGCCCCGGCCGCTTTGTTGGATCCCAGTGTGGCGCAAGCCGAGCGCGACTGTGTGGACCTGATCTCGCGCTGGCATGGTGTGGATCGCCTCAGTTATGCGGTCACGCCACGCTTTGCGCCCACCAGCACGCCCGAGCAACTGGCCATGGCCGGTGCGCTGTGCCGTGCCGACGCCACGCTGTACATGCAAACCCATGTGGCCGAGAACCGCGAGGAGGTGCGCTGGGTCAGCGAGCTGTTCCCGCAGGCGCGCAGCTATTTGGATGTGTATGCCCGCGAAGGCCTCTTGCACCCGCGTTCGGTGCTGGCCCACGGCATCTGGCTGGATGATGAAGACCGCCGCGTGCTGGCGGCCAGCGGCGCCCAAGTGGCGTTCAGCCCCTCGTCCAATCTCTTCCTCGGCAGCGGCTTGTTTGACTGGCCGGCGGCCCGCGCCGGGCAGGTGCAGGTGTCGGTGGCCAGCGATGTGGGCGGCGGCACCAGCTTGTCGATGCAGCGCACGCTGCTGGATGGCTACAAGGTCCAGGCCATGGCCGGCCAGCGCCTGACGGCCTGGGCCGGACTGCATGCCGCCACTCGCGGCGCCGCCGAGGCCCTGGGCCTGGGCGCGGAAATCGGCCATTTCGGCGCGGGCACCCTGGCCGATGTCTGCGTTTGGGACTGGGCACGCGGCCCGGTGGCCGAGGCGCGCGACGCAGTGGTGCGCGGCCTGCATGAACGGGTGTTTGCCTGGATGAGCTTGGCCGATGACCGCAATCTGCGCGCCGCCTATGTGGCTGGGGTGTGCAAGCACTCGGCCTAAGTTTGCCTTCGGTTTTGCCCCGCTTTTTGCCCGGCTTGCCGGGTTTGTCCTGCCTTCCCATCGATTCTTGGCGCTAGGGTCCAGGCTGATTTGCCCGGATACTTGCGTTTGAACTTGTCGCCCGACCTCTTGCCTTCTTCATGAGCCCAGCCCGCCTGCAACTTTTCGGCATCAGCAAGCAATACCCCGCGGTGCGGGCGAATGACGCCATTGACCTGACGGTGGCTCCGGGCCAGATTCATGCGGTGTTGGGCGAAAACGGCGCCGGCAAGTCCACGCTGATGAAGATCATTTACGGCGCGGTGCAGCCCGATGCCGGTCGCATGCAGTGGATGGGCCAGCCGGTGACCATCAAGTCGCCCGCCCAGGCCCGGGCCTTGGGCATCAGCATGGTCTATCAGCATTTCTCGCTGTTTGACACGCTGACCGCGGCCGAGAACGTCTGGCTGGGCCTGGACAAAAGCATGGGCTTGGCCGAGGTGACCCAGCGCATCGAGACGCTGGCCCAGACCTATGGCCTGGAGGTCGACCCGCAGCGCCCGGTGCACAGCCTCTCGGTGGGCGAGCGCCAACGGGTGGAGATCCTGCGCGCCTTGATGACCGAGCCCAAGCTCTTGATCCTGGACGAGCCCACCTCGGTGCTGACCCCGCGCGCGGTGGACAAGCTCTTCGTCACCCTGCGGCAGTTGGCGGCGCAGGGCTGCTCGATTTTGTATATCAGCCACAAACTCGACGAGATCCGTGCGCTCTGCGATCACTGCACCGTCTTGCGCAGCGGGCGCGTCAGCGGCGAGGTGGACCCGCGCACGCAAAGCAGTGCGGAGCTTTCGCGCCTGATGATCGGCGCCGAGCCGCCGTCAGTGCAGCGCCAGCCGCGCCGGCCCGGCCCTTTGGCGCTGAGCCTGCGCCGGCTCAGTCTGGCCAAGGCTCAGCCCTTTGGCACGACCTTGGTGGACATCGACCTGGACCTGCATGGCGGCGAGATTGTTGGCGTGGCCGGTGTCTCGGGCAACGGCCAACAAGAGTTGCTGGCCGCGCTCAGCGGCGAGGATCGCCGTGCTCAGGCCGGCGCGGTGCAGCTCTTCGGGCAAGACATCGCGCGCAGCGGCCCGAGCCGGCGGCGCAAGCTGGGGCTTCACTTTGTGCCGGAAGAGCGTCTCGGGCGCGGCGCGGTGCCCAGCTTGTCGCTGGCGCAAAACACCTTGCTGACCCGCACCGAGCGGGGGCCGCAGGGCTCGCTGGGCACTTTCGGTTGGCTGCATCAGCGCCGGGTTCAACATCTGGCCGAGCGACTGATTGCGCGCTTTCAGGTGCGCGCCGGCGGCGCCGGGGCGGCGGCGCGCAGCCTCTCGGGCGGCAATTTGCAGAAGTTCATCGTCGGCCGCGAGATCGATGCCGGGCCCAAGGTGCTGATCATTGCCCAGCCGACCTGGGGCGTGGATGTGGGCGCGGCGGCGCAGATTCGCGCCGAGTTGTTGCAGCTCAGTGCGGCCGGCTGCGCCGTGCTGGTGCTGAGTGAGGAGTTGGACGAATTGTTTGAGATCAGTGATCGCCTGGTGGTGATGGCGCAAGGGCGCCTGTCCCCCTCGGTGTCGGTGAGCGAGGCCAGCCGGTCTTTGATTGGCGAGTGGATGAGCGGCCTGTGGCAAAGCTCGCCCAGCGCCGCCCCGGCGCTCAGCGCAGAAGGAGCGGCCGATGTTCAAGCTTGAGCCGCGCCCGCAACCCTCGCGGCTGATGGGCTTGGCCTCGCCGCTGCTGGCGCTGGGCCTGACGGTGCTGCTGGGTCTGGGCTTGTTTTTGCTGCTGGGCAAAGACCCGCTGCGCGGTCTGCAAATGTTTTTCTGGGAGCCGATTCGCAGCCTGCAAGGCTGGAGCGAACTGGGATTGAAGGCCACGCCCTTGCTTTTGATTGCGCTGGGTTTGGCGGTTTGCTTTCGTGCCAATGTCTGGAACATCGGGGCCGAAGGGCAGTTCATCGTCGGCGCCTTGGCGGCCGGCTGGGTGGCGATGCAGGCCGATGCCACCAGCACTGCCGGGGTGATGGTGCCCGCGATCTTGGCCGCCGGGGTGCTGGGCGGCATGGCCTGGGCCGGCATCACCGCGCTGCTGCGGGCGCGCTTCAATGCCAATGAAATTTTGGTCAGCCTGATGCTGGTCTATGTGGCCGATCTCTTGCTGGCTTATTTGGTTTACGGCCCCTGGAAAGACCCGGCCGGCTTCAACTTCCCGCAGAGCATCAGCTTCCTGCCGGTGACCAAGATCCCGCGCTTGTTCGAGGGTTCGCGGCTGAACATCGGCGTCTTGATCGCGCTGGGCTCGGCCCTGGCTTGCTGGGTGCTGCTGTTCCGCTCCTACCTGGGCTTTTCGCTGCAGGTGGGCGGGCTGGCGCCGGCGGCGGCGCGCTATGCAGGCTTTTCTTCAGAGCGGGCGTTGTGGACGGCCTTGCTGCTGTCGGGCGCCATGGCCGGCTTGGCGGGCGCGCTGGAAGTGGCCGGGCCGCTGGGTCAGCTGACGCCTTATGTGCCGGCGGGCTATGGGTTTGCGGCCATCATCGTCGCCTTTGTCGGGCGGCTGCATCCGGCGGGCATTGTGCTGTCCTCGGTCTTGATGAGCATGTTCTACATCGGCGGGGAGTTGGCGCAGTCGCGCATGGGTCTGCCCAAGTCCATCACCGGCGTGTTCCAGGGGCTGCTGCTGTTTTCGCTGCTGGCCTGCGACACCTTGATTCACTACCGCGTGCGGCGCATTGCCGCACCTGGCGCGGCCACCCCAGGGCTTTGAGCATGGAAAGCATTGCACCGCTGATCGCGGCCTCGATGAATGCCGGCACCTTGCTGGCCTTGGCGGCCTTGGGCTTGTTGATCAATGAACGCGCCGGCATCGTGAACCTGGGCGCGGAAGGGCTGATGCTGGTGGCAGCCGTGGCCGGTTTTGCTACCGCGGTTCATACCGGCAGCGACACCTTGGCCTTTGTGGCCGGCATGGTGGCGGGCGCGCTCTTGTCGGCCCTGTTCGGCCTGCTGGTGATTTGGCTCAACACCAACCAGTACGCGGCGGGCCTGGCGCTGAGCCTGTTTGGCACCGGCTTTTCGGCCTTTGTCGGCATCCGCTACACCCAGGAGAAGCTGAGCCCGCGCAGCAGTTATGAGCTGCCCTGGCTGGCCGATCTGCCTTTTGTGGGACCGGCCTTTTTCAAGCAGCACCCGCTGGTGTACGGGGCGATTGCACTGACCGCTTTGCTGGCTTGGTTTTTGTATCGCTCGCGCGCCGGCCTGGTGCTGCGGGCGGTGGGTGAGTCGCCAGAGTCTGCGCATGCGCTCGGTTATCCGGTGCGCAAGATCCGCCTGGCCGCCGTGGTGGCCGGCGGGGCTTTGTGCGGACTGGCCGGGGCTTATGTGTCGGTGATCTATACGCCGCTGTGGGTCGAGGGCATGATTGCCGGCAAGGGCTGGATCGCGCTGGCCTTGACTACTTTTGCCACCTGGCGGCCGGCGCGCATTTTGCTCGGTGCTTATCTGTTCGGCTTTGTCACCATGTTGCAGTTCCATCTGCAGGGGCAGGGCGTGCAGATTCCCAGTCAGTTCCTCAGCATGCTGCCCTATCTGGCCACCATCTTGGTCTTGGTGCTCATCTCCAGCAAGGCGGCCTTCATTCGCGCCAATATGCCGGCCTCGCTGGGCAAACCTTTTTTCCCTGGCTCATGATTCTTGATTGGAGAGAAAGTCTATGAACAAGCGACATCTGCTTTTGAAACTGGCTTCTTTGACCGCCGTGGCTGCGGCTGCGGCGCTGGTGGGCTGCGGCAAAAAGACCGAAGAGGCTGCGGCCCCTGCAGCCAGCGCACCAGCCAGTGGCGCTTCGGCCAAGGCCGAGCCGCTGAAGATCGCCTTTGCCTATGTCGGCCCGGTGGGCGATGGTGGCTGGACTTTCGCCCACGACAACGCCCGCAAGGCGGTGGAAAAAGAATTCGGCGACAAGGTCGTCACCAGTTTCGTCGAGAAAGTGCCTGAAGCCGCCGATGCCGAGCGGGTCTTCCGCGACATGGTCAGCACCGGCAACAAGCTGATCTTCGGCACCACCTTTGGCTATGGCGAGTCCATGCTCAAAGTGGCGGCGGATCATGCCGATGTGAAGTTCGAGCACGCCACCGGCTACAAGCAGGCGGCAAATCAGCGCACCTATGACTCGCGCACCTATGAAGGCGCCTATATGGCTGGCGTGATCGCCGGCAAGATGAGCAAGAGTGGCACGCTGGGTGTGGTCGGTTCCATTCCAATCCCTGAGGTGATCCGCAATATCAACAGCTTCACCCTGGGCGCGCAAAGCATCAACCCCAAGGTGGTGGTGAAGGTGGTGTGGGTGAACAAGTGGTTCGATCCCCCACAAGAAACCGAAGCCGCCCAGACGCTGATCAATGGCGGCGCTGACGTGCTGATGCAAAACACCGACTCCAGCGCGGTGCTGCAAACCGCCGAGAAGAACGGCAAGTACGCCTTCGGCTGGGACTCCGACATGACCGCCTATGGCCCCAAGGCCCACCTGGGCTCGGCGGTGATCAACTGGGCGCCGTACTACATCGCCGCGGTGCGTGAAGCGCTGGACGGCAAGTGGGCCGCCGGCCCGGGCAAGCACGCCTGGTGGGGCGTGAAGGAAGGCGCCATCGATATGGTGTCGGTGGCCGAATCGGTGCCTGCCGAGACCCGCGCCCAGATCGACAAGATCAAGGCCGGCCTGAAGGACGGCAGCTTCGCCATCTGGAAGGGTCCCATCGTCGGCCAAGACGGCAAGGAATTGCTGAAGAAGGACGAGGTGGCGGACGATAAATTCCTCTCCGGCATCAATTTCTACGTCAAGGGCGTGGACAGCAAACTGCCCAACGCGAAGTAAGCCTCGGAGGCCTTGCTTGGCAAGCAAGGCCTGACCCCTGTTTGCAAGGGAGCGACGATGGACAACGGTCAAGACAGCTCGGGCGCCCGCCGCTCCACCGGCATCGCCCGATTGGGCAGTGAGGTCGCGTCGATTGATTTCGATGCGATCGCGCGCCCGGCCTTGCTCGACTTGCTGCGCCTTGCTCCTAAGGCCGAGCTGCATGTGCACATCGAAGGCACGCTGGAGCCGGAGTTGATCTTCGCGCTGGCTCAGCGCAACCGGGTCAAGCTGGGTTATCCCACGGTGGAGGCCTTGCGCGCGGCCTACGCCTTCACCGATTTGCAGAGCTTTCTAGACGTCTACTACGCCGGCGCCGGGGTCTTGCTGACCGAAGAGGACTTCTTCGATCTGGCCTGGGCCTATCTGCAGCGGGCGGCGGCCGATGGGGTGGTGCACGCGGAGATTTTCTTTGACCCGCAGACCCACACCAGCCGTGGCGTGCCGATGCAGGCAGTGATCGAGGGCCTGCACCGGGCTTGCGCTCGCGCGCAGGCCGAATTGGGCTTGCGGGCCGTTTTGATCCTGTGCTTTTTGCGGCATCTGAGCGAGAAGGATGCCTTGGCCACGCTGGATGCGGCCCTGCCTTGGCGGGACCGTTTCATCGGCGTGGGGCTGGACAGCGCCGAGCAAGACAACCCACCAGAGCGCTTCGCCCGCGTCTTTGCGCGCGCCCGCGAGTTGGGCTTGCACTGCGTGGCGCATGCCGGTGAGGAAGGGCCGCCCGACTACATCCGTGGCGCGCTCGATACGCTGCGGGCCGAGCGCATCGACCACGGCGTGCGCTGCCTGGAGGATGCGACGCTGCTGCAAAGACTGGCGGCCGAGCGGGTGCCGCTGACCGTGTGCCCGCTGTCGAATCTGAAACTCTGCGTGGTGAAGTCCTTGGCCGAACACCCGCTGCGGGCCTTGCTCGATGCAGGCCTGTGTGCGATGGTCAATTCGGATGACCCGGCCTATTTTGGCGGCTACCTGAATGACAACCTGCTGCGCTGCTTTGAGGCCGATGCCGGCCTGAGCGCACGCCACGCCTGGGCCTTGTTGTGCAATAGCTTTGAGGCCTGCTTTGGGCTCGACGAGGCGCAGCGCCGCGCCCGTTACACGCAGATTGACGCCCTGTTTCAAGCCGCCGCCGCGCCTTCTTCGCCCGCCAAGGCCTGAGATCGCGCTGGTTGGGGCCGGGAATCCCGCCTAAAATCCTGCCTCCTCGTCGGATACCTCGCTATGACCGCTGCACTGCTCAACTCCTCGCTGACCTCCTTGCCCCTGATCGCCCGTGGCAAGGTGCGTGAAAACTATGCCGTTGGTGAGGATCGCATCCTGATGATCGCCAGCGATCGCCTGTCGGCCTTTGACGTCATCATGGGCGAGCCGATTCCGGGCAAGGGCGCGCTGCTGACGCAGATGGCCTTGTTCTGGTTCGACAAGCTGACCGGCATCGTGCCGAATCATCTGACCGGCGATGACCCGCTGTCGGTCGTCAGCACGGCCGATGAGAAGGCCCAGGTCAAGGATCGCTCGATGCTGGTCAAGCGCCTGAAGCCCTTGCCCGTTGAGGCCGTGGTGCGCGGCTATCTGGCCGGCAGCGGCTGGGCCGAGTACAAGAACAATGGCCAGGTCTGCGGCGTGCAGTTGCCGGCCGGCCTGCAAAACGCCTCCAAGCTGCCCGAGCCCATCTTCACCCCGGCCACCAAGGCCGAGATGGGTGACCACGACGAGAACATCTCCTTTGACCGCATGGTCGACATCATCGGCCTGGATCTGGCGACTCGTGTGCGCGACATCTCGATCCAGCTCTACAAGCGCGCCGCCGATTTCGCCCTGACCAAGGGCATCATCATCGCCGACACCAAGTTCGAGTTCGGCCTCGATGCCGATGGCACGCTGACGCTGATGGACGAGGTGCTGACGCCCGACTCCTCGCGCTACTGGCCGGTGGAAAGCTATGCCGTCGGCATCAACCCGCCCAGCTATGACAAGCAATTCGTGCGCGACTGGCTGGAGCAAGCCCTGGTGGACGGCAAGCCCTGGGGCAAGACCGCACCGGCGCCGGCTCTGCCGGACTCGGTGATTGCCAACACCGCAGCCAAGTATCGGGAAGCTCTGCAGCGCCTGACCCAGGCATGAGCATCAAAAGCCGTCTGCTGAAGCGGCTGGATGCCGATATTGCGGCGGCTTCTGCACTGACCCATCAGGCGGTGCTCAAGGTTAAAAGAGCCTTGCTGATCGCCCGCCATGGGCAAATGAGCAAGGCGCGTGAGCAGCTGACGGCCTTGCATCTGCAGTCCTTCCAGCATCCTCACCCGGAGTTGGGCGCCTGGCTGCACTTTGCCGAGGGCCTGATGAGTTACTACACCGACTTCAGCAGCGCGGCCAAGGAGAAGATCTCGCACGCGCGACTGATGGCCTCCGGCGCCGGTCTGGCTGAGTTGGATGCCCTGTGTTCGGCCTGGTTGGCGCAGCTGGCCTATGTCAGACATGAGCCCGAGGCCATGCTGAGCCATGCCCTGGCATGCGATCAGATCGCCCTTGCGAATGACCATGGTGCCCGTTATCGCTTGTGTACGGTGATGGGTTTGGCCCATGACTTTGCGGCCCAGCATGAGCTCGCGCGCGGCTGGTATGCCAAGGCGCGCGCGCATGCGCAGGCCGAAGGCGACGATGCCTCGGTGTCGGCGCTGATGTACAACATGGCCGAGATGCGCGCCGCCCAACTGCGCCGCGAGGCCGTCTGGTCCGACTCAACGGGACAGGGGCAGGGCTTGTTGCTCGGGGCCGATTCGATCACCCACTACGACGCCGCCGTCGGCGGCTCGGTCAAACCGGATTTGACGCCGGTTTTGCGGGCTCAGATCCTGGTTGTGGAGGGGGAGTTCGCGCAGGCGCTGGCCTTGTACGAGGCGCACCTGCCGCAGACGGTGTCGGCCGGTTTGGCCCGCTTGGGCAGCAGCTTGCTGGCCGATATGGCCTGGTGCCGCAGCAAGCTCGGGCAGACCGAGCCAGCGCTCTTGCAGGCGCAAGAGGCCGAGTTGGAGTTGCAAGAGCAGTGCGATGTGGACGACCGGGCCATCTCGCACAGCCGCTTGGCCCAGGTTTACCACCTGCTGGGTCATGCCGACAAGGCGGACCAGCATGCGACACAGGCCCAGGCGCTGTGGCAGCAGTTCCGCGCCGAGCAGGCGCAGTGGGCGCAGGCCTTGCAGCAAGCCGCCTTGCGGCCCGTCTGAATGCGCTCAGGGCGTGAGCCCTGAGCTTCGCTGTCGACCTTAGTTCAAGGCCATGCTGAGCTTGCGGCGGTACTGGTCCAGCAGCGGGTCGCGCGCCACGGCTACCGCCTGACCGGCCAACTCCAAAGCACCCTTGGCCTTCGCTTCGGTCGCCGCCGGCTTGGGCGCAGGCTTGCTCAGCAATTCCAAGATGGCCACATAGGTTTTGCGGGCCAGTTCTTGGTTCCACGTTTTGTCGCGCATGATGATTTCCAGCAGCGCGTCCATGGCATCGGTGAAACGTTGCTCCGCCATCAGGCCCTGGGCGAGAGCGAAGCGGGCGTCGAAGTCGCGCTTATTGGCCTCGATGGCCGCTTGCAAGGCGGGCGCATCAATACCGGCCGCCGCTCTCTCGCAAGCAGCTAACCAGTGCGCCAGTGCGGCAAAACGTGCATGCGGGGTGATGGTGTCGGCCGCCTTGGCGGCCACCGGTGCAAAAGCCTCTTGGGCCTCGCCGAGCAGACCCAGCTCCAGCAAGGCCTTCACATAGTCAAAGCGGGCGACCTCGTTGGCGGGGTCGCTTTCCAGTGCTTGTTGCAGCTTGCCCAGGGCAGTTTCCAGATCGCCATCGGCCAGCAGCGCTTCCGCTTCGGCCACGTCTTCCTGGGCCGCTAAGACCTCACCGGGCGGCACATGTTTGTCCAGAAACTCGCGGATCTGCGCTTCCGGCACCGCGCCGACGAAACCGTCGACCGGCTGACCGCCGACAAACATCACGCAAAACGGGATGCTGCGCACGCCAAACATCTGGCTCAGCTGGGTGGCGATCTCGGGCACTTCGTCGCTATTGAGCTTGGCCAGGGTGAAGCGGCCGGCGTAGGCTTCTTCCAGCTTTTCCAGCATCGGGCCCAGGGTGCGGCAGGGGCCGCACCAGGGCGCCCAGATGTCCAGCAACACCGGCTGCTGCATGGAGCCGGTGATGAGTTCAGATTCGAAGTTTTGTAGCGTGATGTCGATCATGGCGAGCCGAACTTTGGGGTCAACGGAGGGTGAGCAGGGGCAGATGGCCCTGGCCGCCTACAATTCAAGGCTTTCCAGCCTTTGACGAAGCGAGCCGTGCAGATTCTGCCGGGCACCTCCATGAAGACAGCAACTCCCCTGATTGGCGTGGTGATGGGTTCCAGCAGTGACTGGGAAACCATGAAGCACGCCGCCGACATTCTCGCCGAGTTCGGCATCGCCTATGAGACCCAGGTGGTGTCGGCCCACCGCATGCCGGACGATATGTTCGCCTATGCGGAAAGCGCGGCCGGTCGTGGCCTGCAGGCCATCATCGCGGGTGCAGGCGGCGCCGCGCATCTGCCGGGCATGCTGGCCGCTAAAACAGTGGTGCCGGTGCTGGGTGTACCGGTGGCCAGCCGTCATCTGCAAGGTGTGGATTCGCTGCACTCCATCGTCCAGATGCCCAAGGGCATTCCGGTCGCCACCTTCGCCATCGGCACGGCCGGCGCCGGCAATGCGGCGCTGTTCGCCGTGGCCATGCTGGCCAATCACGACGCCGCTCTGCGCGACAAGCTGCAAGCCTTCCGCGCCCGCCAAACCGAAGTGGCGCGGGCCATGAGCAAGGATCTGGTCTGATGGCCGGCAAGACCTTGCTGCCGGGCGAAGCCACGCTGGGCGTGATGGGTGGCGGCCAACTCGGCCGCATGTTTGTCCATGCCGCCCAAAGTCTGGGCTACCGCACCGTGGTGCTGGACCCCGATGCCGACAGCCCGGCCGGCCTAGTGGCCCATGGCCATGTGCAAAGCGGCTATCTGGACGAAGCCGGCCTGCAAGCGCTGAGCGCGCAGTGCGAGGCAATTACCACCGAATTTGAAAACGTGCCGGCCCAGGCGCTGGAGCGTTTGGCGCAAAGCCGTGTGGTCGCGCCGGCCGGTTCGGCCGTGGCCATCTGCCAAGACCGCGCCGCCGAGAAGGCGCATTTCGCCGCCAGCGGCGTGGCTTGCGCGCCCTATGCGGTGATCAATAGCGAGGCGGCCCTGCAGGCCGTCGGCGATGACCTGCTGCCTGGCATTTTGAAAACCACCCGCATGGGCTATGACGGCAAAGGCCAAGTGCGTGTGCGTAGCCGTGCCGAGTTGGCAGCGGCCTGGGCCGAGTTGAAACAGGTCGACTGCGTGCTCGAGCAAATGCTGCCGCTGGCGCTGGAGTTGTCGGTCATCAGCGCCCGCAATGCCCAGGGCGAGATCGTGCAGTTCCCGGTGCAGCAAAACCTGCATATCGACGGCATTTTGGCCGTCACCCAGGTGCCAGCGCCGGCAGTGTCTGAGGCTTTGCAGGCCGAAGCCCAGGCCTCGGCCGCCCGCATCGCCGCCTCGATGAACTACGTCGGCGTGCTCTGTGTCGAGTTCTTTGTGCTGCAAGACGGCCGCTTGATCGTCAATGAGATGGCTCCGCGCCCGCACAACTCGGGGCATTACACAATGAATGCCTGCGACGTGTCGCAGTTTGATCTGCAGGTGCGCGCCATGGCTGGCCTGCCGCTGCGTCAGCCTCGTCTGCATTCACCGACCGTGATGTTGAACCTGCTGGGTGACTTGTGGTTTGACGCCCAAGGCGTCGAGCGCATACCGCCTTGGGACGAGGTCTTGGCCCTGGCGGGCACGCATTTGCATCTGTACGGCAAGAGCAGCGCCCGCGTCGGCCGCAAGATGGGCCATCTGAACATCACTGCTGCCACGGCCGAGCAGGCCGAGGCCCTGGCACGCCAAGCGGCGGCCCTGCTGGGTCTGCCGACCGCGTGGTGAGCAGAAGGTTCTGACCATGCTTTTGAACGGCAACGATCCTCAGGCCATCGCCACGGCCGCGCGCGCCTTGGCCGCCGGTGAATTGGTGGCCTTGCCGACCGAGACGGTCTACGGCCTGGGTGCCCGTGCCGATGATGACGCTGCCGTGGCCAAGATCTTCGCGGCCAAGGGTCGGCCAGCCGATCACCCTTTGATCGTGCATGTGCTGGACGCGGAGGACGCAGCCTACTTTGCGGCCGAGTTGCCTGAGGTGGCTCGGCGCTTGATGACGGCTTTCTGGCCGGGTCCGCTGACGGTGATCGTGCCGCGCGCCGACGGTATTGCTGCGGCGTCCGCCGGAGGCCAGTCCAGCATCGGCCTGCGTTGCCCGGCGCACCCTGTCGCCCGCGCCTTGCTGGCAGCGGCTCGGCAACAAGGGGTGCGCGGCGTCGCGGCGCCGAGTGCGAACCGTTTTGGCCGCGTCAGCCCGACTCAGGCTGCGCATGTGGTGGACGAGTTTGATGCCGCTTTGCTGGTCTTGGACGGCGGCGACTGCGAGGTGGGCATCGAGTCCAGCATCGTTGATTGCAGCCGGGGTCAGGCCGTGCTGCTGCGGCCCGGCGTGTTGACGGTGGCGCAGATTGAGGCCGCCATCGGCACGCCTTTGCTGGCGCCCGATGCGGCCGCGCCGCGGGCCTCCGGTACCTTGGCGGCCCACTATGCGCCGCATGCGACGGTGCGTTTATTGAGCACCGAACAGCTGCTCGCGGCGCTGGCCGGCCCGAGACCCGAGGGGCTGGCGGTATATTGCCGCACCGAGGGCCTCGGTTTGCCGGCCTTGTCGCGGGCCATGCCGGTGGATGCCTTGGCGGCCGCGCAGCAGTTGTTTACGGTGCTGCGTGAGTTGGATGCGGCGGGCGCGCGCGAGATTTGGGTCGAGTCGCCGCCCGCGGCGAGCGAGTGGGACGGTGTCAGGGATCGCCTGTCGCGTGCCGCCGCAGCTTTTGAATGATGGTGCGAGTTTTCTGGGATGGAGTGTTCATGAAGCGTATTCAGCGTGGCGCAGGTCGCTATGGCCGGGTTTTGATGGTGTCTTTGGCCTTTGGCGCTGTGTTGGCCGGCTGCGGCGGTGGGACTCAGCAGATTGAGCCCTTTGCCCCAACTCGCATGATCAGTTTTGGTGATGAGTCCAGCGTCATCAACACGGACGGTAAGAAGCACTCGATCAATGCTTTGAATACCACCACCGGTGCTCTGGAATGCCAGAACAACCCGAACTGGAATCAGTATTTGGCGGCGAGCTATCGCTTGGTGTTTGCCGAGTGCAACCCCGACAAAGTGGCCTCGCCAAGCAACCTCATGTATGCCAAAGCGGGCGCCAAGGTTGCCGATTTCAAGAAGCAAATCGACGCGCACCAGGCCGGCGGCACGATCGGCCCCAAGGATCTGTTGACGGTGCTGGTCGGCGCCAATGATTTGTGGGCGCTGTACGCCAAGTTCCCTGCGCAGTCACAAGATTCTCTGATGGCTGAAGCGCGCGCCTTGGGCGTGGAATTGGGTCGCCAAGTCAATCGCCTGGCCGATGCCAATGGCCGGACGATCTTGCTGACGGTGCCCGATCTGGGCCTGAGCCCCAAGGCCTTGGCGGATGACAAGCTCAACGCCGGCCGGGCCAAAGTACTCAGCGACTTGACCCATGCTTTCAATATCGAGATGCGCATCACCATCCTCAACGATGGTCGATTCATCGGCTTGGTGGACACCGAGGTCGAAACCCAAAAATGGGTCAGGTTTCAGCAATTTGGCAATTGGGCCGATGCGGCTTGTCTGCCCACCGTGGCGGCCACTGACTGCACGCCCAAGACTTTGACCACGGCTGCCACTGCAAGCGATGCCTGGAAGAACTATATGTGGGCAACCGATAGCTTGCTCAGCCCGGCTGCGCAGAATCAACTCGGCATCATGGCTTACAGCCGGGTGTACAACAACCCGTTCTGATTTGTCAGTCGGCGCGAGCCCTCATCTCGCTCAGCCCGGTCGCCCAGCGGCCGGGCTTTTTCATCTGTGTTCAGCGCGTGCCGAAAGCCGCTGAACTGCCCCCAAAGCTACACTTCGCCGATGACCGTATTGCTGGCCCTGGATAGCTCGACCGAAACAATGGCCTTGGCCCTGACAAGCCCGGCGGGCCGCTGGCTGTTCGAGGCCGAAGGCGGGCCGCAGGCATCGTCGCGCCTGGTGCCGGAGGCGCTGGCCTTGCTGGCTCAAGCGGGCTTGAAGCTGGCGGACGTGGATGCGATTGCCTTTGGCAGTGGACCGGGTGCTTTTACCGGCCTGCGAGCGGCTTGCGCCGTGGTGCAGGGCCTGGCATTTGGCGCCGGCAAACCGGTGCTGGCGGTCGACAGCTTGATGTTGGTGGCCGAGGATGCGCGCCAACAAGCGGGATCAGACTTCGAGGGGCTGATGTGGGTGGCGATGGATGCCCGCATGGGTGAGATTTACGCCGCCGCCTACCGCTGGGCGGCCGGGCAATGGCAGACCGAGCAAGCCCCCGCGCTCTACACACCCGAGGCCTTGTTGGCGCATTGGGGCCAGCCGTCCGCCGTTTGCGGTTCGGCCTTGGCCGTGTTTGCCGAGCAGTTGCAGCCGCAGGCCACGGAGCGCCGAACCTGGCCGCGCAGCCAATCGCGAGCCGCGGCCTTGGCGGCGTTGGCCGCGCAGCGCTGGGCGGCTGGTGCGCTGCTCGATGCGGCCGAAGCCATGCCGGTGTACGTGCGCGACAAGGTGGCGCAAACCACCGCCGAACGATTGGCACTCAAGCAGCAGGCGACTGCACCATGAGCGCATTGCTGAACGCCCCGTTCGAGCGGCCCGGTGCAGCGGCGCGCTTGCATCCGATGAGGGCCGCCGATCTCGCCGAGGTGCTGGCCATCGAGCGCGCCGTCTATGCCTTGCCGTGGACGGAGGGCAATTTCATTGACTCGATGGCGGCCGGTTACCAGGCCTTCGTGCTGCGCCAAGCGCCTTCCCTGCGCGATACCCGTACGCCCTTGCTGGGCTACTTTCTCGCGATGAAGGGCTTCGAGGAAATGCATCTCTTGAACATTTCCGTGGCCGCTGAATGTCAGGGCCAGGGATTGGCGCGTCAGATGTTGGATGCCTTGTGCCGCATCTGCGCTGAGCAGGCCTGTCCGCAACTGTGGCTGGAGGTGCGGGTGAGCAATCAGCGCGCCCGGCATGTCTATAAACAATACGGTTTCTCCGAGGTCGGCCTGCGGCGTGGCTACTACCCGGTCCTACAGGGGCCGCGCGAGGACGCCTGCTTGATGAGTCTGGCGGTGCCGCTGTGAGCTGGGACGAACGTCAACGCGGCATGCTCGCGGCGATGGGCTTGCGCGTCTGGGAGCGGCCTGTCGGAGAGTCTGCGCTTTTGGAGTCGTCGCTCGATCAAGCGGCGCTGACCACCGCCGTTGAGGCTGCCCCGGCGACGCCCGTCATGGCCGCGCATGAGGACTCGAATGAGCACATGGCGCACGCCGCGAATAGCGCGGACAGCCCGAGCCCGGTGAGTGTGGTGCAAGCCCTGCCACCCGAGTTACGTCGAGCTTCGACGGCGCCTGCACCTGCGACTGCGCCGCAGATGCAAGAGGGCCTTGATGCTGAACGGCTGCCGGCCATCGCGGCGATGGATTGGCTGACTTTGCGCCACAGCGTCGGCGACTGCCGCGCCTGCATGCTGTGCGAAGGTCGGCGTGCCGCCAGCGATGCCGTGTTCGGCCGTGGCCAGCCGCAAGCGCCTTGGTTGGTGGTCGGCGATGCGCCGGGTGAGCAAGAAGTTGGCGAGGGTCAGCCCTTTGGTGGCCAAGCCGGGCAGCTATTGGGCAATATGCTGCGGGCGGTGGGTCTGGATCCGGCCGAGTCGGCCGGGCAGGTGGCCATCGTCAACGCGCTGAAGTGCCGGCCCACGCCCGGACGCAACCCCGGCGCCCATGAGTTGCTGCAATGTGAACCCTATCTGCAGCGCCAGATCGAGCTGGTGCAGCCGCGCGTGATTCTGGCCTTGGGGCGTATGGCGGTGCAGTCCTTGTTGCATACGCAAGAGGCGCTGGGGCGTTTGCGCGGACGAGTTCACCGCTATCAACAGATTCCGGTCATCGTCAGTTTCCCGCCCAGCTATTTGCTGCGCAATCCGGCCGAAAAGGCGCGCGCCTGGGCGGATCTCTGCCTGGCTCGGCAAAGCCTGCAGGATCGGGGCGCGCATGAGTAACGAGCTTGTCAGTGTGACCCCGGCCTTCGATTGGCAGTTGTTGCCCGCGGCGCTGGCTCTGCTCGATCGGCAAGGGCGGGTGTTGCAGGCCAATCCTGCTTGGTGCGGCTTGGGCTTGGGCGAGGTGGGTGCGAGCTTTGCCGCCGAACCCATGGCACCGGCGCTCGTGCAAGCCTTGCTTCAAGCGGCTGATTTTGAGTTGACGCTGTCCGCTCCACGCGCTGGGCGCCTGTGTGGGCGCTGGGACGCCAAGGCCTCGGCCCATGTGTGCATGTGGCAGCCTCTTGCTGCGCCGCAGGCGACCGAACAGCTGCGCATGGTGGCCGACAATATGCCGGCCTTGATTGCGCTTTACGACGCGCACAGTTTTCGTTGCTTGTTTGCTAACCGCGAGTATGCGCAGACCTTTGGCTTTGACGAGCGTTCGGTGCTGGGCTTGACCTTCGGTGAAGTGATTGGCCCCGAGGCGACTGCGCTGATACAGCCTCAGATCGACTTGGTGCTGCAGCGCCGTCAAGTGGTGCGGTATGAACGAGAGTTGGTGGATGCGCAGGGCAACAAGCGCTGCAGCCAAATCACGCTGACGCCGCAAATGGACTCCGCAGGTCAGCCGGCGGCTTGCTTGGTGCAGATTGCCGATGTCACGCAGCTGCGTCTGGCGCATCAGGCCGCTCAAGACACCGAAACGCGCATGGAGAAATTCATGCAGGCGTCGGCGGAGGGCATTCTGTTCCACAAGGACGGTGCCATCACCGATGCCAATCCGCCCATGTGCGCCTTGGTGGGCTATCAGCTGAATGAGATATTGGGGCGTCAGGCCTTGGACTTTGTGGCCGAGTCTGAACGTAGCAAGGTGCGCGCGGTGATGGAGGCGGGCCGGGAACTGCGTTACGAAACCGCGGTGTTGCACAGGGACGGCAGCGTCATACCGGTTGAGTTCATCGTACGCACGCTGGAGCGTGGCGGCGAACGACTGCGCATGACCATCGTGCGCGACATCCGCGACCGGGTCGCCGCACAGGCTCGCATCGAGCATCTGGCTCATCACGACGATTTGACGGGGCTGCTCAACCGCAGTGCCTTCATCGAGCAAGCGGCCAGCCTGATGCAGGCAGCCGCACAACAAGAGCGCAAGCTGGCGCTGCTCTTCATCGACCTTGATAACTTCAAACGGGTCAATGATTCGCTCGGCCATATGGAGGGCGACAAGGTCCTGATAACGGTGGCCGAGCGCATCAGCGATTGCCTGCGCTCCACCGATCTGGTGGCTCGCTTTGGCGGCGATGAGTTCGTCGTGCTGCTCGGCGATGTGTATGAGCGCAGCGATGTGATGGCGGTGCTGATGGCCCTGCTCGCCGTGGTGGAAGTACCGGTGATGGCGGATGGCTGCTTGTTGACGGTCACGCCCTCGATTGGCGTGAGCCTGTACCCCGAGCATGGAGGCCGGGTTGAGGAATTGATGCAGCATGCCGACATGGCGATGTACCAGGCCAAGGCGGCCGGGCGCGCGGGCTTCCGCTTCTACGAACCCTCCTTGGCTGAACATGCTTACGCCGATCTGGTGCTCGAAAGCCAGCTCGCCCAGGCTCTCGAACGCGACGAGTTTGTGCTGTTCTTCCAGCCGCAGGTCGACGCTCAAAGCGGCGCCTTGATCGGAGCCGAGGCCTTGCTGCGTTGGCAGCATCCGCAGCGCGGGCTGTTGGGCCCTGACGCTTTCATCGACGTGGCCGAACGCCACCGCTTGATGCTGGACCTGGGCGCTTGGGTGATGCGGGCCTCGGCCCTGCAGGCGCGCGCCTGGCATCAGCACGGCATTGCGCAGGTACCGATCGCCGTCAACCTGTCGCGCATGCAGTTCAGGTTGGAAGGCTTTGGCGATATGGTGGCCCGGGTCTTGAAGGACTTGGGCGTGCCGGGCGCATGGCTGGAGTTGGAGTTGACCGAGCGCATGCTGATGGACGAGATCGCCAGCGCACCTCTGACCTTGGCGGCGCTGCGCGCATTGGGGCTGACCGTGTCGGTCGACGATTTCGGCACTGGCTACACCTCGCTGGCCCATTTGAATCGATTGCCGCTGGACAAGCTCAAGATCGACCAAAGCTTTGTGGCCGGCCTGCCCGCGGACAGCGGTTCGGCCGCGATCACGCGCGCCATCATCCAGATGGCGGCCGGCCTGGGCCTCAAGGTCAGCGCCGAAGGGGTGCGGACCGAAGCGCAGCGCGCCTTGCTGACGCAATGGGGTTGCGGCGGGCTGCAGGGTGAGTTGATCGGCGAGCCGATGTCGGCCCTTGCGTTTGAGCATTGGCTGGCGCAGCGTGGCGCGTGGCCGCAAGAAATCCGGCCAGAGTTGGAATGACAGTTGCAATGAATGACGATGCCGTGCCGGCCCGCTCGGCCTTGGATGACTTGGTGCGACGCCGCATCGCCGAGGCCGGCGGCTGCCTGGGTTTTGACCAGTTCATGGCGCTGGCGCTGTACGCGCCTGGCCTGGGTTACTACAGCAATCAGCGGCAGAAATTCGGGCTGATGCCGCAAAGCGGCTCCGACTTTGTCACCGCCCCGGAACTGTCGCCCTTGTTTGGCCGTGCGTTGGCTGTGCAGCTTGAGCAGGCCTTGGCGGCGACGCAGACCGATGTGCTGTGGGAGTTTGGTGCCGGCACCGGCGCGCTGGCGGCGCAGTTGCTGGCCGCGCTGGGTGAGCGGATCAGCCGCTACTGCATCGTCGATTTGTCTGGGTCCTTGCGTCAGCGGCAGGCCGAGCGTCTGGCGCCTTGGGCCGACAAGGTCGAGTGGCTGGACGCCTTGCCCGAGCGTTTCGAAGGCGTCGTCGTTGGCAATGAGGTGCTCGATGCGATGCCGGTGCAGCTGCTCAGTTTCGATGGCCAGACTTGGTCCGAGCGTGGTGTGGCCTTGGGGCCGGACGATCAGTTGTGCTTCGCTGATCGGCCGACCGAGTTGCGGCCGCCCTTGCAGTCCGCGACTGAGTCCGCCCTGTTCCCGCCGGGCACGGTCACCGAGACGCATGCGCAGGCCGAGGCCTTTGTTCGCACGTTGGCGGCGCGCTTGCAGCGCGGCGCGATCTTTCTGATCGACTACGGCTTCCCCGAGGCCGAGTACTACCACCCGCAGCGCAGTGGCGGCACGCTGATGTGCCACCATTTGCACAAGGCCGACCCTGATCCCTTGCTCCTGCTGGGGCAGAAGGACATCACCGCGCACGTCAACTTCACCGGCATCGCCCTGGCCGGGCAGGACGCGGGCTTGCAGGTGCTGGGTTACACCAGCCAGGCCAATTTCCTGCTGAACTGCGGCTTGGCCAGCATGTTGACGCAGGCCGGCGTGGCCGAACGCGCGATGGCCCACAAGCTGATCGCCGAACATGAGATGGGCGAGTTGTTCAAGGTCATCGGCTTCGCTGCCGGTGATAGCTTCGACGCTCTTGGCTTCGCCCGCGGCGACCGTTCACACACCTTGTAAAGCTTGCAGGGCCGCCAAGCGGGCGGCCTGCACTGCGCGGCCGATGGCCGGCCCGGTCTTGCCCTCGGCCAAGGCCGCCGCGCTGACCGCGGCCAAGTCGATCGCCAGCAAGGTTCGCAGATCCTCCAGCAACAACTGCCGTTGTGGGTAGGGGCGATCTTCAAGGCCGAGGCGCCCGCGTGCATCGCATTCGCAAGCCCACAGCAATTGCTCGAAACGCTCGGGGCGCCTCCAGGCGTCGCAGCGCTCCAGCAAACGCAAGCGAGCCTCCGGGCCAAATCCTTGGCTTTGATGCACATGGGTATGTTCGCGAGCCACCAGCTCGGCCAGTTCGCGGCAGTCGGTGGGGACGCGCCAGCGCTCGCTGAGTTGTTTGACCAAGGGCAGGCCGCGGCTTTCGTGGCCAATATGGCGTGGCAGGACGTCGGCGGGCGTCAGCCCCTTGCCCAGGTCGTGGCACAGGCAGGCGAAGCGAACCGGCAGCGGGGCGCCCTGGGCCGCGCATTGATCCAGCACCATCAGCAGGTGGATCCCGGTGTCAATTTCGGGATGATGGGCCTCGGGCTGCGGCACCCCGAACAATCGCTCGACGGCCGGCGCCAGCCTGGCCAAGGCGCCGCAATCGCGCAGCACCTCAATCATTCGTGAAGGGCGGGCCTCCATCAGGCCGCGCGCAAACTCTTGCCAGACGCGCTCGGCCACCAGTGCATCGACTTCGCCGGCGGCCACCATCTCGCGCATCAAGGCTATCGTCTCCGACGCGACGCTGAAGTCCGCGAAGCGCGCCGCAAAGCGTGCCAGACGCAGAATGCGCACGGGGTCTTCGGCAAATGCCGGCGACACATGGCGCAAGACCTTGGCCTGCAAATCGCGTTGGCCACCGTAGGGGTCGGTGATCGCCCCATGCTCGTCTTGCGCCATGGCATTGATGGTCAGGTCGCGGCGAGCCAGGTCTTGCTCCAGCGTCACATCCGGCGAGGCCTGAAAGTCAAAGCCATGGTAGCCCGGCGCGGTCTTGCGCTCGGTGCGAGCCAAGGCGTATTCCTCGTGGGTGCGAGGATGCAAAAAAACGGGGAAGTCGCGGCCCACCGGTGTGAACCCGGCGCTTTGCATGGCCGCGGGGTCTGCGCCGACCACTACCCAGTCGCGGTCCTTGACGGTGATGCCGAGCAAGGCATCGCGCACCGCACCGCCAACTAAAAATTGTTCCATTGAAGGCAAAAAGTAGAAAAAACTTGAAATTCAAGGGCCAAGCTAGGCCAACCCCTTATTCTGGGGGAGGTCAAGGTGCTTTGAATGCGGCTAAAGTCCAGGCAGATAGTTCTACATTGAGCTCGGCCAGTGATTGCTGAGCTACACAGGGGGAAACGACAGTGAAGAATAAGTTGAAATCGGTGCTGGCTTTGGCGGCTTTGAGCCTGGGATCGGTGGCAGCACAGGCCGCTACGACCGACTGGGGTGTACACGGCAATTTGGAAGTCGGCATTGGCTTCAATTCCGCCATCGGTTCTTTTACCGATTACTTCCTGTTTGAAATCAACCCGGGTCCGAGCACGGTTTCGAGTACGGCCGTTGCCAATAACTTGGGCGACGGCATTGTGTTGAATATTCTGAACGGGAAATATTCCGTTTGGAATGCGGGCACCGATGGTGTGGTTGGCGGCGTTGGTGCGGCTGCCGATTCGCAAGTCTCGGCCGAGTTTTTGTTCAACGGTCTTTCGGGCAACACGACAAATAGCGTGCTGCTGAGCGCTGGCAATTATTACTACAAGGTCACTGGCGATGCGGCTGGCCTGAGTGGTGGTATGTACACCTTGACTTCAACCTTGGCACCGGTGCCTGAACCCGAAACCTACGCCATGTTGCTGGCGGGCCTGGGTGCCGTGGGCTTCATGGTTCGCCGCCGCAAGTTGGTTTGAGCATGGTTTAAGCATGGCCTGAGCCTCGGGCTTAAGCCGGATGCAAAAAGAGCGCCTGTTGGGTTTCCCCAGGCGCTCTTTGCTTTTCAGCCGTGTAGTCAGTGCCTCATGGGCATTTGCGGTAGGGCTCTTCGAAGTCTAGAAAGTCTTTTTCCGCAATCGCATCAGCCACCCAGGCGGCGACGGCTGGATGCTGCTCCACCGCCTTGGCATAGGCGGCAGCCGAGGCGCTGAGCGGCAAGCCATAACGGGTCACGCGCATCACCACCGGTGCAAAGTAGGCGTCGACAGCGCCAAATTCCCCAAACAAAAAGGGCCCCTTGCTGGCAGCGACGGCCTCGCTCCACAGCGCGTCGATACGGGCGAGGTCGGCGCGCAAGCCCGCTTCCTCGGCCAGCATCTTGGCGCCTTGTTCGCGCAAATCTGCGTCGATATTCATGGGGCACAGGCTGCGCAGCTTGCCAAAGCCGGCATGCATTTCGGCGCACAGGCTGCGCGCCCGTGCGCGTTGCTGGCGGTCTCGCGGCCAGATCGCATGCGCCGGATATTGGTCGGCAATCGCCTCGGCAATGGCCAAGGTATCCCATATGGAGAAGCCATCGGCTTCGACCAGCACCGGCACCTTGCCGGTCGGCGTCAGCGGTGCGATGGCTTGGTAGAAGGAGGACCCAGGCGTGAAGTCAAAACGCAGCTTCACTTCCTCGAAAGCGATGCCAAAGGCCTTCATCAGCACCCACGGGCGCATCGACCAAGAGGAGTAGTTTTTGTTGCCGATATAGAGCTTATTCATGGTCATGATCCTGACTGAGATGCGTGATTCGTGGCGTTCAGCTTAGGTCATTCCTGGGCGCGCTTGGGTGAGAGATTTGCACGCCACTGATGCGCTTTCAGCATCAGCGCCCCGCCTTGGCGCGCCAGCTTTCAAGCCGCCCACAGCCTTGTTCTGCGCCGAGGTAACTCGGCAGCACGGCGGACATCGCTTGCGGCGTGATCCCCAGCGACTCCAGATCCGGCAAGCTACCGCTGGCCACATTGGGCACGCGCATCGAGGCGAGGTTGTCGCGCGACATCATTGGCTCGCCCGGCATCAATTCCATCATCAGCGCCTGCGCCCAGGCCATGGGGGCGGGCAAGGGCAGCACCGGGCGCGCGTGGCCAGAGTACTGACCGGCCAGGCGCACGATGTCGCCCAGGCTCAGTACTTGTGGCCCCGCCAATTCAATGGTCTGACCTGCCGTGTTTTTGTCCTGCACACAAGCGACGATGGCCTGGGCGACGTCTTCGACCCACACCGGTTGAAAGCGTACCGCGGCGCCGGCCAAGGGCATCAGCGGGAACCAAGCTTGCAGCTTGGCGAACAGATTGACGAAACGATCGGCGGCGCCGAAAACGACCGAGGGCCGCAACAGCGTCAGTTCCAGTCCGGCTTCCTTCAGGATTGCCTCGCCGCGTGTTTTGGAGCGCAGGTAGCGCGAAGGCGCATCCGCTTGCACACCCAGGGCGCTGACATGGATCAGGCGCCGCACGCCGGTGGCCTGGCAGGCCTTGGCCAAGGTCGCCGGTAGCTGCACATGGGCGCGCTCAAACTGCGCTTCCGAGCCTTGCAGAATTGCGATCAGGTTGATGACGATGTCTTGCCCTTGCAGCAAGGCCTGGAGTTGCTGTGGGTCGTGCACGTCGGCGGCCAGCACCGTCAGCCCCGGCATGCCTTGGATGGCCTGGGCGTGGGTCAGGCGGCGTGTCGGCACGGTGATGCGCGCCCGGCCGCCAAACTGGCGCAGCAATTGTTCGCACAGGCTGCGGCCGATGAAGCCGCTGCCGCCCAGAATCAGAATGCGCGGATCGAAATCACTCATCAGGAATTGTCTCCGGGTGTTGTGCCGACGGTTGGCGCGGCGCTGTCGCGCGGCCCGATGCTGCGGCCGAGTCTGCTGCGCAGTCCTTTGCTGGAGTCTTGGCCCAATAGTTGACCGTACAGCGTGGCATTGCTCAGCACCTTTTTGACGTAGTCGCGGGTCTCGTTGAAGGGCACGTTCTCGACCCAGATGGCGGCGTCCAAAGTTGCGCCCTCGCGCCAACGCCGGGGCCGGCCCGGTCCGGCGTTGTAGGCCGCGGCGGCCATCGCCATCGAACCTTCGAAATCATCCAGCACCAGTTTCAGGTAGCTGGTGCCGATGCGGATGTTGAAGTCGCGGTCGGTCATGAACTCGGGCTTGAATTCGGCGCCGATCTTCTTGGCCGTCCAGCGTGCCGTGGCCGGCATCACTTGCATCAGGCCCGAGGCCCCCACATGCGATCGCGCATCCATCACGAAGCGAGACTCTTGTCGGATCAGACCGTAGACATAGGCCGGGTCAATGCCGGTGTCGCGCGACTGATTCAGCAGGGCTTGCCGGTGCGGCGTGGGGAAGCGCTGGGCCAGATCAATCTCCAGCTTGCTGCGTTCGCTGGTGTTGATGCAGCGGTCCCAGATTTCGCGATCACAGGCCTCTTGCGCGGCGGCGCGTAACTCCCGGTCACTCATGCCGCGCAGGGCGTAGTTCCATTCCCGTACGCCCTCGTTGCGCAGGCCGATGGCGATCATCATCAGGGCGCTGTTCAAGCCGGGGTGCATTTGCGCCTGCTTGCGTTCGGCGCTGCTCAGGGCGCTGGGCGTGGGCGGCAGGGTCAGGTTTTGCCCCAAGTCTTCGGCGGCCAGGCGGCCGTAGAAGGTCATCGGTGAAACGATGTTCTGTTGCGCGGTGCGCGCCTCTTGCCGCAGCGCTTCACCGGGCGCGCCGTCGGCGGCCGTGGCCAGCGAGGCACGCGCGCGCCAGTATTGCCAGCTGGCGTCGCGCTGTTCATTGGCGCTCATCAAATCCATCGCGCGCAGGCTTTGGTGCCAGCGGCCGCTGCGCAGCGCCGAGCGTGCGGCCCAGGCCAAGGTGTCGTCGCTCCACTCCATGGGGCTCTTGAGCTTTTGACTCAGTTTCAGTGCGCGTTCAAAGTAGTCGCTGGCTTCGGGCTGCAGTTTGAAGGCCGACTGACGGCCGATTTGGGCCCAGGTCCAGGCGGCCAATTCGGTGGGCAGTTCTTTCTCCCAGCGGCCGGCCAAAAGATCGGCGGCTTGGGCCGGATCGGCGGCGGCCATGCGCATCAGGCCGATCGTGGCCAATTCGCTGTGCGTGCGTCCACCGGTCTTGGCCTTGCGGGCCATATAGCGCAGTGGGTTGTCTTGAATATCTGCCAGATGCAATTCCACTTGCTTGCCGAGCAAGGCTGCCGCCTGTTTGGCGGCGCGCGGCTTGATGGCCTCAATGCTCAAGCGCAGCTTCAGCCAGACATCGTCCACGCTCAGCTGCTTCGCTTCAAACAAGGTGCGGGCCAGGGTGTTGCAGCCCTCGTCGCCATCGCGCTGCGCCAGCCAAGCGCTGCGTGCGGCCTCACGGATATTGCGGCCGGCGGCTTGCTCGGCCATCAGGGCGTAGCAGACCACCTCGCGGTCATCGCGCATTTGGTAGCGCGCATGGTCGATCGAAAAATTCGCCCAATCCCGGCGCCGACCCAACTCCAGCAACCAGTCATTGCGAAGCCGGTCTTCGACATAGCTGCCCGGCCAGCGGGCATAGAAGGCATTCACTTCCGGCTGGCTGACTTCGTACAGGCGCAGCCCCAAGTCCCAGTAATCGACCCAAGCCGCCAAAGGGTGGCGCTGTGCTTGTGCGGCTTGGTTCAGTGCGGCCAAGCGCTTGCGGTCTTTCTTGCGCTGCGCATCATGTGCGTCGGTGATCAACTCGGCTTGACTGACTACGGGCATGGCTTGTGCCTGAGCCTGCGCGTGCATCGGCTGCAATGCACTCAGACTCAGACTGATGGCGCCTATCCAAGCCAGGGCGCGCCGGCCGGCCACTCCTTCATATACTGCCAAAACAATCCTCTTTCTCGATCAAGGGACGCGTGTCCGAAATGCCAAGCCAATCAGCACCCATCATGCCGCATGAACGCGGCGCATTGCGCAAGCAACTCCTGACGCAGCGTGCCGATTGGCTCGCCACACCCGCGGCCCACGCCGCCAGTGCGGCGTTGGGTCACCATCTGCGTGAGGTGCTGAAACAGCTGGAGCCGCAATGCTTGGGCCTGTTCTGGCCGCTTGAGGGTGAATTTAACGCAGTGCAGGCCTTGTCGCAGCCTGTGCTGGAGACCGGCCACAGCCCCGTCGTGCATGAGCTGCACGAGCCTGGCGAGGATTTCGACGCCGAAGAGGAGGATGGCGATGAAGACATGGCCGCCGGCCCGGCGCAATGGAGCTTGCCCTTTGCGTACAAATCGCCCCGCCGCATGGACTACCGTCGCTGGGATGGCACGGAGCCCTCGGTCCAGGATGAATGCGGCATCGCCAGCAGCAGCGGCGCGGTGGTGGTGCCCGATGTGGTCTTGGTCCCTTGTGTGGGCTTCACCCGCGAGGGCTATCGCCTGGGCTATGGCGGCGGCTACTACGACCGCTGGCTGGCTGCTCACCCCGGCGTCACCAGCATCGGCATCGCCTGGCAGCTCAGCGAATGCCATTTCGCGGCCGAGCCACATGATCAGCCCTTGACCTTGATTCTCACCGAGCGCGAAGTGATCTCTCCTTGAGACTTCGGTACCGCGGCAAGCGCTGGATCTGGCCTAGAAATGCTCAGGCCATGACCGAGCAAGTCTCGCGTGTCCAGCCTGCGCGGCGCGACGCTTATGTCTTCTAATTCAGCGATGCACAAACTGAACGAAGCGACCATGGGCGTTCCTGAGGCTCCAGATTTCCGTGACCCCGCGGCTCTACGGGCCCATGTTCAGCACATGCTCGCGTTTTACGATCCGCGCTGCGTTGACCCCAGCGCCGGCTTCTTCCATTTCTTCAAAGATGCGGGCGAGGTCTATGACCGCGAGACCCGGCACCTGGTCAGCAGCACCCGCTTTGTTTTCAACTACGCCATGGCCTATCGGCACTTTGGCGATGCCGATTATTTGGCCAAGCTGCGCCACGGCTTGCAGTTCTTGCGTCAAGCTCATCGCCAGGCCGATACCGGCGGCTATCTCTGGTGCCTGCGCTGGCAAGGGGGCCAAGCGTTGCCGCTGGACGCCGACAACCATTGCTATGGCTTGGCCTTTGTGATGCTGGCCTACGCACATGCGCTGATGGCGGGCGAAACGCAGGCCAAGGCGTGGCTGGAGGAGACCTGGGACTTGATGGAGTCGCGCTTCTGGGAACCGCACGCGGGCCTCTACGCCGATGTGGCCAGCGCCGACTGGACCAGGCTCGACCCCTACCGTGGTCAGAACGCCAATATGCATGCCTGCGAGGCGCTGCTCGCCGCCTTTGATGCCACCGGCGAGTCGCGTTACTTGTTGCGCGCGGAGCAAGTGGCTAAAAACATCACGGTGGTTCAGGCCGCGCTGGCGGATGGTTTGATTTGGGAGCATTACCGCAGCGACTGGCAGATCGACTGGGACTACAACCGCGATGACAAGAGCAATATTTTCAGGCCCTGGGGCATTCAGCCCGGCCACTTGAGCGAATGGGCCAAGCTGCTGCTGACGCTGGAGCGGCATCGCACGCACCTGAGCGGCGATGCAAGCTGGTTATTGCCGCGCGCGCGCGCCTTGTTTGATGCCGCGATGCGGCATGCCTGGGACGAACAGCATGGCGGCCTGGTCTACGGCTTCGCGCCCGACGGCACGGTCTGCGACGCCGACAAGTACTTCTGGGTGCAGGCCGAAAGCCTGGCCGCGGCCGGCCTCTTGGCACTGCGGACCGGTGATGCCAACTACTGGAATGAATACGAGCGCATCTGGCGCTATGCCTGGGCGCATATGGTCGACCACCGCCATGGCGCCTGGTACCGAATTCGTCGGCCCGACAACAGCGCCTACAGCGATGAAAAAAGCCCAGCAGGCAAGACCGACTATCACACCATGGGCGCCTGCTACGAGATGATGGCCGCGCTGGAGGCCGCCTCGCAATGACGCTGCCGATGTGCTCGCCCAACGTCCACTGGCCCAGGTTTGTATCGTTCGGCGAAGCCCTGACCGACATGATTCGCGTTGCCCCGGATCAATGGCTCTCGGTCAATGGTGGTGCGCCTTGGAATGTGGCGAGGGCGATGTCCAGCTTGGGCGTGCCGTCTGCATTCGGCGGGGCCATCAGCGCGGATGTGTTCGGTGATGCGCTGCTGGCCGCCAGCCGATTGGCCGGCTTGGATTTGCGCTTCATCCAGCCAGTGCCGGGCAAGTCGCCCTTGCTGGCGATGGTGCATCAGTTGACGCCGCCGCAGTACTTCTTTGTCGGCGACGACAGTGCCGACCTGCACTTTCATCCCGAAGCCTTGCCTAGCGGCTGGCGCGAGTCCCTGCTGTGGGCGCATTTCGGCGGCATCAGCCTGGCCCGCGAGCCGCTGGCGACACGCTTGCTGGTTTTGGCCCAGTCGCTCAAGGCCGCGGGCAAGCGCATCAGCTACGACCCCAACTTCCGCGCTGCCGCCATGGGTCGCCCTTATGACGAGACGCTGCAAGCCATGTGCCGCCTGGCGGACCTCATCAAGGTGTCGGACGAAGACCTGCGCGGCTTGTTCCGCAGCGATTCGATCGACGCGGGGCTGGCGCAGATCCGGGCTTGGAATCCGCGCGCCTTGCTGCTGCTGACCCAGGGCGCTGAGGGCGCCACGCTTTGGCAGGATGAGCAAGTGTTCCATGCCAGCCCGCCGCAGATCGAGGTGGTCGACAGCGTGGGTGCCGGCGATGCTTCCATGGCCGGCGTGCTGTTCAGCTTGATGCAGGGGCCCGATGCCGAGCCTGGCCAGCATTTGCGCTGGGCGGTGGCCGCCGGTGCCGCGGCCTGCCAGTCAACGGGCGCCAGCGCCTTGAGCCCCGCGCAGATTGAAGCGCTCTTGCCGCTGGTTCAGATCAAGGCTTAAGTCCGGCCGGCGCCTTCCCGCTGGCGCCTGCGGATGCGCGAGAGCGCCACTTCGGTGATGCCCAAATAGCTCGCGATGTGTTTTTGACTCAAGCGTTCGGCCAAGGCCGGGGCGCTGTTCAAGAACGATTGATAGCGCGCCGCCGCATCCAACATCAGCAAGTCCTGCTCACGCTGCGTCTGCCGCGCCAAGCCGGCAAGCAAGGCTTGCATGATCAAGGCTGGGGCTTGCGGCCAATCCGCTTGCAGGGCTTGCAAATCTTGGGCGCTGAGTTCGACGGCAAGGCCAGCCTCCAAGGCTTCCAAATGCCAGGGGCTGCGGGCGCCGATGCTGGCCGCACCCAACCAGTCAAGTTCGGCGTAGAACGCATGGTTGCGCTCGCGGCCTTCGGTGTCGAGGAAAAAGCCGCGCGCCAAACCCTGCTCCATCCACCAGATCCGGTCTATGGTCTCCCCTTGGGCCAAGAGGCGTTGGCCGCGGCGCAGCTTGCGTCGCGGCAGCGCTTGCCAGCGCGCCGAGCGCTGGGGGCAAGCCGCCAACCATTCGACAAAGGCGGGGCCGCAAAGTGGGCAGGGCTGTGATTCCATGAACCTAGGTTAATGCGCAAGGCGATCAGAAGGCTCAGCATCATGCCCCATGAAAGACCATGATGCCTCGCGCCGCCAAGTCCTATTGCCTACCGCTGAATTCAATCCCGAGCCGCTCAATTGGCCGCACCTGATCCTGCTGTTGGCCCTGCCAGCCTATGCTTTGCTGACTTGGCACTGGGGCTGGAGTCATGAGTTGACCCTTGCCGCGGGCACGCTGCTGGCGCTGGCCTGGTTGATGCTGTGCGAACGCTTGCGACCGGGGCGTGCCGATTGGCAGGCCAATGCCGCCGATATGCGGCGCGATGCCAGCTCGCTAGGTCTGGCCGCGCTTGTGGACACCCTGTTCTCGCTGGGGGCCAATCTGGTTGCGCTGGCTTGGCGTGAATACAGCATGGTTGGGGGTGCACAAGCTGGCGTCAGCCTACTGTTGCAGCAAGGCTGGCAAATCCTGCCCTTGCCGATCGCATTGATCTTGGTGATCGCCGTGGGTGAGTTCCTGCCGTACTGGCTGCATCGCTGGGCCCATGAGCGGCCCGCGCTGTGGCGATGGCATGCCCTGCATCACTGGCCGACGGCCGTGAACACCAGCAATAGCGTGTTGGTCCATCCCTTCAATCTGCTGTGGAACAAGTTGGGGCGCTGGCTGCCCTGGTTCTTGCTGCAGGTGCCGGCGGACTTGATGCTTTGGGCCGCGCTATTCATTCAGGCACAGGAGTTGGCGGCGCATGCCAATGTGGCGGGCAGTCTGCGCGGTTTGCGCGTTTGGCTGGGTGGGGCGGAGCCGCATCGCTGGCATCACAGCGTGTTGCTGAACGAGGCCGGCAACTATGGCACCGTCGTACCCTGGTGGGATTGGGTCTTCGGCAGTCGCTTCCATCCGATTCACCAGGGGCCTGCGCATGTGGGCTGGGCCGCTGGGTCTTGGCGGCCGGAACGCCTGCATTTGCGCGAGCTGATCTGCGGACCACTGCCGGGCGAAAGCCGCCGGGGCAGCGTCAGCGCGGGGTCGAACTCAGATCCACATACTGCCACCAGTCGCTCCAGAACAAGGGGCGGCGATAGCCCTGCACCCAGGGCTGAGCGACATCGTTGCTGATCAAATGGGCGACAATTTTGTAGGGCGCGAACGCCACTGCGAGGCGCTTGCTTTCGCGGAACACGGCTTCGCGTTCGGGGCCGTCGGGCAAGGCTTCCAGACGCTGGTACAAGCGATCCAACTGCGGTAGCGAAAAGCGCGAGACGTTTTGCGAACCGGCCTGCGGACCGTTGTAGCGCGCCAGCGCAGCCAGCCCGTCGGGCACGTCGGACTGCACGGCAAAGCCCCAGATCATCAGCTTGCCGGCGCGCGCCGACTTCAGATGTTCGGGGAATTTGGCGGTGATGAATTGGACCCGCAGACCCAGGCGCTGCAGATTGATGCGCCACAGCTCATCGCTCTGCCTTGCGGCCTGGTCGGGCGTGGTGGCCACCTCCAGCGTCAGGCGCTCGCCCTGCGGCTGCAAGCGAAAGCCCTCGGCATCGCGCTGGCCCCAGCCATAGGCATCCAGCAAGGCATTGGCGCGTTGCGGGTCGAACTCGCCCATCTCGCTCTTGAAGGCGGGGTCGTAGCCACTGGTGTGCGGCACGATGGGGCTTTGCGCCGGGATGCCCTGGCCGCGGCGCACCAAGGCGATATTGCGACGCACGTCGTAGCCCAGGGAAATGGCGCGGCGCAGCGCGATGCGCTCGGGCGAGAGGCCGCCCACCACCGGATGGGTCATGCCGAAATAGATCAGCGAGCAGTCGGCATTGAGTTGCCTGAACAGCTGCACCCCGCGCTTGGCCAGAAACGGCGCCAGTTGGCCGTGCGGCACGGCTTGGCTGATGAAGGGCGGTGGCACGCCGTCGCCCGGGGCCGCGAGGATGTCCAGCTGACCGTTCAAGAAGGACAGCCAACGCGGCTGGTCTTCTTCAATGATGGCGATCTCCACCCGATCCACCATCGGCAGCAGCCGGCCCTTGAAGCGCTGTAGCAAGGCCTGACCCTCGGCGTCGTCGGCCGCCGGCGCGGCGTCGTAGAAGCGTTCCCGGTAGACCGGATTGCGCTCCAACACAATGCGCGAGGAACGCCGCCATTCCGCCAGCCGGTAGGGGCCGGTGCCGACCGGATGCGCGTCGACATCGCGGCCATAGGCTTCGACCACCTCGCGGGCCACCGCGCCAAAGATATCGCTGCTGGCCAGGCGTTCGATCAGGCGCGGGCGCGGTTCGGCCACGCGGATCTGCAAGGTGTAGCGGTCCAGGGCGCGCAGGCCGGGGATGTCTTGTTCGTAGTCCAGGCCCTTGCCGCTCTTCAGCGCCTGCTCGCGCAGCTCGTTCAGGCCCAGCATTTGGGCCGTTAGCAAAAAGGGCAGCATCGGCGACATAGTCGCCGGGTCCACGATGCGCTTGAAGCTGTAGACATAGTCGGCCGCCACCAACTCACGCGGCTGGCCTTTGAAGGCCGGGTCGGGGGCGAACAAGATGCCGGGCCGCAAGCGAATGGTGAAGGTCTTGAAGTCGCTGCTGATCTCGGGCAGGGCCGCCGCCGTCAAGGGCTTGATCAGTACCGGCCGGGCCAGCGGATCGAAGCAGAACAAGGCTTCAAAGATATGGCCGGTCACGGCGCGCGAGTAGCCGTCGGAGATGCGGGCCGGGTCGAAACCGGTCTCGGCCGCCTTGAAGGCCAAGCGCAGGGTTTTGGTGCCGTCTGCGGCTTGGCTGAGTTCGGGCGCGGCGAGCCAGGGCAGGCCAATGCCGGCACCCAGAAGTTGGCGGCGACGCAAGGAATTCGGGGTCATGTTTGCTCTGTTGGCATTGCGCGAGGACGGCGGATGATGCCTCGCCTGCCCACTATTGTGGCGAGATCGGTCCCCTGTGAGCCCATGGGATGACGCACGCGCATTACTTCGTCGTTTGAGTGGGGATCCATGCCTGGTACTCGGACCATAGCGCTTTCACGTCGCCGCCGCCGGCGCAAGCACCGATCGCGTTCTCCCAGGTCCATTTGAACTGGGAGCCAGGTTTTGCTGTGGCATTGAAGCAGGGGCCAAAGTCGGCGAAGCCTTTTTGCTCAACCAGGTAGGCAAAGAAGAAGGCGCCCGACTTGTAGGGGTCGGTGTAGCTGCCGCCCACGCGGCGGTCCTTGGCATAGCCGAAACCAGCTTGGTAGCGCACCAAATCGGCCAAGCTTTCCAGGGCTGCGCCGTGCATGCCTTCGTAATGCTGGTAGGCATGGACCATTTCGTGGAACAGGATGCCCTTGACCTCGTCGGCCATATTGCCGCCCTTGGCCGCGTACTTTTCTAGCCAGCGGGTGTTGACGTTGACGATGATGCGCTCGGGCGGTTCGCCGTCCTTCCAGGCGATGCCGTCTTGGGGTTCTACGCTGCCTTTTTCGCCATGCCATTCTCGAATGCGCAGCTCCAGCGTCTTGAAGGCGGGGACGTCGGCCGGGCTTTTGTAGAGGCGCTGCACCACGCCGCGCGCGATGGCGTGCACATAGCGGTCGATATCGGGGACCAGGGCCGCGAAGGCCTGGGCACCCGGGGATCCGTCGTTCTTGTAGTCCACCGCCGGTGTGGCCACCCTTACCCAGCCGGCGTCATCGGGCGCGACGGTGGGCGAGAGCTTGGGCGCTGCGGGCGGCAGCTCGGCCCGGGCGGCGGACCATGCCAGTAGCGCGAGCGACAGAAAGAGGCGAATGTTCATTGGATGTGTTTCAAGCGTCATGTCAGCGGCCTCGTCAGCGTTTGAGCTGCGTTTCGGCATGGCTGGACCTGCGCCTTGGCTAAGGATGGCTCCATTCTTCGTGCGCAAGGCAGGGAAGGCGATAGAGCAGAACTGAGTCTGGCTCGCAGCTTTTCTGGGTCAGGGGTTTGTCCTCGCCCAGTTTTCTTTGAATTCAGCCGCAGCTTTGCTCGCTTGTGGGGGCGCCATGTGCCCACCACACTGCGCCGCTTGGTTTGCCGCAAGCCGCTCGAGGTCTACGTTAGTGCCTTCCTGCTGCGGGCAAGTCTTGAGAGTTCAAAGATTCTTTCGCACACCGAGGAGACATCATTCATGTTCAAGCCCACACATATCTCGCGAGCCCTGGCCGTTCTGGTCTCGGCCTGCACGGCCCTGAGCGCGGCTCAGGCGCAGACCCAGGCAGACGCCGCACAGCTGGAGCGGGTGGAGATCACCGGCTCGTCCATCAAGCGCATCGCGTCCGAGGGCTCGCTGCCGGTGCAGGTGGTGACAGCCAAGGAAATCGCCCGCAGCGGCGCCACTTCGGCCGCCGAGGTGATCCAGCGTCTGCCGGCCATGCAGGGCTTTGCGGTGATTGACAGTGCTGTCGGCGGAGGTGGCGGTCGCGCCGAGGCCAGCATCCATGACATCGGGGCCTCTTACACCCTGGTGCTTTTGAACGGTCGCCGCGTGGCGCCCTATGGTTCGGGCAATGCGGTGGACCTGAACTCCATCCCCCTGAGCGCCGTCGAGCGTGTTGAAGTGCTGACCGATGGCGCTTCTGCGCTTTATGGTGCCGACGCCATTGCTGGGGTGATCAACTTTGTGCTGAAGAAGAATGTGCAACGCTTCAGCATCGAGGCAGGGCTGGGTGTTCCCCTGGAGGGCGGCGGCCGCAACGGCAATCTGAGCATCACCGGCGGCGTGGGGGATATCGACAAAGACCGCTTCAATGTGATGCTGTCCTACCGCCACGACGAGCAGCGCCAGTTGGCCGCCACCGACCGCAAGTTCGGCAGCACCTCCTATTTGCCGGTGAGCTTCCAGGGCAAGAACTACATCTACGACCAGACCAGCTCCTACGCCGTGCCCGCCAATGCCACGGTGAAGTTCAAGCCTGAGGCCAAGCTGCCGGCCTGGGTTTTCAATCCCTACTACAAGGGCAATGGCAATCAGTGCGCGGAGCGCAATTTCTATAGCTTGTCCAACGCCGTCAGCAAGGATGTGGTGACCGAGCGTTGCAGCTTTGACTTCGCCAGCACCATCGAGATCTATCCCGAAAACAAGCGCGACGCACTGTTTGTCTCCGGCCAATTCAAGGTCAATGACTCGCTGCGCCTGTTCTCGGACGTCGCCTTGTCCAAGTTTTTGATCACCTCGCGCGTGGCGGCCAACCCGGTGCCCATCGACATTCCGCTGAGTTCGAGCTACTTCAAGAAGTCCATCCTGCCCTATCTGAGTGCCGAGCAGGTCGCCAACGTCACCGATGTGACCGCCGCTTACCGCGGCCAGGACTTCGGCCTGCGCACCACTCGCCAGCACTACGACACCCAGCACCTTGTGCTGGGTGCCGAGGCCGAGCTGGGTTCTTGGAGCCTCAGCGGTGGCCTGACCTATTCGGCCAGCAAGAGCGATGAGGTCTATGACGGGGGCTACTTCCGCACCGACAAGTTTGAGGCCATGATGGCCAATGTCAGCTTTGACCCATTTGTCCCCGCCGGCAATCAGACGCCCGAGGCGCTGCAGAAGATGCAGGATTCGATCTTCCACGGCCAGACCTCGACCGCCAAGACCGCTTTGACCGGCATCGATGTGCGAGCCTCCGGCGAGGTCCTCAAACTGCCCAGTGGCGCTTTGAGTCTGGGCCTGGGTGGCGACCTGCGTCACTACAGCTATGAGCAGGCACCTTCCGTCGCGGCCACCAATGGCGATATCTACAACTACAGCCCGACCGAAGCCTACAAGCTGGAGCGCCACACGGCCGGCGTCTTCGTCGAGGCCCTGATCCCCATCATCAAGGGGCTGGAGCTGACCACAGCCCTGCGCTATGACAACACCGGCGCGATCAAGGACAAGCTCAACAACAGCACTGTGGGCAAGAGCGCCAGCGGCACCACCTACAAGATCTCGGGTCGTTATCAGGCGCTGTCTAGCCTGCTGCTGCGCGGCTCCTACGGCACCGGCTTCAAGATGCCTTCGATGCTGGACATCGCTCAGCCCGAAGTGCCTTTTGGTGTGACCGGCGGCCGCTACGACTGCCCCGTCCCCAATACAGCGCCTTGCAAGCTGGGCCCGGACCAGTACACCCAGATGTCTGGCGGCAATGCCCAGCTGCGGCCCGAGACCTCCAAGCAAGCGGCCTTCGGCATTCGCTTCGAGCCCACGGCCCAATTCGGCATCGGCCTGGACTATTGGCAGGTTAAGCTGAAGGATGCGGTTTCCGGCGTGTCGGAAGAGCAGGCCTTTGCTGACCCGGCCAAGTACAAGGACTTGTTCACCACCTTTCAGCAACCCAAGGAGAAGCAGGCCTATTACGCCTTCCGCAACGTCTCCACCAATATTGGTCAGGCCATTTACCGTGGCGTCGACTGGAACCTGATCGCTCGCGCCAACACCGACATTGGGCGCCTGACCGGCGAGCTGAGCGGCACGTACATGATCGAGTCCTCCTACACCCGCGCGGGCACCACGGACGACTTCACCAGCAGCCTGGGCCGTTACGGCGAAAACGGCGGGGTGACGGCGCGCAATATTGCGCGTGCCACGGTGACGCTGGACTCAGGGGGCATCAGCAATAGCTTTGCCCTGAATATGCGCTCGGGCTATGCCGATCGCACGGCGCCTGTGCGTGACCTGGCGACCAACAAGAACACCACCATCACCCTCGATGTGCCCCGCTATATGACGCTGGACTGGCAGGGGCAGTGGAACGTCAACCCGGCCTTGGAGCTGCGTCTGGGTGTGAAGAACCTGCTTAACCAGGAGCCGCCCCTGAGCCTGCGCTCGGGCTCGGGTCACCAGGTGGGCTATGACTCGCGCTACGCCAGTCCCATGATGCGCACCGTCTACCTGACCGGCGCTTATCGCTTCTGAGGCGGCTGAACCAAGGCCACCGGCTGAGTGCGGGGGCCATGAGATGAGAAGGGCGGGCGCTTGCAAGAGGCCCGTCCTTTTCTTGCGTTTTGGAAGCCCCTTAAAAAAGCTGACCCCAGCACCCAGAAACAATCGCCCATCGTGGCCGCGCGCTTTGACCCTGCCGCCACTAGCATGGCTGCACTTCGAAATTCTCTCCGCTGCCGGTGTCGCCCCGGCGCTCAAGACCATGTCTATTTTCAACACGCCCAGCCAGCCTCAAGGGCCGGCATCGCAGGGCCAGTTCGCGACCGATTCGGCCTATGCCGCGGTTGACGTTTTCATCGGCACCGGCGGCGACGGCCATTGCCACCCGGCGGCCACCCGACCCTTCGGCATGGTGCAGGTCGGCCCGGACACCCAGCATCGCCACCACCGCCAGGCCTACCCCTGGTGCGCTGGCTATCGTTATGAAGACGATTCCATCCTCGGCTTCTCGCACACGCATTTCTCTGGTACCGGCCATGGCGATCTGGGCGATGTGCTCTTGATGCCCTTCACCGGCGCCACCAAGCTGGAGCCCGGCTACCCCGAGCGCGCCATGACTGGCTATCGCTCGCGTTTCTCGCATGATCTGGAGCGCGCTCAGCCCGGCTATTACGCGGTGCGCCTGCTGGACCATGAGATCGATGTGGAGTTGACCTGCAGTGATCGCGTCGGCCTGCACCGTTATCACTTCGAGCCCGGCGCAGCCCCAAAGCTGCTGCTGGACCTGCGCTCCAGCGTCTACAACCACCCGGGGAAAAACCTGTGGTCAAGGCTGCGCCTGCGCACGCCGCAGCTGCTGACCGGCATGCGCGAGACGCGCGGTTGGGCGCCGGGCCGCCAGCTCTATTTCGCCATCGAGTTCTCGCGTCCGCTTGCCCGCCACGAGTTCCACAACACCGAGACCGATGTGGAGTACCGCGGCTTTCGAACGCCCGGCCGCGAGGCGCATGAGAAGCGCGTGCTGGAAGGCCGCGCGCTGGTGGCAGCCTTTGAGTTCGACATCCCGCCCGACCAGCAACTACTGATCAAGGTGGGCATCTCGGCCGTCAGCGAAGACGGCGCCATCGCGAACCTGAGCGAGATGCCGGGCTGGGACTTCGAGGCCCAGCGCCTGCTGGCCGCCAAGGCCTGGGCCGACACCTTGGAGGTGATGGCCATCGACGCCGAGCCCGAACTGCGCACCAGCCTTTACACCGCGCACTACCACGCTTGCCAGGCGCCCAGCCTCTTCATGGATGTTGACGGCCGCTACCGCGGGCCCGACAACGCGGTGCACCAGGCCAAGGACTTTGGCCCGTCTTTCAGCTACCACTCCACCTTCTCGCTCTGGGATACCTATCGGGCCCTGCATCCCTGGCTCTTGCTGACGCAGGGCGCACAACGCAATGGCGACTTCATCAACTCGCTGCTGGCCTCTCAGCAGTACAGCCCGCATGGCATCTTGCCGGTCTGGCAATTTCATGGCCTGGAGACCTGGTGCATGATCGGCTACCACGCCCTGCCGGTGATCGCCGACGCCTACCTCAAGGGCTTGCGTGGCTTTGACGCCAAGGCCGCGCTGGGCGCCATGCAGGCCAGTGCCGAGTACACGCCTTACGGCGGCATCGGTGACTACCTTCAGCATGGCTATGTCCCGTTTGATAAGGAAGGCGAGGGCGCCTCCAAGACGCTGGAGTACTCCTTCGACGACTGGACCCTGGCCCGCATGGCCGAAGCTCTGGGCGAGCACTCGGTGGCGGCCCGTTACTACCAACGTGCGCAGAGCTTCCGTCATCTGCTCGACCCCGCCACCGGCTTTGTCCGCGGCAAAGGCAGCGACGGCCAGTTCCGCCTGCCTTTTGACCCCACGGCCGCCGGCTATGGCAGCGACTACACCGAGGGCAGCGCTTGGCAATATTCTTGGTATATGCCGCATGACTGCGCGGCCCTGGTGGGCAATCTGGGCGGTGATGCCGGCTTGGTGAATCGCCTGGATGAGATCTTCGAGGCCGAAACCAATCCCAAGATGTACGCGCATATGGAGGACATCTCCGGCCTGATCGGCCACTACGCGCATGGCAACGAACCCAGCCACCACATCGCCTATTTGTATGCCTATGCGGGTGCCCCGTGGAAGACCCAGCAACGCCTGAGCCAAATCGTGCCGATGCAGTACGCCAGTGGGCCGGCCGGTCTGGCGGGCAATGACGATCTGGGCCAGATGTCGGCCTGGCTGCTCTTCACCGCCCTGGGCTTTTACCCGGTGGCGCCGGGCAGCAATGAATATGTGATCGGCCGGCCCTTCGTCCAGCAGGCCCGACTCAAATTGCCCAATGGGCGTGAGTTCAGCGTCCGTGCCGAAGGGCTGACGGCGCAGAATGCTTTTGTTGGTGAAGTCTTTTTGAACGGCCAAGTGCATGCGTCCAGCGTCCTGCGCCATGAAGATCTGATGCAAGGCGGCGAGCTGGTGTTTCAGATGCAGGCGGCGCCGAACACCGAGCGCGGCGTCGCTCATGCGAACCGGCCTTACAGTCAGACGCCGTATCTTGATCTGCCTTGATTCATGAGTTCATCCCGCGCCCCCTTGGAATCGCTGCGCCCCGTGTTGAAGGAGCGTCTGCCGCCGCTGAATGCTTTGCGCGCCTTTGAAGTGGCCGCCCGCAAGCTCAGCTTTACGGCGGCCGCCAAAGAGCTGTTTGTCACGCCCGGCGCGGTCAGCCTGCATGTCAAGCAACTGGAAGATTATCTGGACGTGCAGCTCTTTGTGCGCGAAACCAAGAGCCTGCGTTTAACAGCGGAGGGTGAGCGCTACCTGCCCTTGGTCAGCGAAGCCTTCAGCATCTTGCGCCAGGCGACGCAGGGCTTGCGCGGGCGCCAGCTGGAGACGGTGCATCTGTCGGTGCGACCCTTGCTGTGTCATCGATGGTTGCTGGCACGCCTGCCGGCCCTGATGGCGGCGCTGCCCAACTGCCATCTGGAAATCGAGTCCGAGCTGGATCGCGATGTCGAGCGGCAAGACCTGTTGCTGGACTATCAGCCCGCCGTGGGGGCCGAGCTCAGTAGCCAGTTGCTGTTCAGCACCGAGGTGATTCCGGTCTGCAGCCCGGCCTACTTGCAGAGCTTGGGCCTGCAGGGCTTGAGTTTGGACAGCGACTGGACGCGCTTGCGCCTGCTGCACGATCGCCCCTTGCAAGGTATGAGCGAGTACCCCAGTTGGCCGCGCTGGCTGCAGGCCTGTGGCTTGATGCTGGAGCAGCAGTTGGAAGAGGGCGGCGTCGGTAGCGCCAGCTTTGCCAACGGCATGATGTGCTTGGAAGCGGCGCGCGCAGGCTTGGGGCTGGCGCTGGCACCGCGACTCTTGGTGCAGGACGACCTGCGCGAGGGGCGCTTGCTCGAGCCTTTGGCGGGGCAGACCCTAGCGAGCAAGGCCAAACCGCCGAGTGAGCTTGGCCCCTTGCAGCAAAGCTATTACCTGGTTTATCGCCGTGCGGCGCTTGACCGCCCGGTCGTGCGGCAGCTACTTAGCTTCTTGTTGAGCGACTGCTCGGCTTCAGCGGATGCGGCGGCAAGTCCGCAAAGCCCTTAAGCCCAGGCTCAGCTCTTGGCCTGCGGCTCGCGCAGGAAGATCTCCACCCGGCGGTTCTTGGCGCGATCCTCGGCGCTGTCATTGCCGGCCACCGGCTCGCGAGAGCCGCGGCCGACGGCTTCAATGCGGTTGCCGCTGATGCTGCGATCCTCCAGATAGTCGCGCACGCTCTCAGCGCGACGCTTGGACAGCGGGTCGTTGATGCCATCGGAGCCGGTGCTGTCGGTGTGGCCGACGATGCGCACCAAGAGATTGCCCTGGCCGCTCAGGCCGTTGGCAAAGGCATCCAGCACCGGCCGCAAGCGCGGCTCAATCGCTGCGCTGCCCACGGAGAAGGAGATGTCGCTGGGCACTTCCAGCTTCAGCTGGTTGTCCGGCGTGCGCGTCACTTCCACGCCGGTGCCTTGGGTGGCTTGCTCCATGGCGCGGCGCTTTTCTTCCATGTTTTTGGACCATAGATTGCCGCCCACGGCGCCCAGCGCGCCGCCAATGACGGCGCCTGTGCCCGCGTTGCCGCCGGTGGCCGAGCTGAGAATGGCACCTGCCACCGCACCGATGGCCGCGCCGCTGGCCGTTCCCCTTTGGGTTTCGTCCATATTGGCGCAGCCGGCCAGGCTGAGCAGGGCGAGCACCAACAGGGTCGGGGCAGCCGAGTTCTTGCGAGAGATAGAGGGCATGACGGCTTCCTTCTTGAATGCGTGAATCGGTGCGGATGAATGGGAATCGGGGCGCTGAGGATGCTTGATGTTAGCGCTGGAAAATGACTCCGGTATGCTTGGGCGCCAAGCTCGCAGGCTGATGTCCCGCTGGCCCACCCTTGGTTGGCCAGGCCTGCGCGGCCTTGATCACACGCGAAGGACAGCCCTGTCTCCATGACTTTTTCGTTCGACAGCATTCAGCATTTCTTTCAAAGCTTCGGGCTCATCAGCCTGGTGGCGCTGCCGTTTCTGGCCAGCTTGTTGGCGGCGGTCTTGCCCGCCAATGCGCGCAATCTTGAGTCCACGCTGGCCGGCGCGGTGGCCTTGTTCTGCGTGCTGCAAGCGGCCTTACTCTTTCCTGAAGTCGCTGCCGGCGGCGTGATCCGGCAGGAGTTTGAATGGCTGCCTTCGCTGGGCCTGAACTTTGTCTTGCGCATGGATGGCTTTGCCTGGATGTTCTCCCTGCTGGTGCTGGGCATGGGGGCGCTGGTGGTGCTCTATGCGCGCTACTACATGTCGCCGGACGACCCGGTGCCGCGCTTCTTCTCCTTCCTGCTGGCCTTTATGGGCGCGATGAGCGGGGTGGTCTTGTCGGGCAATCTGCTGCAGCTGGTGCTGTTCTGGGAGCTGACCAGCCTGTTCTCCTTCCTCTTGATCGGCTACTGGCATCACCGGCGTGATGCGCGGCGCGGCGCCCGCATGGCATTGACCGTCACCGGCGCTGGCGGCCTGTGCTTGTTGGCCGGCGTGCTGGTGCTGGGCCATATCGTCGGCAGCTATGACTTGGATGTGGTCTTGGCCGCGGGCGAGCAGGTGAGGGCGCATCCGCTCTATGTCACCACCTTGGCGCTGGTCTTGCTCGGCGCCTTCACCAAGAGCGCGCAGTTTCCGTTTCACTTCTGGCTGCCTAACGCCATGGCCGCGCCGACGCCGGTGTCGGCCTATCTGCATTCGGCCACCATGGTGAAGGCCGGCGTCTTCTTGCTGGCGCGCTTGTGGCCGGTGCTGGCCGGCAGCGATCAATGGTTCTGGATCGTCACCGGCGCGGGCTTGTGCACCTTGCTGCTGGGTGGCTTCATCGCCATTTTCCAGACCGATTTGAAAGGCGTGCTGGCCTACTCCACCATCTCTCATCTGGGCTTGATCACCACGCTTTTGGGCCTGAACAGCCCCTTGGCCGCGGTGGCGGCGGTCTTCCACATCATGAACCACGCCACCTTCAAGGCCTCGCTCTTCATGGCCGTGGGCATCATCGACCATGAGACCGGCACCCGCGACATTCGCCGTCTTAGCGGCCTGCGCCGCAGCATGCCGGTCACCGCCACCCTGGCCATGGTGGCCAGCGCGGCCATGGCCGGCGTGCCGCTGCTGAATGGCTTTATTTCCAAGGAGATGTTCTTCAGCGAAGCCGTCTTTGTGACCAGCGCGCCTTGGTTTGACTGGCTGCTGCCGGTGGCTGCGGTGCTAGCGGGCATCTTCAGCGTGGTCTATTCGCTGCGCTTCACGGTTGATGTCTTCTTCGGGCCCGACAGCAGCGCCGAGCTGCCGCGCCACCCGCATGAGCCGCCGCATTGGATGCGCGTGCCGGTTGAGTTATTGGTGCTGGCCTGCTTCTTGGTGGGCACGCTGCCGCAATGGACCATGCAGAGCGTCTTGAGCGCGGCTGCTGCGCCGGTCGTCGGCGGGGTCTTGCCTGAATTCGATTTGGCCGTTTGGCACGGCTTCAACACGCCTTTGTTGATGAGCTTCATCGCCCTGTTCGGCGGCATTGCGCTGTATGCCTTGTTGCGCGGCCCTTTGCAGCGAGAGCACTTCAAGCGCACGCCGATCATCGGTGCGCTCAGTGGCAAGCGCGCCTTCCAACAAAGCTTGGCGCGCTTGACCGCTGGCTCGCGCAGCTTGTTGCGTCTGTTCAGCAGTCGGCGCCTGCAAACCCAGTTGCTCTTGTTGGTGATGGTTGTGCTCGCAGCGACGGCGCTGGCGGCTCAGGGCGCGCAGTTCTTCGCGGGGCAACGGCCGCCGGTGCCTTTTGCGCCGATGTTTGCCTTGCTCTGGCTGATCGGTGGCGCGGCGGCCTTGGCCTGCGCGCGTGCCGCCAAGTTCCAGCGTTTGACGGCGCTGGCCATGATGGGCGTGGCGGGCCTGTGCACCGTGATCACCTTTGCCTGGTTCTCGGCACCTGATCTGGCCCTGACCCAGCTCTCGGTGGAGACCGTCACCACCGTCTTGCTCTTGCTCGGCCTGCGCTGGCTGCCCAAGCGGATTGAGGCGCTGGAGGCTGCCGAGGCTTTGGCCGAAACGCTGCTGGACAAAGCCCGCCGCCGCGTCCGCCGCGCGCGCGATCTGCTGCTGGCGTTGGGCGTCGGTGGCGGCATGGCCTTGCTGTCCTACGCCATGATGACGCGGGACTTTTCGCAAAGCATCTCGCCATTTTTCTTGGAGCGCGCCCTGCCCGAAGGCTTTGGCACCAATGTGGTCAATGTGATGTTGGTGGACTTCCGCGGCCTCGACACCTTGGGCGAGATCACCGTGCTGGGCATCGTCGCGCTGACGGTCTACGCTTTGCTGCGGCGCTTCCGCCCCGCCAGCGAAAGCACCGAGTTGCCGCTGCAACAGCAGGCCTTGGCGGGTGATATCGACACCGATTTGGTCCACGCCAATACTGCCACCGATACGGCCAGCGGCTATCTCCTGGTCCCTGCGGTGCTGGTGCGCTTGCTGCTGCCGGTGGCGGTGGTGTTCGCGGTGCATCTCTTCATGCGCGGCCACAACCAGCCGGGCGGCGGCTTTGTGGCGGGTCTGGTCTTGTCCACCGCTTTCATCCTGCAATACATCGTCTCGGGCACCCAGTGGGTGGAGGCCAATATCCGCCTGCGACCGCAGCGCTGGATCGCCAACGGGCTGCTGATCGCCACGCTGACCGGCATGGGCTCCTTTGTCTTCGGCTATCCCTTCCTGACGACGCATACCGCGCATTTCCACGTGCCGCTCTTGGGCGAGATCCATATTGCCAGTGCCTTGTTCTATGACATCGGCGTGTTCAGCCTGGTGGTGGGGGCGACACTGCTGATCCTCACGGCCCTGGGCCACCAAGCGGTGCGTGGGCATCGCATTCAACGCCAGGAAGAACTGGAAGACATGAAAGAAGCCGCCGAGCGGGCTGTGCAGGCCGCCCGGGTCGCAGTAGTGACGCAGAAAGGGCTCAGCTGATGGAATTCGTCATGGCCTGTGCCATCGGTCTGCTGAGCGGCTGCGGCGTTTGGTTGCTGCTGCGTCCGCGCACCTATCAAGTCATCATTGGCCTGAGCCTCTTGGGCTACGGCGTCAACCTCTTCATCTTCAGCATGGGGCGCTTGGGCATCGACAAAGAGCCGGTCTTGGCTGCCGGCGTGCCGGCCACGCTGCAAAACTATATTGACCCGATGCCGCAGGCCTTGGTGCTGACGGCCATCGTCATCGGTTTCGCGATGACGGCGCTGTTCCTGGTGGTCTTGCTGGCGCAACGCGGCTTCTTTGGCAATGACCATGTGGATGGCACGCCCGACGAGTTGTCCGAGCCAAGTGCTGCTGCAAAGGAGCCGCAGCCATGATGGCGCTCTTGACGCACTGGGCGCTGGTGGCCAATGCGGCGCTGATGCCGCACCTGACCATGGCGCCGATTCTGCTGCCGCTGCTCGCCGCCTGCTTGCTGCTGATGCTGGGCGAGCGCCGCCACCGCCGCAAGGCCTTGCTCTCGATGTTGGCGGCCGTGGGCAATCTGGCCGTGGCGGTGTTCTTGATGCTCAGCGTGGCCATGGAGGACGCGCAGCCCATCGGCTTTGGCGTCTATCTGCCCTCCAACTGGGATGTGCCCTTCGGCATCGTGTTGGTGCTGGACCGGCTCTCGGCCTTGATGCTGGTGGTGGCCGCTGTGGTGGCCTTGATGGCGCTGTTGTTTGCCTCGGCGCGCTGGCACAAAGCGGGCGCGCATTTCCATGTGCTGCTGCAGCTGCAAATCATGGGCTTGAACGGCGCCTTTTTGACCGGTGACCTGTTCAACCTCTTTGTCTTCTTCGAGGTGATGCTGGCGGCCTCGTATGGGCTCTTGCTGCACGGCAGCGGGCCGGCGCGGGTGCGCTCGGGCCTGCATTACCTGGCCATCAATTTGGCAGCGTCTTCGCTGTTCTTGGTGGGCGCTGCGCTGATTTACGGCGTCAGCGGCACTTTGAATATGGCCGACTTGGCGGCGCGCATCCCGGATATCCCCGACAGTGACCGCGCCCTGTTGCACGCCGGCTGCGCGGTCTTGGCGGTGGCCTTTTTGGCCAAGGCGGCGATGTGGCCGCTGAACTTCTGGCTCAGCCCGGCCTATACCGCCGCCAGCGCACCCTCGGCCGCGATCTTTGCTTTGCTGACCAAGGTGGGCGTTTACGTCTTGCTGCGCTTGTCCACGCTTTTGTTCTCAGACCAAGCCGGCGCCTCGGCCGGCTTTGGTCATTTGTGGCTGCTCTGGGGTGGCATGGCGACGCTGGCTTTTGGCGCCCTGGGTCTGCTCAGCGCGCAGCGGCCCGCCAGGTTGGCCAGTTATGCGGTGATCGTGTCCTCCGGTACCTTGATGGCGGTGTTGGGTTTTGCCAAGCCCGAGTTGACGGCCGGCGCGCTCTACTACCTGCCGGGCTCCACTTTTGCGGTGGCTGCTTTCTTCTTGCTGGCGGAGTTGATGGATCGATCGCGCAACCCGGACCCAGCCGCGCAGCGTGCGCCGGAGGATGAGGAAGACCATCTGCCTTTTGCCCTGGTCGAACAAGAGTTGGCGCGCGAGGCCAATCTGGATGAGGACGAAGAGGTGTTGGTTGGGCGCGCCATTCCCGCCGCCACCGCTTTGCTGGGCTTGGCTTTTGTGTGCTGCACCCTCTTGGTGGCGGGTCTGCCGCCCTTGTCGGGTTTCGTCGGTAAGCTGCTGATGCTCTCGGCCTTGCTGGGGCCGCCGAGTGCGCCGGTGTCGGCCCCGGCCTGGGTGTTCTTGGGCCTTTTGATGCTCTCTGGCTTGTTCGCTTTGATTGCCTTGTCGCGCACCGGGATTCGCTTTTTCTGGACGCCGGTGGACCGCGCAGCGCCGGTCTTGCGGGTGGCCGAGCTGACGCCCATCGTGCTTCTGCTGGGGGTGTGTGTGGCCATGACGGTGCACGCTGAGGGGCTGTTCCAATACGCCCGTGCCACGGCGCAATTGCTTTACCAGCCGCAGGGCTATATCGAGGCCGTCTTGAGCACCCAGCCGGTGCCCACGCCGACCAACGCAGAACGCCTGCGGCAAGCGCAGGAGGCCAAGCCATGACTCGGGCCACGTCTCGCAAGCCCTGGCTGAAGCGCCTCTTCCCCGCGCCGCTGCTGAGCTTGGCCCTGGTGGCCCTGTGGCTGCTGCTCAACGATGCCTTCAGCCTCGGGCATTGGCTCTTGGCCATTGCGGTGGGCGTGTTGGCGCCGAGCTTGACGGCCTCCTTGCGGCCCACGCCGGGCAGCTTCAAAAAGCCCGGCCTGGCTTTCCGCTTGTTTTGGCAGGTGGGCCTGGATGTGCTGGTATGGAACTGGCGGGTGCTGTGCGGCACGCTGCGGCCGGCTGATCGCTTGCCTCAAGGGGGCTTTGTCACCGTGCCGCTCGATCTGCGCGACCCGAATGGGCTGGCGGTCTTGTCGGCCATCATGTGTGTGATCCCCGGCACCATCTGGTCGGAGCTGGCCCTGGACCGCAGCGCCTTGCTGGTGCATATGTTCGAACTCGAACATGCGGAGGCGGAAGTGGCCCTGATCAAGTCGCGCTACGAGCGCCCCTTGATGGAGATTTTTGAATCATGAGTACCTTCCTGTTTGGTGCCATTCTTTGCACCCTGGCGCTCTATGTGGCGGGCATGACCCTGTGCTTGTGGCGCATGGTGCGCGGCCCGGCCTCGCAAGACCGGGTGCTGGCGTTGGATGTGGTGTGCACCATCGCCATGCTGACGCTGATGGTGCTGGCGATTCGCTACCGCAGCGCCATGTACTTCGAGGCTGCGCTGCTGATCGCCTTGTTTGGTTTTGTCGGCTCCACGGCCATGGCCAAGTTCTTGTTGCGCGGCGAGGTGATCGAATGAGCCCTGAATTGGCCTTGCCACTCTGGGTGGAGATCCCGGTGGCCCTGCTCTTGCTGGCCAGCGGCGTGTTTGTGTTTGTCGCGGCGCTGGGCCTGGTGCGCTTCAAGAGTTTTTTCATGCGCATGCATCCGCCAGCGCTGACCTTCACCATTGCGGCCTGGTGCGTGACCCTGGCCACCATCATTTACTTCTCGGCGCTGGAGCAAGGCCTGGCCCTGCATGCCTGGCTGATCATCATCTTTCTTGCACTGACGGTGCCGGTGACCACCATCATGCTGTCGCGCGCGGCGCTGTTTCGCAGCCGCACCTCAGGCTCGCCTGAGGAGGCGGTGCCGCCCTCGCTGAGTCGGCCCAAGCCCGACTGAGTCCTTCAAGCGGCCGGCGCGGCCTCTTCGCCAATGTCGCGCCGCGTCTGCTCGGCCTGCTTGAGCAACCAGTCTCTGAACTGCATGACCTCGGGCCGCCCTTCGCTGTGGCGTGAGCAGAGCAGCCAATAGGCCACCGGGCTGCTCATGCGGCCCGCCCGGCCAAAGGGCTCGACCAGATCGCCGCGCTCCAGCTGTTCGCTGACCAAGGCCAGCCTTGCCAGCGCCACCGCCTGACCGCCCAATGCCGCTTGAACTTGCTGGTAGGTGAAGTTCAGGTACATCCAGCGGCGCGGTTGCAAGTCAGGCTCGCCATGCGCACGCAACCATCGCCGCCAGCTCAGGAACTCGGCCGTGGGACGGCTGTCGTCCTCCTCGGCCAAGGTGTAATGCGCCAAATCAGCGGCGCTGCGCAGCGCCGGCCGCTCGCCTTGTTCGGCTTGGGCTGCCAGCCAGCGGCTGACCGCCGGCGTCAGGGTCTCACCGAACAATCGGGTGGCTTGGTTCGGCGTGTTGCCACGCTCGGTGTAGCGCAGGGCAATGTCGAATTCGCTGTCGTCCAGCTCGATCACCGCGTCATTGGCCGAGACGCGGATATCGATGTCCGGATGCTCGCGCTGAAAGGCCTCCAGGCGCGGGATCAGCCAGAGTGAAGCAAAAGAGGCAAAGGTGGTGACATTGACCACCCGGCGCGAGCGCTTCTCGCGCATCTGCCGCACGGTTTGGTCCAGTCGCTCCAGCAGCGGCACCGTCGTGGCCTGCAGCGTCGCGCCGTCGCTGGTCAGCTGCACATGGCGGGTACCGCGCAAGAACAGCGCGCAGCCCAATTCCTCTTCCAAGGATTGGATCTGCCGGCTGATGGCCGATTGCGTTAGGAACAACTCCTCGGCCGCGCCTCTGAAGCTCAAGAGCCGCGCCACCGCCTCAAAGGCGCGCAGCGGCCCTACCGCCAAGGGGCGCTGCCGCAAGGGCTGGGGCTGGGCGCGCGGCGGCGATGCGGTTTTGTTGTCAGCGTTTTGATTCATGCGTGAATGGTATCAATCCATTTCGCCGATCTCATTGGACGCGCCGAGGCTCCATCCCTAGCATTCAAGCCTGTCAGTTAAGAGTCGCCGCGGTTTCGGTGATGCTGTCAGGGGATGAAGAAGGGAGTGAAGTCATGAGCAATTCGCAAGAACAAGCGCTGTGGCGCCTGGCCTCGGGCGAGGCCTTGAGTCTGCCGATTGGGCCCGGTGCCCGTGAACTTAGCGTCAGCGAAGGCCGTCTATGGCTGACGCTGAAGGGCAGCGCCCAGGCGCCAGCGCAAGACATCTGGCTGCAAGCCGGCGAAAGCCTGGCCCTGGCCTCGGGCAGTCAGGTGGTGCTGGAGGCCTGGCCGCAAGCGGCGTTTCAGCTGCTGGTGCCGCCGGCTGCGTGCAAAGAGTTTGCGTCTCGGCCGGTGGCGCGGTCACGGCGACAGTCCGCGATGGCGCTGACTTCGCTGCAGCCCGCAGCCTGATCAGCTTGCAGCCGTGGTGCAAACCAACCCTGTCAGCCTACTCAAGGCCGCCGATATCGCTGTACTGCCGCAGCTCAGCAAGATTCATGCACTGAATCCGCAGGCGATGCGTGACAGTCGATCTTTGTCGGACTTGACGGGGTTAAAAGCCCTGGGCATTCAACTGGTGACGCTGCAACCGGGGCGGCAAGCCTGGGAATACCACCGCCATCTGTATGAGGAGCAGTGCTTCTACATCCTTGCCGGCCAGGGCCATGCCGATATCGACGGTGTCTTGCATGCCCTCGGCCCTGGCGACTTTCTTGGCTTTGCGGCCCAGGGTGCGGCGCACACCTTGATCAACACCGGCACAGAGCCTCTGGTCTTTATCGCGGCACGAACGCAGTTGGAGTTGGATGTCTGTGACTACCCGCGGCTGGGAAAGCGGCTCTATATGAACGGTGACGAAGAGGCCTTGGTTGATTTGGCGGCGGTCAGTCAGCCCGGGGTTCTGTAAATCAAGACCTTCAGCGATCGCTCGTCCGACACATCGGCAAACACCGCCGGGTTGGCCACGCGCTCGACGAACTGCAACTCCGGCGCCAGGGCCTGCATCTGGTCTTTCAAGAAGGCCTGATCAAGCTTGGGTGTGTTCAGACACAGCATGGCATGGCCGCCCGAGGCCAGTAGATCGGGCAGGCGGCGCATCAGGCGGGCGTAGTCTTTGGTCGCCACAAAGCTGCCTTTTTGATAGCTGGGCGGGTCCAGGATGATCAGCTCATAAGGCCCGCCGCGAGTGATCTTGCCCCAGGAATTGAAGATGTCATGGGCCAGGAAGCTGGCGCCGGCCTCATGGCCGGTCGGCAAATCGTTCAAGCGATGGTTCTGTCGCCCAATGGCCAGAGCGCCGGCGCTCATGTCCATATTGACGACCTTGTGCGCGCCGGCCTGCAGCGCCGCCACCGAGAAGGCGCAGGTGTAGGCGAACAGGTTCAGCACCTTCAGCTCGGGTTTGACGGCGCGCCGCTGCTGCACAAACTCGCGAACCCAGCGCCGGCCCTCGGCCATGTCCAAAAACAGGCCATGGTTCTGGCCTTTCAGCACATGCACCTGATAGCGGGCGCCGGCCTCGACCACCACATGAGGCTCCGGCACCTGGCCTGCCATCAAGCGGGTCTCGCTGAGCTGCCCTTCGGCGCGGCATTGGTAGACCCAGTTCAGCGCCTGCCCTGGGGCCAGGTCTTGCCAGCGCGCGGCGAGAGCGGCGTGGATGGTTGCCAATACTTCATCGCTGCAGGGCTCAAAGCTGGTCAAGACCAGCACCGGCGGATAGGCGTCCAGCGACCACTGCTCGCAACCAGGGTAGAGGCCACCTCGGCCATGAAAAATGCGCTGGGCGTCGGCGGGCAGGGCCATCGTGGCGATGGCGTTGAGCAGGGCTTGCATGGGCGGGATGAACTGAAGGGCGCGGAAGAAGAGGCTGACAAAAGTCTAGCGAAGCAAGTGCAGCGACGGGCATTGCCGCTTTGCTGGGCCCCAGGGTCAAGCCCCTTCGTCGGCTTTCAGCGATAGCAAAAGAATGCTGCTCTGCTGGGCGTACGGCCTCACTTTTCGGCGGCAGCCCCATTCGGAGAGCTGGCGGCTGATGTCGCTTTAACACCCGCCTGGAAGCCGGACTGTGCATCGCTCATCGCGACGTGCGCATAGTCGCCGAACACGCCCGAAAGATAGAGTGCAATCGCTGCAGCCAACATGATCTGGCGGTGGTTCTTGAAGTAACCATAGAGCAGGGTGGCGAAGCTGCAGATGAAGAGCGCGATCGAGAGTGTGGCGATGGTCATGATTCAAGCAAAGAGTGTTGCTGTTAATGGCAAGGTCCGAGACGTACCCTGGGCCTTATTGCCAGGCGCTGCAGCCTGAGACGCTGGACGGTGTGGGCACTATTTCCATGTCGCCATTGTCGACGCTGGCTGAATAAATAGGCAAAAGCCACGCCCAGGGGAGCGGACAGTGTTTTCGGCACGAGGTACAGGAGCCTTCGGAGGGTCTGAGTGAGCGAATTTCTCATAGACGCCTCAGGGATGCCTCGACAGCATGCGGCGAACTCTAGCGGCTTGAGAGGGGCGAGAAGAAAGTTGTACCAGCAGCAACTCGCGTAGCTCCGATGTAAGTAAGCTCAAGGGGTAGTTCGTTTGACTGGCGCCTTCTTGGCCCTGGTCAAGCCTTTGGACGTCTTGGGGCGAGCTTTCTCAGCCCGTGCTCTGAGCGCGGCACCCAACGCCAGCCGTCCCCAAGGCTCCATCAGCGCCGGAGACTCCATTGCTTCCTCGGGCGCCACGAAGTAGCCCAAGGTCGCCACTTGCCCTTCGCGCTCGTATTGAAAGGGTGCGCAGCCGGCGGCCAGGAATTGCTCGCGAGTCTGGGCGTCGGCTTTCAGGTAGAGCTGATCAAAGGCGATGATGGCGATGAACAGGTCGTCCACGTAAATGCCCCAGCCACCAAACATGCGGCGATGGCGCAAGGGGCCCAGGGGGCTGAGCAGCTCAAGGCTGTGGTCCAGCAGTTCTTGATGGTTTGCCATGCGTCAAATTAAGGGTTTGAACGGACAGGATGGCCCGGGGCAGGACGCCGACTGCACTCACAATCAGACTCAGCCGGCGCGAGACCTCGAGCCAAGTACCGGCTGATTGTTACGTCCTTTGCCAGGGGAATTGTCCGTGGATCTGAATGACCGCAGCGCTTTGCGCCACAAGCTGATCGAAGATCGCCTGAATCTGCCGCATCGGCTGGAACTCGCCGACCACTTGCAAGAGGTCTTGCGCGTTTGGCTCTTGCGCCGCCCCGAGTTGACGATTGGTGCTTATTGGCCGATCAAGGGCGAGTTTGACCCGCTGCCGGCCTTGTACCGCTGGAGCGAGAACCACCCCGAGCGCCGCATCGGCCTGCCGGTGGTGGACAAGGCCCATGGCACGCTGCGCTTTCACGTGTGGTATCCCGGCTGCCCGATGGAGGAGGATGCTTACGGCATCCCCAAGCCCAAGGACACCGAGGTGTTCGAGCCGCAGCTCTTGATCGTGCCTTGCGTGGGCTATGGACCTTTCGGCTTGCGCCTGGGCTATGGCGGGGGCTTTATGGATCGCACGCTGGCCGCCTTGCAACCGCGCCCCGCCACGGCCGGTATTGCTTATGCACATGGCTTTCAGCCGCTGTTGAAGGCCGAGCCTCATGATGTGCCGCTGGAAGCAATGCTGACCGAAGAGGGTGTGGTCTGGGACATCCATGGCTGACAATCTGCGCCCATGACTACCTACGCTCAACACCTGACCCTGCTGCAGCAGCGCACCGAGAGCGCGCTGGCCCGTTGCGGCTTCGACGCGCTGCTGATCGCCTCCGGCATCGAGAAATTTGCCTTTCTGGACGATCGGCCCTATCTGTTTCAGCCCAATCCGCATTTCAAGCAGTGGCTGCCCTTGGTCAACCACCCCAATAGCTGGCTCTTGCTGCGCCCCGGTCACAAGCCGCGCGTGGTCTATTACCAGCCCGATGATTACTGGCATGTGCCGCCCAGCGCTCCGACCGGGGAATGGATTGAGCATGTGGAACTGATCGTCATCAGCCGTGCCGAGGATGCGGCCGCTCATCTGAAAGTGCCCGGCCGCTTGGCCATCATCGGTGAGGCCGATGCGGCGCTGGACGGCGTGCAGCCGAACAACCCCGCCGACCTGCTGAACCTGCTGCACTACCCACGAGCTTGCAAGAGCGAGTATGAGTTGGAGCAGATGCGTGCCGCCTCACGCCGCGCCGCGCCAGCGCACCTGGCCGCGCGCGCTGCCTTTTTGGCCGGCGGCTCCGAGGCCGAGATCCACCGCGCTTACTTGATTGCCGCCGGGCACACCGACCGTGATCTGCCCTATGGCAGCATCGTTGCGCTGAACGAGCACTGCGCCGTGCTGCACTACCAGTATCAAGACGAGCAGCGTCCCGCAGAGAGCCTCAGCTTCTTGATCGACGCGGGCGCTCAGGTGAACGGTTATGCCTCCGACATCACCCGCACCTGGACCCATGGTAATGCCGCCAGCGCCGAGTTCGACGCGCTGCTGGCCGCAATGGAGAGCGCCCAGCTGGCGCTGGTGGACGAGGTGCGCGCCGGGGTGGACTACCGTGAGATACATCTCAGCACCCATCGTCGTATCGCTGCCATCCTGCAGCAGCAGGGCATCGTCAAGATGAGCGTCGAGGCACAACTCGCTGAACGCGTGACCTCGAGCTTTATGCCGCATGGCATCGGCCATCTGCTCGGGCTGCAGGTGCACGACATTGGTGGCTTCATGGCTGACGAGCGTGGCGCGCTGGCGCCCAAGCCCGAGGGCCATCCCTATTTGCGCCTGACCCGCACGCTGCAAGCCGGCATGGTGGTGACGATCGAGCCGGGGCTGTATTTCATCCCGACACTGTTGCGCCAACTGCGGGCCAGCCCTGCATCTGCTTCGGTGGACTGGGCCTTGGTGGAGCGCCTCGGCCGCTTCGGCGGCATCCGCATCGAGGACGATGTGGTCTGCCGCGCCGAGGGTGGGCCGGAGAATATGACGCGGGATGCGTTTGCCGTCTTGTAAGGCGAACGAGTCGAAAGAGAAAAGCCGCTGCGGCCCTGATGGGCGGCAGCGGCTTTTTCAATGGCTAGGCTGGCTTAGAAGCGCATGCCCAGGCCCACGCCGACCAGCAGCGGATCGACCTTGAATTCGCCGATGTCCGTGCCCTTGGAGTAGACGGTGGTCTTGATCTGAACCTTCTTGATGTCGATGTTCAGGTACAGATTCTTGGCAACTTCAATGTCAGCACCGATCTGTGCGGAGAAGCCCCAGCTGTTGTTCTTCAGGCTCAGGTCCAGCGGCGCCACGTTCGAGTCGAACTTGATGCTGGACAGATTGGTGTAGTTCACGCCCAGACCCACGTAAGGACGGAAAGTGCTGGTGGGGCTGAAGTGGTACTGCGCGCTCAGGGTGGGAGGCAGGTGCTTGAAGCTGCCGATCTTGCCCACGCCAGTGACCGACAGGTCTTGCGATTGCGGGTAGGTCAGGATCAACTCGGCGGCAATATTGGGGGTGATGAAGTAGGTGATGTCCACTTCAGGCAGCCACTTGTTGTTGATCGAGGCTTCGGCAGGCGAACCCACCACGGCGCTCAAAGTGGTGCGCAGTTTGTCGCTGTTGGTGTTGGCCGAATCCAGATGCACAGCGCGTGCGCGCACCAGCCAAGGGCCTTCTTGTTGGGCTTGAGCGGCGAAAGAGGTGCAGGCCAAAGCGGCGGCTGCGGACACGGTGGCGATAACGCTGAAGAGCTTGCTTGTCATTGATCTACTTCCTAAAAAGCCGGGAACAGCCCCGATGGAAGAGATTTGAAGCTGTTGGCCTGGGTAAACCCTTGATCTAACGCAAAGTCAAAAAAGCCCTCGCGGGGAGGGCTTCTTCAAATTGATCTTGCGCAAGAAGCTCAGCCAAGACTGAGGCGTTTGCACAACTCCAACGTCAAAGCGGATTGATTGAGCGTATAGAAGTGGATGCTGGGCGCGCCGCCGGCGATCAGGCGCTCGCAAACGCGGGTCATCACCTCCAGCCCGAATTCGCGAATGCTGGCCACATCGTCCATATAGCCTTCCATCTTCAGGGCCACCCAGCGCGGGATCTCAATGCCGTCGCGTGCCGCGAACTGGGCGATGCGAGCGTAGTTGTGGAAGGGCATGATGCCCGGCACGATCGGCGCGTCCACACCCAACTTGCGTGCTTCATCGACGAAGTGGAAGTAGGCATCGGGGTTGAAGAAGAACTGCGTGATCGCCGAGTTAGCCCCGGCACGCATCTTGGCGGCGAAGTGTTGCAGGTCCTTGGCCGCGTAGCGCTGCTGCGGGTGGTACTCGGGGTAGGCGGCCACTTCGATCTGCCAATCCGCGCCTTGGGTTTCGCGGATGAAGGCGACCAGCTCGGAGGCATAACGGAACTCACCGGCGGTAGCGGTGCCGCTGGGCAGGTCGCCGCGCAAGGCCACCACACGGCGAATGTTTTGCGCGCGATAGGTGGCCAAAATCTCGGCGATGTTCTCGCGCGTGGAGCCTACGCAGGAGAGGTGTGGCGCGGCCTCAAAGCCGGCCGCCGCAATGTCCATCACCGTGCTGAGGGTCTTGTCGCGGGTGGAGCCGCCGGCGCCATAGGTGACGCTGAAGTAATGCGGCTTCAGCACGCTCAGGTCTTGCACCACGGTCTTGAGCTTCTCGGTGCCCACCGGTGTGTTGGGCGGGAAGAACTCGAAACTGACTGGAATGCGGGGTGTTGCTGTGCTCATGGCTTGTCTTTCGCAGCCTCGGGCGCTTGCGCCCAGAGGAAAAATTCTTTGTTGCCGTCACCGCCGGTGATGGCACTCTCAAAATAGCCCAGCACCTGCCAGCCCTGCTCTCGGGCGGCTTGGCGTGCCTGGGTTTCCAGCAGCGGGTATTGCTTGGCGTCTTTGACCAGGCCGCCGCGGGCCAGCGCCTTCTTGCCCAGCTCGAACTGCGGTTTCACCAGCAGCAAGACCTGACCCTTGGGCGCCAGCCAGGCGGCCAGATGGGGCAGGGCGCCCAGCATCGAAATAAAGCTGAGGTCACCGACGATCAAGGCAAAGCCTTCGGGCGGCGCGTGCTGCGCCAGCGCCGAACCTGCCAGCTCGCGCACATGCAAATGCTCCAGCCCCACCACCTGGGGGTTCTGGCGCAGCTGCTCGTGCAACTGGCTGTGGCCCACGTCCACGCCGACCACCTTGGCCGCGCCCGCTTTCAGCAGGCAGTCGGTGAAGCCGCCGGTGCTTTGACCCATGTCCAGCACCGTCAGGCCGCTCACATTCAAGCCGCTCTGGTGCAGCGCGCCCTCCAGCTTGAGCCCGCCGCGCGAGACGAAGCGCAGTTCCGCGTCATCGCTGACCCGCAACTCGCAGTGCTCCGGCAATTCCTCACCCGCCTTGCGGATCGCCTGCCAGTCTTTGGGGCCTTGCCACTGCGCCGCACCGGCCGTGATCAGCCGCTGCGCCGCCGAACGAGTCGGCGCCAGGCCTTTGGAAACTAACAGTTGATCAGCGCGCATAGGAGAGGGGTCAGGTGTGTCGAGGCGTAGCGAGCGGTCGTCAGGCTAGACGCGGGCGGATCCGCAGACCGGAGCGTAGCTTGGGCTACGTGAGGATCTGCGGAGGGACCCGCAACAACGCCTGGCGACCGCGTAGTAGCCTTCAGATCAATAGCGGTAGGTGTCGGGCTTGTAGGGGCCTTGCTTCGGCACTCCGATATACGCCGCCTGCTCCTCGGTCAACTCGCTCAGCTGCGCATTCAGCGTGGTCAGCTGCAAGCGCGCCACCTTCTCGTCCAGGTGCTTGGGCAGCACATAGACCTTGCCGATGTCATAGGCGTCCTTGTGCGCGAACAGTTCGATCTGGGCGATCGTCTGGTTGGCGAAGCTGGAGCTCATCACATAGCTCGGGTGGCCGGTGCCGCAGCCCAGGTTCACCAGACGGCCCTTGGCCAGCAAGATGATGCGCTTGCCATCGGGGAAGATCACGTGGTCGACCTGTGGCTTGATCTCTTCCCACTCGTACTTCTCGAGCGCGGCGACATCGATCTCATTGTCGAAGTGACCGATATTGCAGACGATGGCGTTGTTCTTCATCGCGGCCATATGTTCATGGCGGATGACGCTCTTGTTGCCGGTGGTAGTGACGAAGATGTCGGCCTTGTCGGCGGCGTATTCCATGGTCACGACGCGGTAGCCTTCCATCGCTGCCTGCAGCGCGCAGATCGGGTCGATCTCGGTCACCCAGACCTGGGCCGACAGCGCGCGCATGGCTTGGGCCGAGCCCTTGCCCACATCACCGTAGCCGGCGATGACGGCAACCTTGCCGGCGATCATCACATCGGTGGCGCGCTTGATACCGTCCACCAGCGACTCGCGGCAGCCGTACAGATTGTCGAATTTGCTCTTGGTCACCGAGTCGTTCACATTGATGGCGCGGAACAGCAGCGAGCCCTTGGCGGCCATTTCCTGCAGACGGTGCACGCCGGTGGTGGTCTCTTCGGTCACGCCCAGAATCTCGGCGCTCTTGCGGGTGTACCAGGTCGGGTCAACGGCGATCTTGGCCTTGATGGCTGCGAACAGCACGCGTTCTTCTTCGCTGCCTGGCTTGTCGAGCACGCTCAGATCCTTCTCGGCCTTCTGGCCCAAGTGCATCAGCAGCGTGGCGTCGCCGCCGTCGTCCAGGATCATGTTCGGGCCTTCGCCGGGCGTGCCCTTGGCGCCGAAGTCGAAGATGCGGTGCGTGTAGTCCCAGTAGTCCACCAGGGTCTCGCCCTTGTAGGCGAACACCGGCGTGCCCACGGCCACCAGCGCGGCGGCGGCTTGGTCCTGGGTCGAGTAGATATTGCACGAGGCCCAGCGCACTTCGGCACCCAGGGCTTGCAGTGTTTCGACCAGCACAGCGGTCTGGATCGTCATGTGCAGCGAGCCGGTGATGCGCGCGCCCTTGAGCGGCTGGGTGGCGGCGTATTCCTTGCGGATCGCCATCAGCGCCGGCATTTCGCTCTCGGCGATGTTCATTTCCTTGCGGCCCCAGGCGGCGAGGCTCAGGTCGGCAATGTGGTATTGGTCTTTGGACAGGGTTGTCGATGCAGCGGTGGTCATTGCGGGCTCCTTCAGAATTTGAAGCCGCTACCGTCATCATTTGGGCAAACCGATCACCCACGCGAAGACGTCAGCGGGTGAGCGCGGTTGCAGGTCTTGCCGGTCGATTCAAGTTGAATGCAGCCTGGCGCAAAACTTTTCCGAGCCTGGCCTGCTGTGTGTAGCAGGTTGCAACGCTCCTCGGAACGGCGCAATTCTAGACGCATCATGGCTGGCAATTGCGGGAACAGCCCATTGTTTTGCGGACAATCCTGCCCATGCGACCTTTCAGCCAATGCCCTCCCGACTCGCTGCGCGGCCTGCGCGGTGTCCTGACCGATATCGATGACACCTTGACCGCCGACGGTCAGATCGCCCCGGCCGCCTTGCAATCCCTGCATGATCTGCGTCGGCATGGGCTGCCGGTGATTGCCATCACCGGACGGCCCGCCGGTTGGAGCGAGCCCTTTGCCATGGCTTGGCCGGTGGCGGCCATCGTGGCCGAGAACGGCGCGGTTATGCTGCGCGGCGAAGGCGAGCAATTGCGCATTGCCTTCAGTCAAGATGAGCCTACCCGACTTGCCAATTTCGAGCGGCTGCAGGTCTGCGCGGCGGAGATCCAGGACCGAGTCCCAGGTGCGCGCTTAGCCACTGATTCGGCCGGGCGCCTGACCGACATTGCCATCGACCACAGCGAGTTTGCCCATCTGGATCAGGCTCAGATCGCCGCCGTGTGTGGGCTGATGCGGGCCCATGGCTTGGTCGCCACCGTCAGCTCGATCCACGTCAACGGTTGGATCGGCGAACACAGCAAATGGACGGCCGCACACTGGGCGGTGCAGGCCGTGTTGGGTGAGGCCTTCGAACCCGGGCAATGGCTGTATGTTGGCGATTCGACCAATGACCAGCAGATGTTCGCACGCATGCCCTTGAGCGTCGGGGTGGCCAATATCGCTCGCTTTGTGCCGCAGCTGCAGCATCTGCCGAGCTATGTGACGGATGCGGAGCAGGGCATCGGGTTTGCCGAGGTGGCGGCCGCCTTGCTCGCCGCTCGTTCGGCCTTGGCTTAGGCCGCGGGCAAGGCCAGGAATTCGCGCATACGGGCCAGTTCGGCCTGCCAGGCCGGACCGAAGGCTTTGTCCGGCGGCGCGTCTCCGTTGATGAAACCGCTTTGGGCTTGCAGGCTGTCTTGTTGCACCGCAAGATTGGCCCATCCCAACACCTGGCCTCGCCACAGCATCGGCAGGGCGTAGTAGCCGAGCTTGCGTTTCGGTGCCGGGGTGTAGGCTTCAAAGCGATAGGCCCAGCCCCACAGCAATTCGAAGCGCAGGCGATCCCAGACGATCGGATCGAATGGGGCCAGCAGGCGCAATTCCTCATCGAACTGCCAGCGCTTGGCGCAGGGGTTTTCCCCTTCGGGCCAGAACCAGCGCAGGCCGTCGAGCTCCACGCTGGGCCAGTTTTTGCGGGCGAGCAGCAGGGCCTGCTTGAGTTCGGCCGCTAGATGCGGCGCGCCATAGCCCAACAGACTGCACAACTGCCCGAGGCTGCGCGAGGGCAGCGGCGCGTATTTGGCCAGTACCAATTGCAACAGCGCCTGGGCCTTCTCCATCGGCGTGCGTTCGTCGACGGGGTGCTCGGCGGGGGCGTAAATACGAGTCCCAGCTTCGCGTTTGTGGACGCGCAAGAGGCCGCGGTAATGCATGCTGTCAAGCAGATGGGTGGTGGCATTGCTGCTGCCTCCCCAGGCATTGCGAGTGTTGCCCAGATCTAGCCGGGCCTGGATGTCGCGCGGGTGGCTCGGGCCGAGTTCTTGCAGCAAGGCGAGCAGTTGGGTGGCATGCTGGGTGGTCTCTGCGTTCCAGCCGCGCCGAGCCACGCGCGGGTGCATCAGGCGCAAGTGTTCGCGAGGCAGGAAGCCGTAGTTGACCAGGCAGTCTTCCTCGACGTCCAAGCGCGGGTAGCGGCGCTCTAGATCGCCGACTCGGTAGCCCTTGACGCGCAGCCTCAGGGTCAGGTCTTGAGCTCGCGCCGGAGCTCGGATCGGATCGGCCTGCACAAAACCGAGCCGAGTAATCGCCTGCGGCAGGCTGGTCGGGGTGAAGAGGGTGCGAGCGACCGCGTAGCGGCGCAGATCATCGAGACGGGGTGTGCGCATGGGCGGATTGTGCCGCCGCAATTGAGCCCATCTTTTGCTTCAGAAAACCCGGAAGCTGCCGAAATAGTCCGGAATAGGTGGCCCCAATGGGCCGAGAGGGCGGGCGCCTGCGCACCGAAATGACATGACGGAAACCACTCAACTCGCGGCCAAGGTTCTTTTGCTGGAGCACGACCCGGTGCATTACGCCAGCCTGGTCGACTTCTGTCAGCAAGTCGGGCTGCAGATCTTGCCGCGCTCGGCCAGTGATGCCTTGGCGGCTCTGGCGCAGCACAAGGATCTAGGCGGCGTTTTGCTGGCCGAGGATCTGCCTTGCGAGGGCCCCGATGGCCTGACCTTGGCGCGTGCCATTCACAAGCTGCGGCCTGAGCTGCCGATCTTTTTGCGCCGCACCAGCGATCGCGAATTGACGCTGCAGGAGCAAGTTGCGGTGCGGCATCGCTGGACGAGTGGGGACCTTCCTCGCCTGCGGGAGGCGGTCGACCATGCGATCTTCAGCCTCAGCTATCCGACCGTGCTGGTGCGAGGCATCGTCGAGCTGACTTGTGAGGCCTTGAAGGCGATGTTCCCCTTTGCCAGTGTCGAGGCCGAGTCGCCTTATGTGGTGCACGACCGAATCATTCATGGCGAGGTGTCGACGCTGATCCCGATCGAAAGCACCTGGTGCCGCGGCTACATGATGTTGCAGACCGAGGAAAATGCGCTGCGGCAGGGGCTGATCCAGGGCTTCAGCTATGAGGGCATGGGCGGCGACCTGAACTTTCGCGAGCTCAACAATATGTTGGGCGAGACCACCAACCTGATCTGGGGCGCGTTCAAGAATCGCTACATCCCGCCGCAGGATCTCAGCAAGCAGCAGATTCAGGTGCCGATCGTCATCAACCATCAGCACAAATACATTTCCTTCGGCTCGCAGGATCCGCAACTGTGCATCCGCTACCATTTGTCTGATCCGGCCCGGCCGGGCATGCCGCCGCTGGTGATTGTGCAGCGAGTTATCTTCAATCTGCATTGGTCGGTGGATGAGTTTGCCGAGTTCATGGCGCATGCGCCCTCGGCCGGCCCGACCGGCGAGCTGGATCTTTTTTAGAACCGCGGCAGCCGCTGCGACGGGAGACTTTGGGATATGGCGAATGTGCTCGTGGTTGACGATTCCAGCACCATGCGTGAGATCGTGGCCACCTTTCTGGGGAAGAATGGTTTTCAGGTGATCGTGGCCACCGACGGCCGCGATGGTCTTTTGCAGCTTCGCGGCGATCCAGACATCCGACTGGTTGTCAGCGATGTCAATATGCCCAATATGGATGGCCTCACCATGGCCGAGAAGATCCGTACCGAGCTGGGCAATACCAGCGTGCGCATCGTTATGCTGACCACCGAAGACAACCCGCAGCTGCGCGCTCGCGGCAAGGCCATTGGCGTGACCGGCTGGATCGTCAAGCCCTTCCGTGGCGAGGCCGTGCTGGGGCCGTTCAAGAAGCTTTGTGGGCTGAGCTGACGGTTGTGACGTGAATGAAAAAAAGGCCGCCCGGGAAACCCTGGGCGGCCTTTTTGTTGGCTGTTGCGCTCGTTACAGGCCTGCTGCAGCCCTGAGGGCCGACAACCTCACAAGCTCGCTGTCGCTCGAGGCTTTACAGGCCAGCCGCAGCGCGTAGCGCCGCAGCCTTGTCAGTACGCTCCCACGTGAACTCGGGTTCTTCGCGGCCGAAGTGGCCATAAGCGGCGGTCTTGGCGTAGATCGGGCGCAGCAGGTCCAGCATCTGGATGATGCCCTTGGGACGCAGATCGAAATGCTCGTTGACCAGGGCGGCGATCTTGTCATCGCTGATCACGCCGGTGCCTTCGGTGTACACCGTCACATTCATCGGCTTGGCGACGCCAATCGCGTACGCGACCTGAATCTGGCACTGGCGTGCCAGGCCGGCAGCGACGATGTTCTTGGCTACATAACGGGCTGCATAGGCGGCCGAGCGGTCGACCTTGCTGGGATCCTTGCCGGAGAAGGCACCACCACCGTGCGGGCAAGCGCCGCCGTAGGTGTCAACAATGATCTTGCGGCCGGTCAGGCCGCAGTCGCCTTGCGGGCCGCCAATGACGAAACGACCGGTTGGGTTGATCAGGTACTTGGTGTCTTGCAACCAAGCCGGCGGCAGCACCGGCTTGATGATCTCTTCGATCACCGCTTCGATGAACTCGGGCTTCATCTTCTGGCCGTCGCTCATCTCGGGGCTGTGCTGGCTGGACAGCACCACCGTGTCGATCGAGTGCGGCTTGCCATTCACATAGCGCATCGTCACCTGGCTCTTGGCGTCGGGGCGCAAGAAGGGCAGGCGGCCGTCCTTGCGCAGCTGAGCTTGGCGCTCGACCAGACGGTGTGCGTAATAGATGGGCGCCGGCATCAGCTCGGGCGTTTCGTCGCAGGCGTAGCCGAACATCAGGCCCTGATCGCCGGCGCCGATGTTCAGGTGGTCGTCGGAAGCGTGGTCCACGCCCTGGGCGATGTCATTGCTTTGCTTGTCATAAGCCACCAGCACCGCGCAGCCCTTGTAGTCGATGCCGTACTCGGTGTTGTCGTAGCCGATGCGCTTGATGGTGTCGCGCGCCACCTGGATGTAGTCCACATGGGCGTTGGTGGTGATTTCGCCGGCCAGCACGACCAAGCCGGTGTTGGTCAAGGTTTCGGCCGCCACACGCGAGCGCGGATCTTGGGCGAAGATTGCGTCGAGAATCGCGTCCGAGATCTGATCCGCGACCTTGTCGGGATGACCTTCCGAGACAGATTCAGAAGTAAAGAGAAAATCGTTGTTCGCCACTTTTACACTCCAGTTAACAGTTCATCGGCGTTGCCGTGCTGTCGGGAGACGCGGCGAACGCTTTAGCAGCATTTGTTGAGCATCGCAGCCCGGCGGATGTTTCATTCCCTTGAATAAAGCCCGCATCGCCCCGCAAGTTGTCCAAATTAACTCGGCGATAACGAGATTATAGAAATATGTTGATGCTGCTGTTCCGAATCTTGTCGAAACTGCCCTTGCGCGTCTTGCATGGCATTGGGGCGGGCCTCGGCTGGCTGACCTATTGGTCCTCGGGCAGCTACCGGCGGCGCTACCTGGCCAATGTGAAGATCGCCGGGCTGGCTTGGTCCGCCGCTCGCGGCGGCATTGCCGGAGCGGGCCGGATGATGATGGAAATTCCCTGGTTGTGGATGCGGCCGGCGCAACTGCCGCTCGGCGACCTGGTGCGTTGGCACGGGGTTGAATTGATTCAGCAAGCGATTGCGCAGGGGCGCGGCATGGTCTTGTTGACGCCACATCTGGGTTGCTTTGAGATCACCGCTCAGGCCTATGCGGAACGCTTCGCCACGGCCGAATCGCCCATCACGGTGTTGTATCGGCCGGCCCGGCAGGTCTGGTTGCGCGCCGTGGTTGAAGCCTCGCGCAGCCGACTCGGCTTGGCGACGGCGCCGGCCACACTGGCCGGTGTGCGTCAGATGATCCGGGCGCTGCGACGCGGCCAGACCATCGGCCTGTTACCTGATCAGGTGCCGCCCGAGGGGCTCGGCGTCTGGGCGCCGTTCTTCGGTCAATCGGCCTATACGATGACGCTGGCCGCGCGCTTGCTGCAGCAGACCGGCGCCACGCCGCTGTTGATCTGGGGCGAGCGCCTGCCGGCTGGGCAGGGTTATGCCGTGCATGTCTACCCAGGCCCGCAAATTTCGGCCGATTCCGCGCCAGAATCCGCTGCCACCCTCATCAATCAATCCATGGAACAGCTGATCCGACTTGCCCCCGCCCAGTATTTGTGGGGCTACAACCGCTACAAGCAGCCGCGGGGCCTGGACATTGGCGCCGCGCCCGCCGACCTTGACGCCAAGCAGGAGTCTTGAGGATGTGGTCTCGCTTGGGGGCGCATGGCGCCATTGGCCTCTTGTGGCTGTTGCATTTCTTGCCGCTTTCCGTGTTGGCTGCGCTGGGCCGGGGTCTGGGTGGGCTGCTGTGGCAGTTGGCCAAGCGGCGCCGGCGCATCGCACTGCGTAATCTGGAACTCTGCTTTCCGGAGCGCTCGGCCGCCGAACGCGAGCAATTGGCGCGCGAGCATTTCGGCTGGATGGGCCGCAGCGTGCTGGAGCGCGGTTTGCTCTGGTTCGCCTCGGCCGAGCGTCTGCAGCGGCTGATGCACATCAAGGGCGACATCAAACTGGCCGAAACCAGCTCGGCACCGGTGATGTGGGTGCTGCCACATTTTGCCGGCCTTGAGTGGGCCGCGCCGGCCTTGATGCTGAATCAAAAATGTCCCGGTGTGGATGTCTATCAGCCGCAGAGCAATGCGGTTTTTGATGCCCGCATGCTGGCCGGTCGAGCCCGCTTCGGCAAGACGGCCTTTGTGGATCGGCACGAAGGCATCCGGCCAGTGCTGCGGCTGATCCGCCAGGGCTATGCCTTTTTGAACGCGCCGGACATGGACTTCGGAGTCAAGGACTCGGCCTTTGTGCCCTTCTTCGGCGTGTCGACCTGCACCTTGCTGGCACCGTCCAAGATCGCCAGCAATATGGGCATGGTGGTGCAGCCCTTGATCGTCACCATGCTGCCGGGCGGCCAGGGCTATGTGGTCGAAGCCTGGCCGGCGCCCGAGGGCTACCCGAGTGGCGACTTGGTGGCCGATGCGACGCAGATGAATGCTTGGCTGGAGGCGCGCGTACGCGAGAACCCGGCGCAATACCTGTGGGTGCACAAGCGATTCAAGACCCGGCCCGAGGGCGAGCCGTCCTTCTACGCATGAGCGTCGGCGGCGCAGCGGTGTGTGGGGCGCGGTGATAATCGGCCGATGAAATTGCAGTTCACCAAAATGCAGGGCGCCGGCAATGACTTTTGTGTCATCAACGCGCTGGAAACTCCCTTGTCCCTGAGCCCGGAGCAGATTCGTCGCCTCGGAGACCGGCGCTTTGGGGTCGGCTGCGATCAGATTTTGGTGATTGAGCGCAGCGAGTCGCCGGATGTGGATTTCCGTTACCGCATCTTCAATAACAGCGGCGACGAGGTGGAGCATTGCGGCAATGGGGCCCGTTGCTTTGTCCGTTATGTGAATGAGAAGGGCCTGAGCGCCAAGCGCAGCATCCGGGTTCAGACGGTTAATGCCTTGCTGGAGTTGCATCTTCGAGAGGACGGCCGGGTCAGCGTGGACATGGGCGCGCCGGTGTTCGAGCATGCCCGCCTGCCCTTTGATTCGCAGGGGCTGACCCCGCGGCGCCTGGGCGACTTTGAGCTCTGGCCCTTGGCCGAGGCCGACTGCGAGGTGGCGGTGCTGTCGATGGGCAACCCGCATGCGGTGCAGTTGGTGGCGGATGTCGACACGGCGCCGGTGGCCAGTCGCGGCCCCTTGGTCGAGGCTCATCAGCGCTTTGCCCGCAAGGTCAATGCCGGCTTTATGCAGATCGTGTCGCGCAGCGAAGTGCGGCTGCGCGTGTTTGAGCGCGATGCAGGCGAAACGCTGGCCTGTGGCACGGGGGCTTGTGCTGCGGTGGTGGCCGGCATTCGTTTGGGCTTGCTCGATGAAGCGGTCGAGGTGCATGCGCGTGGTGGTGATTTGAAAATTGAATGGGCCGGCTTGAGTGTTGGCCTGCAGGCCTCGGTGTTTTTGACCGGGCCGGCGCAAACCGTGTTTGAAGGAGTGATCGAGCTGTGAGCAAAGAACTGGGGACGCAGGGCATTACCGAACAGGACATTGCCGATTTCCTGGCCAATACGCCGGGCTTTTTCGAGCGCCATGCCGAGCTGTTGGCCAGCGTTCAGCTGACGCACCCGCACAGCGCCCGTGCGGTCTCGCTGCAAGAGCGCCAGGCTGAAATGCTGCGCGACAAGATCAAGGGCCTGGAGTTCAAGATCATCGAAATGATCCGCAACGGCCAAGAGAATGTGGCCATTGCCGACCGTCTGCACCGTTGGACCAAGCGCCTGATGCTGACGGCCAATGCGGCGGACTTGCCCGATGTGCTGACGCAGGAGTTGCGGCATCAGTTCATGATTCCGCTGGCAGGCCTGCGGCTGTGGGATGTGGCGCCCGAACACGCCGAAGCCGATTTCGCCCAGGCCGTCAGCCAGGATGTGAAGAGCTTTGCGAGCAGCTTGAGTCAGCCCTACTGCGGCGTTAACTCAGGCTTTGAGGCAGCGCGTTGGTTGCGCGGCGAAGAGGGCGGAGCCACCGGCGCCAGTTCCTTGGCCCTGATCCCGCTGACGCGTGGTGGCCAGCCGGGCCAAAGCTTGGGTCTGCTGGTGCTGGGTTCGCCCGACCCGACACGCTACACCGCCGAAATGGGCACCGAGTTCCTGACGCGGGTGGGCGATATTGCCAGCGCGGCGCTCTCGCGCCTGGCTTCGGTCAAGCCCGAGCCCGAGCCTGCCTCGTCCTGATCGCCAGCGACGCGGCGTGTCCGAAGGTTTGAGCTCCGATGACTCGCCCGAGCCGCTGCTGGCCTGGTTGGGCGTGTATCTGGACTATGTGCGGGTGCAACGTCGTTTGGCGCCGCGCAGCCTGGTCATTTATGAAGATGGCTTGCGCCGCTTGCAAGGCCTGGCGGCACAACGAGGCCAAGACCTGCTGACACTGCGCTCGCATCAGGCGCGTGCTCTGGCCGCTAGCTTGCATGCGCAGAGTGATCTCGGGCCGCGCGGCATGGCCTTGATGTTGTCGGTTTGGCGTGGCCTTTACCGGTGGTTGGGGCGTGAGCGCCTGGTCGAGTTGAATCCCTTTGACGGGCTGCGGGCACCGAAGGCGGCCAAGCCGCTGCCCAAGGCCTTGGGTGTCGATGACGCGGTGCAACTGGCCAACTACGTAGCCGATGCACAGCCGGGCGGGCTGGACGAGCGGCTGGAGGCACGCGACCGCTGTGTGGTGGAGTTGCTGTATGGCTGTGGCCTGCGGGTCTCTGAGTTGGTCGGGCTGGATGCGCAGGCGAGCGCCAGCGCCTTGGGTTGGGTTGACCTGCAGGCCGGCGAGGCGCAGGTCTTGGGCAAGGGCAGCAAGCGGCGCAGTGTGCCGCTGGGGTCGGCCGCCTTGCAGGCCTTGCGGCAGTGGCTGGCGCTGCGCGGCCAAGTGGCGCGGGCCGATGAGCCTGCCTTGATGGTCGGCGCGCGAGGGGGGCGTTTCGGCGCGCCGCAAGTTCGCGCCATGCTGAAAGAGCGCGCCCTGGCGGCCGGCATGCCCAGCCATGTGCATCCGCATATGCTGCGGCACTCTTTTGCTTCACATCTGCTGCAGTCCAGCGGTGACCTGCGTGCGGTGCAGGAGTTGCTGGGCCATGCCCACATCACCACCACCCAGGTGTACACACAGCTGGACTTTCAACACCTCGCGAAAATCTACGATGCCGCGCACCCGCGGGCCAAGAAAAAATAATGTCATTCGCTCTCCCTACATCATCCGTTTTTGTCCCACGTGGCATCGCGCTGGCCTGTGCCTTGGCGGCTTGCGCCACTGCTTCGGCCAATACCAACGTCGCACGACTCACGCCGCTCAGGCCTGCGGCCATCGAGACCAGTTGGACGCCATTGCGGCTGCCGAATGGCGACAAGACGGCCCTGCTCGGTGGCAGCTATCTGATGGCCGTCAATGACGAATGGGGCTTTGGCCCGAGCGTCTATGGCGCGGCCAAGGGCAATTACGGCGGCCTCTTCACGCTGGGCTTGACGGCGCAAGGGCGCTGGCGCCTGGGATCCAACGCTCATGTGGCGGCAGGCTTGTATGCCGGTGCCGGTGGCGGCGTGGGTTCGAACCAGGTGCGTTTCGGTGGTGGGCTGATGCTGCGGCCGGAGTTGTCGATTCGCCTGCAGGGCGGCGATTGGTATGGCGGCGCATCGCTGGCGCATGTGCGCTTCCCGAGCGGCAATATCAGCGATAGCAGCATCGGCCTGGTGCTGGGGCGCTCCAGCAGCTTCGCCAGTTTCGCGCCCAGCGATGCCGGCAAGCGCGGCCGCGCCAGTCAGCGCACCGGCCTTGGGTTTGACGAGATCGCCTTGCAGGGTGGCTTGGCCACGCCACGCGCTGGCACACGAAATCGCAGCGGTGTGCCGAGCAGCAAGCGCATGGGTTTTGCCGGCGCCGACCTGCGGCAGTACATCGCCGACGGCAGTTGGTGGGGTGTCGAGGCCGCGGGTGCCGCGCAAGGCGGTGCCGATGGCTATATGGAAGTGCTGGCCACGGCCGGCCAAGACTGGGCGATCGGCAGCCCGCGTCTGCGTGCCGGTGGGCAGATTGGGGTAGGCCTGGGCGGCGGCGGCAATGTGAACACCGGTAGCGGCTGGCTGTTGCGAGGTGGGCCAACGCTGCGCTGGATCACCCCATGGGGTGCGACGCTGCGGCTGGATGGCGGCATCAGCAAGGCGCCCCGTGGCCAGTTTTCGGCCAATTTTGTGCGCCTGGGCCTGGCCTTGCCGCTTGACCAGACACCGTCGTTCGGCAGCACCTCCGAGCAGGAGTTCGGCACCGTGCGTACCCAGCAATTGTTTGCCAGCTACCAGTACCTGCCCAAGGTACGGTTCAAAGATGGCAGTCATGACGCCATTGGGCAAATCGGCATGGTCATGACCCGGGAGCTGACGCCGATGATCTACGGTGTGGCCCAGGCCGGCAGTGCCGCTTTTGGCAAGGCCGGTGCCTATTCCTTTGGCCTGTTTGGTGTGGGGCTGCAGACGCAACCGCTGTGGTTGTCAACGCGCTTCGGTACCGAGCTCTTGGCCGGTGCGGCGGGCGGAGGCGGCGTCGATGTGGGTGGCGGGGCTCTGCTGCAGGGCGAGGCCTATGCCTTGTGGGAAGGTGAGCGCCTGCGTCTGCGTGCCGGATTGGGCCATTGGCGCGGCATGCGCAGCGGGGCTCAGTCCTCGTCCTTGCTGAACCTGTCGGTGGGTTACGCCTTCGGCAGCCTGGCGCGTTGAAATCCAAGAGAGGGCCTCGGCCATGAAGAAAATTGTTATCCGCGCGGGCAAAGAGCGCTCCTTGGAACGCCGCCACCCCTGGGTGTTTGAAAGCTCAATTGCGCGCGGCAGCGCCGACCGAGGCGAGACCGTGCGGGTCGAGTCCGCTGAAGGGTTGTTCCTGTGCTGGGCCGCATTCAGCCCGCAATCGCAGATCCGCCTGCGCGCTTGGAGCTTCGATGAGTCCGAACGCATTGACAGCGCATTCTTCAAGCGCCGCATTGGGCGTGCGCTGGCGTTGCGCAGTCGCTTGCCGGTGGCGTCTGATTCGATTCGCCTGATCCACGGCGAGGCCGATGGTTTGCCGGGTCTGGTAGTGGATCGTTATGCCGGGACCTTGGTGGCGCAATTCTTGTCCAGCGGCGTCGAGCGCTGGAAGGATCAGATCGTTGATCATCTGCTGGCCGCCACCGGCCTGAGTCGTTTGTACGAACGCTCGGACGCCCAGGTGCGTGAGTTGGAGGGCTTGCCACTGCAAACCGGTTGGCTGCGCGGTGAGGGGGCGACGGAAGTGACGATCAGCGAACACCAGTGGCGCCTCAGCCTGGATGTGGCCGAGGGGCACAAGACCGGCTATTACCTGGATCAACGAGACAACCGCAAGCGCTTTGCCGAGGCGGTGCGCCACTACGGCTGTAAGACGGTGTTGAATTGCTTCAGCTATACCGGCGGCTTTTCGGTGGCGGCGTTGGCCGGTGGGGCCGAGCAGGTCATCAGCGTGGACTCTTCCGCTCCTGCTCTGGCGCGTGCTACTGCGCATGTCAGCCTGAATGGTTTCGACCCGGCGCGCCACCAGGCCCTGGATGCCGACGTCAACGCGACGCTGCGCGGCTACCTGAAAGAGGGCCGGCAGTTCGATGCAGTCGTGCTCGACCCGCCCAAGTTTGCGCCCACCGCCGCGCATGCTGAGCGCGCCGCGCGCGCCTACAAAGACATCAACCGACTGGCGCTGCGCCTGTTGGCTCCCGGAGGCTTGCTGTTTACCTTCTCGTGTTCCGGCGGCATTTCGCCCGACCTGTTCCACAAGATCGTCGCCGGCGCCGGGCTGGATGCACAGGTGGATGGCTTTATTCTGGACCGCGTTGGCGCAACGCCCGATCACCCGCAGACCATATGCTTCCCGGAAGGGGAGTATCTGAAGGGCTTGTTGATCCTGAAGACTTGAGTGTTGGCGCTGCGCTCAGACTTGATCTGGGTCCGGCGCTTGCTGCGGCCCAATCGGGTCTACTTGGCGGTGCAAAAGGCCTGACGCAGCCGAATGCGAGCCTTTGCCATGACAACGCTCTGGCGAACTCGACATCAAAGTGAGCCGAATGGTCTAGTGGACCCGTCTCGTGGGCATGCATAACTTTCATGCATGTCGGCTAGGTGAATTCCTTGATGGGGTTTATTCGACCCGTGCATGCGGGGGTATTCGCGGTTTTTAGGTATGACCAAACCGTGACAATATTGGCATATCGATGGATAAAAAGAGTCGTTGGGAACGCAGCCGCGGGGCAAAACCCGGCAGAGCTGCTCGGGGCATCGATACACCCACAACCAATTCTTTGAGGAGTAGGACCTTGATCAAGCAATTGAATGTCATCGCCGCAGCGGCGTTGTTGGGCCTGGCTGGCGCGGCCCATGCCGGCGGTGACCTGACGGTTGCCAATATGCGAGTGCCTTCGGGCAGCGCTGGCTACCTGGACCCATTGACCGGCAATACCAGCGCGGTTGCCAACTGGCGTTTTGCGCCCGGTCAAGTGATCGGAGGCGTGGCTGGTTTGTTGGATGGTGTGGCTCGTTTGAGCTTCTCCAATGCGGACGGCAATTGGGCCTGTTCGGGTTCTTTGCTGGCGGGTGGCCAGTATGTGTTGACGGCCGCCCATTGCGCCGACGACTTCACATCGATGAAGGTTCAGTTTGGCTACTTCAACGGTGTTGCCGCCGAGACCCGCAATGTGTCCGTTGGCAATGCCTTTGTGCACAAGGATTGGAACGGCAATCTTGATACTGGTGCCGACATCGCCATTCTGAAGCTGGACTCGGCCGTTACGAGCATTCAGGGCTATAAGCTGAGCACCACTAATGATGTCGGTAAGACGCACATCATGGCCGGCTACGGTACGACTCAGACGGCCACGGCCGATGCAGGTACCAACTGGAATGATGGCAAGTATGGTCACTTCGCCTTCAATACCTTTGACATTGACAGTCAGACATTCAATAAGGTCTTAGGTGATGCGATTGGGCCGGATTGGGGTTACGACGCCAACTATTACAAGCCCGGTGTGACTTATATGGTCGACTTCGACCGAGGCCTCGCTAAGAACAACACCCTGCAGCGGATCGCTGACTTGTCCGGCAACAAGTTCAGCAGCAATGAAGGTCTGGGTGGCATGGAAGGCCTGATCGCCGGCGGCGACTCGGGCGGCGGCGACTTCGTCTGGAACGGTACCGAATGGGTCTTGTCCGGTGTGCACTCCTGGGGCTGGCAAGCTTGCGGTAACTTTGGCCTGGATTGCGATGTCAGCACCAAGAACTCTTCGAGCTATGGTGACCTGTCGGGTTCCACGGCTGTGTTCTCCCACGTCGATTTCATCAACGGCGTAACAGCTGTGCCCGAGCCTCAAACTTATGCTCTGATGGCGCTGGGCCTGTGGGTCGTTGCCGGGGCAGCGCGTCGTCGCAACCGGGTTTGATGGCTCTCACCATTCGGCGAATGACTGAAAGCGGCCTTCGGGCCGCTTTTTTATGCCCGCATCACATGCCCTTGTCATGTCCACGCCAATCATCAGCGCGTCGGCAAGCTGACTCGAGGTTCGAATTTCCCGCGCCTCACGCTGAAGAAGGCTTTGACGTTGCGCACATTGGCGTCCTGGGTGAAGAGGCGCAGCACCAGGGCGTGATAGGCCGGCATGTCTGCCACTTGCAGGATCAGCACAAAGTCCGGGCCCGGCGAAACCTGATAGCACTGCTGTACGGCTGCATCCGTCAGCACGCGAGCCTCAAAGGCTTGCAGATGCTCGGCCCCTTGGCGATCGAGGGTGATTTCGACAATCGCGGTCAGTCCGGCGCCGAGTTTTTCAGCCGACAACAGTGCCACCCGGCGCTCGATGATGCCGCTGTCGACCAAGCGCTTCACGCGACGCAGGCAGGTCGCCGGCGACACATGGGCAAGACCGGCGAGCTCCTGGTTCGATAAGGCTGCGTCTTGCTGCAGGAGTTCCAAGATCCGCAAATCGCTGGCATCAAGACTCAAAGCTTCGGTTGAATCATTCATTTTTAATCAATATGTGAAATATCTCATCGCAACTTTGCCTGCGTGGATGATTGTTTCAAATTTAGATGAATTTTGAAAGCATTCATTTGCCCTGAATGCCTACGATTCGCTCCGAACTCAAGCCCAAACATTTTCTGGAGCCAAGCATCATGTGTGGAATCGTCGGAGCCGTCAGTCAGCGCAATATCGTCCCCATCTTGATCGAGGGTCTGAAGCGCCTGGAATACCGGGGCTATGACTCCTGTGGCGTGGCTGTGCATCAAGATGGCGGTCTCAAGCGCGCCCGCAGCACCTCGCGCGTGGCCGAGTTGACCGGCTTGGCGGCTGAGGACGGCATCGCCTCCGGCACCGGCATCGCCCACACCCGCTGGGCCACTCATGGCGCACCGGCGGTGCACAACGCCCACCCGCATTTTTCGCAAGGCCCGAATGCCAGTGCCGACAGCATCGGACGCATTGCCCTGGTGCACAACGGCATCATTGAAAACCACGATGAATTGCGTGCCGAACTGAAGGCGCGCGGCTACGCCTTCAGCAGCCAGACCGACACCGAGGTGATCGCCCATCTGATCGACCACCTCTACAACGGCGATCTGTTGGAGGCGGTGCAGCAGGCCTTGCCGCGCTTGAAGGGTGCCTACGCCGTGGCCGTGTTCTGCCGTGACGAGCCGCATCGCGTGGTGGCCGCGCGCGAAGGCTCGCCGCTGGTTTTGGGTGTTGGCATGGAAGCCGCTGATGGCGAACACTTCGTCGCCTCTGATGCTATGGCCCTGGCCGGCGTGACCGACCAGATCGTTTATCTGGAAGAGGGTGATGTGGTGGACCTGCAGCCGGGCCGCTTCTGGATCAGCCAGCTGAACGCCGAAACTGGCCGTTATGAGTCGCAGCAGCGTGAAGTGCGTACCGTGCATGCACAAAGCGGCGCGGCCGAGCTGGGCCCGTACCGCCACTATATGCAGAAGGAAATCTTCGAGCAGCCCACCGCCATTGCCAACACGCTGGAAGCCATCACCGCCATCAGCCCCGAGTTGTTTGGTGACGGTGCCTACCGCATCTTCAAGGAGGTTGACTCCGTCTTGATCCTGGCCTGCGGCACCAGCTACTACTCGGGTTCCACCGCCAAGTACTGGCTGGAAAGCATCGCCAAGATCCCGACCAGCGTCGAGATTGCCAGCGAATACCGTTATCGCGACAGCGTGCCGAATCCGCGCACCTTGGTCGTCACGATCAGCCAGAGCGGCGAAACCGCTGACACCTTGGCAGCGCTCAAGCATGCGCGTGCTCAAGGCATGAAGCACACCTTGACCGTTTGCAATGTCTCCACCAGCGCGATGGTGCGTGAGTGCGAATTGGCCTACATCACCCGTGCTGGCGCCGAAATTGGTGTTGCCTCTACCAAGGCCTTTACCACCCAGTTGGTGGGCCTGTTCCTGTTGACCTTGGCCCTTGCGCAAACCCGCGGTCACCTGAGCGAAGCCCAAGAGGCTGAGCATGTGAAGGCCCTGCGCCACCTGCCAGTGGCGGTGCAGGCCGTCTTGGCCTTGGAGCCGCAAGTCATTGCCTGGAGCGAGGAGTTCGCGCGCAAGGAAAACGCCCTGTTCCTCGGTCGCGGCCTGCACTACCCGATCGCCCTGGAAGGCGCGCTGAAGCTGAAAGAGATCAGCTACATCCATGCCGAGGCCTACCCGGCCGGCGAGTTGAAGCATGGCCCCTTGGCCTTGGTGACGGCCGAAATGCCTGTCGTGACCGTGGCGCCGAACGACACCTTGCTGGAAAAGCTCAAGAGCAATATGCAAGAAGTCCGGGCCCGCGGCGGCCAGCTTTATGTCTTTGCCGACGGCGACACAGAGATCCAATCCGAGCCCGGTTTGCACGTCATCCGCATGCCCGAGCATTACGGTGCCCTCAGCCCCATCTTGCATGTGATCCCGCTGCAATTGCTGGCCTATCACACGGCCTGTGCGCGCGGCACCGACGTTGATAAGCCTCGCAACCTAGCCAAGTCGGTCACTGTGGAGTGAGCGTTATGTTGTTGGGGCGAACCCTGTAATCAGGGAGGCTGAGGCCCTGGCTCATCGTGTGGAGCGCGCTGTTTGGGGTGACCCAAAAGGCCGTGTTCCAGATGGCGGAGCATAGGGCCGGCTTTCGGACGCTGCAAGCCAAAATCAGCGCGCTTGCAGCTCCCCTGGCTGTTGAGGCAGAGGTCGAAGTGGCGTGTCGCCAACAAGCCCAGAACGAGCCCAAGGTTTTTGTGAAGCGACTGGCGCCGCATATTGCGCGCTGGAAGGTGCAAGGCGTCAATGTGCACGGCAACCTGGAAGACGCGCGCCAATATCGCTTGCATTGACATCGTGCAGGGCAGGGGCGGCGCTGCTAGAGTCGCCGCTTCATTCCAAAACGGCGACAACGATCTATGCGCTTCAGTCCCGCCCCGCATCTTCTGACCCTGGCCATCGCTCTGGCTCTGGGCAGCGTGAATAGTGCTTCACTCGCTCAGGCTCCGGCCGCCTCCGAAACAGAAGGCTATTTGCAGCCCTCGGCGGCCATGCGCGCAGTGCTCGACGCGCCGGGCCTGCCCTCGCACCAACTTTCACCGGATCAAAAGACCCTGGCCGTGCTGCAACTGCAGCGCCACCGCAGCATTGCCGAGTTAGCCCGTCCCATCTACCGCCTGGCCGGCGGCCGCTACGACGCGGCAGCCGGTGGCCCGCAATTGCTGATGGCGATCGAGGCCTTGCAGCTGCGCGAGGTGAGCAAGCCTGAGGCGCCGGCACGGGAAGTGCGGCTGCCGGCCGGTGGCGCTTTTCATCAGCTGCGCTGGTCGCCGGACGGCCGTCGCTTTTTGCTGAATCGCCGCATGGATCGGGCCATCGAGCTGTGGATCGGCGATGTCGCCACGGGTGCGATCAAGCCCTTGCGCGGCGTGCGTCTGAACACCATGTTCGAGCGCAATGTGGCTTGGCTGAATGCTGATGAATTGGTGCTGGTGACCGTGCCCGATCAGCGCGGCCCGGCGCCGCAGTTCAGCGTGCCCAGCGGCCCGGCCATCCAGGAGTCGATGGGCCAGGCCTCGCCCGAGGTCACCCGCCAAGACCTGCTGAAGAACCGCCAGGACGAAGCCTTGTTCCAGCACCAGGCCAGCGCGGTGCTGCGCCGGGTGGACCTGCGCAGCGGCGCCTCGCGCGAGATTGGCGCACCGGGCCTGATCGCCCAGGTGCAAACCGTGGGCACGCAGGGCGCGCTGCTGGTTGAGCGCCTGGTGCCGCCTTTCAGCTACCAGGTGGGCGCCAATGACTTTGGCCGCGAGGTTGAGCTGCGCGATGCTCAGGGCAAGCTGCTGCGCAGCCTGGGCGCGGTCAAGATCCGCCAGGGCGTGCCGGTCGAAGGTGTGATCACCGGCCCGCGCGACTACTGGGCCTCGCCGCTGGCCGATGGCGCCGTCTACTGGGTGGAAGCCCTGGACGGCGGCGACCCGAACACCAAGGTCAGCCACCGCGACCGCCTGATGCGCCTGGATGCGCCCTATCAAGCTGAGGCACGCGAGGTGCACCGCACCGCTGGCCGCCTGGTCAGCCTGAGCTTTGTCGAGGCCAAACCACGCGCCCTGGTGGCCGAGTTTGACCGGGACCGCCGCTGGCTCAGCGTTGACCTGCTGGCGCTGGACGGCAGCGCGCCGCCGCTGCGCCTGCAAGACCGCTCGCTGCGTGACCGCTACAAAGACCCCGGCCAGCCCTTGATGCGTGTGCTGCCCAACGGCCACAACGTCGCTCGCTTGGACGCCGAAGACCGCTTGCTGCTGGTCGGCCAGGGCGCCAGCCCGGCCGGCGACCGCCCCTTCATCGACCGCCTGAGCCTCAAGACCGGCCAGACCGAGCGCCTGTTCCAGTCCGGCAGCACGCATTACGAGCGGCCCATCAGCTTGCTGGCCGATGGCCGCCTGCTGAGCAGCCGCGAGAGCTTCAACGAGCCGCCGAATCTGCTGCTGCGCAGCGGCGCCGATTTCGGCCAGATGCAGGCCCTGACCCAGCACCGCGACCCGACGCCGCAGCTGCGCGACATCAAACGCGAGCTGGTCAAGTTCAAGCGCGCTGATGGGGTGGAGCTGAGCTTCTGGCTCTACCTGCCGCCCGACTTTAAGAAGGGTGAGCCACGCCCGACCTTTGTCTGGGCCTACCCGCTGGAGTTCACCGATGCGTCCACCGCCGGCCAGGTCAGCGGCTCGGCCACGCGCTTCAACACCTTTGGCGGCAGCAGCCCGCTGATGCTCTTGCTCGATGGTTATGTGGTGCTGATGGATGCCACCATGCCGGTGGTCGGCGACCCGAAGACGGTCAATGACAGCTTTGTCGAGCAGATCACCGCCAATGCCCAGGCCATCATCGACAAGGCGGTGGAGCTCGGCGTTAGCGAGCGCTCGCAGATGGTGGTGGGCGGCCACAGCTATGGCGCCTTCATGACGGCGAATCTGCTGGCTCACACCGATTTGTTCAAGTCCGGCATTGCGCGCAGCGGCGCCTACAACCGCACGCTCACGCCTTTCGGCTTCCAGAGCGAGCGCCGCACCTACTGGGAAGCGCAAGACGTGTATCTGCGTCTGTCGCCCTTCAATTACGCCAACAAGCTGAAGGAGCCCATCCTGCTGATCCACGGCGAGAACGATGACAACCCCGGCACTTACCCGATGCAAACCCAGCGCCTGTACCAGGCCCTGGCTGGCACCGGGGGCAATGTTCGTTATGTGACCTTGCCGCTGGAGTCGCATGGCTATGCGGCGCGCGAGTCGCAAGGTCATGTGCTGCGCGAGATGAGCGACTGGATGAAGCGCCAAACTCACGATCCGCGAGTTCCTAGCGCCATCAAACCCTGAGGCCGGCCCCGCGCGCCTTGGGCGGGCGGGCGGTCCAAGTGCCATTTGCTGACCAAGGCGGTGCTTTATCTCCAGTCTGGCCAGGGCGTCAAAGCTTTGCGATGGGCCGAGACCCTGCGCTAGCCCGGCCGGCCTGACCCTCAGCTTGAGCAGTTCATTGCGCGCTTGAAGCCTATGGCTTGAATTGGGGTGAGGGCGGTCTGGCACTATCCTTGCCACCCATGCAGCTCCGCGCCAAATTCATTCTCCTCGCCGTCTTGCCCCTGGTGGCCAGCCTGATCCTGATCGCGCTGGCGGTGCGCCATCAAGAGCGCGAGCTGGTGCAGCGCGAACATGCGCTGGTGGAGCAGGCCTATATGGAGGCTCGCCGCGCTGAACTGAAGGCCTATGTGGCGCTGGCGGTCAGCACGGTCAAGCCGCTGTACGAGGCGCCGGGCGACCCGCTGGCGCAGCGCGCCCAGGCGCTCCAACTACTGGCTTCGCTGGACTATGGGCCGGACGGTTATTTCTTCGTCTACGACCTGCAGGGCAATTCGCTGATGCACTCGCGCCAGCCGGAGCTGGTGGGGCGCAATTTGTGGGACATGCGTGACCCCCAGGGGCGCCCCACCATCCAAGAGTTGATTGCACAGGCGCGCCAGGGCGGCGGTTTTGTAGACTATCTGTGGCGTCGCCCGTCCAATGGTCAAGTTGAGGCCAAGCTGGGCTATGTGGTGCCGCTAGAGCGCTGGGGCTGGATGATTGGAACCGGGCTGTATCTCGGCGACATCCAAGCCACCATGGCCCAGCTGGATGCTCAGGCCAGCAGCAATATCGCTACCACCTTGCTGTGGATCGCCGGCATTGCCGTCTTCGGCGTGGCTTTGATCAGCAGCACCAGCCTCTTGCTGAACGTCAGCGAGCAGCGTGTGGCCGACGCCAAGCTGCGCCTGCTGGCCCACCAGGTGGTGCAGTCGCAAGAGGATGAGCGCGCGCATCTGGCGCGCGAGCTGCACGACGGCACCAGCCAGACCTTGGTGGCGACCAAGCTGTTGGTCGAGTCCGCGGTGGATGCGCTCGAGGCCGGGCGGCCGCTGCCGGCGCGGGTCTTGGCCACGGCGCTGGAGCGGCTCAAGGCCAGCTTGGACGAGGTGCGCCGCATCTCGCACCGCTTGCGCCCGGCGCTACTGGACAGCCTGGGGCTGCCGGCTGCACTCGAAACCCTGGGCCGCGAGTTTGAGGACGATGGTGGCGCCGAACAGGTGGAGGTGAGCGTGCAGGGCGAGCCGGTGGAACTGCCGGAGTTGGTCAAGACGGTGCTGTTCCGCGTCGCGCAAGAAGCATTGACCAATGCCGCCAAGCATGCGGCCGCTGTCCATTTGCGCTTGAGCCTGAGCTTCGAGCCCGGCCGGGTGCGGCTGCAGATCAGCGATGATGGCGCCGGTTTTGATGAGGCCGCCGTGCAAGAGCATCCGCGCCAAGGCATTGGTCTGCGCAATATGCGTGAGCGCCTAGCCTCCATCGGCGGGCGCTTGCAAATCCGCTCGCAACCCGGCGCGGGCACCGAGGTTTGGGCCGAGGTGCCGCTGTTTTTGAACCCCGCTTCTACTGCCTCCGCATGAGCACACCTGCCTCCGCCGCTATCCGCATTGCCCTGGTGGACGACCACCCGCTGGTGCGCGATGGCCTGCGCCTGCGTCTGGGGGCGGTGCCCGAGTTCGAGGTGGTGGGCGAGGCCGGCGATGCGCGTGAAGCGCTGGCCTTGTTGGCGCACACGGCGGTGGACATCGTGCTGATGGATGTGGGCATGAAGGAGGTCAGCGGCATCGAGCTGGCGGCGGACCTCTTGCAGCGTCACCCCGGCCTGCGCGTGCTGATGCTCAGCATGTACGACAACCCCGAGTATGTGCAGCGTGCGCTGCAGGCCGGTGCGCAGGGCTATGTTTTGAAGGACGCGCCGGCCAGCGAGATCATTGCCGCCATCCAGGCCGTGGCCGGCGGCGGCACTTTTTTGAGCCCGGCCGTCTCGCGGCGCTTGTTTCGTGCGCAAGCGCCTCGGCCCTTGCTGTCGCCCCGCGAGAGCGAGGTGCTGGCCGCCTTGGGTCGCGGCGAATCCAGCAAGCAGATCGCCACCGCCATGGACTTGAGCGTGCGCACCGTGGAAGCGCACCGTCAGAACATCAAGCGCAAGCTGAACCTTGAGGGCCAAGCCGAGCTGATCAAGTACGCCGTCGAACACGCCGGGCAGCGCTGAGGCTCGCAGCAAGGTGGCGTCGATCATCTAGGGTTGACCCTTAAGTGCTCCCACGCGATGGCGCGCGTGGTCTGACGGATGCGCGCCGCGGGCCGCTGGCCGAGACTGCGACCCACGCAGCGGTCCCTCAGTTTTTCAGTCTTTTTGCTTTCTCCCTCCAACAGCCAAGACCGCGCGGATCAGGAGACAAAACTCATGTCCTCGAACATCAGGCGCCACCTCGGGTGGCTTCTGGTCGCGGTGCTGGGCGCTTTTGCGCTGGCCACCGTGGCCCTGGGCCGCGGTGAAGCGGTCAGTGCTCTGTGGGTGGTGGTGGCCGCAATCTGCGTCTACTTGATCGCCTACCGCTACTACAGCCTCTTCATCGCCAGCCGTGTGCTGGAGTTGGACCCGCGGCGCCAAACGCCCGCCTGGCGGCACAACGACGGTCTGGACTATGTGCCGACCAACAAATACGTGCTCTACGGCCACCACTTCGCCGCCATCGCGGGCGCCGGTCCCCTGGTCGGCCCGGTGCTGGCCGCGCAGATGGGCTATCTGCCCGGCTTGCTGTGGCTGCTGGCCGGCGTGGTGTTTGCCGGCGCGGTGCAGGACTTCATCGTCCTCTTTATCAGCACCCGCCGCGACGGCCGCTCGCTGGGCGATCTGGTCAAGCAGGAGATGGGTCTGGTGCCAGGTCTGATCGCGCTCTTCGGCGCCTTCATGATCATGATCATCATCCTGGCCGTGCTGGCGCTGATCGTGGTCAAGGCCCTGGCGCATTCGCCCTGGGGCACCTTCACCGTGGCGGCCACCATCCCCGTGGCGCTGTTCATGGGCGTGTACCTGCGCTATCTGCGCCCGGGCCGCATCGGCGAGATTTCCATCATCGGCTTTGTGCTGCTGATGCTGTCCATCGTCGGCGGCCAGTGGGTGCATGAGAGTCCGGTCTGGGGCCCGATGTTCACCTTCGAGGGCACGACGCTAACCTGGATGCTGATCGGCTACGGCTTCGTTGCCGCCTCCATCCCCGTGTGGCTGCTGCTGGCCCCGCGTGACTACCTGTCCACCTTCCTGAAGATCGGCACCATCGTGGCCCTGGCCATCGGCATCGTCTTCGTGGCACCGACGCTGCAGATGCCCGCCATCACCCAGTTCGCCGCCGGCGGCGGGCCAGTCTGGTCGGGGGATCTCTTCCCCTTCCTGTTCATCACCATCGCCTGCGGCGCCGTCTCGGGCTTCCATGCGCTGATCTCTTCGGGCACCACGCCCAAGATGCTGGAGAACGAAACCCACGCCCGCTTCATCGGCTACGGCGGCATGCTGGCCGAGAGCTTTGTGGCGGTGATGGCCCTGGTGGCCGCCTCCTGCATCGAGCCGGGTGTGTACTTTGCGATGAACAGCCCTGCCGCCCTGGTGGGCAAGACACCCGAGGCCGTGGCCGCCACGCTCTCGACCTGGGGCTTTGTCATCACGCCCGAAATGCTGATCCAGACCGCCAAGGATGTGGGCGAGAACACCATCCTGGCGCGCGCCGGCGGTGCCCCGACCCTGGCCGTGGGCATGGCGCAGATCCTGCACCAGGCCATCGGCGGCAAGGCCATGATGGCTTTCTGGTACCACTTTGCCATCCTGTTTGAGGCACTCTTCATTCTGACCGCTGTGGACGCGGGCACCCGCGCCGGCCGCTTCATGCTGCAAGACCTGCTGGGCAGTTTTGTGCCCGCCCTCAAGCGCACCGATTCGCTGCCCGCCAATCTGATCGCCACCGCCTTGTGCGTGGCGGCTTGGGGTTACTTCCTCTACCAGGGCGTGGTCGATCCGCTGGGCGGCATCAACACCTTGTGGCCGCTGTTCGGCATCGCCAACCAGATGCTGGCCGCCGTGGCCCTGATGCTGGGCACCGTGGTGCTGTTCAAGATGAAGAAGCAGCGCTACGCCTGGGTGACGGCGCTGCCGGCTCTGTGGCTGCTGATCTGCACCATGACCGCCGGCTGGCTGAAGATCTTCTCGTCGGATGCCAAGGTGGGCTTCCTGGCCCATGCCAGCAAGTACAGCAAGGCCCTGGCCGAGGGCCAGCTGCTGGCGCCGGCCAAGACGCCCGAGGCCATGAGTCGCGTGGTCTTCAACGACCGCCTGGACGCCGCCCTGTGCGTGCTCTTCATGTTCGTGGTGATCAGCGTGCTGGTCTACAGCGTGCGCGCCATCCTGGCCGCGCGGGCTTCGGCCAAGCCCACGGCGCAGGAAACGCCGTTTGTGGCGCTGGCTGCGGCGTCTTGATCCATGGCCGCAGCTGAAGACGTGATCGAACAAGCGCGCGAACTGCGACAGCGTGTTGGCCAGGCTGGCCGCTACCTGGCCCAGGGCCTGCGCCTGATGGTCGGCTTCCCCGACTTCGACACCTACCGCGAACACATGGCTCGCACCCACCCGGACCAGCCGGCCATGACCTATGAGCAGTTCTTTCGCGAACGCCAGGCGGCCCGCTACGGCGGTGCCGATGGGCGCATGAGTCGCTGTTGCTGAACGGCGCGGGTTTGCAAAAAAGAGGGCGGGGCTGATCTTCATCGGCCCCGCCCTTTTTTGCTGGTGTTGAGTCACTTCTCGGTGCGGGGACCGATCGCTCGATCAAAGACTGCGCTGGTTGACCCGTTTGCTCAAAGCCTCGGCGCTTTCCTTGCGCTCGCTGTAGCGGTCCGTCAGCACACCGTTGAAGTCGCGCGTCAGCAAGGTGAACTTCATCAGTTCTTCCATCACGTCCACGATGCGGTCGTAATAGCTGGACGGCTTCATGCGGCCGGCGTCGTCAAACTCAAGAAACGCTTTGGCCACCGAGCTTTGGTTCGGGATGGTCAGCATGCGCATCCAGCGACCGAGCACGCGCATCTGGTTGACGGCATTGAAGGACTGCGAGCCGCCCGACACCTGCAGCAGAGCCAAGGTCTTGCCCTGGGTGGGGCGCACCGCGCCGGCGCTGAGTGGAATCCAGTCGATCTGGGTTTTCATCAAGCCGGTCATGGCGCCATGGCGCTCCGGCGAGCTCCAGACCATGCCTTCGGCCCACAAGGCCAGTTCGCGCAGCTCCTGCACCTTGGGGTGGCTGTCCGGAGCGTCGTCCACCAGGGGCAAACCGCTTGGGTTGAAGATCCGGGTCTCGGCGCCCATGGCCTGCAGCAAGCGCTGGGCTTCCAGCGCACACAGCTTGCTGTAAGAGCGTTCCCGCAGCGAGCCGTACAACAGCAGGATGCGCGGCGCATGGCTGGCGCGGCCGATGGCGGAAAAGTCCGCCACGGCCGGAATTTTGAACAGCGCCGCGTCCAACTGCGGCAAGGTGGGGTCGGTTCCGGCGCTCATAGGCTGGCGCTGCTTTGACGAGGCGTGCTCGAGCGGCCCAACAGCCCATGCAAGCCCCAGCCGAGACCGGCGCCCAACAACTGGGCGACCACAAAGCTGGCAGCGCTGGCGGGGGCAATGCCGGCAAAGGTGTCGCTGAACATGCGGCCAAACACGGCCGCTGGGTTGGCAAACGAGGTGGACGCGGTGAACCAATAGGCGGCGCCGATGAAGCCGGCCACCAGGCTGCTGGCCCGTCCGGGCGGTGAACGCAGAATCACCAGCAAAAGGCCGGCAGTGGCCACACCTTCGGCCAACCATTGGCCGGGACCGCCGCGCAGCTTGGCCGACCATTGCAACAGCGGCAGCTCAAACATCGTATTCGCCAAGCAAGCGCCCAGCAGCGCGCCGAGCAATTGCGCGCCAATGTACGGGGCCAGGCGTGAGGCGGGCAAGTCACCCCGCAAGCTCATGATCAGGCTGACGGCTGGATTGAAATGCGCACCGCTGACCGGGCCGAAGACCTCGATCAACACATACAAGCCCCAGACGGTGGCCAAGGTGTTGGCCAGCAGGGCGACGGCGACTTGGCCGCCGCTGAGGCGCTCGGCCATGATGCCGGAGCCGATCACGATGCACAGCAGCAGCGCCGTGCCCAGACTCTCTGCCAGCAACTGGCGCTTCAGACTCGTCGCGCTCATGAGCGGCCAATCTCCGCCAAGGCCTGCAGCAAGTCGGCCTTGCTGAGGGTGTCAAAGGGCAGGGCCAGCAACTGCAACATGCGGTAACCGATGGCTTGGCGGGTGAGCTCAAAGGCGCGGCGCTTGCCTTCGTCACCGCCTTCGGCGTTGCTTGGGTCGGGGTAGCCCCAGTGCACCTTGACGGGCTGGCCTTGGCCACCAAAAAACACCGGGCAAGTCTCGGCCGCTGCGCTGTCGCAAACGGTGATGACGATGCTCAAGGGAGGCGCATCGCTGCCGGTGAACTCATCCCAGCTCTTGCTACGGTAGCCGCTGACGTCTACCCCGGCGTCGGTCAGCGCTTCCAGCGCAAAGGGGTTGAGCCTGCCACTGGGTGCGCTGCCGGCGCTGAAGGCGCGCACGGGCTTGCCGAGTCGGGCGGCGAGGTGATTGAGCATGCCTTCGGACAGCACACTGCGGGCCGAATTGTGGGTGCACAGGATCAGGACGTTGGTGTTCATGAACTCTTGGGTGTCTTGGGGAAAATTCAGCAACTGCCCGCACAGGCTTTAGCGGGCGGCAGGCAGGCCTCGCCCTGGCAGCAGTTGTCGGTCAGGTAGGCCAGCAGGGCATTCATCCGCTCGAAGCCGGCGCGGTAAATCAAGTAGCGGCCATCGCGCTCCTGGCTCAGCAGGTCGGCATGGCTCAATTCCTTCAGATGGAAGGACAAGGTTGCCGCCGGAAGCTCCAACTGTTCGCTCATCGCGCCCGGCGTCAGGCCTTGCGGCCCGGCCACCACCAACAGTCGAAACAGGCGCAAGCGCGCCGGATGAGCCAGCGCCGCCAGGGCCTTGATTACAGCTTGTTCTTCCATATTTCAATAATAATGGAAATGACAAACTGTTGGCAAGCCTGAAACCCAGGTCGCGCTGGTGAGCCTAGGCCAAGGCTTGGGCGACTCAGTAGTTGATGCGGAAGCGCTGGCCCTTGTAAGACAGCACGGCGCTCTTCAACTCGATCTGCTCCAGCGTCAAGCCAGCGGCCACATGTTCGCCCTCATGCAGCAATTGGCCATTGATGATGAGCATGCGATTGGCGGGCGTGTCCGAGTACATCGCGCCGCTGGCGCTGAGGGCGGGAAGCTCACGTCGCAGTGCGTCGGGCAGCTCTTTGAGCAGCGGAATGGCCGCGCTCTTTGTGGCTGTTTGCGAGGCCGGTGGAGCAGCTGAGGCCGTCGGCAAGGGCATGGGCGCTGCCTTCGGCACAGCCAGCGGCGTGGCCATAGGCTCGGGTGCTGGCGGCGGGGGCGACAGTCGGCTTGTGTTGATGGGGGGCGCCGCCGCGATCGGCGCAACAGATGGCGGCTGTATCGGCGCAGGCGGCGCTGTGCTGACCGTCGGAACAGCAGCAGGCGGCGCGCTGGCTTCCTCGGCCTTGAAGCCGCGTCCGAGCCAGATGCCCAGCGCCAACAGGCTAAGCAGCAAGAGCGCCAGCGGCACCGGCCTGGCCAGCGGGTGGGGGGCCGCTTTGTGGCCTTCGGCCCCATTCAAATCGGGCGCCACCGTCTGGCTGAGCAGATTGGGCAGGCTGCCGCGCTCTCGTTCGGCCTCGGCCCGCTTGAGCGCTTCAAGGATGTAAGACATGGAGCAGGGCTTTCGTGGCGTGTTTACTGGCGCGCTGCCGAGGCGGCCTGGGGCGCCAAGCGGCTGGAGGGCTTCAGCATTGGTTCATCGACGCCGGCGACACGGCTCAAGAGCATCAAGGTGACCGGGCCGGTCTGGCCGTCGCCGCGCAAGCCTTGCGAGCGCTGAAAGGCGGCCAAGCGTTGCTTCAATGTTGCCGCCTCGCTTGCGGCGGCCGGGCCAAAGACCTTGTCCAGTTGCTCCCGGACCCAGGGTTGAAGGGCGCTGCTTGGGCCTTTGGCCATATAGCCCGGCGGCGAGCGCCACAGCGTTGCAAACTCGCCGCGCCACTGGGTGCTGAGCGCCAGCAGCGTGATGTGTTCGGTCTTCTCGCCCAGTCGAACGACGGCGCTCTGCTCATCTAACGATTGCAGCAAGACATAAAACGGCCGACCAGCTTCATCGCGCAAGGTGAGTAGGCTGGGGCGGTTGAGCAGGCGCAACAGGCTCAGGCCGCCTTCGCCCGCAGCCGCCTTGAGGCTGCGAAAGCACTGCAGTTGCTGGCGCGCCAGCGCTTGGCAGGGATCTTGTTCGGGCGCTTCGGCGTGCCAGGCCCGTGCCAACTCTTGCCAGGCTTGGGCTTCGCTGCGCAAGCCCAAGCTGTTGTTTAGCGCGGCCTCGGTTGCCGCCGGCTGCGCGGCCAAGGTGGCCGCCGTGCTCGAGGCTGCAAGCGCGGGAACGTCCTTGACAGCAGGCTTTTCCGCCGCAGCGGTGCCAGAAGCAGCGCCAGACAGCTTGCTGTTCAGTTGCGAGGGCATTGCACTTGGGATGCGGTCTTGCCAAGCCCAGCCCAGCGCGGCCAGGCCGATCAGCGCCGTCAAGCCGGCACCGCCCCAAACCATGGCCTTGCGTGAGTACCAGGGGCCGGGCACATCCTGCGGGCCGAACACTTCGGCGGCCGCGCGGTCGATGGTGCGTGTATCGATCTGCGGGCGACCTTGGGCATAGGCTCCCAGCAAGGCGCGGTCACACAGCAGGTTGATGCGACGTGGCACGCCGCGTGCCAGTTGATGGACACGGCGTAAGGATTTGGCATCAAAAGGCAGCGCGGCGCTAAAGCCGGCGACCCCCATGCGGTGCCGCACATAGTGCGCGGTCTCGGCCTCCGACAAAGCAGGTAAATGAAAGCGTGCGATCACCCGCTGCGAGAGCTGCTCCAACTCCGGCCGGGCCAGCATGTCGCGCAACTCGGGCTGGCCGATCAAGATGATCTGCAGCAGCTTGCGCTCATGCGTCTCCAGATTCGTCAGCAGGCGCAGTTGCTCCAGCACCTCGGCCGAGAGGTTTTGCGCCTCATCGATGATGAGGATGTTGTTCTGCCCCACCGCGTGGGTGCGCAGCAAGAACTCATTCAGCGCATCGACAAAAGGCTTGACCGAGGTGGCGGCCTCGCCCTGCTTGGGCAAGGCCTGGTGGTGCTGGATGCCATATTCCTCGCACACCGTGTGCAGCAACTCGCTGACGCTGAGCTTGGGGTTGAAGATATAGGCCACATTGCAGCGCTTGGGCGTTTGCGCCAGAAAGGCCCGGCAGACGGTGGTCTTGCCGGTGCCGATCTCGCCGGTCAAAAGCACAAAGCCGCCGCCACCGCGCAGACCGTAGAGCAGATGCGCCAGCGCCTCGCGATGCCGCTCGCTCATATAGAGGTAGTGCGGGTCCGGGGCGATCGAAAAGGGCTCTTGCTTCAGGCCAAAGAAGTTCGCGTACATGGGTGGGGCAGGCGCGTCCCGTGAAGAAAACTGGAATGGCGCCGATGGTAGCGGCTCGCAGCGCTCACGCTGGACGCGGCAAAAGAAATGACAAGAGGCTTTCGCCTCGCGCCCTGCGGCGGTCGATACCATTGATTGCGAGTTGCGCCACTCTCTTGCTTTGGATCACAGCGTTTGCTGAGAGGGACCGCCAGCCAAGTGCCCATTGCGGTCTTCGGTTTGGGCGGAGATCAGGCCACTTGGGGGCTCTGCTCCGCTCCTGTCCCCCGCCCCGGGCTTGCGCCCGG
>NZ_JBBHJX010000015.1:0-117319 GCF_037482915.1 Paucibacter hankyongi
GGTGCAACGGGTTTAGTTTGGCTGGCTTGTTCTGGGTTCCTACCCCCTATGACTGGTGCATCAACAAAAATTTCGTGGCCCGGCAGTTGTGCCTGAGACAGGACCGTTACTGCCGCTCGGAGCGGTGAGTTTCGTGCCGGACTGAACGCCCGGTTTGGGCACCTTGCTGCCGCTCGAGCTTGGCGTTTCGATGTTCAATGCTGACTGCGTTTGAACACTTTGGCCTTGTCGGTGAGTTGTCACCGGGAACGCATTTAAGAAGAACTTAGAATGACGGTCAGCATCGGGGCAGGTGCCTCTGGTGATGGACTTCCTTATGCAAGGCTTGTACGAGGCTGTTGCAAGAACATTTGCAAGAACTCGGTAGAGTCATGTGTGAAAAACCCAGTATTTATGCGGGTTGGCGACTCGAGTTCAAGTGACCCCGGCCCACCATTGCAAATTCTGCCCAGCGGCAGAAGCGTTCATAAAGCCCTAAGTTTTTAAACACTTAGGGCTTTTTTCTTGTTCAATGCGACGACTGGCATGTGTTGTTGGTTCTCGTTCCATGGGTGCGCTATGAAAACCATTCTTCCCCTGCAATTGCTGCTGGCTCCGGCAAAAACTGACCCTCAGCCTTTGATCCTGTATCACGGCAAAGGTTGCTCCGATGGTTTTGCGGCGGCCCTGGCGGCTTGGATCTATTACGAGGGACAGGCTGAGTTCATCGGCTTGGATCACGGGCAAGTGCAGTCGATGGCCGATCTGCCGCCAGTCACTGGGCGTACGGTCTACATCCTTGACTTCTCATTCCCGGCGGAAATTCTGCAAGGCATTGAAGACGCCGGCGCGGCCAAGCTCGTGCTGCTGGACCATCACAAGAGCGCGGCCGAAAAGCTCACCGGCTTTGCTTGTCGCTGCGGCGTGCTGCATTTCGATATGAGCAAGTCCGGCGCGCGCCTGGCCTGGGAGTTTTTCCATCCCGACGCGGACATGCCCGCCTTGGTGCGCTATGTTGAGGATCGCGATATTTGGGCTTGGCAATATCCCGAAAGTGGCGCCTTCTTGTCCGCGCTGGACATGGAAGAAAAAGAGTTTTCCCGCTGGCAGGAGATCTCGGCCTTCACTCCCGAGCAACTGACGACCTTTATGGCACGCGGTGCGGCGATGGACGAGAAGTACCGCAAGCTCTGCGCAGACTTGGCGGAGGGCGCCCAGCCGCTCACCTTCAATGGCATTGAGGGGCTAATGGTCAATGCCCCTGGCATGTTTCACAGCTTGGTAGGCGATTTGTTGTCGGCCAAGTCAGGCACTTTTGCGCTGATGTGGAGCGCCGGGCAGGGCGGGGCGGTGAAGTGTGGGCTGCGATCGCAGCGCAACTTTGACTGCATCCCGCTGGCCGAAAGCATGGGCGGCGGTGGGCACGCGCAGGCGTGCGGCTTCCGGATGGGTGTGGAGCGTTTGCCGGGCTTGCTCAGCGGCAGCTTTGACGCGCTGAATGCGACTCAACAGCCCGGCAACTGAATCACTTTTCGAAGGTCAGCAGTTCGCTGGGAACGACCTTGATGGCAGCCAGGCACTTGCCCTTGGCTTCGGTGAATTTATTCAGCTCGCCCACTTCGCAGCGGTCGCCGCCATGCACTTGCAGGCGCGCGATGTCCCAGCAGGCAATGCCGTTGAACTGCACCGATTTGCTGCGCACTTCACTGGGCTTGATCCAGGCAAAGCTGGTCAGCTGGGTGGAGTGAATCAGGCCGTTGGCGCGGTAGGCCGAAAAGTCCGGCACCAGATTGCGCAGCTCAAACGGCAGCTTATTGGCCAAGGCCAGCTCAAAGGTGCAGCCGCCGGGGCTCTCAACGCGGCGAGTGATCTGCAGCTCCAGCATATTGTCCAACTTGACCTCGGCCTTTTCCTCGGGGGCCGACGCTGCGCCGTCCTTGGACTCGATGAATCGCCAGGTGCCGTTGTCCTTCAGCAGAACGCGGCGGCCCTTTTTGTCGACCAGTTCGAAATCGGCCCGCGCGGGGGCGGTGAACGCAAGGGCCAAGCCCAGCAGTGCTGCGCCCAAAAGAACGGTACGTCCCATGCTCTAAGTCCTTCGAAGAATGATGAATGCTGTGTTTGGATGAAAGGGACCCGCATCGGTACGGCCTGCCCTGATCATGGCGCGAGGCCAGGGGAGCGATTGTGCCGTCAATCAGTTGCTGGCGACCAAGCTCTCACCATGCAGTTGGCGCTCTTGTCGATCCAGCCGAAGCAAATGATCTTCGATGAAGTCCTTCTCAATCAGACTGCGCTCCAGCCGTCCTTCCAAGGCCTGCAGCTGTTTGCGTAATTTTTGCAGTTGGCTTTCATCGTCTTCGCTGCGCTGCAAGGCCTCTTGCAACTGAGCCTGGGCCTGCTGCAGTTGCTGGCGCTCCTTCGCGCTGGGGTCGGTGCGAGCGCGTGAGCTGTGCAGCTGCCGTTCGGCTTCTTGCTGCCGCTGCAAAGCGCTGGCCAATTGATCTTGGAGTCGGCGGCGCTGCTGCAGCACACGCTCCAGTTCCACCTGAACCGCACCGGGTTTCGTGGAGGCTATTTGGTAAGTGTCATGTCATAGCTGGCAAGACAGCTTGTTGACGGTAGTAGTTTGCCTCAGCTTCAGCGGGTGGGATGTGGCCAATGGGTTCGAGCAGCCGAACATTGTTGAACCAAGCCACCCAGGTCAGCGTGGCCAATTCAACCTCCTCGCGGGACTTCCATGAGGTGCGCCTGTGGATGACCTCGGCTTTGTATAGGCCGTTGATGGTTTCGGCCAGGGCGTTGTCATAGCTGTCTCCGGTGCTGCCGACCGAGGATTCGATGCCCGCCTCGCCCAGGCGCTCTGAGTAGCGAATGGAAAGATATTGCGAGCCTCTGTCGGAGTGATGAATCAGACCGCCGTCTTGACTGGGTTTGCGTGCGTAGACCGCTTGCTCCAGCGCGTCGAGAACGAAGTCGGTTTGCATGGAGGTGCTCACGCGCCACCCGACGATGCACCGAGCAAAGACATCCACCACGAAGGCCACATAGACAAAGCCCTGCCAGGTGGAAACATAGGTGAAGTCCGCAACCCAGAGTTGATTGGGGCGGGTGGCTTTGAACTGCCTGTTTACCTTGTCCAGTGGGCAAGGTGCTTTGGGATCGGCAATGGTGGTGCGCACCGGCTTGCCACGCACCACGCCCCGCAGCCCCAGTCGGCGCATCAGTCGCTCCACGGTGCAACGCGCCACGCAGACCTGTTGGCGCCGTAGTTGGAGCCATACCTTTCGAGGACCATACACCCGCAGGTTGTCATTCCAGACCTGGCTGATCTGGGGTAACAAATCCTCATCCCGCTTGCGCCGGACGCTGCGCTTGGTGGGGTCCCGCAGCTTGGCCATATGGGCGCGATAGCCGGAGGGTGCCATCTCCAGAGCTTGGCAGATGGGCTCGACACCCCACTGATGGCGGTGCTGTGCAACGAAGGCCCTCAGTTCTTGATGCGGCGGTCGAGCTCCGCCTGGGCGAAAAACGCGCTGGCCACCTTCAGGATCTCATTGGCCCGGCGCAACTCCTTGACCTCGCGTTCCAGCTCTTTGATGCGAGCCATGTCCATGCTCGTCGGGCCAGGTCTTTGTCCCAAATCCTTCTCTTGTTGCCGAACCCAACGTCGCAAAGTGTCGCAATTGCAGCCCATCTTGGCTGCCACCGAGCGAATTGCAGACCATTGGGACTCGTGCTCGTCCTGACATTCCAGAACCATTCGAACGGCTCGTTCGATCACCTCGGGGGCGTACTTCTTTGACTTATTCATAGCTCCATTCTCGTAAGTTGGAGCCTCCATGAATCTCGGTGCGGTTCAGATGGCGACCGGCTTGCTGGCCCATGACTGCTGGGCTCGATGGCTGCGGAGTGTCAGCGCAGTTCGGCAAGGTAATCGGCCGAAAAGCGCGGGGAACACCGGCTACTTCAGGGGTGGGGTCCGCTCTTGTGCGCTTTGCGCGCAATAGTTGGCGATTTGTGCCCGCCATGTCGCGTGCAGCCCTCGTTTTTTGGAGTGTTTCGGGGCCATTTGTGGTGCGACTCGCACAATACCCGAATGGATACAGTGGACGCAGTGGTGATTGGTGCCGGGGTGGTGGGCCTGGCGATTGGGCGGGCCTTGGCTCGGCAGGGCCAGGAGACGCTGGTGTTGGAGCGCGAAGCCCGCATCGGCAGCGGGGTCAGCTCACGCAGCAGCGAGGTCATCCATGCGGGCCTGTATTACCCGCCGGGCTCGCTGAAGGCCAGGCTTTGTGTCGAAGGGCGCGCCATGCTCTACGACTATTGCGAGACGCATCAGGTCGGGTATCGGCGTTGTGGCAAGTTGGTGGTCGCCAGTGATGCCGCTCAACTGGCCGGCCTGCAAGCGCTGGCGGCCAAGGCGCTGGTCAATGGGGTCGACGATCTGCGTTGCTTGAGCGCAGCCGAAGCGCGCGCGCTGGAACCGGCCTTGCGTTGCGAGGGTGCTTTGCTGTCGCCGTCCACCGGCATTGTCGATAGCCATGGGCTGATGCTGTCGCTACAAGGCGAGTTGGAGGCGGCCGGTGGGGCCGTAGCCCTGTGCTCCACCGTGCAGCGTCTGCGCCCGCAGGCCGGTGGCTGGTGTTTGGAGGTTGAAACGGGCGGCGCCGTGATGGAGTTGCTGGCCCGCCGGGTCGTCAATGCGGCCGGTTTGTGGGCGCCGCGGCTGGCCCAGCAGACCGAGGGACTCGGCGCGGCTTATCGACCCGCCGCGCACTTCAGCAAGGGCTGCTACTTTGCCTTGGCCGGCCGCTCGCCCTTTGACCGCTTGATCTACCCCTTGCCGCAGGACGCCTGGCTGGGCGTACACCTAACCCTGGATCTGGCGGGGCAGGCCCGCTTCGGGCCGGATGCGCGCTGGCTCGAGGCCGATATCCACAGTCCCGATCAAATCGATTACGCCGTGGAGGCGGAGCGCGCGCAGGCCTTTTATGCCGATGTGCGGCGCTATTGGCCGGGCTTGCCCGATGGTGCTTTGCAGCCGGCCTATAGCGGCGTGCGACCCAAAATTCATGGGCCGGGCGAGCCTGCGCCGGACTTCCGTATCGATGGCCCCGCCCAGCATGGCTTGTCCGGTTTGGTCAATCTGCTCGGCATCGAGTCACCGGGGTTGACCAGCAGCCTGGCGCTGGCGCGCGAGGTGCTGCTGCGACTGGAACTGGCCTAAGCCTAAGGCCCTAACGCCCCAAGAGCCAATGCCTTAAGCGCAAGACCTGACCCCAAACAGGGATCGGTGCAAGGCGATGCGGTTGTGACGCCACAACTTGGCCCTGAATCCGGCGTTAATTGAGTGCTTGGCCGGCGCCGATAGCGGGGTAGAGTAGCCGGGTGTCGATTGACCCGGGCCCAGGATGCTGATGCGTGCATTTCATCGTCGCTCAATTCGTCAACGGATCTTCCTGCTTGCCCTGGGCGCCTTCTTGCCGGCAGCCTCGCTGCTGGGGGCCAATCTACTGGCCGACGCGCGACGTAGTGAGGCTGCCGCGCATGAGCGGTTGCGACTCGTGGCCGACACCGTTGCGGCGGGCCTGGAGGCGACGCTGCAGCGAACGCAGGCGCAGCTGACCCGTATCGCCGCGCGGCCGCAGGTGCGGGCCTTGGACGCCAAGCACTGCGATCCCTTGATCGCCAGCTATGTGCAGATCAACCCGGAATTCACCACCCTGGTGGTGCGGGACCGCGAAGCCCGAGCCCTGTGCTCCTATCTGCCTCGCGCCATGGACTCAGTGGTGGTGAGCCGCTCCGCGTGGTTTGAGCAAGCCCTTGCCCACGACGGCTTCTTGGTCAGCGGGGCCCTCGTGGGGGCCAGCAGCGGCCGCTGGGTGTCGCCGATGTCGATGCCGATCTATGACATGGCGGGCACCAAGGCGGGCTTGCTGCTTGGCTCTCTCGACCTGCTGCAATTGAACGACGAACTGCTGGCGGGGTTGCCGCCGCATACCTTGCTCACGGTCATCGACCAAACGGACAAGGTGGTGTTGCGCTCGACCGAGCTGGCGGGGCAGGTCGGCAAACCCTTGTCGCGAGCGGCGTCCGCGCCGGGGTTGGCAACGGGCATGTCTGCGGAGCTGCCACCGGGTTTTTATCGCGCACTCGATCAGGACGGCGTGTCGCGGCGGTATTACAGCCGACCGGTGGCGGGCAGCGACTGGCGCTTGCAAGTGGGGCTGTCTGAAGACGCGTTGTTTGCCGAGCACCGCGCTAGGCTGCAGCGCAGCTTGTGGCTCAGCCTGGGCGCGGCGATCTTGACCCTGGTCCTTGCCCTGCGTTTGGGGCGCAGCATCATTGCGCCGATCTCTTCGATGACAAAACGATTGGATGAAGAGGCCGGCAATGATCGGGTGACATCGGATGAACTGGCGGAGAGTGGTGAGATCGAGCGGGTCGGGATCGGTCTCCAGCGCGTGCTGGTGGCACGGCGCGAGTCCGATGTGGCCTTGCGCGACAGCGAGGCGAATTACCGCGCCCTGGTCGAAAACTCGCCGGACTTGATCGCCAGCATCGACAAATGGGGGCGTTTCTTCTTTGTCAACAACGCCACCGAGGCGGTCTTCGGGCTGGCGCGGCAGGACTGTGTCGGTCAGTCGGCGCTGAGTTTTACTCATCCGGATGACCGTGAACCGACGCTACAGACCTTGCGGGCTTGGCTGGATGCGGGCGCGGCCTCGGTCTTGAAGCTGGAGAACCGGCAACTCGGTCGCCATGGGCGCCTGCACTGGTTGCAGTGGCATATCTGTGCCGTGCGAGGCAAGGATGGTCAAGTGCAACGCTTGAGCTGTGTGGGCCGCGACGTCACCGAGGTTCGCGAGCAACAGCGTCTGCTGAACGACACCCAGGCGGTTGCGCACATCGGCAGCTGGCGCTTGGACATCAAAACCGGTGAGCGCACCTGGAGCACCGAGACCTACCAACTCTATGGCGTGGAGCCGGGTGTGCCCTTGCCGCCGGCCTTTGGAGTCACCTACCTCGATCTTTTGCATGACGATGACAGGGCGGCCGTGCAGGCTTGGTTTTCCGCCTGCATGGCCGGCCAGTCGCCCGGCGGTATCGAGTTTCGGGTCCGTCCGCTGGGCGGCGTCAGCCGTTGGTTGCTGGGCTTTGGTGCGCTGGAGCGAGGCGCCGATGGCGAGGTGCTGAGCCTGCTCGGCACCGTGCAAGACATCAGCGAACGCAAGCTGGCCGAGGAACGTCTGCATCGGGCTCAACGGTTCAGCGGCGCCGTGATCGACGCGCTGACCGAGCAGATCGCGGTGTTGGACTCAAACGGTGTGATCGTCACCGTCAATCGGGCTTGGCGAGAGTTTGCCCGCAGCAACGGCGCCACTGGGCTGGCCGCCGAATCCATTGGCGTCAACTACCTGGAGGTGTGCCGGTCAGCCGGCGCTCAGTTGTCGGCAGATGAGGCCGCACCGGCCTTGCAGGGCATAGAGGCGGTGCTGTCAGGTAGTCGGTCTGAATTCAGCCTGGAGTACCCCTGCCACTCGCCGACACGGCGGCGCTGGTTCCGCATGCGCGCTTATGCGCTGGGATCACTCGGGGGCGGCGCGGTGATCAGCCATGAAGACATCAGCTCGCGCTGGTTGGCCGAGGAGGCGCTGGCGCAGAGTGAAGCGCGTTTCAAGGGGGCATTTGAATGCTCGGCCGTCGGTATGGCGCTGGTGTCCACAGAAGGTACTTGGCTGCGGGTCAATGCCAAGCTGTGCCAGATGTTCGGCTATTCCGAGCCTGAAATGTTGAGTCTGGACTTCAGGCAGCTCAGCGTTATGGACGATCTGCAGGCTGATTTGCGGGATATGCGCCGTGTCTTGCGCGGCGAGATCGACTCCTATGTGATGACCAAACGCTATTTCCACAAGGCGGGTCATGTGGTGTGGGGCTTGTTGTCGGTCGCGGCGGTCAAGGACGAGCAGGGTCAGGTCTTGCATTTGGTGACACAGGTCCACGACATCAGCGAGCAAAAACAGGCCGAGCAGCAGCTCTTGGCCGGCAAGGCCTTGCTGAAGGAATCGGCTCAGCACACCCAAGCCATTTTGGACAATATGGAAGATGGGGTGATCAGCATTGATGCCCAGGGCCTGATGATTTCCTTCAGCCAGGCCGCCAGTGAGATTTTTGGTTATGCGCCCGACGAGGTGCTGGGGCGCAATGTGTCGATGCTGATGCCCGAGCCGCATCGCAGCCATCATGACCATTACCTGGCGCTCTATGCAAAGGGCGGCGAGGCCCGCATGATTGGGCGGCCGCGAGAGCTGGAAGGGCTGCGCAAGGATGGCAGCTTGTTCCCGATGCTGCTGTCGGTGTCGGAGTTGACGCGCGAGGGGCGCAGCAGCTTTGTGGGCTTGGTGCGCGATATTTCATCCCGGCAACGGCACCTCGAAGAGATGCACCGGCTGGCCTTTTATGACCCCTTGACCGGCCTGCCGAACCGGCGCCTGCTCTTGGACCGACTCAGCCAGTCGATGCTGGCCTCGGGCCGCAGCGGCGAGCACGGCGCCTTGATGCTGCTGGATTTGGACCATTTCAAGCTGCTGAACGACAGCCTGGGCCATGAAGCCGGCGATGAGCTGCTGCAGCAAGTCGCCGAGCGACTGCGCGTCCATGTTCCCGAGGGCGACAGCGTCGCTCGCTTTGGTGGCGATGAATTCGTGATTCTGTTGGAAACCTTGGGGGTTCACAGCGCCGAGGCCGCCAAGGCGGCCGAGCAGGTGGCGGAGCGTTTGCTGCAGGTGCTGGCTCAGCCCTATTTGTTGAGCGGGCAGGAGCATGTCTGCACGCCCAGCATTGGCATCGTGGTATTCATCGGCGAGCAAGAAGACCGTCAAGAGCTGCTGAAGAAGGCCGATGTGGCGATGTACCAGGCCAAGGCCGGCGGCCGCAACCGGGCTTGTTTTTATGATCCGGTCTTGCAGGCTTCGGTGTCGGAGCGGCAGGCGCTGGCGCGCGACATGCGGCAAGGCCTGGCGGCGCAGGAGTTTGTTCTGTTCTACCAGCTGCAGGTCGATGCACAGGCCAAGCCGGTCGGCGTTGAGGCGCTGGTGCGTTGGCAGCACCCGGCCCATGGCTTGATGTCGCCGCTGTTCTTCATTCCCCTGGCGGAGGAAAGCGGGCTGATTCTGCCGCTCGGCCAATGGGTGCTGGAAACCGCCTGCGCGCAGCTGCGCAGCTGGGCCGAGGACCCTGTCACAGCGTCTTGGAGCATGGCGGTCAACGTCAGTGCCTTACAGCTGGCGCAAGCGGATTTTGTTGACTCGGTGGCGGCGGCATTGCGGCGCACGGGCGCCAATCCCTATCAGCTCAAATTGGAGCTGACCGAGAGCATGCTGGTTGCAGATGTGGAGGACGTCATCACCAAGATGCGCGCGGTCAAGGCCTTGGGCGTGGGCTTCTCCTTGGATGACTTCGGCACCGGCTACTCATCGCTGTCGATCTTGAAGCGCCTGCCGCTGGATCAGCTCAAGATCGATCAGTCCTTTGTGCGTGATCTGCTGACCGACATCAATGATGTGGTGATCGCGCGCACCGTGCTGGCTTTGGGTCAGAGCCTGGGGCTGAAGGTGATCGCCGAGGGCGTGGAGGGCGCAGGGCAGCTCGAGATCTTGAGCAAGATGGGCTGCCAAGCCTTCCAAGGTTATTACTTTGGCCGACCGGTGCCGGCGCAGGACTTGTTGGGCGCGCGCTGAGGTTCGGCTCAGACCGTGGCTCAGACTTTGGCTCAGGCCTTGGTTTCGCCCCGCGCTGTGGCCTCGGCGGTGTCGCACGCCCAGTTGCCGTCCCGCAGCAGCTGATAGGGCCTAAAACCGGTCTTGTAGGCCATCTTCGGGCTCTCGCCGATCCAGTAGCCCAGGTAGAGATGGTTGAGCTTCAGATCACGGGTCTGCTGAATTTGCCACAGCACGTTGTAGGTGCCATAACTGGCGCCCTCTTCGGGCTCGTAAAAGGTGTAGACGGCCGAGAGACCATCGCTGAGGATGTCCAGAATGGACACCATCTTCAGGGCCAGGCTGCCGTCGGCCTGCGGCTCACGGAACTCCACCAAGCGGGTGTTGACGCGGCTTTGCAGCAGGAACTGGGTGTACTGGTCGACGCTGTCGTGGTCCATGCCGCCGCCCGAGTGGCGGCCGGTTTGGTAGCGCAGATAGAGCTCGTAATGCTCTTGGCTATAGCCCAGGCGCATCACCTTGGCTTGCAGGGTTTGGTGTTGGCGCCAGGCGCGGCGTTGGCTGCGCGACGCTGCAAATTCGGCCACCGGTATGCGCATCGGCACGCAGGCCTTGCAGCCCTCGCAAAAGGGGCGGTAGGTGAACAGGCCGCTGCGCCGAAAGCCCGCCGCCACCAGGCCCGAGTAGGCGTCCGCATGGATCAAGTGACTGGGCGTGGCCACCTGCGAGCGGGCCTGCCGGTCAGGCAAGTAGCTGCAAGGATAGGCGGCGGTTGCATAGAACTGCAACTGCGTCAGCGGAAGTTCCTTCGGGTAGGTCACGGTCGAATGGGGGCTTGATGGTCGGGGCCGGTTTTCAGCATGGTCTGCGTATCCTGAGCGTCAGTATCACCGGTGGGCTCCTTGTCGCCACCGCGCAGGGCCCAAAACGAGGGATGAAATGACCAATCGGCTGGGGCTGGCTGCGCCAGGCTGCGCTTCAAATGCGCCTCGAAGGCCTCGCGTGGCACTTCGGCCGCGCCGAGCGAGGCCAGGTGCCGGGTATTTTGCTGGCAGTCGATCCAGTCGATGCCATGGCGGCGGCACAGGCAGACCAGGGCGGTCAGCGCAATCTTGGAAGCGTCGGTGCGGCGCATGAACATCGACTCGCCGAAGAACATGCGGCCCAGATTGATGCCGTAAAGCCCGCCCACCAAATGGCCATCGACCCAGGTCTCGATGCTGTGCACGCAGCCCATGCGCGCGCGCCAGTCCAGGTAAGCCGCTTGCATCTCGGGCAGGATCCAGGTGCCGGATTGGCCCTCGCGCGGTGCGCCGGCGCAGGCGCTCAGCACCTCGGGCAGGGCGCTGTCAACGCGGATTTCGCAGCCCGGCGTGCGAATGAAATGCTGCACCGTTTTGCGCAGCGAGCGTGCCAGTTTGAAATTGGCGGTCTGCAGCACCATGCGGGGATTCGGCGCCCACCACAGCGGCGGCTGTTGCGGCCCGTACCAGGGGAAGATGCCGCGCGAATAGGCGGCCAGCAAGCGCTCCGGGCGCAGGTCGCCGCCGGCGGCCAGCAGGCCGGGGGCGTCCGAGTCCGGCCCCAGCGCAGTGTGGCTGGGCGGGAAGTCCAGCGTGTGGTCATCAAGCCAAGGGATCATTGGCAATATGGTAGCGTGCCGCCCATGAAAATCACCGTCTACGGCATACCCAACTGTGACAGCGTCAAACGGGCGCGCGTCTGGCTCACCGATCAGGGCCTCGAATACGAGTTCCATGATTTCAAAAAGGCCGGCGTGCCGGCACAGGACTTGAGCGACTGGTGCGCAGCGCTGGGCTGGGAGCGGGTGCTGAACCGCGCCGGCACCAGCTGGCGCAAATTGGATGAGGCGACCCGCGCGGCCGTGCTGGACAGCGCTTCCGCCCAGGCCGTGATCATGACTCAGCCGAGCCTGATCAAGCGCCCGCTGCTGCGCTGGGCGGATGGTCGTCTGACCGTGGGCTTCTCGGCCGAGCTGTTCTCGGCGCACGCCTGATCCCGGCTTGGTGCATGGCTTGCACCTGCTTGGTGCTTTGATGGGCCAACGCGGCGACCCGTGATGCAAAACGGTGCGTAATTGGTGCCCCGTTTCAGGCATCTTTCTTGCTGAATTGGTGCATCAAGTCCCGCCTTCGGTGCGCCGCAGGTGGGACTGACCCGCTCCACCTCATCAAAGCAAGCCCGGATCCGCGATGGAAAATCTCAAACAAAGCGCCGACGCGCTCTTCATTCTGCTCGGCGCCATCATGGTGCTGGCCATGCACGCCGGCTTTGCCTTTCTTGAACTGGGCACCGTGCGCAAGAAGAACCAGGTCAATGCCCTGGTCAAGATCCTGGTGGACTTCTCGGTCTCCACCATCGCCTATTTCCTGCTTGGCTACACGGTGGCCTACGGCACCCATTTCTTCACCGGCGCCGAGACCTTGGCCTTGAAGAACGGCTATGAGTTGGTCAAGTTTTTCTTCTTGCTGACCTTTGCGGCGGCGATTCCCGCCATCATCTCCGGCGGCATTGCCGAGCGCGCCCGCTTTGGCCCGCAGTTGGCGGCCACGGCCGTCATCGTCGGCCTGATCTACCCGCTTTTCGAGGGCGTGGCTTGGAATCAGGCCTTTGGTTTCCAGGGCTGGTTGAAGGGGCAATTCGGCGCCGAGTTCCATGACTTTGCCGGCAGCGTCGTCGTCCATGCGGTGGGCGGCTGGATCGCCCTGGGGGCCGTGCTCTTGCTGGGCCCGCGGATGAATCGCTACCGCAAGGATGGCGCGATCAGTGCGCATCCGCCGTCCAGCATTCCCTTTCTGGCGCTGGGCGCCTGGGTGCTGGCGGTGGGCTGGTTCGGCTTCAATGTGATGAGCGCGCAAACGCTGGACAAGATGAGCGGCCTGGTGGCGGTGAATTCATTGATGGCGATGGTGGGCGGCACCTTGGTTGCCGTCTTGATGGGGCGTAACGACCCAGGCTTTGCCTACAACGGCCCCTTGGCCGGCTTGGTGGCCGTGTGCGCGGGCTCCGACGTGATGCATCCGATCGGTGCCTTGGTGGTGGGCGGTGTGGCCGGCGCCATCTTCGTCCGCATGTTCACCTTGACCCAGAATCGCTGGAAGATCGACGACGTGCTGGGTGTTTGGCCGCTGCACGGTCTTTGCGGCGCCTGGGGCGGCATCGCTTGCGGCATCTTTGGCCAAAGCGCCTTGGGCGGGCTGGGTGGCATCAGCTTTGTGGCGCAGTTGCTCGGTACGCTGGCCGGTATCAGCTGGGCGCTGCTGGGCGGTTTTGTGGTCTATGGCCTGTTGCGCCGCTTTGTCGGCCTGCGCTTGACGCAGGAAGAAGAGTTTGATGGTGCCGACCTGTCGATCCATAAGATCGGCTCGACGCCCGAGCGCGAGGTCAGCTGGTAAGCTCGGTGCTCCTCCCGATTTCGCTTCAAGCTTCCATGTTCACAGGCATTGTTCAAGGCGTCGCCAGCGTCGCCGCCATCACCGACCGACCCGGCCTGCGCAGTTTCACGCTGCAATTTCCGCCGGGTTTTTGCGCCGGTCTGGAGATCGGTGCCAGCGTGGCCAGCGACGGGGTCTGCCTGACGGTGACGCGGCTTGACGCCGAGGCGCAGCAGGCCGACTTTGATGTGATGCAGCAAAGCCTGGCCTTGACCACGCTGGCCGAGTTGAAACCGGGGAGCCGCATCAATGTAGAGCGTGCGGCGCGAGACGGCGCTGAGATTGGCGGCCATCCGCTCAGCGGCCATGTCGATTTCATGGCCACGGTGGCCGCAATTCGACGCCCCGAAAACAACCATGTGATCCGTATCCAGGTGCCTGCCCCGTGGATGCGCTACATCTTCGCCAAGGGCTATATCGCCATCAACGGCGCCAGCCTGACCGTGGCCGAGGCCGGCCGTGAGTCGGGCGGCGGCGGTTGGTTCGAGGTCTGGCTGATTCCCGAGACGCTGCGCATGACCAGCTTCGGCGATAAAGGTGAGGGCGCGCGGCTGAACATCGAGATCGAGCGTCAGACCCAGGTCTTTGTGGACACGGTGCGTGAGGCCTTGGACGAGAAGCTCGGCCCGCTCTTGCCAGCGCTGGAAAAGCTGCTGCAACAGCAGGGCTTGGACATCGACAGTCTGGCCACGCCGCCGGCCCGTTTGCCGGGTACCTAACGGGGTCAATCGCCGGTACAACGAGTCACAAGGGTCAAGCCGAGGCGCTGACCCTGTTCGACCTTAGTGCGGCTCGTCGGCCAGCGCCGGCCAGAGGATGCTGCTCAAGACATCGCTGTGCTGGGCTTGACCGGCACCAATGCCGGCGCCCACCAAGGCCAGCCGGGTGGCGGTACCACCGGCGAGCTTGCCGTCGAGTTGCTGGCGCACTTCGGCCACGTCGCGTTCCGCCATCGGCCGGCACAGCAGTTGCAAGCTCAGGCCGTGCGGCAGGGCGCCAATCCGGAGTCCAGACACCACACCGGCTTCGCCTTCCAGCAGACCCATCGTGACCTCGGCGATGGTGCGCGCCACGATGCGCGGCAATTCAGGCAAGGGGCCCTGATGCAAGATCGGCAGGGTACGCAGTTCGAGGCAGTGATGCGTTGCCAATTGACGCCGCAAGGTCACCAGCAACTCATGCTGGGGTTCGCTGCGGGCCGGGGCTACCCTGTCATGCACAAGGGGCTCAGGCGATTGCTGCAGGTCCGCCAGCAAGAGTTGCGAGGTTTCCAGCGCCGACTCGACGAATTCTTGAGCGCGCCGATGGGCCAGCCGACTGCGCCGCGAGCCTGGGCGACCGAGTTGTTCGAGTTGGCTCAAGGCCAGCGACAAGGCCTTGGTCAGCTCTTCCTGCAGGCCACGGGCCAAGCCAGGAGCGACCTGTTGCGGGCCGGCCGATTTGGCCTTGGAGAGGCCAAGCTCTTGCTGTATCGAGGGCATTGTTATCTCCCTTGAGGCGCCGGCAACCGACCATGCGCCGCCAAGGACAGCGCATGCGATCAACCGAAAAGCCAGGGGCCGATGCTATCGACGTGCCCGCTGCGCTGTCAATCGATATGCGTCGTTTTGGCGCGCAGCACCGTCACTTGTGGTCAGAAGTTCGGTAGAAACCTGGGCTTCTACGAGTAACTTGCCTCATGCTGGTCGCGGGTTTCAAGCACTGGCGTATCAGGCGTTCGAGTGTTTCGGAATATCAATAAAGTTTGATGTGAATTGAATACAAAGCGGCTCGGCCCTCCTACACTGCGATGCCATTCGATCAAGGCCCTTCGGTTCTTGATCAGTGAGGAGTGCTATGGATACATCGTCGTTGACGCCTGTTCAGCAACTGCGCTTGTGGTTGAGTGCATCCGCCGAGGATCAGGTGGCCGCCCTGGACGGCCTGCCGGTCGGCGCATTGCTGGACCACTGCCTGCTGAGCCTGGAGACAGGGCAAGCCGCAGCGCAGCATGAATTGAGCGTGTTGCAGGCCTTGATCGAGCGTTGGCTGCTGCGTTTTCGGGCCGATATTGCCGCCTTTCCGGACCCCGCCGTGGCAGTGCTGCAGCGGCAAAAGGCGCAACTGCTGGACACCTGCGCGGCCTTGGAACGCTTGCAGCAAAGACTGCTGCGGCTCCATGCCAGCCCAGCCCAAGCGCCAGACTGGACGCCTGCCCAGGCGGTCAACCCCGCGGGCGCTTGGCCCCGTTTTCGAGGCCCGCAGGCTGGGCGAGGGCATTGGCGCCGGGTGCAGGCGCAGCGTTAGCGCTTGGCGCTTGGCGCTTGGCGCTAAGGGTCAACTGGCGCGGTGTAGCTTGGCGTGAATCCGCCGGGTGGTTCGCCAAACCAGCCACAGCACCGCCGGGATCAAGGTGCCGACGGCAATTTCAGGGTTGACCGGCAGCCCGGCCGACTTCAGCGCCTTGGCGCCGTACAGTAGCAGGCTGATCACGTAATAGGAAATCGCCGCGATCGAGAGGCCTTCCACCGTGGTTTGCAGGCTCAGTTGCAGGTCTTGTCCGCGGGTCAGCTTGGCCAGCAGTTGTTGGTTTTGATGTTCGGTGGCGATGTCCACCCGGGTGCGCAAGAGCGCGCTGACGCGTTCGATTCGTTGCGACAGCGAGGCCAGTCGCTGGCTGGTGGCCGCCACAGTGGCGATCGCCGGTGACAAGCGGCGCTGCATGAATTCGCCCAGCGTTTGGGTGCCTGGGATCGGCTTTTCGCGCAATTCGGCAATGCGCTGGCGTACCAAGTTAGCATAGGCCTCGGTGGCAGCGAAGCGGTAGGCATGTTCGGCGGTGGCGCGCTCCACCCTTGCAGCCACATGGATCAAGGTGTCCAGCAACGCGCTCTCCGAAGTCAATCGAGCTTCCAACTTCAGCGTCACCTCGGCCAAGCCGGCCTCGGCCTCGGCCAGCACCGGCGCCAAGTCCTTGGCCACCGGCAGGCCGCGCAAGGCCATCAGCCGGTAGATCTCCAGCTCCAGCAGTCGCTGCGAGATGCGGCCGGCACGGGTCGGGCTGGTGCCCTTGGGGGCGATCACCAGCATGCGTTCGAAGCCGCTCGCCCGCAGGCGGAAATTACTCACCACCATCGAGTGGCCGAGACCCGCCAGTTCCTCGGAGTTGCCCATCATCGAGGCCAGCACCGTGCGCCCGCCAAACCATTGCTGGGCCAGCGCCAGTGCCTCCTCGGGCGGATTGATGTCCTGCTCCACCATCACCAGCTTGACAGCGGCCACCGTGCGCCCGGGCAGGCTGCGCAGCCATTCGGCATCAACGGCCAGCCCGCTCAGCAATTCCGGTTCGCTGGCGCCCAGCAGCGCACGCTCCGGCAACGCTTGGACAATGGCATAACGGGTGAACTCACTGTGGCGTTCCCACTTGACGGTGTGACCGTCGCCGCGCAGGCGCAAGAAGTTGCCCTGCATATCGGCCAATTGCAGATCGGCCTGGCCGGGCAGGCGGCGCAGGTGCTGGCACTCCATCTCTCGGCTGACACCCTCATTGAGCAGGGCCACCGTGACCACTAACGCCGGCAGCCTGATGCGTGCCGAGGGGCGGGCATGCACCTCATCATGCAGGGTCTGGCGCAGACCGTCATCGGGCGGCAGGATCCGCGCAGGCGCTAGGCAGACAGAAGCAGGGCCAGCGGCTTGCTGCTGAGTGTGGCCTGGGGGCACTCCGAGGGTCGAGGACGGGCTGGAGTTTGGGCTTAGGTCAGGGTCTTGATCGAGGGTCATGGCGAATCGGCTTCATGGCTGGACAGGGGCAAGAAATTCGATGGGCTGTGCGAGTTTCTTGAATCGCCGTGTCGCAAACATGAAGGCGCCGGCAGGATGTGCCGGCGCGCGTGGTGCATATTCGCCGAGCCCGCGGTCGCCATGTGTGGACGCCGCGGACCCCTGGGGCCAAGTTTAGGCCAAGTAAGAGAGAGTTACGCCAGGTTACGCAACTCCCGCAGCGCCACCGACAGCATGGCCAGGTCCACGCCCTTGGCCTCGCTCAACTCGGCCAGCAGCTTCTGGGCGCGTTCCAAGGCGTCGTGGTTGCGCTGGTCCCAAGCCGCCAGCATGCTGGCAGCGTCGGCGGCACCTTCGCTGTGGCCCAGCACATCGTGGGCAATCGAGCGTTGCAAGCCCGAGAGATCGTCGCCCAAGGCGGCCTTGGCCTGGGTTTGCCAATAGCTGCCCGCGGGCAGCGCCTCGATTTGCAGGCGCAGTCGCTCCAGACCCAGGCGTTCGCCCAGGCTGGCATGGACGGCGCAGACCACCTCGATCGGTTGCTGCGTGGCGTCGGCAATCTCGGCAATGTCGAGGGCCGCGAACAAGGATTCGGCACTCAGCACCTCTTGGGCAATTTCGCTCGGCACGCCAGCCTCGATCCAGCCCTCCGCCCGGGCTGACAGGACTGCCTCGCTGCCAAGGCGCCCGCGCAGGGCCGCAACCGCCGGTGCAAAGCGCTTGAACAGCGCCTCCATCGGCTCGTTGAGACGCCGGGAACGCAGGAACCACATCGTCGCGTGGCTGCCCAGTCGGCCCAGATCATTGATCATCTCGGCCTGCACCGCATCGGGCACCTTGTTGTCGAGCGCCTCGATCTTCAGCCACAACGGCACATAACCGAACACCTCACGGGTGGCCAGGTAGGCGCGCACGATCTGCGCCGGTTTGGCACCACAAGACTCGCTGAGGCGGTGCACAAAGGTCGAGCCGACTCGGTTCAACATGCTGTTCAGCACGTGGGTGACGATGATCTCGCGTTTCAGCGGGTGGCGCGGGATGTAGCCGGCAAACTTCTCGCGCAGCAGCGCGGGGAAGTAACGCTCTACCGCCGTGCCAATCCAGCCGTCCTCGGGCAGGTCCGAGGCCATCAGCTCATCCGACAGCCACATCTTGCTATAGGCCAGCAACACCGCCATCTCAGGCCCGGTCAGGCCGACACCGCGGGCCTTGCGTTGCTGAATCTCTTCATCGCTGGGCAGGAACTCGATGGCGCGGTTCAGCAGGCCCTGCTTTTCCAGGAAACGAATGAAGCGCGCTTGCTGGTCGATCAGGGCCACGCCCTGGCGACCGGCAATCGACAGCGCCTGGGTCTGGAAGTAGTTGTCGCGCAGCACCAGCGCGGCCACTTCGTCGGTCATCTGCGGCAGCAAGGTGTTGCGCTGTTTCAGCGTCATCTCGCCATCGCCCATCGCCAGGCCCAAGAGGATCTTGATATTGACCTCATGGTCCGAGGTGTCCACGCCGGCCGAGTTGTCGATGGCATCGGTGTTGATGCGCACGCCATGCAGCGCCGCCTCGACGCGACCGCGCTGGGTGCAGCCCAGGTTGCCGCCCTCGGCCACGACCTTGCAACGCAGCTCGGCGCCATTGATGCGCAGACCGTCGTTGGCGCGGTCGCCCACGTCGGCATGCACCTCACCGCCGGACTTGATATAGGTGCCGATGCCGCCGTTGTAGAGCAGGTCAACCGGCGCCTTCAAGATGGCGCTGAGCAACTCGTTCGGCGGCAGTCGATCGACCGTGATGCCCAAGGCGGCTTGGGCCTGTGGAGAAATCGGGATCGACTTTTCCGAGCGCGCCCAAACGCCGCCACCGGGCGAGATCAGCGAGGCGTCGTAGTCGGTCCAGGCCGAGCGCGGCAGCTTGAACAGGCGCTCGCGTTCGGCAAAGGAAACGGCCGCGTCCGGACTCGGATCGATGAAGACATGGCGGTGGTCAAAGGCCGCCAGCAGGCGAATGTGGGGCGACAGCAGCATGCCGTTGCCAAACACGTCGCCACTCATATCGCCGACGCCCACCACGGTGAAGTCCTGGCTTTGCGTGTCGACGCCGAGTTCGCGGAAATGCCGTTTGACCGACTCCCAGGCGCCGCGGGCGGTGATGCCCATCGCCTTGTGGTCGTAGCCGACGCTGCCACCGGAGGCAAAGGCGTCGCCCAGCCAGTGGCCGTACTCCGCGCTGACCGCGTTGGCATAGTCGGAGAAGGTGGCTGTGCCTTTGTCGGCGGCCACCACCAGATAGGGGTCATCCTCGTCCATGCGCCGCACCTGGGGCGGTGGCACCACTTGCGAGCCGGCGTAGTTGTCGGTCAGGTCGAGCAGGGCGCGCAGATAGTCTTGGTAGCAGGCAATGCCTTCCTTCATGAAGGCCTCGCGGTCAGCGGCCGGCGGTGCCTTTTTCAGCACGAAGCCGCCCTTGCTGCCGACCGGCACGATGACGGTGTTCTTGACCATCTGCGCCTTCACCAGGCCCAGCACCTCGGTGCGGAAGTCTTCCGGCCGGTCCGACCAGCGCAGACCGCCGCGGGCGACCTTGCCGCCACGCAGGTGGATGCCTTCGAAGCGCGGCGAGTAGACGAAGATCTCATACAGCGGCCGTGGCTCCGGCAGACCCGGCACCTTGTGCGAGTCGAGCTTGAAGCTGAGGAACTGGCGGCGTGGGCCGGCCGCGCCGCTGTGGCCGACGCCGGTGCGCCAGAAGTTGGTGCGCAGCGTGGCCTGGATCAGGGCCAACAGTTGCCGCAGCACCCGGTCTTCTTGCAGATTGGAGACTTTTTCGAGCGCACGCTCGATGCCATTGACCTGGGCGGTGGCGCCGAGTTCGTCATGCGCTTGCGGGTCGAAGCGCAGCTTGAACAGTGTCACCAGCATGCGCGCAATGCGTGGGTGCGCCGCCAAGGTGGCCTCGATGGCCGATTGCGACAGCGCAAAACCCACCTGGCGCAGGTACTTGGCGTAGGCGCGCAGCACCACGATTTCGTCATTGGCCAGGCCGGCGCGCAGCACCAGGCGGTTGAAGTCGTCGTTCTCGACCTCGCCATTGAAGACCTGCGCAAAGGTGTCCTCAAACAAACGCGCCAAGGCCTCGGGCTCGATCTCGTCGGAGACACTGGCCTGCAGCTCGAAATCATGCAGCGAAACCGCCGCGCCGGCGTTGCTGGCATCGGCAATGCGGTGGTTGTGTTCGCCCAGCACCCGCACGCCCATATGCTCCAGCATCGGCAAGCTGTCGGACAGGACCACGGCGCCGCCCATGCGGTAGACCTTGAAGCCCAGCGTGCCGGACTCCGCGCCCAGCGGCCGGTACAAGGCCAGGGCCAAGGGCGCATCGGTGCTCAGGCTGGCCAGCTTGACCACATCGGGCACGGCGGCGCGTGGGCTGATGCGCTCGCGATAGCCGGCCGGGAAACCCGCGCTCCAGCGCTTGAACAATTCCAGACCGCGGGCCTCGCCCTCGGCGTCGATCAGCGCGTCGCGCAGATCATCGTCCCAGCGGCGCGCGGCGGCGGTCAGTTTGGCCTCCACGTCCTTGCGGTCAAACACCGGCACCTGGCCCGGTGTGGTGCGCACGGTGAAGTGAATGCGGGCCAGGACCGCGTCACTCAACTGCACATCAAACTCGGCACTGCTGCCGCTGAAGACCTGCATCAGGATGGCCTGGAACTTGATCCGCATATCGGTCGAGTAGGCCTCGCGCGGTACATAGACCAAGCAGCTGAAGAAGCGGTCAAAGGGATCGCGGCAGACGAACAGACGCAGACGCTGGCGCTCGCCCAGGGCCAGGATGCCCAGCGCCGTCTCGAACAGCTCGTCATTGGAGATCTGGTACAGATCGTCGCGCGGATAGGTCTCCAGAATATGCTGCAGCGCCTTGGCCAGGTGGCCGCCGGGCGGCAGGCCGGCGCGTTGGGTGATGGCATCGACCCGGCCGCGCAGCAGCGGGGTCTCGGAGACGCGCGCACTGTAGGCGGTGGAGGTGAATAGGCCGATGAAACGGTGCTCACCGACCACTTCGCCGGCCGCGTTGTAACGCTTGACGCCGACGTAATCGGTATAGCCGGCGCGGTGCACCGTCGAGCGCGTATTGGCCTTGGTGATCACCAGCATCGGCGAGGGGGCGCGGGCCAGCGCGCGCGCGTTCTCGGGCAGAGCCGAGAAACTGGCGGAGAGCATTTCCTGCTCGGTCTCGCGCAGCAGCCCCAGGCCGCTGCCGGGCAGCAGGCGCAGCGCGTCGCCGCCGTTCTCGGCCACCAGTTCATGGGCGCGGTAGCCCAGCAAGGTCATGTGGTCATCGGCCAGCCAATGCAAAAAGGCCAGGCTTTCTTGCACCTCGGCGGGGTTCAGCGAGGCGGGCGCTTTTTCCATTTCGGCGATGGCTGCGCGCAGTTGCCCGACCATCGGTTGCCAGTCCTGCACGGCGGCGCGCACATCACCGAGTACGCGTTCGATGCCGGCCAGCAGCTCGGCGCGCTGCTGTGCGTCGATGATGCGGTCCACCTCGATGTGCATCCAGGATTCGCGCTTGATGTTTGCGCCGTCGCCGGCCTCGCTGCGCGGACGAATCGACTTCAGCTGACCGGCCTCATCGCGCTCCACCGCGTAGATCGGATGCACGATCAGGTGCAGGGTCAGGCCCTGGCGGTTGATCTCGATTGTGGTGGTGTCGACCAGGAAGGGCATGTCGTCGTTGACGATGTCGATCACCGAGTGGCGCGAGGCCCAGCCGTTGTCGCCCACCGTGGGGCTCAGCACCCGCACCAGGGTTTGGCCCGGCAGGCGTTTGGCGCCGAACTGCAGGTGTGAGAGCAGGGCGCCGAGCAGGTCCTCCGGCGTGCGGGACAGCAAGTCCTCGGCATCGACGCGGCGGAAGTACTCGCGTCCAAAATCTTCGACCATGGCCCGTTGTTCGGGCGCTTGTTGACGGGTGGCAGCCAGGGCCATTACCGCATCGATCCGTTCGCGTTGTAGCGCGTTGAGAGGGTCAGTCATTGCTTGTCTCCTTGGAACCGTGAGTGTGCCTCAGTGCCACGACGTCAAAAACAACAGCTGGCCGAAAAGACCGGCCTTCTTAGATTTCATCAAGCCGCCTGCTGAGCCCCAATCCAGGCATCGACCTTGCGGTCCAGCAGGTCCAGCGGTACGGCGCCGCCGTCCAACAGCATGTCGTGATAGGCCCGGATGTCAAAGCGCGCGCCGAGGGCTTGTTCGGCCCTGCGGCGCATCGTCAGCACGCGAATTTGGCCGATCTTGTAGGACAGGGCCTGGCCCGGCCAGCCGATGTAACGGTCCACTTCATTGACGATGTCGACCTCGGTCTTGGCCGCATTGGCGCGGAAATAGTCGATCGCCTGCTGGCGCGTCCAGCCCAGGGCATGCAGGCCGGTATCCACCACCAGTCGCACCGCCCGCCACATGTCGTAGGTCAGTTGACCAAAGTGTGAGTAGGGGTCGCGGTAGAGACCGAGCTCGAAACCCAGTGTCTCGGCATACAGGGCCCATCCTTCCAGATAGGCGTTGTAGCCGGCAAAGCGGCGGAACTTGGGCAGGTCCTGCTGCTCTTGCGCCAGCGCGATTTGCAGATGGTGGCCGGGCACCGCCTCGTGCACGGTCAAGACCTCGATCTCGTACTTGGGCCGCATCTCCGGCCGGTACAGATTGACGTAGTAATAGCCGGCGCGCAGGCCGTCGTCGGAGGGGCCGCTGTAGTAGGCGGCCGTGGTGTTGGGCGCGCTGGTCATCGGGATGGCCCGCACCCCGTACGGTGTGCGCGGCAGCTTGCCGAAGAGCTTGCACAACTCCGGCTCGATCTGCTTGGCGCAGACCACGTAGGCGGCGAACAGTTCCTCGGCCGTTTTGAAATAGAACTGTGGATCGCTGCGCAGGAATTCGAAGAACTGCGCCAGACTTCCTGTGTAGCCCAGGCGCGCCATCACGGCCTTCATATCGCCATGAATGCGCGCCACCTCGTCGAGCCCGATCTGATGGATCTCCTTGGCCGTCAGCCGGGTGGTAGTGTGGAACTCGATGCGGTTTTGGTAGTAAGCCAGGCCGTCCGGAGTGTCGCTGATGCCCACCGAGTCGCGGCAGGCCGGCAGGTACTCGTTTTCAAAAAAGTGTTTGAAGTCCCGGTAGGCGGGCAGCACCGCCTGCGCGATCACCTGTCGCGCCTCGGCTTGCAGACGGGCCGTGGCCTCGGCCCCGAAGCGGGCTGGCAGTTTGCTGAAGGCGCTGTAAAACGGGCTCAGGCTCGGGTCCGCCAGCAGCTCGGCATTGAATTGCATTGCCAGCTGCGGCAATACCCGTTCCATCAAGATGCGTGGCTGCGTGCGCCCCTGGCTTGCGGCTTGCCGCAGCACCTCGCTGTACTGGCTCAAATAGCTGGGCAGGCCGCGCAGGCGCTGCAGCCAGACTTCGACATCGGCCACGCTGTCGAGCGGCATGATTTCGACCAATTCGTTCAGGCTTTGAGGGCCTTCGCGCGCGCTGATCGCGTAGCCCAGCGGATGAAAGGGCAAGACCGCCAAGCGGGCCTGCAATTCATGCTGAAACAAATCGTAGTTCAGCTGCTCCGTGGCCGGCAGTGCCGCGCGAGGGATGGCCTGCAATTCGGTCAGGGCGGCCCTGTTGGCGGCTTCGCTGGCGGCCAAAGCGGCGGGACTCAGATCCGGCCACAGCGCGTTGAAACGGGTATCGCCGATATAGCTGGCGGTGATGGGGTTTTCGGCCAGCTCTCGCGTCCAGCAGGCCTCGAAGAGTGCATGCAGTTTCTGAACCTCTGTGGCGGCTGCGGTGGGGGACTCAGAAGTGCTGACGGATGAAGGCATGGGCGGCGTGGGGCTCGTGGGAATCATGGGAAGCGTGATTTCGGACGCTGGGGGCGCGGTGGCCGTTCACAAAAATTTTCAAACAGGCAATACCTGGCCCCCGTGGCAAACGGCATCATCCTAGGCATGAAAAGCTTATCCGTCTATGGGGCCGCACTGCCGGCGCGCCGACTGTTGCTGCAAGGCCTGCTGGCCAGCGCTTGCCCGGCCCTCGGCTGGGCCAAGGCCGCACCCGCCGCAAGCCCTTCAGCCGAGCCTTTGACTGCGGACGAGCGTGCTTTTCATGCCCTGAATCGCCTCGGTTTTGGGCCGGCCCCTGCCGATGTGGGGGCGATCCGGCGCCTTGGGGCATCGGCTTGGTTGGAGCAGTTTTTGCAGCAGCAGATGCAGGGGCCAGTGGTCTTGCCCGCCGGCTTGCAGCAGCAATTGCAGGCCATGGACAGCTTGCAGCTGAGTCAGGCCGAATTGCTTGGTCGCTACCGGAAGGCGCGCGAGCTCGGACGAGAGGCGGGGCGCTCCGACCCTGCCCCTGCGCAGGCCGCGGCCAGTTCGCCCGAGCTGAGCCGGCGTGATGTGATCCGCCCGCTGGTGCATGAAGCCTCCAGCCAGCGGCTCCTCCGCGCGCTGCAGTCGCCGGGGCAGTTGGAAGAGGTGCTGGTTGATTTTTGGTTCAACCATTTCAATGTGTTTGCCGGTAAGGGGCCGGTCGGCGCCTTGGTTGGCAGTTATGAGCGTGAGGCGATTCGGCCCTTTGTGTTCGGCAAGTTCCGCCAGATGTTGGGTGCCAGCGCCAAGCACCCGGCGATGTTGATCTATCTGGACAATGTGCAGAGCGTGGCCGCCAATTCGGCGGTCGGCCTTCGTCAGGCCCAGCGTGCGGCCGACGCCAAGCCGCGCGCCACCGGACTGAATGAAAACTACGCGCGCGAGTTGATGGAGTTGCACACGCTGGGCGTGGACGGCGGCTACAGCCAGCGCGACGTGACCGAGTTGGCGCGCATCTTGACCGGTTGGACAGTGGACTACCGCGCGGTGCTTCGTGCCGAGAAGAGCGCGGGGGCCGGCAGCGGACGATCCTTGTTCGTCTTTGATGCCTCTCGCCATGACAAGGGCCCTAAGCAATGGCTGGGTCGACAGATCGACTCGGCCGGCCAACAGGAGGGCGAACTGGCCTTGGACGTGCTGGCCGCGCACCCGGCCACCGCGCGCCACATCGCTTTCAAGCTGGCCCAGGCCTTTGTCAGCGATGTGCCGCCGCCGGCCTTGGTCGCGCATTTGGCCGAGCGCTTTTTGGCCAGCCAAGGCGATCTGCGGGTCTTGATACAGAGCCTGCTGAGCTCCGATCAGTTCTGGAGCCGCGAGGCGTTTCAAAGCAAGTTCAAGACGCCGTATCGCTACCTGCTGTCCAGCCTGCGCGCTATGGCGCTCGGGCCAGACGATGTGCCGGGTCTTTTGTCGCACCTGGCGCAGTCGGGCATGCCCTTGTATGGCGCGCCGACGCCGGATGGCTACAAAAACGTGGCCGAGGCCTGGATGAACCCGGAAGCGCTGGCGCAGCGCATGCAATGGACGCAGCGCCTGCTGCGCATGAACCGCAATTCAGTCGGCGGAAAACTTGGCAGCGAGGACCTGCAGGCCACTCTGGGCGCCAGCCTGTCGGAGCGCACGCGCAAGGCCGTGGCGGCCGAGCCGGCCGACCTGCGTCTGGCCTTGCTGCTCGGCAGCCCGGACTTCATGCACTACTGAACAGAGGACCGCAAGCCATGCAAGCACGCCGACGATTGATGGGCCAAGCTGCAGCGTTTGCTGCGCTGGCGGGCTGGGGCTTGAGGGCCTGGCCGGCTGGAAATGCCGCTGCCCAGGCCTACCGGCAAGGCGCCCGACAGGGCGCAGAGGCACGCCCGCGCAAATTGATTGTGTTGATGTTGCGCGGCGCGATCGATGGGCTCAGCGTGGTCGTGCCCTTCGCCGACCGCGACTACATCGCCGCGCGCAGCAGCACGCGCTTGGCCGCGCCGGGTGAGGCCGGCGGCGTGATGCGCTTGAACAGCCAGTTTGGTTTGCATCCGGCCTTGGCGCGGCTGCTGCCGCTGTGGCAAGAGGGTAGCCTCAGTTTTGTGCATGCCAGCGGTTCGCCCGACCCCAGTCGCTCGCACTTTGATGCGCAGGACTTTCTGGAAAGCGGCACGCCCGGCATCAAGACGACGCCGGACGGTTGGATGAACCGACTGCTGGCCACCTTGCCGGGTGAGCCCTCACCGACGCGGGCCCTCAGCATGGGCGCCACGCCGGCGCGCATTTTTGCCGGCGCTGCGGCGGTGGCGAACTTGGGCACCGGGCCCCGCGCGCTGGACAGCAAGGCCATCGATGACCCGCGTCTGCAGGCCGGCTTGGCCCGGCTCTATGCGCAGGACGCCGGCCTGTCGCGCAGCCTGCGAGACAGCACCGAGGGGCGTGCCGAAATGCAGCGCAGCATGGCGATGGCGGCCGACAGCAAGGACGCGCAAACCGTGGCGGGCCAAGCCGATATGGGCGCCGCATCGGCGCGCTCCTTTGCCGCCGATGCGCGGCGCATGGGGCAGTTGATCCGGCGTGACCCGCATACGCAACTGGCGTTCACCTCGGTCGGCGGTTGGGACACCCATGTCAACCAAGGTGGTGTCGAGGGGCAGTTGGCCAATAAGCTGGCGAGCCTGGGCGAGGGCTTGGAGGCACTCGGCCAGGGACTGGGCGATGCGATGCGCGAGACGGTCATCGTGGTGTGCAGCGAATTTGGCCGCACCTTGCGCCAGAACGGCACCGGCGGCACCGACCATGGCCGCGGCAATGTGATGTGGCTCTTGGGCGGGCCGGTCGCAGGTGGGCAGGTCTTGGGCGAGTGGCCGGGCCTGGACACGGCGGCGCTGGCCGAGGGTCGGGACCTGGCGGTGACCAGCGATTTCCGGCAGGTCTTTGCGGTGCTCTTGCAGCGCCACCTGGGGCTCTCGGAGGCTGGTCTGGCCCAGGTCTTCCCGCAACTGCCGGGTGCGTGGAGGCCCGGCGCTAGCTTGCTGCGGGCATGAAAATCTTGGGAGCCCGTGGGCCGGGCTTGGCGGGGAAAATCCCTAGCGCCTCTTGATCAGGAATCGCAGCCCTTTGGCCTAGACTGGCCCGATGCAAGCATCAGCCATTCTTTCAAGCGGCCTGGGGCGGCGGCGCTTGCTGGGCGCCGCGGCGGCTTGCTGTGCCGTCGGCCCGGTCCGCGCGGCGGCGAGCGTGATGACGGTCTGCCACGATATGCAGCCCTTGCAGGGCGAGGCAGATTCCTTCGCGCTATCGGTCTTGACCCTGTTGCTGAACAAGACGGTGGCCAGCCACGGCCCCTATCGTTTCGAGCCGATGGAGCCGCGCGACAACATCACGCAAAGCCGCACGATGCTGGAATTGCGCGATGCCAAATTGGATGTGGTGGCCAGCATGAATTCGCGGGCCCGAGATGCCGATGGCATACAGGTGCGCGGCTGCATGCGGCGCGGCCTGAATGGCATTCGCCTGCCGATCTGCCTGGCCAGCCGGCAGGCCGAGTTTGAGAACATCAAGAGCCTGGAGCAAGCGCGTCAATTCAGCATTGCGCAGGTCGCGCATTGGCCCGATGCCGCGGTCTTGGAGGCGAATGCCTGGCCGGCTCAGCGGATCCCCAAGCTGTCCATTTTCAGTGCCATGTTGACGCGGCATCGTTTTGACTTGTTTGCGCTGGCCTCCGACGAGGCCTATGGCATCGTTGACGTCATTCCGGAGTTGGTGGTGCTGAAGCAGTGGGCCATTGCCTACCCGTCCACCTTTGCGTTCATGGTCAGCCATCGCCGGCCCGAATTGGCCGAGCGCCTGCGCCATGGCTGGCGGGTGGTGCTGGCCGACGGCAGCTTTGAGGCCATGCATGACAAAGCGGTGGGTTGGCAGGTGCGCAAGGCCAATCTGGCCGCGCGCCGCTGGCTGGTCTTGCACAACCCGGACCAGCCGCCCGATGCGCTCAAGCAAGACCCGCGCTTGTGGAGCCCCTTGGTGCGCCAGCGCCTGATCGAGCCCTTGTTGCGCAAGGTTTGAATCTGCCGGGCTCGCCTTAGAGCCCCAACTCGCTCAAGCTCGGGTGATCGTCGGGCCGACGTCCCTGCGGCCAATGGAACTTCCGTTCACTGGCTTGGATGGGCTTGTCATTGATGCTGGCATGGCGCACGGCCATAAAGCCGGCCGCGTCGAATTCCCAGTTCTCATTGCCGTAGGAGCGGAACCAGTTGCCGGCATCGTCGCGCCATTCGTAGGCGAAGCGCACGGCAATCCGGTTGCCCTCATGGGCCCAGATCTCCTTGATCAGCCGGTAGTCCAGTTCGCGTGCCCATTTGCGCTCCAGCAGGGCCTTGATTTGATCGCGCCCCTGCGGGAACTCGGCGCGGTTGCGCCAGAGGCTGTCGGGTGTGTAGGCCAGCGCCACGCGCGCCGGGTCGCGGCTGTTCCAGGCATCCTCGGCCATGCGCACCTTTTGCATCGCTGTTTCGCGGCTGAATGGCGGCAGCGGCGGGCGCGGGGCTTCGGCAACCGGCGCTTGAGAGGCGTCGGGCGCGACGCTGGGGATGGAACTTGGGCTTGACGTTGGATGCATGGCTGGGCTCGGCGTGCCGATGAAGGGCGGCGGATGGCGGTGGAGGAACAGTGACGCACTGTCCCCGAATTGCCGCTTGGGCGGAAGTACCGCGCCGCCCAAGACTGCCTTGCGCAGAACGCAACAATGCGGTTTCAGTCCGCGCCATTCATCTCGCGCCACCTAGGCCTTGCTCAGTCCAAGCGTTGGCCCTGGGCATCAAACCAATGCAGGCGCTGGCGATCGAAGCCGAAGCGCACCGCGTCGCCGGCGGTCAGCGCGGCCTGGCCGGGCAAGACCGCGCACAGGCTGATCTCGCCCGCCGACATCCACAGCAGGTGCTGGTTGCCCAGCGGTTCGACCAAATCGACCATGCCGCTGAAGGGCTGCTCGGCGCCAATCAACACATCCTCCGGGCGCACGGCGAGGCTGACTTCCGCAGCTTCTGTCAAGGCCTGAGGACCGTCGAGTTGCAGCGGGCCGGCGCTGAACTGGCCGCTACGCAACTCACCGGCAAACTGGTTGATGGTCGGTGAGCCCACGAAGCTGGCCACGCGCAGATTGCGCGGCCGCTCGTAGACCTCGGCCGGGCTGCCGATCTGCAGGATCTTGCCCTGGTGCATGACGACGATGCGGGTCGCCAGCGTCATCGCTTCGACCTGGTCGTGGGTGACGTAAATCATCGTGTTGCCCAAGCGCGCATGCAGTTGCTTGAGCTCACGGCGCAGCTCGGTGCGCAGCTTGGCGTCCAGATTGGAAAGTGGCTCGTCGAGCAGCAGCAAATCGGCTTCGCGCACCACGGCGCGGCCTATCGCCACGCGCTGACGTTGGCCGCCCGAGAGTTGGGCGGGCCGGCGGTCCAGCAAGGGCTCGAGCTGCAACATCGCCGCAGCCTTGGCGATGCGGCCGTCCATCTCGGCCTTAGCTTGTCCGGCCATGCGCAGCGGAAAAGCCAGGTTGTCACGCACGCTCATGTGCGGATAGAGGGCATAACTCTGAAACACCATGCCCAGGCCGCGCTCGCTGGGCTGGGCCTGACTCATGTCTTGGCCGCCGATATGAATGCTGCCCCCGCTGATGGGGTTGAGGCCGGCGATGCTGTGCAGCAAGGTCGACTTGCCACAGCCGGATGGTCCCAGCAGGACGAGGAACTCCCCGGCGTTCACCTCGAGGTCCAGCCCTTGGATGACCGCGTGGCCAGCGAAGCTGATGTTCAAATTCTGGATGCGAACTTGGCTCAATTGATGCCCCTATAGCTACCCAAATGGCTGCCCAAAAAGCTGAGCGGGTCGGTGCTGACGAAACAGGAGCGCAGCATTCAGTTTTCCTTGTAGACGCGTACCCAGTCCACGCTCATCTGAGCGGGGAAGACGGTGCTGGCATCGGGCGAGCCGGGCCAATCGCCGCCGACGGCCAGGTTCAGAATCAAGAAGAAAGGCCGCTCAAACACCCAGCTGCCACCGGCCGGCAAAGTGGCGGGCGTCAGGCGGTGGTATTCGACGCCGTCGACCAACCAGATGATTTCATTCGGCCGCTTGATGATGCTGAAGACATGAAAGTCGTCGGCCACCGCCTGCTTGAAGTCAAAGGCCTTGCCTATGCCTTGGGCGCCCGAGTAGCCGGGGCCATGGGCGGTGCCGTAAGCGGCATTGGGCGTCTTGCCGACAAATTCCATGATGTCGATTTCACCCGAGGCTGGCCAAGGCAGCTGGTCCGCCCCCAGGCTCCAGAAAGCCGGCCATATGCCCTGGCCGCTGGGCACCTTGATGCGGGCCTCGATCTTGCCGTTGGTGAAGCTGAACTTGCCTTGGCTTTGAATGCGAGCCGAGGTGTAGGCGCAGGGCTTGCCGTTCCAGCAAGGCCCGGCGTCGGCCCTGCGCTCGGCTTTCAGGATCAAGACACCCTTGCCGTCCAGAAAGCTGTTGCGGGTCGAGGCGCTGTAGTACTGCAGCTCATGGTTGCCCCAGCCATTGTTCTCCTGATTGCCCAGGTCATGGTTCCAGAAGGCCGGGTTGGGCGTGCTGCCGGACGCGCCGTCGAACTCGTCCGACCAGAGCAGGGTCCAAGTGGATGTGGCAGGGCTTGCGGGTGTTGCGGCCGGAGACGCACTTTGCGGCGTTGCCGCCACGCTGCCGCCGCCGCAGCCGACCAAGCCGGCCAGCACAAGCGACATCAGTGGACGCAGCAGCCGTGGCGCTTGCACGGAAAGCTGGGACGCTGGCTTCATGGCTTTCCACTCGCCGGCTTCAAGCCGCGCCATTGGTTCAGGAAATCGCGGTACCAGAGCGCGCTGGCCTTGGGCGTGCGCTGCAAGGTCTCGTAGTCGACGTGGACGATGCCAAAGCGCTTGGCATAGCCATAACCCCATTCGAAGTTGTCCATCAGGCTCCAGACCATATAGCCGTCGACGCGCACGCCGCGATCGCGGGCGACGGCCAAGGCGGCAATATGTTCTTGCAAATAGCGCTTGCGGTCCAGGTCTTGCACATGGCCGTCGGCCACAGCGGCATCGGGGAAGGCGCCGCCATTCTCGGTGATGAAAACCGGCGGCAGATGCGGGTAGTCGGCCTTCATCAGGCAGAGGATGTCCGTCAGGCCTTCGGGGTAGATTTCCCATTCCATCTCGGAGACCGGTAGGCCATGGGCACGCGCGCTCCAGGGCAGGCCCGAGGCTTGCACCACATTGCGCGAGTAGTAGTTGATGCCCAGGTGGTCCATCGGCGTCTGGATGGCGGCCATATCGCCGGCCTCGATCTTGGGGGCGTCGGCGCCCAGTTCATCGATGATTTCTTGCGGGTACTGGCCGCGCAGCAAGGGGTCGCTGTACCAGCGGCGGCTCAGCGCGTCGGCGCGGCGAGCGGCGGCGATATCGTCGGGCATCGGCGAGGCGGGCACGCTGGGGCCCATATTCAAAACGATGCCCAGATTGGCGCTGGCGCCATCGGCGCGCATGGCCTGCAGTGCCAGACCGTGGCTGAGCATCAAGTGGTGCGAAACCTGCGCCGCAATCGCGCGGTTCTTGATGCCGGGCGCATGGATGCCGATGTCGTGGCCCAGGGTGGCCGCGCACCAGGGTTCGTTGTGGGTGGAGATCATGTGCAGTCGGTCGCCGAGCTGCTTTTGCACATGGCGCGCGTAGTCCACGAAGCGGTGCACCGTCTCACGGTTGGCCCAGCCGCCCTGGTCTTGCAGCGCCTGCGGCAGGTCCCAGTGGTAGAGCGTGGCCACCGGCTTGATGCCGCGCTTTAGCAAGCCGTCAACCAGGCGCTGGTAGAAGTCCAGGCCGGCGCTGCTGAAGGCACCTTGGCCCAGGGCTTGCACCCGCGGCCAAGCGATGGAGAAGCGGTAACAGTTGACGCCCAACGAGGCGATCAGATCGAGGTCGCTTTCCAGTCGGTGCACATGGTCGCAGGCGATGTCGCCATTGCTGGCATCGGCGATGGCGCCGGGCTGGCGGCAGAAGCGATCCCAGATCGATTCGCCACGGCCATGCTCATGGACGGCCCCTTCGATCTGGAAGCTGCTGGTGGCGACGCCAAACAGGAAGTCGGCGGGAAATTGCTGGTGCATGGGAGTGGCTTGCATTACTTGACAGCGCCGGCGGTCAAACCGGCGATCAGTTGGCGGGAGGAAATGACGAAGAGGACGATCAGGGGCAGGGTGGCAATGGCCGAGCCGGCCATGATGGCGCCCCACTCGGTGTTGACGGTGCTCTGCAGGCCGCGCAGGGCCAGCGGCAGGGTGTAGTTGTCGGCATTGCGCAGCACCACCAGAGGCGCCATGAAGTTGTTCCAGGACGCAATGAAGGTGATCAGGCCCAGCGTGCCCAAGGCCGGGCGCATCAGGGGCAGGGCGATGTGCCAGTAGATGCCCAACTCGCTGCAGCCATCGATGCGCGCAGCCTTGAGCAACTCGGCCGGCACCGAGGCGGCGGCGAACTGGCGCATCAGATAGATGCCGAAGGCGCTGGCGGCGCCGGGGATGTAGAGCGCGCGGTGAGTGTCGATCCAGCCTAAAGCGTCCATCACCATGAAGTTCGGGATCATGGTCATGAAGGGCGGCACCAGCATCGTGCCCATCACCAGCAGGAACAGCGGCTGCTTGAAGCGGAACTCCAGCATCGCAAAGGCATAGCCGGCCATCGAGCAAAACAGCAGGGTCAGCGCGGTGGACATCAAGGCCACATACAGACTCCAGCCGAGGTTGCGCCAGAAGGGCAGGCGGCTGGTCAGAGTGGCCATATTGCGTTCCAGCTCACCGCCAAACCACAGCGGCGGCGGCACATTGAAGATGGCCGCGTTGGACTGCGTGGCGAACACGAACATGAAGTAGAAGGGCGCCAGCATCAGCAGGGCGCCGCAGCCGACCACGACGTAGGCGGTAAGGCGGGAAGGCGTGGCTTTCATGCCTGGCGCTCCTTGAAGGCTTTGTTGGTCAGCCAGGTCATCAGCACCAAGAGTGCGAAGAGCAGCCAGGAGATCGCGTTGGCGGCGCCGAAGTCGCTGAAGTCAAAGGCCAGGCGGTAGACATACATGGCCACCGTCATCGCCGCTTGGCCGGGGCCGCCGCGGCCGCTGGTGAGGATGAAGGGCTCCTCGAACAACTGCATGCCGCCGATGATGCTCAAAGTTATGCCGAACAAAATCATCGGCTTCAGCGCCGGCAAGGTGATGAAACGGAACTGCGACCAGGCGCCGGCGCCGTCCAGCCTTGCGGCCTGATAAAGCTCGCGCGGAATGGTCTGCAAAGCGGCCAGGTAGAGCACCAGGTTGAAGCCGAGGTAGCGCCAGAACACCACCATGGCAAGCGCCGGTTTGAGGGTTTGCGGTTGCCAGAGCCAGTTAATCGGCTCGATGCCGAAGACGCTGTGCAGCACCACGTTGACCAAGCCGTAATCGGTCGACAGCAGCGAGGTGAACATCATGGCGATGGCCACCGTCGAGGTGATGTAGGGCAAAAAGTAGGCCGCCGATACCGTGTGGCCATGGCGCCCAAAGGCCTGGTTCACAAACACCGCCAGAGGCAGGGCCACCAAGTGCTGCGGCAGGCCCGAAACGACCGCCAGCCACAAGGTGTTTTGCAAAGACTTCCAGAACCAGGCGTCACCGAGCACGAAGACGAAGTTCTCTGTGCCGACGAAGCGCATGGCCTCGAGCCCGGCGGTGGGCTCCCAGCTCTGGAAGGCCATCCACAGCGAGAACAGCAGCGGGAACAGGCCGAACACCGCAAACAGCAGCAGGAAGGGGCTGAGCAAGAGGTAGGGCGCCCAACGCGGGGGCAGCAGGGGACGACGGGTTGTTTTCATCGTGTCGCTCGGTGCATCAGCAAGGCCTGCGCGTCGGCCAAGGCTTGGGGAATGGCTTTGCCATAGATCAGCACGTTGTCGAGTTCGCCATTGACCACCTCTTCGGCAAATTTATTTTGGCGGTGCAGCGGCCGCACCGGGATGCGCCGGGCCGCGTCGCGCCAGAGCTGGCGGGCGCGCTGGCCGCCGAGAAATTCCACCGGCTCGTCAAAGAACGGGTCTTCATGGGCCGACAACAGGGCCGGGAAGGCGTCCTGGCTTTTGAAGGCGCGCAGTTGCAGATCGCGGTTCAGCGTCAGGTGCTGGATCAATTCCCAAGCCAGCGCCTTCTTGGCCGGATCGGAGCGGCGCGGAATCGCGTAATAGGTGCCGCCCCAGCCGGCAAAGCTCTGGCCTGGCAGTTGCGCCACCCGCCACAAGCCCTTGGTCGAGGGCGCCACGCTATTGGCCAATTGCCCGGCCATCCAAGCGCCGGTGAGTTCGGTGGCCAGACGGCCGCGGCGCAGGTGCTCGCTCCAGTCATTGCGCCAGGTGTCGACGATGGCGTCCAGGCCGAGTTGACGTGCTTGCTGGGCCAGTTGGAAGGCGCGTTGAAAATGCGGCGAGGTGATGCTGGGCCGCCCTTGGGCATCGAAATAAATGCTCTGGCCGGACGGGGTGCTGGCAAACAGCACGATGTCCTTCAGGTAGCGGGCATGGGCGAAGAGATAGGCACCGGTGCGGGCCTTCAACTGCACGCCGGCTTGCACATAGCTCTCCCAACTCTCGGTCATCTCGCCGATGCTCAGGCCGGCGCGTTGCAGCAGGTCGATGCGGTAGAACAGCGAGCCGGGGCCGATATCGGTCGGCAGCGCCACCACCGCACCGTCGCGGTTGCGGGCCTGGTCAAAGGCAAAGGGCACAAAGCGGTCGCGCAAGCCCTCGGCCTGGTACGGTGCAATCGACAGGTTTTGTAGCCCGGCGCCGAGCGAGAAGCGCCCCATATACATGGTCTCCAGGGCGATCACGTCGGGCAGGTGGCCGCTGCCCGAGGACGACAGGGCCGTGGTCATCGCTGTGTGATGGTCGTCGTATTGACGGCTGATCACCTCGACGTCCAGGCCCTCATGCGACTGCTGCCAGGCGGGCAGGGCGCTTTTGATGATCTGGTCGACCATCGGGAAGGCGGCGACCACCAAGCGCTGCTTGGTTCCTGCGCCGCGTGCCAGACCGGCAATCGGGGCGATGGCGGCCGCAGCAATCAGCTGGCGTCGGAGGGGGGTGAACATGGGGTTTTGAATCTTTGAAAGCGTTTTCATAATTCTGGCGCGACTGCGCCGGAACACCAAGCCGCGTAAACCCTAGCACCGGCAGGGCCGCGGCGCCAAGTCAGCTGCTTTTTAGGCCTTTACACTTGCGCGCTATCGTCCAGAGGAATGTCAGTGCAAGCTAAAACTCCAGCCAAGAAAGCGCCTTCAAGCCGAGGGGAGGGCGTGGTGACCCTGGAGCAGGTGGCGCTTCGGGCCGGCGTGTCGCCCAGCACGGTGTCTCGAATCCTGAATGGCACGGCGATTGTCAGTGAGGCCAAAAAGGCGGCGGTGGATGAGGCCATCCAAACTTTGGGCTATCGGCCTAACCCGGTGGCGCGTGGACTGGCCGGCGGCCGCACCATGAGTGTCGGTGTCGTGACTCAGCGCATTGCCAGTCCTTTTTACGGCGAGGCGCTCAGCGGCATCGAAGTGGAGCTCGAGGCCGCGGGCTATGTGCCCTTGTTCGTCAGCGGCAACTGGAACGAGGTCGATGAGCGCAAGGCCATTGAAACGCTGATGTCGCGTCGGGTTGATGGTGTCATCGTGTTGGCGGGCCGCTTGGGCAATCAGGAGTTGACGCAGTTGCTGGCCTCGGTGCCCTCGGTGGTGGTCGGGCGGCAGCAGGCAGGGCCGGGGTTGTTCAGCTTCAGCTTTGACAACCGCGCCGGCGCGCGCCTGGCGACCGAACATTTGATTGAACTGGGGCATAGGCGCATCGCGCTGTTCCAGGGCGACTTGATCCATGAGGATGCGATCGAGCGCCAAAGCGGTTATCTGGATGCCTTGGCCGCGGCCGGTATTCCGGTCGATCCGCGGCTGATCGTGCAGAGCGATTACACCGAGTCCGGCGGCATGTTGGCCGTCAGCCGCCTGCTTGAGCGGGATGCCGCCTTCAGCGCCATCTTCAGCTCCAATGACCAGATGGCTTATGGCGCGATGTTGGGCTTGTCGCGACGCAATTTGCGAGTGCCCGACGATGTATCGGTGGTCGGTTTTGATGACCTGACCATGTCGCGCTACACCATGCCGCCCTTGACCACGGTGCGGCAGTCGGTCTACGAGACGGGCACCCAGGCGGCGGCGGCCATGTTGGCCTTGTTGCAAGGGGGCTTGCCTGCGGTCAATCTGCCGGCGCCGGAGTTGGTGCTGCGGGAATCTGCGCGCCGTATTGCACGTTGATGTCAGGGGGGCCTAGAAGCCCCTGTTGACGCGGATTGGCGTTGCTCAAACCCGCCAACCTAGGGTGTGTCCTAATTTGAAAGCGCTTGCAGATGGGCGATTCTTCGAGTCAATGAAAGCGCTTTCAGCGTTATTCATTCTATAAAAGCCCAAATCACATCGGAGACAAGCCCATGAGAAACACTCGACCCGTCTGCCGTCTGTCCCTCTTGGCCAGTGCGGCCGGCCTCTTGGTGGCCGGCATGAATGCACAGGCGCAGCAGAGCACAGCCGCAGCACCTTCGGCCGCCGCTTCAGCGCCGGCAGCCAAGTCGCAAGACGCACAGCAGCTGGATGCTGTGGTGGTGACAGGCATTCGGCAAAGCCTGGAAACCTCGCTGACCCTGAAGCGCAATGCGCGCGGCGTGGTCGACGGCATCGTGGCCGAGGAGATTGGTAAGTTCCCCGACGCCAACTTGGCCGAGTCGATGCAGCGTATAGCCGGCGTGTCCATCGACCGCAGCAATGGCGAAGGCTCCAAGGTGACGGTGCGTGGCGTGGGCCCCGACTTCAATCTGGTGCTGCTGAATGGCCGCCAAATGCCGGCCTCCAGCCTGGGTGCCACCTTTGCTTCGAACTCGCGTTCCTTTGACTTTGCCAATCTGGCTTCCGAAGGTATTGCCGCGCTGGAGGTCTACAAGACCAGCCGCGCCGACGCGCCGACCGGCGGCATTGGCGCCACCATCAATATCAAGACCGCTCGTCCGCTGGACAACCCCAAGCAAGTCGCCAGCATCGGCGTCAAGCTGGTCAGCGACGAGTCGAACAAGCGCTTGCCCGACTCGATGAAGGGCACCCAGGCCACGCCCGAAGTCTCCGGCATCTATAGCAATGTGTTTGCGGATGGCACCTTCGGTATCGCCCTGGTGGGCAGCTACCAAAAGCGCAACGGTGGCTTCAACCAGGCGGCAGTTGACGCCGGCTGGCGCACCTTCAAGGGTGATGAGCAGAATTGGGGCACCATCCCGCTGCCAGGCCAGGCAGGTGCTGACAAGATCACCAATCGGCCCAAGGCGACCGACCTGTATGTGGTGCCGCAAGAGTTGCGCTACAGCCTGAACGCCTTTGAGCGCGTGCGCACCAATGGTCAGCTGGTCTTGCAGTTCCGTCCCATCAAGGACCTGACGGCCACGGTGGACCACACCTATTCAGAAAACAAGATTCACTCCAAGCGCGCCGAGTTGTCGGCTTGGTTTAACTTCGGCCCTTCGTCCTCCAGTTGGACCAATGGCCCGATCGCGACCCCGACCAAATACACCGAGACTTATCCGGTGGACGGCGCTGCTGATGTGGCCATGGCCGGCAGCATCTACGGCACCAAGAACACCAATCAGTCGACCGGTGTGAACTTGGCTTGGAAGGCCTCGAACACCCTGTCCTTTGATTTTGATGCGCATCACTCGACGGCGACCTCCGCCGCAGACAGCCCTTATGGCAGCAACTCGACCTTGGGTGTGTCGATGCAAAACCGGGCCTTTGCCACGGCCGACTTCTCGCAGAAGTTCCCGATCCTGAGCATCGGTCTGCATGGCGACCCGGCGGCCTCGCCGAGCCTGCTGCAGGTGACCGGCTCGAGCTTCCGCAACAGCTATATGCGCAACGAGATCGACCAGGCCCAGTTGAAGGGCAAGTACGTCCTCTCTGAAAGCTCGGGTCTGGACTTTGGCGTGGGCTTCACCAAGGTGAAGAACCGCACCGCCTTCGCCAATGTGCAGCAAGACAACTGGGGGGGGCATAACACGCCTAAGGACTACGATGACAGCCTGTGGCAGCCTTCCCAGCTGCAGAACTATTTCGCCCATTCCTTTGGCTCGGCCAATGGCTCGGCCTTGTTCAATAACTTCTATCTGTGGGACTTTGAGGCGGTGCGTGCTGCTGCGATCAAGGCCGACAAGAGCGACAAGTGGTTTGTGCCTTCGTCGGACTTCACCGATGACCGCCGCACGCAAGAGAAGTCCTCTAACGCCTTCGTTCAGTATGTGAAGGACTGGGACTGGGGTGTGCCTATGAACGTGGCGATGGGCCTGCGTTACGAGCGCACGCAAGTGAACTCGCAAGCCTTGGTGCCCATCGTCACGGGCATCAACTGGGTCAGCGCGAATGAGTTCTCGCTGATCAAGGGCAAATCGGACTTCACGGCGCTGTCCGGCAGCTACAACTACCTGCTGCCCAGCATCGACTACGAGGCGGAGCTGAGTGACAAGGTCAAGATGCGGGCCAGCTATGGCGAGACCATTGGGCGCCCGGGTTGGGGTGCGATTCAGGGCGGCGTGACCTTGTCGGACTTCCGCGTCAATGGCGGCTCGGGCAGCCAGGGCAATCCTGCCTTGAAGCCGCTGCTGTCGAAGAACTTTGACCTCTCGGCCGAGTTCTACTACGCCAAGGGCAGCTATGCCGCCCTGGGCTTGTTCCAGAAGAACATCAGCAACTTCATCGGCTCCAGCACACTGCAGTCCAAGCCCGCCGGTTTGACCACACCGATCAACGGCCCGCTCTACAACGAAGCGGTGGCCAAGAACTGTGCGACCAAGGATGCGGTCTGCATTCGCAACTACATCTTGAACACCTATAACGGGACCCGAGGTGTGGTGCGTACGGGCTTCGACGGCACCGGCAATCCGGTTGGCACCATTGCCGGCCAAGCGGGTGATCCGGAAGCCGTGTTCACCATCAGCGCGCCGAGCAATCAGCGCAGTGACTCGATCAAGGGCTTGGAGTTCAACATCCAGCATGCCTTCGGCAGCAGTGGCTTTGGCGTCGCAGCCAACTACACCTTGGTGAAGTCGGGCCTGAAGTACGACAACAGCAATCTGACCGAGCAGAACGCGCTCTTGGGCTTAGGCAACTCGGCCAACTTGGTGGGCTTCTTTGAGAACTCGAACTTCAGCATTCGCGCCGCCTACAACTGGCGTGATGAGTTCCTCAGCAGCACCACGGCCGATGTGTTCGGCTCCGCTGGCCCGGCTTACACCGACGCCTATGGTCAGTGGGACCTCAGCCTGGGTTATAAGTTCAACAAGAACCTGAGTTTGAACTTCGAAGCGCTCAATCTGAACGACGGTCTCCAGCGCGTCCACGGTCGCGCCAAGGAGGAGACGCTGTACTCGACCCAAACGGGCCGTCGCTACAGCTTGAACGCACGCTACACCTTCTGAACGGCGAGATGACCTGATGCGTGCTGCTCTGCTTGATAACGTGACCCACCGGGATCTGTGTTTGCAGACCCGGCTGGATGCGGCTTGGGGAGATGCTGCGTGTGCCGTGCCCACGGTGCCCGCAGAGTTCAAGCAGTTGCAGGCGCATTTCCCTATCGTGTTCCAGCAAAGCGGCGACGCCAGCCGCTTTCAGCCGGTGGCCTTGCTCGGCTTGCTGGAATCGCGCAGCAGCTTTTTGGGGCCGCGTGGTTGGGAGGCCGGTCACATGCCCTGGGCCCTGGAGCGCCAGCCCTTGCTGGTGGGGCGTGATGGTGAGGGCTGGGTGGTTCATATTGATTTGGACAGCCCGCGCCTGAGCCTGAGCGAAGGCGCGCCACTTTTCTTGCCCAATGGCGGGCAGTCGCCGCTGTTGGAGCGTCGGGTGTCGGTGCTGCAAGCCTTGCATGAAGGCATGCAGACCTTGCCCGACTTCATTGACGCGCTCTTGCAGTACCAAATGCTGGAGCCCATGAGCCTGGATATTGAGCAGGCTGATGGTTCGGTGCGCCGTGTGGCCGGCTATTACGTCATCGACGAAGAGCGTCTTGCTGCCCTGCCGGGCGCCGCCGTGGCTGCGCTGCATGAGGCGGGACACTGGTTTGCCATCGCCATGGCGGTGGCCTCGCTGGCCAGGATTCCGGCCCTGCTTGAGCGCGAGCAGCGGCTGGCTCAGGCTTGAGATTGCGCTCATGCAAGCCCTCAGGGAATTCAAGGTCGATCAGCCCGGCCAGGTGCCGCCGCAGGTGCTCGCCATGGATGAGCCCTGTGTGCTGCGCGGTCTGGTTTCGCATTGGCCTCTGGTGCTGGCCTGTGAGCAGGCTGCCGGCGACGGTGCGGAGGCTGCGGCCACTTGTTTGAAGTCGTACTGGCGCGACGCCACCATCGGCGTGTTCCGCATGGCGCCGTCGACCGAGGGACGCATTGCGTATAACGAGGACTTCAGCGGCTTCAACTTCAGCCGCGAGTTCCTGCGCTTTGATCAGTTGCTGGACCAGTTGCTGGCCTACCGCGAGCAAGACCCGTCGCCCTATCTGTACATGGGCTCGACCACGGTCGATACCTGCTTGCCCGGTTTTCGTTTGAACCACGCGCTGCAGTTGGACTCGCAAGAAGAAGCCTTGGTGAGCCTGTGGATGGGCAACCAGATCACGGTGCCGGCGCATCAGGATTGGCCTTCGAATATTGCTTGCTGTGTGGCCGGCCGGCGCCGTTTTACTTTGTTCCCGCCCGACGCGGTGGCGGATTTGTATGTGGGCCCGCTGGACCTGACGCCCGCCGGCCAGCCCATCAGCCTGGCCGATGCGTCCCGGCCCGATGTGAAGCGCTTCCCGCGCTTTGCCCAGGCTCTGGATCGTGCCCTGGTGGCTGAGTTGGCGCCGGGCGATGCGATCTACATCCCGAGCCTGTGGTGGCATCAGGTTGAGGGGCTGGACTCGCTGAATGCCCTGGTCAATTACTGGTGGCGTCGCAGCCCCGCATGGGCGGATTCACCCAATACCGCGCTGTGGCTGGCCTTGGCCACGCTGCGTGATTTACCGCCGGCCGAGCGGAAGGCGTGGCGCGTGCTCTTTGACCACTATGTGTTTGAGGCCGATGCCAACACCGCCGCGCATATCCCCGCCCAAGCGCGCGGCCTGCTCGCGCCCTTTGACGAAACCGCCATGCGCCGCATGCGTGCATGGCTGATGAAAAAACTCAATCGATGAGGCTGCCCATGAATGTTCAAGCTTTTCCGACCGACATTGCTCGCGGCAGCCCGGCCCCGGTGCGCCGCGTTGTCATCGCCGGCGGCGGCACCGCCGGCTGGATGGTGGCCGCCCTGATGGGCAAGTTGATGGGCAAGCAGCTCGAGATCCGCTTGGTGGAGTCCGATGAGATCGGCACCGTCGGCGTCGGTGAGGCCACCATTCCTGCCCTGCATATGTTCCACGAGTTGCTGGGCATCAAGGAGGCCGAGTTCATGGCCGCCACTCAGGCCACCTTCAAGCTGGGCATCAAGTTCGAAGGCTGGAAGGCGCCCGGCGAGGACTACATTCACTCCTTCGGCATGACCGGCCAGGACCATTGGAGCGCCGGCTTTCAGCACTTCTGGCTGAAGGGCAGGCAGCGCGGCCTGGCTCAGCGCTACGGCGACTATTGCCTGGAGTTGCGCGCCGCCGAAGAGGACCGCTTTGCCCATCTGCCGCAGAACGGCATGAACTATGCCTACCACCTCGATGCCACGCGTTATGCGCGTTACCTGCGCGGCATCGCCGAGGCGCATGGGGTGCAGCGCATCGAGGGCAAGATCACCGAGGTCTTGCGCGTCACGCCCGACGGCGACTTGAGCGCGCTGCGCCTGGCCGATGGCGGCTTGGTGGAGGGGGAATTGTTTATCGACTGCACGGGCTTTCGTGCGCTCTTGTTGGGCGAGACGCTGGGTGTGCCGTATGAGGACTGGACCCACTGGCTGCCCTGCGACCGGGCCGTGGCCGTGCAGACCGCGGCGGTGCGCGAGGCCCCGCCTTACACCCGTTCGATCGCCCATCCCTTTGGTTGGCAGTGGCGCATTCCGCTGCAGCACCGGGTCGGCAATGGCCTGGTCTACAGCAGCCGAGAGCTGTCTGATGCCGACGCACCGGAGATGTTGACCCGCCATGTCGAAGGCGAGCTCTTGATGAAGCCGCGCCTGCTGCGCTTCACGCCGGGTCAGCGTCGCGAGGTCTGGACCCGCAATTGCATCGCGGTGGGCCTGTCCAGCGGTTTCATCGAACCGCTGGAGTCCACCAGCATCCACCTGATCCAGCGCGCCGCGATCCGCTTGATGCGCTTGTTCCCGGCCGGTGGTGTGCGTGAGGTGGACCGGGTCGAGTTCAATCGCCAGACCCAGGACGACCTTGAACACATCCGCGACTTCATCATCCTGCACTATCACGTCACCGAGCGGGACGACTCCGACTTGTGGCGCCATGTCCGCACGATGGCCGTGCCCGAGACGCTGCGTCACCGGATTGAGCTGTTCACCGAAACGGCGCGGGTGTTCCGCCCGCTGGACGAGTTGTTCGCCGAAAACTCCTGGATCCAGGTGATGCTGGGGCAGGGCATCAACCCGCGCCATCATCATCCGGTGGCGGACTTGATGGGCGACGCGGAGTTGCAGCAGTTCCTCGACAACATCCGCCGCCAGGTCTCGCAACGACTGGCCACCTTGCCTGCCCATGCCGCCTATGTGGACCGTTTGTGCGCGCCCTATCGTGCGGCCGCCTGAGCGGAGCGCAGCTTTGATGTTCTTCAGCCATTTTGATGGCTCCCTTTCTTTTGCAAGCTGAAGCTGTGATGACCGAAACCTACCCCCGTTTGCTGGGTGATATCGGCGGGACCAATGCCCGCTTTGCCTGGGCCGAATCGGCCTCAGGGCCGGTGGCGCGCTGCGTGAACTATCGCTGCGCCGATTACCCCACCATTGCCGATGCAATTTCAAGTTATGTCTCAGAGCATGCGCCGACTCGTCCGCAGGCGGCGGCCCTGGGCATTGCCAACCCTATCGATGGCGACCAGGTGCGCATGACCAATGGCAACTGGTCTTTTTCGATACAGGCCCTCAAACGCGATATGGGCGTGCAGCGCCTTTCGGTGGTGAATGACTTCACGGCCTTGGCGCTGGCTTTGCCCAGCCTGGAGGCGAGTCAGTTGCATGCCCTGGAGGGCGGCAGTTCGGTGGCCGGTGAGCCGTTGGCGGTGCTGGGGGCCGGTACCGGCCTGGGTGTCGCCGGCCTGTTGCCGCTGCCTCATGGCGCATGGCGACCTTTGTCGGGGGAGGGCGGCCATGCCAGCTTGGCCGGCCAGGACGCCTTTGAAGACGCCGTGATCGCGCGCCTGCGCTTGCGCTTCGGCCATGTGTCCGCAGAGCGTGCGCTGTCGGGGCCCGGTTTGGTCAACCTTTATCAGGCATGTGCCGAGATCGCTGTAAATGCTTCACATGCCGTACATGGCGCACCCGATCTGACGCCGCCCGAGGTATTGCTGCGCGCCGAGCAGGGCGACCCCTTGGCGGCACAGGCCATCGGGCTTTTTTGCAGTTTCTTGGGCAGCGTGGCCGGCAATCTGGCCCTGACTCTGGGCGCGCGAGGCGGCGTTTACATCGGTGGCGGCGTCGCTCCCCGCTTGCTCAAGGAGTTGCGACAGTCGAACTTCCGCGCTCGCTTTGAAGGCAAGGGCCGTTTTGCAGACTACTTGGCGGCCATTCCCTGTTTTGTGATTGATGCGGCGGTTTCGCCGGCCTTGGACGGCGCCTCGCGGGCGCTGGACCTTGGCCTGTAGTGGTTTTCGCCCGTCGCGCTCGTACCTCAGTTCGCGAGTTGACGGCGCCTGCGATGCCTTTCAGCATCATGGACCGCGAGGGCGGGAGGCATCGCCAATAGATGTGAATAGTCTGCGCTGCTAATCGATTAGTTGCCAGGCATTGATCGCTTGAAGAACAGCAAAAACCCAGTCACTCTCAGTCATGCATAGCACTCCACCAAAGCAACTCCGACTTCTGGCGCCGCTCTCCGGCGTCTTGTTGCCCCTCGAGCTGGTGCCCGACCCCGTGTTTGCGCAGAAGTTGGTCGGCGACGGCATGTCTCTGGACCCGACCTCGAATGAATTGCTGGCACCGTTAGCGGGCCGGATCACTCAGCTGCACGACGCGCATCATGCGCTCACCATCGCCAGCGATGCGGGCCCCGAGATCTTGCTGCATATCGGCGTGGATACCGTTTTGCTCAAGGGCGCGGGATTCAGCCCCTTGGTCAAGCAAGGGGATCGCGTGGTGGCAGGCCAGGCGCTGATTCGCTTTGATGCGGATGCTGTGGCGCTTGGCGCGCGCAGCTTGCTGACGCAAATCGTGGTGGCCAATGGGGAATCGGTGACGCATATCGCGCCGGCACGCGGCCGCGTGGTGGCCGGCCGGGACATCTTGATGGTGCTGGACTTGGCCCCCACTTCGGCTACTCGCAGCGAAATCAGCGCAGGCAGTACGCAGCGCTCAGCCCCCGTGCGCTTGCCCAACCCGGCAGGTTTGCATGCGCGGCCCGCCGCCGTGCTGGCCGCCGCCGCGAAGAAATACTTGGCCGATGTGCGACTGGTGCTTGGCGCCAAAGAGGCCAATGCCAAGTCTTTGGTGGCCGTCATGGCACTGTCGAGCCGGCAGGGCGATGAAGTGTTCATTCAGGCTTCGGGGCCGGATGCCGCCGAAGCGGCCGCGGCGCTGGCGGAGTTGCTGGCGCAAGGCTGCGGCGAAAACCTCGCGCAAGCCCCTGCGCCAGCCCGCATCGAGTCAGTAGTTCCAGCCGCCCCGGTCTCCGTGCGGGCTGTGGCCGGTGAACTCTTGGGCGTTTCGGCCTCACCCGGTTTGGCCGTGGGCCAGATCGTTCAGTACCGCCAGGGCGCGATTGCCGTCGAGCAAGCCGGCGGCACGCCCAAGCATGAACGAGCCCGTTTGGATGCGGCCCTGCATGAGGCCTATGCACAGTTGGAAACCCTCAAGACCGCCCGGTCCGACGCCAGCAAGGCACAGATCCTCAGCGCCCACCAAGAGCTCTTGGCCGACCCCGATTTGTTCGAAGCTGCGATTGCCGCCATCAGCGCCGGAGACAGCGCCGGCTACGCTTGGCGCAGCGCCTACACCGCCGCGGCCGCGCAACTGGAGGCCCTGGACAATGCGCTGCTGCGCGAGCGCGCCCATGACATCCGTGACGTCGGCCGCCGCGTGCTGTCTTTGCTGGCGGGTGTGGCGCAAGCGGCCATTCAAGTCCCTGACAACTCGGTTTTGATTGCCGAGGAGTTGAGTCCGTCCGACACCGCCGCCCTGGATCGCAGCAAGGTGCTGGGCTTTTGCACCACCACCGGCGGTGCCACCAGCCATGTGGCCATCTTGGCCCGCTCACTGGGCATTCCGGCCATCTGCGGCATTGATGCCGCAGCGCTGGATCTGGCCGAGGGTAGCCAGGTGGTGCTGGATGGCTCTAACGGCATTCTGCAGACCGCCCCCAGCGCCGCCGCGCTTGAATCGGCCCAGCAGCGCATGGCGCAGCAGGCACAGCGCCGCAGCGAAGAAGCGGCACAGGCGCATCTGCCCGCCGCGACGCTGGATGGGCAGCGCATCGAGGTCGTGGCCAATGTGCGCAATGCGGCTGACACGCTTGAGGGCTTGACCCATGGCGCCGAAGGCGTGGGCTTGCTGCGTTCCGAGTTCCTTTTTGATGAGCGCGACACGGCGCCCAGCGAAGACGAGCAGGCCCAGGCCTACAGCGCCGTGGCTCAAGCCCTCGGGCCTGAGCGGGTGCTGGTGATTCGCACGCTCGATGTCGGTGGCGACAAGCCCTTGCCCTATCTGCCGCTGCCCAAGGAGGACAACCCCTTTCTGGGCCTGCGCGGCGTGCGGGTGAGCCTGGCGCGGCCAGACATGTTCCGCACCCAGCTGCGCGCCATCTTGCGGGCCGCGCCGCTGGCGCAGCTGCACATCATGTTCCCCATGATTGCCACTCTGGAAGAGTGGCGTGAATCCCGGGCCATTCTGGCCGAAGAGCAGGCGGCGCTGGGCGCCCTTGAGGTCAAGGTCGGTTTGATGATCGAGGTGCCCTCGGCGGCGCTGCTGGCCGAGCAGTTCGCCCGCGAGGCGGACTTCTTTTCCATCGGCAGCAATGACCTGACCCAGTACACGCTGGCGATGGACCGTGGCCACCCACAGCTGGCCAAGCAGGCCGATGCCTTGCACCCGGCCGTGCTGAAGATGATTGCCCTGAGCTGCGAGGGCGCGCGCCAGCATGGCAAATGGGTGGGCGTGTGTGGCGGCCTGGCGTCCGAGCCGCTGGCCGTGCCGGTGCTGATCGGCCTGGGGGTGACGGAGCTGTCGGTGTCCGTGCCCGCCATTCCCGCCATCAAAGCCCAAGTCAAGCGCCTGAGCCTGGCCGCCTGCCAGGAACTGGCGCGCGAAATTCTGCTGCTGGGGAGCGCCTCTGAGGTGCGAGCCCGCCTGGCTGCCTTCGCAGCCCAGGCCGAAACAACAACTTAAAAACAAGAGACCACAGCCATGTTTCAAAACGCTTTTTCAGCGCTGCAAAAAGTCGGCAAGGCCTTGATGATGCCGGTGGCGGTGCTGCCGGTGGCCGGCTTGTTGCTGGGCCTGGGCGCCACAGACTTCCACACCAGCAACACCGTGTTCCTGGCGATTCTTTCGCTGATGAAGAATGCGGGCGATGTGATCTTCGGCAATCTGCCGCTGATCTTTGCCATCGGTGTGGCCCTGGGCTTTACCCAGAACGATGGGGTGGCCGCGATTGCAGCCACCATCGGCTTTCTGGTGATGACGGTGACCTTGGGCGTGATGGCCGGCATTCTCGGCATCAAGCCCGACATGATCATGGGCCAGCCCTCGATTCAAACCGGCGTGTTCGGCGGCATCCTGGCGGGCGGCATGGCCGCCATGATGTTCAACCGCTACTACCGGATTTCGCTGCCGGCTTATCTCGGCTTCTTTGCCGGCAAGCGCTTTGTGCCCATCGTGACGGCGCTGGGCGCATTGGCGCTGGGCGTCGTGCTGGCCTTCATCTGGCCGCCGATTGGCGGCGCCATCAAGGCCTTCTCGCACTGGGCTGCCGTCAGCGACCCCACCACTGCCGCCACGGTTTACGGCTTTTTCGAGCGCCTGCTGATTCCCTTCGGCCTGCACCACATCTGGAACGTGCCCTTCTTCTTTGAGATGGGCTCCTTCACCGATGCCTCCGGCAAGGTGGTGAGCGGTGACATCAACCGCTTCTTCGCCGGCGACCCGACGGCAGGCATTCTGGCCGGCGCCTTTTTGTTCAAGATGTTCGGCCTGCCCGCTGCCGCGATTGCGATCTGGCACACCGCCCGGCCCGAGAAGAAGTTGGCCGTGGGCGGCATGATGGTGTCGGCGGCGCTAACCTCCTTTTTGACCGGCATCACCGAGCCCATCGAGTTCGCCTTTCTGTTCGTCGCCCCGATGCTGTATTTCCTGCATGCCTGTTTGGCCGCCTCGGCCCAGTTCCTGGCCAACAGCCTGCATATGCATATGGGTTTCACTTTCTCGCAAGGTGGCATCGACTTCCTGATGTTCAACCTGATCGGGGACAAGGCCCAGCACGCCTGGTACGTGTTCGTGCTCGGCCCGATTTACGCCGCCATCTATTACGGCGTGTTCCGCTTTGTGATCGTCAAGTTCAATCTCAAGACGCCGGGCCGTGAAGTCGAGGCAGACGGCGCCGTGCCTGCCGCTGCAGCGGCCAGTGCAGGCCAATACGGCCGCGCACTCGATCTTGTCCTGGCCTTTGGCGGCCGCAGCAATATCGTCAATCTGGATGCTTGCATCACCCGGCTGCGGGTGACGGTCAAGACGCCCGCCAAGGTGGATCAAGCGCGGCTGAAGGCGCTGGGTGCCGCCGGGGTGGTGGTCGTGGGCAGCGGTGTTCAGGCCATTTTTGGCCCTGCGGCCGAGAACCTCAAAGGTGAGATGCAAGACTATTTGGAGGTGGCTGGCGCGGAAGCCGATGGCAAGTTGACCGGCGCAGCCGCCGTGGTGGCTGCGGGCGAGTTGCCTGTTGATGGCAGCGCTGATGGCCCCATCTCCGCTTGGGTGAATGAGGCCGCCGGGCCCCTGCTGGCCGCGCTGGGCGGCAAAGCCAATCTGCGCAGCCTGCAGGCCGTGGCCTACACCCGCTTGCGCGTGCAACTGCTCGATGCCGCTCGGTTTGACGAAGCTGCGGCGCTCAAGTCGGGTGCCAATGCGGTGATGCATGTCAACACGAACACGCTGCATCTGATCGTCGGCAGCGATGCGGCTCAGTTCGCGAAAGCCATGCAGTAGCCGCGCCGGCAAGAACCAGGCAAACAGCTCAGCATGTCGGCCGGCTGGCGCTTTGTCGCCATCGGCCAGGCCGCTTCCTTTTCGTATCTTTTCTTTCTCATCTCGTTTCATTCGCCGCCGCCCGCTGAGGGCGGCCCTCAAACCTAGGATGGCAAGGCAAGCCCTATGACGCAATTCTTGAAACGCAATTTGGCCCATCTGCCGGTCTATGCCGCAGGTGTTTTGAGCCTGGCAGCCTGCCAAAGCGCAGCACCGGTCGTCAGTTCGCCTGTAGTCGCGACAACGAGCGCCGTGGCGGCGAATGGCAACCCCGCACTCTGGCCAAAGCCTATTAGCCGTGTCGCCAAAGACCCGGTGATGGAAAAGCGAATCGACGCGCTCATTGCCAAGATGAGCCTGGAGCAAAAAGTCGGGCAAACCATTCAGCCCGAGATCCGCCACATCAGCCTGGCCGATGTCAGCAAATATCACATCGGCTCGGTGCTCAATGGTGGCGGTACCTTCCCTGGCAACAACAAATTCGCCAAGGCCCAGGACTGGGTGGCCCTGGCGGATGGCTTTTACCAAGCCTCGATGCAGCCGGGCCCGAACGGCGTGGCCATTCCCATCATGTGGGGCACGGACGCGGTCCATGGTCACAACAATGTGATCGGCGCGACCTTGTATCCCCACAATATCGCCCTGGGTGCGGCGAACAACCCGGAGCTGATCAAGCAGATCGGCGCGGCCACGGCCCGTGAAATTGGCGTCACCGGGATTGGCTGGAGCTTTGCGCCTACGGTGGCCGTGGCGCGTGATGCCCGCTGGGGCCGCACCTACGAGTCTTATGCGGAAAGCCCGGAGATCGTCAAAGCCTATGCCGGAAAGATGGTGGAGGGCCTTCAAGGCGAGCCCGAAACCAAGGGCTTTTTGTCCGAGCAGCATGTGATCGCCACCGCCAAGCACTACATCGGCGACGGCGGCACGCAAGGCGGTATTGATCGCGGCCAAACCGATGCCAGCGAAGCAGAGTTGGTCAGGCTCCATGCCCAAGGCTATGTCAGCGCGATTGAATCGGGCGTGCAGACGGTGATGGCGTCCTTCAGCAGCTGGCGGGGTGACCGTATGCACGGCCACAAATACCTGCTGACCGACATCCTCAAAGACCATATGGGCTTTGATGGCCTGGTGGTGGGCGACTGGAGCGGCCATGAGTTTGTGCCCGGCTGCACTCGCAACAATTGCGCGCAGGCCATCAATGCCGGCATCGATATCTTCATGGTGCCGGAAGACTGGAAGCTGCTTTACGAAAACACCTTGGCTCAGGCCAGAAGCGGCGAGATTGCGCTGGCCCGCCTGGACGATGCGGTGCGCCGCATTCTGCGCGTCAAAATGCGCGCCGGTTTGTTTGAGCGGGGCGCGCCGTCGACCTATGCCTTGGCAGGTAAGGATGAGGTGCTTGGCGCTCCCGCGCATCGCGAAATCGCGCGCCAAGCCGTGCGCGAATCGTTGGTCTTGCTGAAAAACAAGAAGCAGTTGCTGCCCATCAAGGCCGGCAGCAAGATCTTGCTGGCTGGTGATGGCGCGGACGATATCGGCAAACAAGCGGGCGGCTGGAGCATCTCCTGGCAAGGCACGGGCAATGTGAACAGCGACTTCCCCGGCGCCACCTCGATTTACCAGGGTATGGCCGCTGCGGCCAAAGCCAATGGCAGCCGGGTGACCTTGAGCGTCAATGGCGACTATCAGGAACGGCCAGATGTCGCCGTGCTGGTGTTTGGCGAGAATCCCTATGCCGAGATGCAAGGCGACATCAGCAAGCTGGATTTCGCCTCTGACAAGGAGTTGCAGGTCTTGAAGAAATTCAAGGCGCAAGGCATTCCGGTGGTTTCGCTGTTCATCACCGGCCGGCCGCTGTGGGTGAACCCGGAATTGAATGCGTCGGACGCTTTTGCGGTGATCTGGCAGCCCGGCACCGAAGGCGCGGGCGTGGCCGATGTGATCATGCGCGATGCCAGCAATGCCGTGCGTTTCGACTTCAAAGGCAAGCTGTCTTTTGCCTGGCCGGCAAGGCCCGACCAAGCGCACAGCTTGGCCGACGGCAAGGGCGATGCACCGCTTTTCCCTCGAGGCTATGGGCTGACTTATGCCGACAAGAGCGCAGTCAGCGACGATTTGTCTGAAGCCTGGCAGCTCGCCACGCAGTCTGCGCAAACGACGGCCACCATCTTCAAGAATCGAACGTTTGAACCGTGGCAGTTGACGCTGGCTGATGACCTCAATCACAGCAAGACCGTCACATCCAATGTGGCCAGCTTGGGGGCCATCAGCTACCGTGCCGTCGATCGCCTGGTGCAGGAGGACGCCATTCACTTGCAATGGAATGGCAAAGCCGCCGCCAGCGCAGGCTTCTTTGCCAAGGAGCGTGTGGATTACTCGGCCCTGGCTGGCAAGGCTTTGGTCTTTGATGTTCGCGTTAAGCGCGCACCCACGGCTGAAGTGAAGCTGGCCATGAATTGCGGCACCGACTGCTTGGCGGAGCTTGCCCTGACCCAAGCCCTACGCAAGGCCAAGCCGGACCAGTGGGAAACCGTGTCGATCAGCATGGCGTGTTTTGCTACGGCCAAGCTGGATATGTTGCTGTCGCCGTTTGCGCTGAGCACTGGTGGCGAGCTGGACTTGGTCTTGCACCATGTCCGCATTGAGGAAGTGCCAGCGGCGAGTGTGCGGTGCCCGTAATGGTTGTGAGTTAGCGCGAACGGGTGGGGTCGTTCGCGCTGCTCAAATCAAACTTGTAGCGCAAGTTCGAATTGCCACCGCGTGGCAGTGGAAGTGGCAGCTTGGTCATGCGACCAAGGCAATTGCTGCGCAATTACTCGAACTTGTGGCGCAAATTTGAACTGACGCAGCTTCGCTACATCAGGCTTGGCCTCCTAGGCCAAGCTAGCGCTTCGCGCTATTCAAATTTGTAGCGCAAGTTCGAATTGCCACCGCTGCGCGGCGGCAGGCTCGGTCCTTCAGACCGAGCCAAGTGCTCCGCACTTATTCGAACTTGTCCAACACCGCCCCTGAACTAGCGCTGGAGGCGTTCTTCGCGAACTTGGCCAGCACACCACGGGTATAGCGTGGTGCGGGCTTGACCCAGGCGGCCTTGCGATTCGCCAGCTCGGCCGCATCGACATGCAGCTCCAGCAGCAGCTGGTGGGCGTCGATGGTGATGCGGTCGCCTTCCTTGACCAGGGCGATCACGCCGCCTTCATAGGCCTCGGGCGCCACATGGCCGACCACCATGCCCCAGGTGCCGCCGGAGAAGCGGCCGTCGGTGATCAGGCCCACGCTTTCGCCCAGGCCTTGGCCAATCAGTGCGCCGGTGGGAGCCAGCATTTCGGGCATGCCGGGGCCGCCCTTGGGGCCCAGATAACGCAGCACCATCACGTCACCAGCAACGATCTTGCCGGCCATGATGGCGGCCAGGGCCGATTGCTCGTCTTCGAACACCCGTGCCGGACCGCTCATCACCGGGTTCTTCAGGCCGGTGATCTTGGCCACACAGCCTTCGGGTGAAAGATTGCCCTTCAGGATGGCCAGATGGCCTTCGGCGTAGATGGGATTCGTCACCGGGCGGATCACGGTTTGATCGGCGCGCAGCTCGGGCACATCGGCCAGGTTCTCGGCCACGGTCTTGCCGGTGATGGTCATGGCGTCACCATGCAGAAGGCCGTGCTTGAGCAACTCCTTCATCACCGCCGGAATGCCGCCGGCATGGTGCAAGTCAATCGCCAGGAACTGCCCGCTGGGCTTCAGATCGCACAGCACCGGCGTGCGGCGGCGCACACGCTCGAAGTCGTCGATGGTCCAGTCCACCTCGGCGGCATGGGCAATCGCCAGGAAGTGCAACACCGCATTGGTGGAGCCGCCGGTGGCCATGATGACGGCCACGGCGTTCTCAATCGCTTTCTTGGTGACGATGTCACGTGGCTTCAGGTCGGCCTTGACGGCCTCGACCAGCACGGCCGCCGCCTTCTTGACGCTCTGCACCACCTCGTCTTCCACATTGGCCATGGTCGAGGAGTAGGGCAGGCTCATGCCCAGCGCCTCAAAGGACGAGCTCATGGTGTTGGCGGTGTACATGCCGCCGCAGGAGCCGCTGCCGGGAATGGCCTTGCGCTCGATGGCGCAGAAGTCTTCCTCGCTCATCTTGCCGGCGCTGAATTGGCCCACGGCTTCAAAGACGCTGACGATGTTCAAATCCTGGCCCTTGTGCTTGCCCGGCAGGATGGTGCCGCCGTAGACATAGAGCGAAGGCACATTGGCGCGCAGCATGCCCATCATGCCGCCGGGCATGTTCTTGTCGCAGCCGCCGATGACGATGACGCCATCCATCCACTGACCGCCAACGCAGGTTTCCACGCAGTCGGAGATGACTTCGCGCGAGACCAGGCTGTACTTCATGCCCTCGGTGCCCATGGCCATGCCGTCGCTGATGGTGGGCGTGCCGAAGATCTGCGGGTTGGCGCCGGCTTCTTTCAGGCCGATCACGGCCGCATCGGCCAGCTTTTGGAGGCCGGAGTTGCAAGGCGTGATGGTCGAGTGGCCATTGGCCACGCCGATCATCGGCTTGCCGAAGTCGCTTTCCTGGTAGCCCATGCCGTAGTACATAGAGCGATTCGGCGCGCGGGCCACGCCCTCGGTGATGTTTTTGGAACGACGATTGGCAGGGGTCTGGCTCATGGGGTCTCCTCAGTTCGCTGGCAGTATCTCTGTTGACTACCTGCTGATCAAATATATTATTCAGTTCTTATTCATACGTTCTGTGAATCAATGATCGATTTGCGTAGCTTGCGTCAGTTCCTGGCGGTGGCGGAGGAATTGCACTTTGGCCGTGCCGCCGAGCGCCTGCACATGACCCAGCCGCCGCTGACCCAGGCCATTCAAAAGCTCGAGCAGGCGCTGGGCGCGACGCTGTTTGAGCGCAGCAGCCGCAGCGTGCGGCTGAGCGCGGCCGGGGCGGCCTTGTTGCCGAGCGCGCAGGCTATTCTGGCCCAGGCCGAAGGTTTGCCGGCCCTGGTGCAGGCCGCAGCCGATGGACGCCGGGGGCGGCTGAATCTGGGCTTTGTTTCGACCGTGGGCTTTGGGGATTTGCCGCGCTGGCTGCGCAGTTTTCGCGAGCTTTACCCGGAGGTGGCCCTGAGCTTGCGCGAGGCGACGCTGGATGTGCAGCTGCCGGAGTTTGAGCGGGGCGAGTTGGACGCCGGCTTCATCATCCATGCACCGGGCTCGCAGCCTGGGGGCTTTGAGCGACTGAAGATTGCCAGCGAGGCGATGGTGTTGGCGCTCAGTGCCGATGAGGCAATGGCCGCCGCGCCAAGCCTGGATGCTGCTGAAGTTGCACGTCAGCCCTTGGTGATCTTTCCGCGGGCGATTGCGCCGTCCTTGTTTGATGCGGTGCTGGACTTTTATCGCCAGCAACAGCGCGAGCCAGGCATCGTGCAAGAGGCCATCCAGATGCAGACCATTGTCAACCTGGTGTCGGCGGGTATCGGCGTGGCCTGGGTGCCTGCCAGCGTGATGGCGTTTCAACGGCCCGGTGTGGTGTACAAGCCGGTGCAGGGCGCAGTGCCGACCTGCGAGACCAGCTTGATCTGGCGCTCCGACGCCGCGCCTGCGGTGCAGCGCTTTGTGGCGCATATCAAGGCGCAATTGTTGTAAGGCAGCGGGCGCGCTAGCAAGCAAGTCATGCGTTTGAATCTGCATCTCGTCGCACCGAGGCCGGCAGAATGGGCGTCGCTGCACAAAATGCGCCCAGTTTCTCAATCCTGGCTAGGTGGACCATGCAACAGCGACCCTCTTTCACTCTTCGTGCTCTGACGGCTTTGGTTTTGGCCGCGGGGCTAGGGACGGCCCAGGCTGCTATCTTCAAGGATCCGCAGTTTGACGGCTTGGCCGACGCGAACAAATACGCTGATTTGGAGCAGCAGGCTCAAGCACGCTTGAAGGCAAATGCGGCCGATGTGGAAGCCAGCGCGGCCCTGGCCTTGGCGCTGTCGGCACTAGATCCGGCTGACGCCAAGCGCATGGAGGCCGGGGCCAAGCAGGCCAAGCAATGTGCGGATCAGCACCCAACAGCGGCCGTCTGCCAACTGGTGCGGGCGCAAAACCTGTATCTGCAGATGGGCGAGGCGGGCATGTTCAAGGCCGTGCGGCTGATGGACGGCGTCAAAGAAGCCTTGAACCGAGCCTTGGAGCTGGACCCGAGCAGCTTTGTCGCTCGAGTGCAGCTGAGCAAGCTTTACTTGTTCGCTCCCGGCATGTTGGGCGGCAGCACCGCCAAGGCCAAAGAGCTAGAGGCCGCAGTGCGCAACAGCCAGCCGGAGCAGGCTCGTTTGCTGCGCGCCTATATCGCCGCGGATGCCAAGAAATGGAGCGAGATGGAAAGCGAGTTGCTGGCGCTCAAGCCCGGCAAGGACACATCGCTGCTGGAAGAAGCTCGCGCCGCCTCCATGCAGCTGGCCACGCATTACCTGAAAGACGCGAAAGAGCCAGCCAAGGCCAAGACCGTGTTCGAGAATTTGCAACGCGAACAGCCCAGCTATGCCCATGGGCCTTATGGCCTCGGTCGGGTGTTTGCGGAAACCGGGCAGACCGAGGAGGCGGTGCGTTACTTTGAGCGCGCCAAAACCCTGGCCGGCGCCGATGAATTACCGATCGATCACCGACTCGGTGACGCCTTGCTGGCCAAGGGCGATAAGGCACAGGCCAAGGCGGCCTATGAGCGCTTCTTGAAGACCAAGCGGGCCAATCCCAACAATGTGGAAGCGGCCCGTAAGAGCTTGGCCTCCTTGGGGTGATTCCTTGTCGGCGGCCCGGGCGCTGATAATTTGTCGGTCCTCGTCTTGAGGACGGCCGAATGAGAATCGCCCCGTGACCCTGCCTCGCGTCTTGCCTACCTCGCCCGCTATTCAAGCCCTAGGATTTAGCTGGCCCAAGGCCGCGCCCTATTGCCTGCGGCATCGCTTCAGCACCGGTCTGTTGGCCTTGCTGATGACGGCGCTGGTTCCAGCCCTGGTGCCTGCGTTTGTTCCTTCCGCCCATGCCCTGGTGTTCAAGGACGCTTCGCTGCAACAGGCGCTCGAGGCCGGCAATGTGGCCGACCTGGAGCGGCTCGGTCAGCAGCGATTGGCCGCTGCCTCCGATGACCTTGAAGGTTTGGTGGCGCGGGCTTGGGCGCTCAGCCTGGGCTTCGATGGTAGGCAATTGGAAGCCGGGCAGAAGCTAGCGGAACAATGCGTGGCTCGAGCTGCCAATGAGGCGATTTGTCATTTGGCGCTGGCGCAGGTGCAGGGCAAACAGGTCTTGGTCGAGAGCAGGCTGAAGGGCATGAGTCTGCTGCCGAGGGTGCGGGCCAGCCTCAGCCGAGCCTTGGAGTTGGATCCCGATCTGTATGAAGCGCGCAGTAAATTGGCGCAGATCTATTTGCTGATCCCGGAGTTCTTGGGCGGCAGCGTCAAGAAGGCGCGCGAGCTGGAACAGGCGATCCGCAGCAAGCAGCCCGAGCAGGCGCGTTTGCTGCGCTCGCTGATCGCCGCGCGGCAAGACTCTTGGGACGAGGCTGAACGCGAGTTGATGGCGGTACGGGTCGGCACTGATGCCGCCTTGGCCGAAGACGTGCGGAACGCCTACGGAGAGTTGGGCCGCCACTGGATCAAGGCGCAGCAGTTCGAGCGCGTCAGGCGTTTGTACGAGCAGCTGCAAAAAGACCAGCCCGCGCAAGCGGCGGCGTCCTATTACCTGGGGCGCTTGGCGCAGGAGTTGGACCAAAACGCCGAGGCTGTGCGTCATTTTGAAAAGGCCTTGAGTCTGGCCGGCGCCGAAGGTTTGCCGATCGACCATCGCCTGGGCGACGCCCTGGTGGCGACCGGGCAGATCGAGCGGGCCCGCAGCGTCTACAAGCGCTATATCGACAGCAAGCGCGCCGAGCCGGGACATCTGAAGGATGCGCGTAAGAGTCTTGCTGCACTGGGCTGAGTGCCGCCATCGCGGCGAAAGGCACCGATCGCGCGCCAAGGAAGCGCCGCTAGCGCACCCGCAAGGCCAGGGCAAGTGCTTTGCGCGCACTATGATGCGCGGCTGATTTCTCCAAGCTGCGATCGTCTTTCGCAGCTGTTTTCAAGGATTTGCGATGTGGGTGCATCCCCAGTTTGACCCTGTAGCCATTCACCTTGGGCCCTTGTCCGTGCACTGGTATGGCCTGACCTATCTGGCCGCCTTTGGCATGTTCTTGTGGCTGGCCAACCGGCGCGTGGCGCGGCCCGAATTCGCGCAGGCGGGCTGGAGTAGCCGCGATGTCGATGACCTGCTGTTCTACGGTGTGCTGGGTGTGGTGCTGGGCGGGCGCCTGGGCTATGCGTTCTTTTACAAGCCTGACTACTACCTGCACAACCTGGGCGAAGTGTTGGCGGTGTGGAAAGGCGGTATGTCCTTCCATGGTGGGCTCTTGGGCGTGTTGGTGGCCATGGCCTTGTTTGCCAAGCTGCGTGGTCGCACTTTCTTTGAAGTGACCGATCTGATCGCACCTTGTGTGCCGACCGGTTTGGCGGCCGGCCGGGTGGGCAACTTCATCAACGGTGAGTTGTGGGGTCGGGTTGCGGACCCAAGCCTGCCATGGGCCATGGTGTTTCCGCAGTCGCCGACGCTAGAGCCGCGCCACCCCTCGCAGATCTACCAATTCATCGGCGAGGGTCTGTTTCTGTTCACGCTGCTGTGGCTGTATTCGCGCAAGCCGCGCCTGACCGGCCAGGTGTCGGGCCTCTTCCTGATCGGCTATGGTGCCCAGCGCTTTGTGACCGAGTTCTTCCGCCAGCCGGATGATTTCCTGGGGCTGCGGGCCTTGAATTTGAGCCAAGGGCAGTGGTTGTCGCTGCCCATGGTGGTGGCCGGCATTGGCATCTGGTTGTGGGCCAGCCGCCGCAAGGCCTGAGTCTGTTTTGAGAGTTTAGAAGTCCATGCGTCAAATCTTTTTCGACACCGAAACGACCGGCCTGGCCGCCGAAGGCGGCGACCGCATCATCGAGATCGGCTGCGTCGAGATGATCAACCGGCAGTTGACCGGTAACAACCTGCACCTCTACATCAACCCGCAACGCGCCAGCCATGAGGACGCTTTGCGGGTTCACGGCCTGACCGAGGCCTTCCTGTCCGACAAGCCGCTGTTCTCTCAGATTGCAGAGCAGCTGCTGGAGTTCTTGGCCGGTGCCGAACTGGTGATTCACAACGCGCCTTTCGACATTGGCTTTGTCAACGCCGAGTTGCGCCGCTTGAGCAAGCCGCCCATCACCGACATCGTCGGCAGTGTGCGCGACACGCTGCTGATGGCGCGCGATCTGTTCCCCGGCAAGGCCAACTCGCTGGACGCCTTGTGCCGCCGCCTAGAGGTGGACAACTCCAACCGCAAGCTGCACGGCGCGCTCTTGGATGCGGAGCTGCTGGCCGAGGTCTATATCCGCCTGACGCGGGGACAAGATTCCTTGGTCATGGATGACTCGGGCGAGAGCAGCCAGTCGAGTGAATTCAAACTCGCGGCCGTTGACCTGAGCAGCTTTGTGCTGCCGGTGCTGACCGCGGACGAAGCCGAGCTGCAAGCGCATGAGAAGGTGCTGGGCGAGCTCGATAAAGCCAGCGGTGGAAAAAGAATCTGGCAAAGTGCTTGAGTAACTGAAAACATTCATGGCATAATCGTGGGCTTCCCGGTTAGCGAATTAAGTAATTGATTCGCAAGCGATAAAAAGCAAGCGGCAAACAAACAACCGGGCGGTTAGCTCAGTGGTAGAGCACTGCCTTCACACGGCAGGGGTCGCAGGTTCGAACCCTGCACCGCCCACCAGAACAGCACTTCGGTGCAGCCTAAGCAAAGGCACTTGTACTTGTTGCAAGGGCTCAGCGAAAGGCAAACAGTCTTGGCAATCGAATCAAGACACTCTGGTCGAATGTTTGTCTAGCCCCAAATACCGGGCGGTTAGCTCAGCGGTAGAGCACTGCCTTCACACGGCAGGGGTCGCAGGTTCGAACCCTGCACCGCCCACCAAACTGGTCTCGGCAATCGCATCGAGGCTGCCCTTTCAAAAGGGCGCAATCAATCCACCCCGCCTTCCGGCGCAGGTGGATTTTTTGTTGCCTGTTCGATTGGCTGCTGCTTCATCTCAAGGCTGCCGATTCAGTTGAAGCGCATGTCGGGTGTCGTAGTTTTGCCGCGCCTTGTGACGAGCCTATGGCGAGTTATGTGTGGATTGGGCGACACTTGCGCACCGTCATGATGCAAGCCATTTCAAGGACAGTCCATGCGCCGTCACAGCCCAGCTTGGTTCGATGCTCAGTACAACAACCGACTCCGGGTGAGCAATAGCGCGGAACTGCTGGACCGCTGGGCGCGGGCTTCGCAGTTGGTGCGGGAGAAGATGTTTTGCAAGCTCAATTTGGCCTATGGTGAAGGGCCAATGGAGCGGCTGGATCTGTTTCCGACCGATGTTCCCAAAGCGCCGATCTTGGTGTTCCTGCATGGCGGCTATTGGCGCGCGCTCGACAAGTCGGATTGCTCCTTTCTGGCCAGTGCCTTCTCGGATGAGGGGGCGATGGTGATCGTGCCCAACTATTCGCTGTGCCCCGAGGTCGGCATAGACCGGATCGCCATGCAATTGGTGCAGGCGCTGGCCTGGGTTTGGCGAAATGCAGCCGATCATGGCGGTGACCCGAATCGCATCGTGCTGGCCGGGCACTCGGCGGGCGGTCATTTGGCGACCATGCTCAACTGCTGCGACTGGAAGTCGGTGGCGCCCGATCTGCCGCATCATCTGGTCAAGGGCGTGCTGTCGATCTCCGGCGTGCATGACCTCGCACCGATGCGGCAGACGCCGTTCTTGCAAGCCGACTTGAAGTTGGATGCCGAGGCGGTGAAGCGGCTCAGCCCAGTCAACTTCCCGGCGCCGGACGCGCCTGTTTACGCCATCGTTGGCGGCGACGAGAGCGACGAGTTCAAGCGACAAACCCAGCTACTCCGGCAGGCCTGGGGGCAGCGCGCGGTGCCGGTCTGCGAGGAGGTGCCCGGCTTTAACCACTTCGATGTCTTGCACGACCTGGCCGACCCCGAGGGACGCAGCCACCGCTTGGCTCGCAAGTTACTTAAGCTGCGTTGGTACAGCGCCTTGCTCTGAGCTTGTTGCTCGACGGTAAGTGACTCGCGCGCTTTTTTGGGTCTGCGCGGGTCTGTGCGGGTTTATGCGGGTGAAGTCCGGCACTTTGGCGCGGCGAGAAGGGCTCTGAGAATTGTGGTCAGCGGCTTGTGCCGTGACTCATCTCACCCCTCCCAGGAATCCCTTCATGCAGATCCGGTCACACTGTCTGGCCGTCTTGTTCGGCTTGTCCTTTTCCTTGAGTGCTCAAGCGCAGTTGCCGGTCCAGGCCCATGACGATCATGCGCAAATGCTTGCCGCAGCGGATCCCGTGGCCGCGGCCAACAAGCGTCTGGTCTACGATTTTTGGCGCGAGGTCTTCGAGGGCGGACGTCTGGAGGTGGCCGACAAATACCTGACCGAAGGCTATATCCAGCACAACCCTAGCGTGCCCACCGGGCGCGATGGTTTTGTCAAGTTCTTCGCCCAGTTCAGCAAGCCCAAGCCGGTCGAGTCTCGCGTCAAAGCTCCCTTGGTGGCGGTGTTGGCGGAGGGCGACAAGGTGGTGCTCGCTTTTGTGCAAACCTTGTCCGACCCCAAGGATGCCGGCAAGACCTACACCAGCACCTGGTTCGACATGTTCCGCATCGAGGGCGGCAAGATCGCTGAACACTGGGATCCCGCGACCAAGCGCTGAGTACACGGAATACGCTGACTACGCTGCGTACTGCGAAGGCTTAGTAGTGTCAAACCGCCAGATAGCGTCCAGGCCGGTGATTGACGGCCAGGGCCGCATTGATGGCCAGCATGCCCAGCAAGGACATGCCGACTTTTTCTGCCGGCACAAAAGCCAGGGCGCTGAGCAGGATGATGCCGTCCAAGGCGGCCTGCACATAACCGGCGCGCCAGCCGCGCTTTTCTTGCAGATACATCACCACCACATTCAAGCCGCCCAGCGAGGCGCGGTGGCGGAACAAGATCAACATGCCAGCGCCTATCAGCAGGCCGCCGGCGATGGCGGCAAACCAGATGTTCAGTTGCGCGAATTGCAGCCAGCGCGGCAAGACCTCGGCCAACACGGCCATCACGCTGACGGCGCAAATCGTCTTCAGCGTGAAGGGCAGGCCCATGCGCTTGTAGGCCAGCCAGTAAAAGGGCAGGTTGATGCCAAAGAACAGCGCGCCGAAGGGCAGGCCCGAGGCGTAGTGAATCAGGAAGGCGATACCGACGGTCCCGCCGGTCAAGAGGCCGGCTTGCTTGAACAGCGCGACGCCAAGGGCCACGAACAAGGTGCCCGTGATCACGGCCTGCGCATCCTCCAGCAGCGAGTGGCGGAAGGTGCGGGTGGCGGTCTTGCGGATGTTCATGAACCGAGGCCAGACATGAACCACTTGATCGCGCCCTTGGCCAGGAAGCCGACCATGCCAAAGCCCAGGCCCAAGAGCAGGATGAAGGTGCCAAAGCGTCCGGCCTTGGACTCGCGCGCCAGCTGCAAGATGATGAACACCATGTACAGCATGAACGCGCCGACGCCCCAGGTCAGGCCGAGCTGGGCGATTTCTTGTTCGCTGTATCCAAACATCCTGGTACTTCTCGTTCTTGGTGTTTGATTCAGTCTCGGGTCGAGACCAGGTCGCGGTAGGCGTGCCAGCTGGCGTGGCCCAGCCAGGGCATGATGACGATGAAACCCAGCATCAGCGTGACCATGCCGAACAGCGTCAGCAGCATGATCATTGCGGCCCATAGGGCCACCGGTGCGGGGTACTCCATCACCACGCGCCAGCTGGTGAAGACGGCACCTAGGACGCTGACCTCGCCGATCTGACGGTCCAGCAACAAGGGCACGGCGATCATGGTGGAAGCAAACATCGGCGCGGCCAGCAAGGCACCCAAAGCCAACCAGGCTTCGAACAGATGTGACTCTTCGTTCAGCACCACATGGCGCAGAAAGTCGATCGGCTCATGGATCGGAGTGCTGGTGAAGCCGGTGATCAGCGAGGCTGAGGTCAGGACCCAGCCGACACCGGCGAAGGCCAACAGCACGCCGAACACAACCAAGCGCCCATCGCGGGGACGCCAAGCGCGCAGCACCGAGGCGAAGCTTGGCTTCAGGCCGCGTTCCAGGTCGCGGCTGATCACGTACAGGCCGGTGGCCAGCACCGGAGCAACCAGCAAGAAGCCGCTGAAGGCGCCCGCCAGCAACCAGAAACGGTGACGCGCGATCAAAAAGATCAGGGCGCCAATGACGGCCAGCACCACGCCATGCGCCAATGAAGGGCCGGGGCAGCGCACCAGATCGCCCCAACCGCGCGCCAACCAACCCAAGGGGCGCAGCAATGGGATCGGCTTCACGCCAAACTGGCGGGATTGCTGCAGGGCCTTTTCGGTTTCTAGGATGTGCATGGGGTATCGGATCGAGCTATGCATGCTGCCATGCTCGCATGAGGCGGGCCTTGATGGGCATCAAGACAAACACCTGTTTCATGCGCAAAGTTGAAGGGAGCGGGTCAGGCCGGCGCGAGCAATTCGCGCGCACCAGCTTCCAGCGCGAGCGGTCCGGCGTCGGCCAAGGTCAAACGCCGGGCCTTGGACAGTTGCGGGTAATGGCCGGCCAGCGAGCGTTCGTAGCCGGGGTCGTAATGCTCCAGCATCAACTCGCGAAACACCGCGGCCCAGTCGCCCGCTTGGGCCAGGCCTTGCCAGCGCTTGATGCGTTCATGTCCGCGCATCGGAATCAGCGCGTCGAGCCGGGCGCAGAAGAGTTCGGGCTTGACCATGAAGTGCCCATAGTCCTGCAGCAGCAGCTCGACCCGCGCCTCCTCGCTCATCTCCAGCCAGTAGATGTGTTCGCTATTGCGCATCGCTTCATACAGCGAAGCAGGCATGCGCAACTGGCCGATCTTGCGGCTTTCGCTTTCGACAAAAACCGGCCGAGCCGGGTCGAATTGGAGCAGGCGTTGCCACAACAAGGTGTCAAAACCTTTTTGGCTCGGCTGGGCCTGTTCGGGCAGGGCGCCTAAGACAGAGCCTCGGTGCAGGGCCAGGCCTTCCAGGTCCAGCACCTGCGCACCCAGGCGTTCCAGCGTGTGCAGCAGACGTGTCTTGCCGGTGCCGGTGCGACCGCAAAGGACGTGAAACTGAAAACCATTGGGCTGGGTTTCCAAGGTTTCGCGCACCTGGGCCCGGTAGGCCTTGTAGCCGCCTTGCAACTGGCGAGCCTTGAAGCCGATCTGACCCAGGAACCAAGTCATCGATCCGGAGCGCTGCCCGCCGCGCCAGCAATAGACCAGCGGCCGCCAACCGCGTGCCAAGGGCTCGGCGTGGGCATCCAGGTGGCGCGCGATATTGCGGGCCACCAGTGCCGCGCCGATCTTGCGCGCCTCAAACGGTGAGGTTTTGTAGAGCAGGCCGACGCGGTGGCGTTCTTCGTTGTCCAGCACCGGCCAGTTGAGCGCGCCAGGCATATGGTCCTCGGCGAACTCGGCCGGCGAGCGCACGTCGATGATGGCGTCGAACTCGCTGAGTCTGGACAGCGCCTCGTTGATCTCAATCAGGATGGAGGGCGGTTTCATAGTTGCAACGATACGGCGTCAAGCAATTCGCTTTCGATCTGCAACTGCGCCTTGTTCTGTTGCAGCGCGGCACCGTCGACCAAGAAGGTGTCTTCGACCCGCTCGCCCAAGGTCGAGATCTTGGCCAATTGCAGATTGATGCCGTGGCGGGCCAGCACGCGGGCAATCGCGTACAGCAGGCCGGCGCGGTCGCTGGTGCTGATGGACAGCAGCCAATGCTGCGCCCGCTCGTCCGGGCGCAGGGCAATGCGCGGCGTGAAAGGGAAGGACTTGACGCGCCGCGACAAGCGCCCGCGGCGCGGCTCGGGCAGTGGGCCATCGGCCATCAGCGCCTGGGTCAGCTTGGCTTCGACCAGCGAGACCAAATCGCGGTGATGCAAGTCGACATCGGGGCTGAGCACCTGGAAGGTGTCCAGCGCAAAGCCCTGGCGGGTGGTGTGAACCTTGGCGTCCAGGATGTTGAAACCGGCGCCGTCGAAGTAACCGCAAATGCGAGCGAACAGATCTTGCGCATCGGGCGCGTAGACCAAGACCTGCAAGCCTTCCCCGATGGGTGAGGGGCGGGCTCGCACAATCGGTTTGTCCGTCTGCACATGGCGCCACAGCGAGCGCGCATGCCAAGCCAGATCGCCGGCCTCATGGCGGGCGAAGTAGCTGACCTCCAGCGTTTGCCAAAGCGGCGCCTCGGTGCCCGGCAGCATCGAATGCAGGGCCAGCGCTTGGCGGGCCTCCTGCTTGCGGGCTTCGATGTCGGCCATCAGATTCGGCTGGGCGCCGCCCAGGGCCCGCAGGCTGATGCGGTAGAGATCTTCCAGCAGCTTGCTTTTCCAGGCGTTCCAGACTTTGGGGCTGGTGCCGCGAATATCGGCCACGGTCAGCAAATACAGCGCGGTCAGGTGGCGCGCATCGCCCATTTTCTGGGTGAAGCGGCTGATGACATCCGGGTCGGACAGGTCTTCTTTTTGCGCCACCCTCGACAAGGTCAGATGATGCTGAACCAGGAACACGGCCAGCTCGGTGTCCTGCTTGCTCAGGCCATGGTCACGGCAAAAACGTCGAGTCTCGACGGCACCCAAGTCCGAGTGGTCGCCGCCGCGGCCCTTGGCCACATCGTGGAACAAGGCGGCGATATAGAGCAGCTCCGGCTTGTCCCATTGCGCCGCCAACTGTGAGCAGAAGGGGTACTCGTGCGCGTGCTCGGGGATGAAGAAACGGCGCACATTGCGCAGCACCATCAGGATGTGCTGGTCGACCGTGTAGACATGGAAGAGGTCGTGCTGCATCTGCCCGACGATGCCGCGGAACACCCACAGATAGCGGCCCAGCACCGAGGTCTGGTTCATCAGCCGCATCGCATGCGTTTGCCCTTCGGACTGCCGCAAGATCTGCATGAAGGTGGCTCGATTTGTCGGGTCACGCCGGAAGGCGCTGTTCATCAACTCGCGCGCGTTGTAGAGCGCGCGCAGCGTGCGTGCCGACAAGCCCTTGATGCCCGGAGTTTGCTGGTAGACCAAAAAGGTGCGCAGGATCGCGTGCGGCTCACGGGTGTAGAGGTCGTCGCTGTCGACTTCCAGCATGCCGGCGCGGTCTAGGAAGTGCGGGTCAATGCGCCGCATCAACTGCTGCTGCGAGCCGTTGACCTGCTCCTCCAGATTCAGCAGCAAGATCTGGTGCAACTGGGTCACCGCCTTGGCCGCCCAGTAATAGCGGCGCATCAACACTTCGGAGGCGCGTTGGCCGCGGCTGGCTTCATAGCCAAAGCTCTCGGCCACCGCGTTCTGCAGGTCAAACACCAGTCTGTCTTCGCGCCGACCGGCGACGCTGTGCAGACGCGCGCGGATCAGCTTCAGCAGGCCTTCATTGCGCTGCAACTGGCGGCTCTCAAATGCGGTGATCAGGCCGCGGGCCGCCAGCGCTTTCCAGGTCTTGCCCAGGCCCGCCGCACGAGCAATCCAAATCAACACCTGCAGGTCGCGCAGGCCGCCTGGGCTTTCCTTGCAATTGGGTTCGAGCGAATACGGCGTGTCGTCGTACTTGGTGTGGCGCTGCTGTGCCTCCAGAGTCTTGGCACGCAGAAAGGCGCGGGCATCCATGGCGGCCATCAGCGCCTGTTCCAACTGCTTAAATTGGACGCGCTTGCCGCTCAGCAGACGCGCTTCCAGCAAGGCGGTCTGCACCGTCACATCGCCGGCCGCCTCTTGCAGGCATTCGCCCAGCGTGCGCACCGAGGAGCCGATTTCCAGGCCGATGTCCCAGCAGGCGGTGATGAAGGCTTCGATGCTCGACTTGATGGCGCCAGGGGTATGGGCTTCGACGCCATCGGGCAAGAGCACCAGCACATCCACATCGGAATGCGGATACAGCTCCGCCCGCCCATAGCCGCCAACGGCCACCAGGCAAGCGCCGGCCGGCATCTCGGCGCGGTCCCACAGCTGCTGCAGACTGGCGTCGACGTGGCGCGCCAATTGCCGCAACAACTTTGCTGCGGCCAATTGGGTCGGCGGCGCCGCGCGGAATTCGGTGATCAGGGCCAGCTTGCCGGCCTTGAAGCGCTGGCGCAATTCCGCCAGGCTGGGCAGGGGCACTGCGGCGCCGCTGTTTGCGGTGGCCTCCGGCAAGTGGCTGCCCATCGACTCAGGCGCCGATGAAGGCGGGCGGCGGCGGGCTGCCGGCCGACAGGGTGAAGACTTCGTAACCGGTCTCGGTCACCATCAAGGTGTGTTCCCACTGGGCCGATAGCGAGCGATCCTTGGTCTTGATGGTCCAGCCGTCGTTGTGCTCACGCATATGGCGCTGGCCGGCATTGACCATAGGCTCGATGGTGAACACCATGCCGGGCACCAGGATGTCCAAGGTGCCGGGGCGGCCGTAATGCAGCACCTGCGGCTCTTCATGGAAGACCTGGCCGATGCCGTGGCCGCAAAACTCGCGCACCACCGAAAATCCAGCGTTTTCAGCAAAGGTCTGAATGGCGTGGCCGATGTCGCCCAGGTAGGCGCCGGGCTTGACCTTGGCAATGCCCTTCCACATCGCTTCGTAGGTGAGGGCGCACAGGCGCTTGGCCGCGATCGAGCCCTCGCCGACGACGAACATGCGGCTGGTGTCGCCATGCCAGCCGTCCTTGATGACGGTGACGTCGATGTTGACGATGTCGCCGTTTTTCAGCGCGCGACCATCGGGAATGCCGTGACAGATCACGTCATTGACCGAGGTGCAAATGGACTTGGGGTAGGGCGTATAGCCGGCGGGCTGGTAGTTCAGCGGCGCGGGAATGGCCTGCTGCACATTGACGATGTAGTCATGTGCCAGCTTGTCGAGTTGTTCGGTGGTGATGCCTGCTTGGACATGCGGCGTCAGCATGTCCAGCACTTCGGAGGCCAAGCGCCCGGCCATACGCAGAGCGGGGATATCGGCGCCGGATTTGATCGTGATCGTCATCCGGGCATTTTAGCTTTGCGGCCGAAGCCACCGAGCGAGTCGGGCTATCGTTTGGCGGCTGGTTCGGCTTGGCGAGCGCTGCATGCGCGGGCCGCGGGGTCAGGACTTGCCCCCAGCGGCCTGCGCGAGGGTTCAGCGCATCAGTCCGCCCAGACCACCAAACCGCTCCATGCCGTGGCCAGCACGATGATGCCGAAGGCGATGCGGTAGTAAGCGAAGGGCACAAAGCTGTGGCTGGAGATGTAGCGCAACAGCCAGCGCACACAGATCCAGGCGCTCAGGAAGGAGAACAGCAGACCAACGCTGAACATCGGGATGTCCGCGGCGCTGAGCAGGGCACGCTCTTTGTAGAGGCTGTAGATGCCGGCGCCGATCAAGGTCGGGATGGCCAGGAAGAAGGAAAAGTCGGTGGCCGCCTTGCGCGACAAGCCCATCAACATGCCGCCGATGATGGTCGAGCCGGAGCGGCTGGTGCCCGGCACCATGGCCAGGCATTGGATCAGGCCCACCTTCAAGGCATCCAGCGGGCTCATGTCATCGACGGTTTGAATGCGCACCACGGCTTGCTGGCGGCGCTCCGCCCACAGAATGATGAAGCCGCCCAAGATGAAGGTGGTGGCCACCACGGTGGGGGTGAACAAGTGCGCCTTGATCGCCTTGCCAAACAGCAGGCCCAGCACCACTGCCGGCAGGAAGCCGATGGCGACATTGATCACAAAGCGGCGCGCGCGGGCATCCGAGCCCAGGCCGGCGGCCACTTCGCGCAGACGCTGGCTGTAAACCAAGATGACGGCAAAGATCGCGCCGGTCTGGATGGCGATGTCAAACACCTTGCTTTTGGCGTCATCAAAGCCGAGCAGGGCGCCGGCCAGTATCAGGTGACCGGTGCTGGAAATCGGCAAAAACTCGGTCAGGCCTTCGACGATGCCCATGATGGCGGCCTTGATCAGCAAAATGGCGTCCAAACGCTACTCCCTCAAAATGAATGGCCGCGATGATAGCCGGCGCTCATGTCGGTACTGGAACCCGCGATCGGTGGCGCCGGCGGCAAGGCCATGCGGATGGACCTTTCGGGGTCAGGCCTTGACCGCTGCGAGGGCGGGCGAATACATTAATGACCAATTGGTCATTAGCGACTTTGGTCGACCATCCCCACTTGAGTACATCCCCTCGTCAGAGACGCAAAGAAGCTCGCCCGCAGGAGTTGCTGGCGGCTGCGCTGGCCCTGTTTGTTGAGAAGGGCTTTGCCGCTACGCGCTCGGAAGAAGTGGCGGCGCGCGCCGGCGTGTCCAAGGGGACGCTCTACCTCTACTACCCGAGCAAGGAAGAGTTGTTCAAGGCGGTAGTGCGCGAAAACCTGTCGGCTCGCATCGCCGAAGCGGTGGAACTGGCAGCCCAGCACCAGGGCTCGGTGACCGACTTGCTGCGCCATGTGATGCAGGCCTGGTGGCAACAAGTGGGCTCCAGTGCTGCCGGAGGCATCACCAAGATCATGATGGCCGAGGCCCGCAACTTCCCCGATCTGGCGCGCTTTTATGTCGACGAAGTGGTGGAGCCGGTGCATCGGCTTCTGGGCGGCCTGATCGAACGCGGCATTCGCAGCGGCGAGTTCCGCGCGGTGCCGCCGGCCGAGACGGTGCATGTGTTGATCGGCCCGATGCTGCACATGATTCTTTATGAACACTCCTTTGGGGCCTGCCGTTTGCATGGCCCAGCCATCGACGCGCCCGCTGTGTTGGCGGTGCAGATGGACCTGATTTTGCGTGGCCTGTTGGTCGAACCACCTCGGCTTTGAAACCGGCACGTCGGCACACCGCTGAACCTATTCCCCTTTTTTTCGAAAGCTCCCCAACGATGAAGCCTTGGTTGAAAGTGACGCTGCTGCTGGCCGGTTTGGGGCTCGCGGGTGTGGTGGGTATGAAGCTGCTCAAGGGCCGGCAGATGGCGGCGCCGGTGATGGCCAAGGCCGCCAGTGGTCTGGTGTTGGGTGAGATTGATGTGTTGCGGGTACAGCGTCAGCGCTTTGCCAGCACGCTGGAGATTTCGGGCAATTTGCGCGCGGTGGATACCGCCATGATCAAGGCCAAGGTGGCCGCCGAATTGGCGCAGCTGACGGTGCGCGAAGGCGATACGGTGCGCGTCGGCCAGTTGCTGGGGCGGCTGGATACGGTGGAGCTGGATTGGCGCTTGAAGCAGGCGGAGCAAAACGCTTCCGCGGCCAAATCACAGCTAGACATTGCACGGCGTACGCTCGAGAACAACCGTGCCTTGGTGACCCAGGGCTTTATTTCGGCCACGGCCTTGGACACCGCGGTGGCCAGCGCGGCCGGCGCCGAGGCGAGCTTGCTGGCCGCCAAGGCCGCGGTGGAGTTGGCCCGCAAGGCGCAGGCGGACGCGCTGTTGATTGCGCCAATTTCCGGGCAGGTTTCGCAGCGTTTGGCCCAACCGGGTGAGCGTGTGCCGATCGACGGCCGCATTTTGGAAATCGTCAATCTGGGGCAGATGGAGTTGGAGGCCGCGGTGCCGGCCGAATTGGCCGCCGGCCTGCAAGCCGGCGCCAAGGCGCTGCTGCAGGTGGACGGCATGTCCGCGGAAGTGCCGGCCGTGGTGGCTCGGATCAATCCGTCCGCCCAAACGGGTTCACGCGCGGTATTGGTGTACCTGAAGGTGCAAGGACAAAGCGGTTTGCGCCACGGTATGTTCGCCCGCGGACGTTTGCTGCTGGACGAGCGCGAGGGCTTGGTGGTGGCGCCCAGCGCGGTGCGGGTCGAGAAGGCCAAGCCTTATGTGCTGCAAATCGTGGATGGCAAGACGCGTTCCCAAGGTGTGACGCTGGGGCGCAGCGGCGAGATCGCCGGGCAGGCCGTGCTTGAGGTGCTGACGGGCCTGAACCAGGGCGATCTGCTGCTCTCCGGCGCCGCCGGTCAGGTGGCCGATGGCACGCTGGTGAAGTTGGCCGAGCCCGCCAAGGCCGGCTCGTCGCCTGCTGCGCTCCCCGTGTCTTCCGCACCCGCTTCGCGCTGAACCGGGGTCGCTCGCCATGTGGTTCACACGCGTTTCGATTCAAAACCCGGTGATGGCCGTGATGGTCATGCTGGCCTTTGTGGTGCTGGGCTTGTTCAGCTACCAGCGCTTGTCGGTTGATCAGTTCCCGAATATCGACTTCCCCACCGTGGTGGTTCAAATGGACTATCCCGGTGCCTCGCCGGAGATTGTCGAGAGCGAAGTCACCAAAAAGGTCGAAGAGGCCGTCAACACAGTGGAGGGCATCAACACCTTGACCTCGCGCTCTTACGAGGGCTCCTCGGTCGTCATCATCGAGTTCAACCTCGATGTCGATGGCCGCAAGGCCGCCGAAGATGTGCGTGAGAAGGTCGCCTTGATGCGGCCGACCCTGCGCGATGAGGTGAAAGACCCGCGCATCTCGCGCTTCGACCCACAAAGCACGCCGATCTTTAACGTCGCCGTGCTCTCGGAGGATGGCCAGCGCAGCACCCAGGAACTGACAACCTGGGCCACCCAGGTGTTGCAAAAGCGCCTGGAGAATGTGCGCGGTGTCGGCTCGGTCAGCGTGGTGGGCGGATTGCAGCGCCAGGTGCAGCTGCGGCTACGCCCGCAGGCGATGGAGTCCTTGGGCGTCACGGTGGATCAGGTGTTAGCGGCGGTGAAAAGCGAGAACCAAGAGCTGCCGCTGGGCTCGATCCGCTCGGCCGATCAGGAACGGGTGGTGCAAATCAATGCGCGCTTGAAGACGCCCGCCGACTTCCGCGACATCGTGGTGGCGCGCAAGGCCGGCAATTCGATCAAGCTGTGGCAAATCGCCGAGGTGGTGGACGGCCCGCAAGAGGTCGAAAGTCTGGCGCTGTACAACGGTCAACGCACCGTGCTCTTGAGCGTGCAAAAGAGTCAGGGCGAGAACACCATCGAGGTGGTGGACGGCCTGAATCGCGCCTTGAAGGAGGCCGCCCCCATCACGCCCAAGGGCATCATGACCGAGATCAATCGCGACAACTCGCGGGCGATTCGGGTTTCGGTGGCAAATGTGCAGCGCACCTTGTTCGAGGGTGCGGCGCTGACGGTGCTGATCGTGTTCCTGTTCCTGAACTCCTGGCGCTCCACCGTCATCACCGGCCTGACCTTGCCGATTGCCTTGATCGGCACCTTTCTCTTCATGTACTTGTTTGGCTTCACCATCAACAACATCACCATGATGGCGCTGAGCCTGTGCGTGGGCCTGTTGATTGACGATGCCATCGTGGTGCGAGAGAACATCGTGCGCCATGTCGCCATGGGCGCTAGCCCCAAGCAGGCGGCGTTGGACGGCACGGCCGAGATCGGCCTGGCGGTGCTGGCCACCACCTTGTCCATCGTGGCGGTGTTTTTGCCGATCGGTTTCATGGGCGGCATCGTTGGCAAGTTCTTCCATGAGTTCGGCATCACCATCGTGGCGGCGGTGCTGATCTCGATGTTTGTGAGCTTCACCTTGGACCCGATGCTGAGCAGTGTCTGGCATGACCCGCAGGCGCATGGCGTGCACCGCGGCCCACCGGTGACGCTGTACGACAAGACCTTGGGGCGTGTCACGCTGAAGTTCGATGACTTCACCGAGTGGTTGTCTGAGGCCTATCAAAAGATTCTGGCTTGGTCCTTGCGCCACAAGGGCGCGACGCTGGGTATTGCACTGGGAACTTTTTTGTTCAGCTTTGTCTTGCTGGGCGGCGTGGGCAAGGAATTCGTGCCCAAGGCCGATTTGTCTGAAACCCAGATCAATTTCTACACGCCGGTGGGCTCCAGCCTGGAGGTGACCGAGGCACGCGCCAAGCAGATCGACCTGCTGCTGCGTGAGTTGCCCGAGGTGCGCTACACCGTCACCACCATCAATAGCGGCTTTGCCGCCGGCAAGATCTACGGCGCTATTTATGTGCGCCTGGTGGATCGCAAGGATCGCTCGCGCTCGGTGGCCGACTTGGCTCAGCCGATCCGCGAGAAGTTGGCCACGGTGGCGGGTATCACCGTCACCAATATCGGCCAGACCGATCTGGGGGGCGGCAAGAGCCTGCAGTTCTCGATTCAAGGCGCAGACCTGGGTGAACTGGAGCGCTTGTCCAAGCAGGTGCAGGCCGAGTTGCTCAAGATCCCCGGTCTGGTGGACCTGGACACCACGTTGAAGCCGAACAAGCCGACCGTGGCCATTGAGGTCAAGCGCGATGCCGCTGCCGATGTGGGTTTGAACGTCAACGCGCTGGCGGGCTCGCTGCGCACGCTGTTTGCCGGCACCACGGTGGGTAATTGGCGCGCGCCGGACGGCGAGAACTATGACGTGGTGGTGCGTCTCGGGCCGGATGGGCGTAACGCCTTGTCCGATCTGCAGCGCCTGCCAATGAATGTGGCGCCGGCGGCGGATGGTTCGGCGCGGGTAGTGCGCTTGTCGCAGGTGGCCGATGTGCATGCTTCGACCGGACCGAATCAGATCAATCGCCGTGATATGAGCCGCGAGATCACGATCGATGCCAATGCCCTGGGTCGCAGTTCGGGTGAGATTTCGGTCGACATCAAGGCCGTCTTGGACGGGATCGCCTTCCCGCCGGGCTATCGCTACACCTTCGGCGGCTCGACCAAGAATATGAATGAGTCCTTCCAGTACGCGGTGGGCGCTCTGGGGCTGGCAATTGTGTTCATCTACATGATCCTGGCGAGCCAGTTCAAGAGCTTTTTGCAGCCTCTGGCCTTGATGAGTTCGCTGCCGCTGACCTTGATCGGCGTGATCTTGGCCTTGTTGATGTTCCGCTCGACGCTGAATATGTTCAGCATCATCGGCATCGTGATGCTGATGGGCCTGGTGACCAAGAACGCGATTTTGTTGATCGACTTTGCGATTCGCTCACGCGAGGGGGAACATGCCCACGGCGTCGATGCCGAACCGATGGGGCGCGAGCAAGCCCTGCTGCACGCCGCCAAGGTGCGTTTGCGCCCCATTCTGATGACCACCTTGGCGATGGTCTTCGGCATGGTGCCGCTGGCCTTTGCGCTCAGCGAGGGCTCGGAGCAGCGCGCGCCGATGGGGCAGGCGGTGATCGGTGGGGTCATCACCTCGTCTTTGTTGACGCTGGTGGTGGTGCCGGTGATCTATTGCTATCTCGATGATCTGGCGGCCTGGGCCAAGCGCCGCTGGTCTGGAAATAGAATCGCCGCAGAATGAATGTGCTGCGGCGTGCCCGCGCTGCTGAATGCCAAGGAAATGACAAGATGAATATCGAACAAGCCCGCTTCAATATGATTGAACAGCAGATCCGCCCTTGGGATGTGTTGGACGCCGACGTGCTGCAGCTGCTGGCCGTGGTCAAGCGCGAAGACTTTGTGCCTGCGGCCTACCGCGCCATGGCCTTCATGGACACCGAACTGCCTCTGCCTGGCGAGCAAAAGATGCTGGCCCCGCGTGTGGAAGCCCGCTTGTTGCAAGAGCTGAAGGTGGCTCGCCACGAGAAGGTGCTGGAAATCGGCGCCGGCAGCGGCTTTATGGCCGCACTGCTGGGCCATCGGGCTCAAAAGGTATTCGCGCTGGAAATCAATCCGGAGCTGGCGGCGTTGGCGGCTGCCAATTTGAAACGTGCCGGCGTCACCAATGTGACCGTGCGCGAGCAAGATGGCGCCCGTGGCCTGGCCGCCGAGTCGCCCTTTGATGTGATCCTGCTGTCCGGCTCGGTGGCCGAGGTGCCGACCGAGCTGTTGAATCAGCTCAAGGTGGGAGGTCGTCTGGCGGCCATCGTTGGCGACGAGCCGGTGATGCAGGCGCAGTTGATCACCCGAGTCGGCGAGAAAGAATTCCGTACCGTCAATTTGTTCGACACGGTGGCGCCGCGCCTGCAGGGCTTTGCCGCGGGCAAGTCTTTCAGCTTCTGATCCTGCCCGGCATGCGAATTCAGATCGGGGTGGGCGAATTGCGAACGCTGTGCCAATCGGCGCAGCCACCGCTGTTGTTGGATGTGCGCGAGCCCTGGGAGGCGCAGCTGGCCAGCATCCGTGTCGACGGCGTGCGCAGTCTGCTGATGCCGATGGGGCAGGTTTCGGCCCGCTTTGAAGAACTGGATCCAACGCAGCCCGTCGTCTGTTATTGCCATCACGGGGTGAGAAGTCTGCAAGTCGTCGCATTTCTGCAGCGCGCCGGCTTCGAAAGCGTCTATAACCTCGCCGGTGGCATCGATGCATGGTCGAATGAGGTCGACCCTGCGGTGCCGAGATATTGAATTCAATTATTGAAACGCTGAGCGCCGAAGTCGAACGAAGACCCGGCCGCGGAACGTTCAGTGCCCAAAACCGTCAACACCAACAACCAAATCCCAAATGAGGAAGCTCATGCCAGTCCATCAAGCAAACACATTGCGCCGCCCCTTGACCCAAGTCGGTATGGCGTTGCTGATGGCCTTCGGTGCCGCCGGTGTGGCGCGCGCGCAAAGCCTGCTGGAGCTCTACGACACCGCGCGTGCTTTTGACCCGACTTATCTGTCGTCGCGCGCGCAAGCGGACACAGCGCAATACCGCCTGGGCCAGGCCGAGGCGCTGATCAAGCCGACACTGGGCTTGGGCGCTAGTGCCAATACCAGTCAGGTGGACATGAAGAAGTTTGGCTGGACCGGCACCAACTCCGTCCAGGCTGGCCTGAACGGCAGCTACAGCGTCTACAACAAGAGCAACCGACTCACCGTTGAGCAAGCGCGTTTGGGCTTGGATCTGGCTGCGGCCGATCTGGAAACTGCCGAGCAAGACCTGATCGTGCGTGTGGCGCAGGCCTATTTCGACGTCTTGTCGGCCAAGGATGCGTTGACCACGACACGCGCCGGCAAGGCCGCGTTTGCTGAACAACTGGCCTCGGCCAAGCGCAACTTTGAGGTGGGTACCTCGACCATTACCGACACGCGTGAAGCGCAAGCCAAGTTTGACTTGGCTGTGGCCGCTGAGATTGCCGCGGACAACGACCTGCAGGTCAAGCGTCTGAAGCTGAACCATTTGGTGGGTAAGGTCGCCGAGCCCAAGCCCTTGGCTGTGCCTGTGGCGCTGCCGGCCGTCGTACCCGCTAGCGTTGAACCTTGGGTCAATTTGGCCGAAGAGCAGCACCCTCAAATCCGCAAGGCCAAGGTAGGCGTTGATTCTTCCATTTTGGATACCGGCAAGGCGCGTGCTTCGGACGGCCTGACGGTAGATCTCACCGGTAAGCTGGGCGCCATCAACTCGCGCGGTGCCGGTGCCGATTTGGCCGGAAGCACGGGTACCACGTCCAGCGGCAGCCTGGGCTTGTCGGTAACCTTGCCGCTCTACACCGGTGGTGCGAGCCAGAACAAACTCAAGGAAGCCTTGGTGCTGGAAGAAAAAGCCAGGCAAGATCTGGCCAATGCCCGCCGTGGTGTGTCCGAAGGCACACGCACCTACTTCTTCGGCCTGGTGTCCCAAGCCGCGCAAGTGAAGGCGCTGGAAGCCGCTGAGGCCTCCACCAAGCTGGCCCTGGATGCGACTCAGCTGGGCTACAAGGTCGGTGTGCGAGTCAATCTGGATGTCTTGAACGCCCAGACCCAGCTCTTCACCACCCAACGCGACCTCTCCAAGGCCCGCCACGACGCCGTCTTGCTGAACTTGAAGTTGCGTCAGGCTGCGGGCGTCTTGAAGCCCGAGGACATTGCAGCCACCAACCAGTTGCTGGCCAAGTAAGTCCGGCATGGCGTGACACTCGCCGCCTGCGCGTAAAAATGGCCCGCTTCTTGCGGGCCTTTTTTTATGCTTGAGCGATACCGAGAGGCCTGCGCATCTGGTGCCCGTTGATTGACTGTCATGTGTCAGGGTTTTGTCGTTGAGTGGGGGCGACAGAGACGGTGCCAATTGATCTGCGGCGAGAATGGCGCCCATGCTTTATTTGATTTCTCCCGCCAAGTCGCTCGACTACGAAACCCCGACCCCAGCGCCGCTGCAGGCCTTGAGCAGCCAGCCGCAGTTCGTGCCGCAATCCAGCCAGTTGATCAAGCTGCTGAAGCGCAAGTCGCCCCTTGAAATTGCCGAGATGATGGACCTGTCACCGGCCTTGGCCGAGTTGAATGCGGCGCGCTTTCAAGCCTGGAGCCCCAGCTTCACCCATCACAACAGCAAGCCGGCCGTGCTGGCCTTCAATGGTGATGTCTACGAGGGTTTGGATGCCCCCAGCCTGAGCCCGGAGCAACTGCAATGGGCGCAGCAGCATCTGGCCATTCTGTCGGGGCTGTACGGCGTGTTGCGGCCGCTGGATTTGATCCAGCCCTATCGCTTGGAAATGGGCAGTCGACTGGAGAACCCGGCCGGCACCACGCTGTACAAATTTTGGGGCGACCGCCTGGCCGAACACCTGAACGAGAAGGCCGCCGCGGCGCAGGTGCCGGTGATCGTCAACCTGGCTTCGCAGGAGTATTTCAGGGCCGCCGATCGGCCGGGCCTCAAACCTCGGGTGATTGAATGCGTGTTCGAGGACTGGAAAAACGGTCAGTACAAGATCATCAGCTTTTTTGCCAAGCGCGCGCGTGGCCTGATGGCCCGTTACGCCATCACCGAGCGGGTAGACACGCCGGCCGGACTGCAGGCCTTCAAGGCCGAGGGCTATGGCTATGAGTCGGCACTGTCGACCCCCGAGCGATTGTTGTTCCGGCGCCGCCTGGCCTGAGGAATCGGGCTCGGGATCGCGCAAAATATTGCCATGACTGGACAGCAGCAAATCACCCCGGACTTGCGTCAATGGATCGAGGCGCAACTCGCTCAGGGCTTCGGGCGGGAACAGATCGTGCCCTCTATGATCAGCAGTGGCTGGCAAGCGGCGGTGGCCGAGCAGGCCTTTGATCTGGTGCTTGAGAAAACCCGTGTTGGCGGCGCCATCATGGGGCTAGATCATCCCCGGCAAGCGAACCATCCGCTGCCGGAGCCTGATTTGAGCGCCGGTACGCCGACCTTGTGGCTGGGTGATCGACGCGTCAATGTCTTGCTAAGCCTGAATCATCCGCGCATCGTCTTGTTGGGCGGGCTCTTGTCGGACGAGGAGTGCGACGCGATGGTGGCGGCGGCCGAGGTTCGCCTGGCGCGCTCGGAGACAGTGGCGTCGAACCCGAACGGTAGCGAGGTGAACGCCGCGCGCACCAGCGACGGCATGTTTTTTGAGCGCGGTGAAAATGATGTGGTGCGGCGCATCGAGGCTCGCTTGGCTCAATTGCTGAACTGGCCGGTGGATCATGGTGAGGGCCTGCAGGTATTGCGTTATCGCCCCGGTGCCGAGTATTTGCCGCACTACGACTATTTCGATCCCCATATGGCTGGCTCGGCAGCGATCTTGAGTCGCGGCGGGCAGCGTGTCGGCACGGTCGTGATCTACCTCAATACGCCTGCAGCGGGCGGGGCGACGATCTTCCCGGACGTCAAACTGGAAGTCTTGCCGGTCAAGGGCAATGCGGTGTTCTTCGGCTATGAGCGGCCCGACCCGTCGACCCTCACATTGCACGGCGGCGCGCCGGTTCGCGAGGGCGAGAAGTGGGTCGCGACCAAGTGGTTGCGCGAGGGCGTGTTTGTCTGATCTCGGTGGCGCTCGATGTGGTGCTCGGTGCGCCCTTGGTCCGCGCGGCCATGACTGACGAGACCGCCTGAGCGGCTTCGGTCAGCGGCGTAGCGGGAGCTGGCTTTGCTTCAGCTGGCGCAGCACAAAGCTGGACTTGCTGTGGCGTATGCCGGGGATTTTGTAGAGCCGCTCGCGCAGAAGGCGTTCATAGTCCCGCGTGTCGGCCACCGCGATGCGCACGTAATAGTCATAGTCGCCCGAAACTAGGAAGGCCTCCAGGACCTCGGGGATTTGCTCCAGGGCCTGGCCAAATTCGAACAAGGCTTCGTCGGAGTGGTTGTCCAGCGTGACCTGCACGATCACCGTGTCCGCAAGGCCGATCTTGGCGGCGTTGACGCGCACCGAATAGCCTTCAATCACCCCTGCTTCTTCCATGCGCTTGATGCGGCTCCAGCAGGGCGAGCTGGTCAATCCCACTTGTTGGCTGAGTTCCTGCAGGCTGATGCGGGCGTCCTGCTGCAGCGCAGAAAGAATGGCGAAATCCAATTTATCTAGATTCATGCTGTGGAACTTACTTTTTGCAGGATGATTTTCTGAATTCGGCTGATTTTATGGAAATTTCAGCAGCCTTTGCTGCGCGAGTTTCGGCACAGTGTTGGCATGAATCACCTGTTTGATGAGAAGCCTTTGCCGCTTGCTGCGGAGCCCCAAGTCGATACACCGTTCAACGGCGCGCGAGCCTTGATTGCGGCCTTGCTGGGCCTGGGTGTGGACACCGTGTTTGGCTATCCCGGCGGCGCCGTGCTGCCCTTGTACGACGCCCTGCATGCCGAACCGCGCCTGCGCCATGTGCTGGTGCGGCATGAGCAGGCCGCCGTCCATGCGGCCGAGGGCTATGCGCGCAGTTCCGGCAAGGTGGGCGTGGTGTTCGTGACCTCGGGTCCGGGCATGAGCAACACCACCACGGGTTTGCTGGATGCCTTGTGCGACTCGGTGCCGGTGCTGTGCATCAGCGGGCAGGTGGCGACCAGCGCCATCGGCACCGATGCGTTTCAGGAATGCGACGCGCTGGGCATCTCCAAGCCGGTGACCAAGTGGAATGCGCAGATCCGTGATGTGAACGAGGTGGCGACCCTGGTGGCGCGGGCGCATGCCTGCGCCGCGGGCGGGCGCCCAGGGCCGGTCTTGCTGGACTTTCCAAAAGACCTGCAGTTGGCCAGTTTGCCGTGGCCCGCCGATCGGCCGTCGAGCGCCGCCTTAGAGCCCTCGGCTGAGGTCAGTCCAGCGACTGCTCAAGCCGTGGTGCTGCCCTTTTGCCCGCGCAGCAATCAAACCTTGTTGGATCGGGCCGTGGCGCTGCTAGCGCAGGCGCAACGGCCGGTGTTTTATGGCGGCGGCGGGCTGATCAATGCCGGCGCATTGGCCTGCGCGGCGTTCAAGCGTTTGGTTCAGCTGACCCAAGCTCCCTGCACGCTGACCTTGATGGGGCTCGGCGCCTTCCCGGCCTCCGACCGGCAGTACCTGGGCATGCTGGGTATGCACGGCACGCTGGAGGCCAATCTGGCCATGCACCATGCGGATCTGGTGGTCTGCGTTGGCGCGCGATTCGATGATCGTGTGACCGGGCGTCTCGACGGGTTTTGTCCGGACGCCAAGATCATTCATCTGGATGTGGACCCGCGCTCGATCGGCAAGGTTGTGCCTACCGAGGTGGGGTTGGTCGGAGATTGCACCGACAGTCTGCTGGCACTGGAACGCGTCTGGGCCGAAGGCCAGAGCCAGCCGGCGGACCTGCGGGCTTGGTGGCAGCGTATCGAATGCTGGCGGGCCGAGGCCTCATTGGCTTTCGAGGAGCCAGCCGAGGGAGCGATCCTGCCGCAGGCCTTGATGACGAACTTGCAGGCTGCCATTGCGACCCGCGACGCCATCGTAGCTACCGACGTGGGGCAGCACCAGATGTGGGCCGCCCAGCACATCCGTTTGGAGCGTCCTCGGCGCTGGCTGAGTTCCGGCGGCGCCGGCACCATGGGCTACGGCCTGCCGGCCGCCATCGGTGCACAGATTGCGCATCCGGACAAGTTGGTGGTTTGCGTCAGCGGCGATGCCTCGGTGTTGATGAATATCCAAGAACTGTCGACCGCCGTTCAGCACCGCACCCCGGTCAAGCTGGTCTTGTGCAATAACGGCCGCATGGGCATGGTCAGACAGTGGCAGGAGCTGATTCACGGCGGCCGCTACAGCCATAGCTACACCGAGGCGCTGCCCGACTTTGTCGCTTTGGCCAAGGCCTTTGGATGGCAGGCGGCGCGGGTCGAGCGGCGCGAGGATCTGGCGGCCGCGCTGCAAGAATGTTTGAACGCCTCCGGGCCGTTCTTCCTGGATGTGGTTGTGCAGTCCGAGGAAAACTGTTTTCCGATGATCCCCGCCGGCGCCGCTCATCACGAGGTCTGGTTGGGCAAGGACCGCGCCTTTGTGGAAGCTTAAGCCCGGCGACCTTCGGTGGCGGCAAAGGCATAGCGCATCGGCCAGGTCATGCAGACGGGCATAAAGCCCATCGCTTGCAGAATCGGCCGGCTCATCGGTGAGGCGTCAACGGCCATCCATTCAAAGCCGCGTTCGCGGGCTTCCTTGAAACGGCATTCAAACAGCGCGGAATAGACGCCGCGCTGGCGCCAGGCCGGCAGCACCCCGCCGCCATGCAATTCGGGGAAGCGAGAGCCGGGCGGGTAGTCGGTCCAACCGGTGCCAATGGCTTGGCCTTGAACATAGGCGCAAAACATGCTCATGGTGTCGGCCTGCTGCAAGCTGCGCGCGAGCTTGTCGCGCAGCCATTCAAAGTCGCGCCCCCAGATGGCCGCCTGCACCGCGAGCACATCGTCCAACTGAGACGGATCGACGATGCGGCGCACTTCAAGGTCCGCCGGCAGGCCGCTGCCGGATGCGCTCTCGGGCTTGCTTTGCCGCGTCAATTCGTCGTTCAAGGGGTAGAGCATGAAGCACTCGGGCTCGTCGGCCACAAAGCCCTTTTCTTCGAGCAGTTGGCGCAGATGAGCGGGCCGCTCCAGCGCGTAGACCTTCCACTCGAAGTCTTGGCTCAGGGTGCGAAAGTGAGCCAACTGGGCCTCGATCTGTTGCTCTTCCTGGCCCGCGTCGAGTTGGCTGAAACAAATCAGAGCTTCGCCCCCAGCCGACCCGGCCAGCGGCAGATGGCGTCGCAAATGAGGCAAACGCTCGAGCTGAAAGCCAGCGATTTCATGGTCGATGCGATCCTGTCGGTACGCTTCAAACAGTTCTGATTCGAGGCTCATGGGATGGGCTTTCAAGCAATGCTTCTGAAGCGGGGAGGGCCGGATCGATTGGCGAAAAAAAAGGTGCCCATGGACACCTTTTCTTCGTGCAGGACACCTGGGTGCCTGTGGTCAAGCCGCGTTTAGACGCGCTTGCGGTACTCGTGGGTGCGCGTGTCGATTTCGATCTTGTCACCTTGGGCCACAAAGATTGGCACTGGGATTTCGAATCCGGTGGAGATTTTGGCAGGCTTCAGGACCTTGCCCGATGTGTCGCCCTTGACGGCCGGCTCGGTCCAGGTCACTTCACGCACCAGCGAGGTGGGCAGTTCAACCGAGATGGCCTTGCCGTCGTAGAACACCACTTCCACAGGCATCGCGTCTTCCAAGTAGGAAACGGCGTCGCCCATGTTCTCGGCTTCCACTTCGAACTGGTTGTACTCGGCGTCCATGAACACATACATCGGGTCAGCGAAGTAGGTGTAGGTGCAGTCCTTCTTTTCCAAGATGATTTGGTCCATCTTGTCGTCGGCCTTGAACACGACTTCGGTGCCGGAGTTGTTCAGCAGGCTCTTCAGCTTCATGCGCACGGTGGCGGCATTGCGGCCACCGCGGCTGTATTCGGTCTTCAGCACAACCATCGGGTCCTTGCCGTGCATGATCACGTTGCCGGCGCGGATTTCTTGAGCGATCTTCATGAGTGTTCCGTTTTGGAAAAAAGGTTCTTCGGGGCGGCCAATTCAATTCGCCTGGTTCGCCTGGTGTTTTCGCTTGAAAGCTTGGAATTCGATCAAGCCGGCGCAGACAAATGAATGCAGGGGGCGCGAATTCGAAAATCCGGCGAGCCTGATTCAAGGCCTGTCCAAATGACGTTGCAAGCTCACGCCAGAAGGTTCCGTGGCGCAGCAAAGCGTCGGATTTTAGCCTGTTTTGCGACTCAGACCGAGCAGCTGGCTGCTCAAATCACTGTGGAGCAGTAATTGCTCACGCCAGGCGAGGGCATGCGTGTGCGCCTCGTCCAAGTCCATCAATCCGCTCGACCCCGCCTGCAAGCCATTCCAAGCGCGCCACAAGTCGCGCGACGCTGCGGCCAAGCTAGCAGGGGCCTGCGCCAGCCACAGGTCCATGAAGGCCTCCAGCTTGGGGCCGTGGGCGCCATCCGCTTGGGGATAAATCTGCCAGACAAATGGTTTGCCGGCCCATTGAGCTCGCACAAAAGAGTCTTCGCCGCGCACGAAGTTCAGGTCGCAGGCCCACAAGAGCCGATCAAAGTCGGGCTGACTCACATGGGGCAGGGCATGCCAGCGCAGATTCGGCCAGGGCTGGGTGCTGAGTAGCTGTTCGACGGCCGGCTGCACGGCTCCGGGGCAGACCAGCAGCAATGTGGGCTGGCGGGCCAATTCCGCCAGCAAGTCGGGCAGCCTTGGGTTGGGGTAGGCAAAAAGGCTGACGATGCGTTCGCCGGTGCGGCGCTGCAGGCCATGCCCGCTCAGCCAAGCCTGGGCGTCGAATCGGGCCTGTTGGTCCAGCAAGCCTGGTTCGCGCAGCAGGCCGCCGGTGCGGGCCGTGAAGCCTGGGTAAAAAAACTGTTTGCTGAGTCCGCGTCCGGCGCCGCTGAATTGCGGCGAGGCCAGCCCGTGGCTGCGTTCCACGTAGGACTCGGCACTGAGGTATTCCAGATTCAGCCAGAGAGGCGGCCTTGGTGTCTTGCTGGCCATTGTGGCCAGGAAGGCCTGTGGCAACTCGCAGCCAAAGGTTTCGACCACCACATCGCCGCAGTGGTCCACGCTTAAGCTTTCGACCCAAGGTAGGACTTCGATGCGATCGGGGTGAGGGCCGGGCGCCATCCATTGCAGGGCGCTGGCGTCGTCGATCCACAAGCGCACCGACTCGCCTCGTTCGGCCAAATCACGTGCCAAGCGCCAGCCTACGCCGACGTCGCCGAAATTGTCGATCACTTGGCAAAACAGATCCCACTTCAGTCCCACGAGCTTCCTTGTGCTGCTGGCTTGCGGGAATTATCAACGCCACATCGCGGCACAATCGCGCTCCATGCATGACTCCGATTCCCATTCCGCCGCTGCAATGCCTTCTACGAGTGATGGCGGTCCAGAAGAACTCCAAGAAGCGGGCGCGGCCGCGGTCGGGGCACAGAAGCAAGCCGAATGGGCGGCCGAGCGTCAGTTGATCGAGGCGGCCGAGGCCGAGCGGGTGGCCGAGGTGGAGCAGGCCGCCCGAGAAGGGCGAGAGCGCTTGCTTCAAGAGGTGGCAGCCTTGCCGGGTCTGCCGGGGGTGTATCGCTACTTCGATGCCCAGAACCAAGTGCTGTATGTGGGCAAGGCCAAGCACCTGAAGAAGCGGGTGTCCAGCTATTTCCAGAAGGACCATGGCGGCACACGCATCGGCATGATGGTGGCGCGCATTGCGCGCTTGGAAACGACGGTGGTGCGCACCGAGTCCGAGGCTTTGCTGCTCGAAAACAATCTGATCAAGACGCTGAACCCCAAGTTCAACATCTTGTTTCGCGACGACAAGAGCTACCCCTATCTGAAGCTCAGCGGCCACGAGTTCCCTCGTATCAGCTACTACCGCGGCGCGGTGGATCGGCGTCATCGTTTTTTCGGCCCCTTCCCGAGTGCCTGGGCGGTGAAGGAATCGATTCAGCTGATTCAAAAGGTCTTCAAGCTGCGCACCTGTGAGGACACGGTCTTCAACAACCGCAGCCGACCCTGCTTGCTGTATCAAATTCGACGCTGTTCCGGCCCCTGTGTGCCGGAAGGTCAGGGCGAGGACTACGCCCGCAATGTCAGCAATGCCGAGCGGTTTTTGCTGGGCGAGACCGAGGCGGTGATGGATGGCTTGCAAGTTCAGATGATGGCCTTCGCGGACAAGCTGCAGTTCGAGTTGGCCGCCGAGGTGCGCAATCAGATCAGCGCGTTGGCGCGGGTGCTGCAGCAGCAGTCTGTGGATGAAAACAGCGCTACCGGGCGCGACCGCGATGTCGACATCATTGCTGCCAAGGTGCAGGGTGGTCGTGCTTGTGTGAATCTGGCCATGGTGCGCGGCGGCCGGCATCTGGGGGACCGCGCCTTCTTCCCGAAGCATGTGGAAGAGGCGACCTCGCTGGCCTGGTCGGATGAAGGGCAGCAGGAGCTGGTCGCTTCGCCCGAGCGCCTGGTGCTGGAGGCCTTTATTGCGCAGCACTATCTGGATGCACAAGTGCCGTCCTTGATCGTGTTGAGCGAGGCGGTGGATGAGTCCTTGTGCCAGGCCTTGAGTGAGCAGGCGGGTTTCAAGGTCACGACCCAGGCCCAGCCCCGCGGGCAGCGACGCATCTGGCAGGAGATGTGCATCAAGGGTGGTGAGTTGGCTCTGGCGCGCTTGCTGTCGGAAGAAGGCTCGCAGCAGGCGCGCACGCGTGCCCTGGTGGAGGCGCTGGACTTGTCGGTGCAGGAGCTTGATGCGTTTCGGATTGAGTGCTTTGACATCAGCCACACGGCCGGTGAGGCCACCATGGCGTCCTGCGTTGTCTTTGAGTCGCACCTGATGCAAAGCAGCCAGTACCGACGCTACAACATCGAAGGCATCACCGGCGGCGATGATTACGCAGCGATGCGACAGGTGCTGACCCGGCGCTACAGCAAGATGGCCGAGGCGGCGCAGCTCGGAACGGGGCGCCTGCCTGACTTGGTCTTGGTCGATGGCGGCCGCGGCCAGGTCTCGATGGCGCGCGAGGTATTTGAAGAGTTAGGTTTGGACTTGGGCCTGATCGCCGGCGTTGAAAAGGGCGAAGGGCGCAAGGTGGGGCTGGAAGAGTTGGTGTTTGCAGATGGTCGCCCCAAGGTTTACCTGGGGCGCGATTCAGCAGCGCTGATGCTGGTGGCGCAAATCCGCGACGAGGCGCACCGCTTCGCCATCACCGGCATGCGGGCCAAGCGGGCGGCGGTGCGCACCGGTAGTTCGAGGCTCGAGGATGTGGACGGCATTGGCCCCAAGAAGCGTGCCCAACTGCTGCAGCGATTTGGTGGCGTGCGCGGTGTGGCCGAGGCCAGCGTCGAGGAGATAGCAAGTGTCAAAGGCATATCCAGGGAACTGGCCGAGGAGATCTACCGTGTTTTGCATTGAATCAGAATCGAAGTGGAAAGAGTCGGGGGTCAGGTCTTGCCTGCCTCGAGTTGCCCTAAGCATGGGCGTGGGCCTGGTTGCTTTGTTGAGCGGTTGTTCCAATGCCCCGAGCTTGTCGAAGCCGGCCGTTACGCCGGCAGCGCCCAGCCAGGTGCGTCCCGAGCCGGCGCCGGTGGAACGCAGCAATCCGGTCGCGCCTGCCGTGCCCGAGGCCGCCAAGCCCACCGGTCTGGGCCCACCGAAGCAACCGCGCAGCCATGCTGAACTGCGTACGCAGGCCGCGGAGCGACTGGTGGCGGCCAATCCGGATCACACCTATCTGGGCGAGGTGCCCCCCATCTTGTTGGCCATACCGGTGTTGGAGGTGGAGCTTCGACACGACGGCAGCATCAAGAAAATCAATGTGCTGCGCCGGCCTGGTCAGGCTCCAGAGACCCTGCAGATGGCCATTGACGCGGTGCATCGCGCCGCGCCGTTTGGCAACGTCTCGCGTTTGCCGGAGCCTTGGAAGTTCAGCGAAACCTTCCTCTTCAACGATCAACGGCGATTCAAGCCGCGCACGCTCGATTGAGGGCGCTTCAAGGTCCGCACGAGCGCTTCGCCGTGCGCGCACGGACTGCCTTGCTGAAACCGCTGCATCATTAAAGCCACATTGTTTGGCAAGGGGTCAAGTGATGCCCCATTGTTGGGCACAATGACTGCTATGTTTTTCAATCTGCCAACACTGTTCACCTGGGCCCGCATCGTGGCCATCCCCTTGATCGTTGGGGTGTTCTACTTGGACTTGGAGAAACAGACGCAAAACTTGTTTGCGACCGTTCTGTTTGTCGTGGTGGCGCTGACCGATTGGCTGGATGGCTATCTGGCGCGCAAGCTGAATCAGACCTCGGCCTTTGGTGCGTTTTTGGATCCGGTGGCCGATAAGTTTTTGGTTTGCGCCGCGCTGCTGGTGTTGCTGGAACTGGGGCGCGTCAATGCCTTGGTGGCCTTGGTCATCGTGGGGCGTGAAATTGCCATCTCTGCGCTGCGCGAGTGGATGGCACAGATCGGTGCTTCTGGGAGTGTGGCGGTGCATATGGTGGGCAAGTTGAAGACCACCGTGCAAATGGTCGCGATTCCCTTCCTGCTGTTTGATGGCAATTTGTTTGGGCTGTTTCATACCCGCATCTGGGGCACCGTCTTGATGTTGGTGGCCGTGGTGCTGACCATCTGGTCGATGGTGTATTACCTGCAAAAAGCCTTGCCGGAAATCAGGGCCAAGGCGCGCTAAGACTGTCGGTCCGACCGTCGCGCCTGGAGGCTCCGGCGCGAATCAGGTGTGTGCAATAGCGCAAATCTGTATCGGGCTTTCACCTGCTCTAGGCTGCCTATGAATGCGCTTAGAATGCGCTTCCCTCGCTTGTGGCGCCTGGCTTTGTGATGAAGGCAATGGGCTCGCCGGCGATGTGGCCAAGATTCAATGGGTGAGCGCCGGCCAAGGCGGGCGAGTCTTTTTGAGAGGTATTGAAGTGAACAAGTCCGAACTGATCGAGCACATCGCAACGCAGGCTGACATTTCCAAGGCCGCCGCAACTCGTGCGCTGGAAGCCTTGATCGGTGGTGTGAAGACCACGCTCAAGAAGAATGGTTCGGTTTCTCTGGTAGGCTTCGGTACCTTCAGTGTGACCAAGCGCGCAGCTCGCGCTGGCCGTAACCCACGCACCGGCGACGCCATCAAAATCAAGGCGGCCAAGGTGCCCAAGTTCAAGCCCGGCAAGGGGCTCAAGGACGCGATCAATTAAACTGGTCGCTCACACAGAATTCCGGTTGATCCGGGTGCTTAGCTCAGTTGGTAGAGCGTCGCCTTTACACGGCGCAGGTCGGCGGTTCGAGCCCGTCAGCACCCACCATAAATGCCCAAGCCCAGCGTTGCGCTGGGTGTGGGCCATGGCCACCGTGCCACCCCACGCAAAGGCGAACCCCGGTTCGCCTTTGTCGTGTCTGCCCGTCTGAGGTTTTAGAAGATGTTTGAATTCGTTCGCAAGCACAACCGACTGTTTCAGCTGATCTTGCTGATCCTGATCCTGCCTTCCTTCGCTTTGGTCGGCATGCAGGGTTACACCAGCTTTATGGACGCCTCCAATGCGGGCGTGGCAACCGTCAATGGTCGCAAGATCACCCAGGTCGAATGGGACGCGGCGCATCGCCAGCAGGTTGAGCGCATGCGCCAGCAGATGCCGAATCTGGATGCCAAACTGTTTGACTCGCCGGAAGTCCGCCGCGAAGCGTTGGACGGTTTGGTGCGTGAGCGTGTGATGCAGGCCGCGGCTGCCGAGCAGCATCTGATGGTCAGCGACGATCGTTTGAACGTCATTTTCCGCAACGATCCGCAGTTCGCCTTTTTGCGCAATCCCGATGGCACCCTCAACAAGGGCGTGATTGCTGCCCAAGGCATGAGCTCGCAGATGTTCCTGGAGCGCCTGCGTCAAGACCTGACCCTGCGTCAGGTGACGGCCGGTGTCGGCGGATCGGCAATTGCCTCATCGGCCAATTCTGCGGTGGCTTTCGATGCCTTGCTGCAGCAGCGTGAAGTGCAGATGCAGCGCTTCGATGCCAAGGACTATGCGGCCAGTATCCAGCCCACTGAAGCGCAGATTGAAGCCTTCTACAAGGACAGCGCCAATGCGGCCCAGTTCCAGAAGCCTGAGTCGGCGCAGATCCAGTATGTCGTTTTGGATCTGGAGGCGCTGAAGGCTGGTGTTAGCTTCACCGAAGAAGATCTGCGCAAGTACTACGCTGAAAATGCTTCGCGCTATTCGGTGACCGAGGAGCGCCGAGCCAGCCATATCCTGATCAAGGCTGAAAAATCAGCGTCGGCTGAAGCGCGAAGCAAGGCCAAAGCCCGGGCTGAAGAGCTTTTGGCTCAGGCCCGTAAGACACCGGCGGCCTTCGCTGACCTGGCGCGTAAGAATTCTCAAGACGAGGGCTCGGCCGCCAATGGTGGTGATTTGGATTTCTTTGGTCGCGGTGCGATGACCAAGGTCTTTGAAGACGCTGCCTTTGCGCTCAAGTCGGGCGAGATCAGCAATGTCGTCGAGTCCGAATATGGCTATCACGTGATTCAGCTGACTGGTGTTCGCGGCGGCGACAAGAAGAGCTTTGATGTCGTGCGTGCCGAAATCGAGGCCGAAGTGCGCAAACAATTGGCTCAGCGTCGCTATTCCGAGGTGGCTGAGCAGTTCAGCAATGTGGTCTACGAACAATCGGACAGCCTGCAGCCGGTGGCCGATAAGCTCAAGTTGAGCCTTCAAACAGCGACCGTGCAACGTGCGCCGGTGCCTGGTGCTGTCGGGCCTTTGGCTTCGGTCAAGTTGTTGGATGCCGTTTTTGGCAACGAGTCATTGCGTAACAAACGCAATACCGAAGCGCTGGAGACCGGTCCAAGCCAGATGACGGCCGCTCGCGTGGTGGAGCACAAGCCTTCGCATTTGCAGCCGCTGGCGGAAGTGCATGACAAGGTGCGTGCCCAGTTGCTGCGCCAGTTGGCGAACGCCGAGGCTGTGAAGGCCGGCCAAGCGCGTCTTGCGGCGCTGCAAAAGGGTGGCGATGACGCCGGCTTGGCGGCACCGGTCTTGGTGTCGCGTGCGGTGGCTCGTGATTTGCCCCGCAAGGTGCTGGATTCGATCTTGGTGGCTGATGCCAGCAAGTTGCCCGCTGTGATCGGCCTGGATGCTGGCGACGGCGTGTTTGTGGTGGCGCGTTTGACCAAGGTCTTGCCCCGCGATCCGGCTGTAGTGGACGCCAAGCGCGCGGCTCAACAGTACGCTCAGGCGTGGAACGTTGCTGAGGGCGAAGCCTTTGTCGATGCCATGAAGGCGCGTTTCAAGGTGACAGTCAAGGCGCCAGCGGCGGCCGCGTCGAGCGCTTCGTTGTAGAATAGAGTCTGACTCGAGGTGAGCGCGGTTTTTAATAGACAGCAAAGCTAACCTCGAGTTCCATGGAACTAGATTTTTGCTGCTGCAAAAGATTTTTCGAAAATCGCTTGCCGACCTCGTAAAAGTCCTTCTATAATCTTAAGCTCTGCGGTGGTTGTAGCTCAGTTGGTAGAGTCCAGGATTGTGATTCCTGTTGTCGTGGGTTCGAGCCCCATCAGCCACCCCAAAATTGAAGGACTTAGAGGCGCGAGCTTCTAAGTCCTTTTCATTTTCAGCGGCAATATTTGTCGTCGTGCTTTTCCTGCTTATCTCCTGATGCTGGCCGTCAGTGGATTGGTGGACGTAAAAAAGCCCACTTCGGTGGGCTTTGCTGTTTTTGACTCGGTTCTGCGAGGGCTGCCGCGAGCCAGGTCTTGTTGCTTAAACCAAGCCTTGCTTGCTGGCCAGTACCGCCGCCTCGGCGCGACTGGAGACATTGAGCTTTTTGTAGATCGACTTGATGTGGTCATTGACCGTGAACCACTTGATGCCCATCAGATTGGCGATCTCTTTGATGGTGAAGCCTTTGCTCAGATAGGTCAGGACTTCACTTTCGCGCGGCGTCAGGCGCTCCCATTCTGGCGGCGGGTCAAGCACGACACTGCGGCCGGCGCTGAATGTGGCGCTGGAGGATAGGGCGCCAAAGCCAGAATTCAAGGCCATCGGGCCGGAGTCTCCGCTCGAGGTCGGGCGGAAATGCGACAGCAGGCGCCTGGCAATGGCGGGGGACAGTGGGGGTTGGCCGCGCACAATGCGCTGCAATTCTTCAACCAGCACTTCGAAACGGTCTTCCTTGAGGAGGTAGCCGTCGGCGCCGCATTGCAGCGCGGGGAAGAGGTGGTCATCGTCCGAATACAGCGTGGTGACGATTTTCAGTGCCGGTGTACCGGCTAGCTCGGCCAAAAACTCCATGCCGTTGCCGTCAGGCAATTCAAGGTCAACAAGAATCAGCTTGAAGCTGGCGTCGGGTGAGGTTTCGGCCAGTTTGGCGACGTGGCGGCGGGCGCCCTCAAGATCTCCGGCCTCGGTGATCTCCATGGGGTCGCTGAAGCTCTCGCGCACCACTCGGCACAAGAAGCTGCGGGCAACCGGATTGTCTTCAATGATCAGTACTTTTACGGCCATAGCATGGAGTCCCAGGTAACTTCCATCCTATCGCACAACGGAGGCCTTCAGGCCGGCGGAACCCTATGGGAGGCCCCTGATTCGCGGGGCGCATTTACCCGTTGTTACTTCGAGTTAGGGGTTGCGTAAAACAATCTTACTGATTCCTTCTCCCTTGCTCAATCGCACGATGCCGAAGTAATCGCTCCGTCGTGGCGATGGTGCGCGGAATTGCGCAAGTCTCGCCTTCAAGCCGCCGCAGCGTTAACTGACCTTGTGTATTGGTATTTTTTACTGGTTCTCGTTTTGTGAATTCACCCCAAAACACGCCGGCAAGAGGTGGGCGTGGCGCCTTCATGTCGGTCAGGAAATCTGCCAATTCAGGCTTGGGTCCGGGTGTGCTGTCTTGTCAAATGGGAGCGGCATGGCCGCTGGGGGTGCTTTAATGCCAAGCGTTCAAAAAGCGTCGTAGTCAAGGGTGGGTTGACGCCGGGTCGTCCGGGTGTTGGGGGTGCCTACAATGGCCGAATGCGCATACTGATAGCCAATGATGATGGATACCTGGCGCCGGGCCTGCAGGCCTTGGTGAAGGCTTGTGAGGGGCTGGGGCAGATCGACGTGATCGCGCCCGAGCAAAACGCCAGTGGCACCTCCAACTCCCTGACGCTGGGGCGGCCTCTGTCGGTCTATACGGCGAGCAATGGTTTTCGCTACGTCAATGGCACGCCGTCGGACTGTGTGCACGTGGCCTTGACGGGCCTGTTGGGCTATCGGCCCGATCTGGTGCTTTCGGGCATCAACAATGGCGCCAATATGGGTGATGACACCTTGTACTCGGGCACGGTTGCCGCTGCGACCGAGGGCTATTTGTTTGGCATTCCTTCGATCGCTTTTTCTCAAGTGGAGAAGGGGTGGGGGCATCTGGATGCGGCTGCAGCCTTTGCGCGGCAGTTGGTGGAGCAGGTGGTCGCGGGCGGTCTGACTCAGCCGTTTTTATTGAATGTCAATATCCCCAACCAAGCCGATGCGCCGACCTTGCCTCAGCGCGTTACCCGTTTAGGCCGCCGCCATGCCAGTGAACCGGTGATCTGCCAGCAGAGTCCACGCGGCGAAACGATTTATTGGATTGGCCCTGCTGGTGATGCCCGTGAGGCAGGAGAAGGCACTGACTTTCATGCGACGGCGGCCGGGCAGATCTCGATCACTCCCCTGCAAGTGGACTTGACGCACCATGCCGAGTTGAGTGCTTGGGCGCAGCGTTTGGGGTCGGGCGCATGAGCAATTCGCCGCTGCGGCCGTCGCGGTTCCCGTTGCCTTTGGGTAAGTTGGTCAAGGGCAGTTCGAGCGGCCATGTCGGGGGCGCCGGATCATCTGGGTCGACAGGGGCGGTGCGCGAGGTACTGATGCCGCAGCGTCATTTGCGTGAGGCGGCCGCCGATGCGGCGCGCTTGACCGCGCCACGCGGCTTGGGGTTGGACTCCGACATGGTGCGTCGACGCATGGTTCAGCGTCTGCAGCAAGAGGGTTTGCGCGATGAGCGCGTGTTGCAGGCTTTGGCGACCGTGCAAAGGCATGAGTTTGTCGACAGTGCGCTGGCCATTCAAGCCTATGAGGACACGAGTCTGCCGATTGGCCATGGGCAGACGATCTCAAAGCCCTCGGTGGTTGGGCGCATGATTGCCATGTTGCTGGGTGGGTCTACCGCCAGCCAACAAGGGCATTTGGGTCGGACCATGGAAATTGGTACCGGCTGCGGTTATCAAGCCGCAGTGTTGGCGGAGTTGTCGCGGCAAGTGGTCTCGATCGAGCGATTGCGCCCCTTGCATGACAAGGCTCGGCTCAATTTGGCCGCTGTGCGCACACCCTCGCAGATTCGTTTGGTTTATGGGGACGGTCGATTGGGCTACTCGCAAGCCGCGCCCTTTGACAGCATCATCGCGGCTGCCGGCGGTGATGATTTGCCTCCGGCCTGGCTGGCGCAACTGGCGCCCGGTGGGCGTCTGGTCGCGCCAATGGTCGCGCCTAGCGGTCGCGGGCAGATTCTGGTGGTGATTGATCACTTGGTCGAATCGGGTGTGAGTCGGTTTGTGCGTACCGAGCATGAAGCCGTCTTGTTCGTGCCTCTAAAATCAGGCGTGGTGTGAGTCGCGCGATCCTTGCGCGCTCCCTTGTCATCACCGCGCAGTGAACTCGATTTCGAGTTTTTGCAAACGCCTGTCACTTCAGTCTTAGCGACGCATGCAAAAGAATCTCCTTAGTTTTTCGAAGTCCGCGCTGATCGTCAGCGTGCTGCTGAGTTTGGCGGCTTGCAATTCGACGCCCAATCGTGCGCCGGTCGAGGACCGCAAAGTTGGCGCGACAGCCAAGGCGCCCCCAGCAACCGCGCCTAGCGCCAGCGCCAATGTGGCGCAAGCCGAAGTGAAGCCATTGCCCGGCGCCGAGAACGCCGGCAAGCCCGGCTATTACACAGTTAAACCCGGCGACACCTTGATTCGCATTGCTCTGGATAACGGCCAAAACTGGCGGGATGTGGCCAAGTGGAACGGGCTGGACAATCCCAATCTGATCGAGAAGGGTCAGGTTTTGCGGGTGTTGGCGCCTGGCATTGATGCGGCCGCGGTGACGACCAAGTCGGTCAGCAGCGCCAAGGTTGAAACGCGCCCCTTGGACAGCAAGACTGCTGCTACTAGTGCGCCAGGTGCGACGGCCGCTTCTGGTTCTGTTGCTTCAGCGCCTGCGTCTAGCCCCGCCGCGCAAGCTGCCGCAGCCTCTATTGCAGCGCGCGAGAGCGATGAAGATCCGGTGTGGGCATGGCCGGTGACTGGCGCCGTCAGCGCTGGATTTGATGAGCAGCGTAACAAGGGCTTGGCTTTTGCCGGCAAGGCCGGTGACCCGGTGATGGCGGCCGCCGATGGTCGGGTGGTTTATGCCGGATCGGGCTTGCGCGGATACGGCAATCTGGTCATCATCAAGCACAACGCAACCTACCTTACCGCGTACGCGCACAACCAGGCTTTGTTGGTCAAAGAAGACCAGGCGGTGCGCAAGGGTCAAAAAATAGCTGAAATGGGTTCCAGCGACACAGACCAGGTCAAGCTGCACTTTGAAGTGCGCAAGCAGGGTAAGCCGGTCGATCCGGCCAAGCTGCTCCCAGGTCGCTAGAGCCAGGTCGGCGCAGCCAGATCGAGTCCATGAAACATTCTGCGCCGAACCATTCCTCTCCAGCTGATCATGCGGCCGCATCCGCCCTGGGTGAAACCGGGCGGACGCTTGATGGCGACGATATGCCAGCTCCCACCATGGGGCTGCTTGCGAATGGCGAAGTTGAACTGGGCAACGCACTGCAGGCCTATCTGCGTGATATTCGGCGCACGCCGCTGTTAACGCCTCAGGAAGAGTTTGACACCGCCGTGCAGGCACGCGCGGGCAGCTTTGAGGCGCGCCAGTCGATGATTGAGCACAACCTTCGTCTGGTGGTCAGCATCGCCAAGAATTTTCTCGGTCGTGGTCTGCCGATGAGTGACCTGATCGAAGAGGGTAATTTGGGGCTGATGCACGCCATCGGCAAATTTGAGCCCGAGCGGGGCTTTCGCTTTTCAACCTATGCAAGCTGGTGGATACGGCAGAGCATTGAAAGTGCGCTGATGCATCAAGCTCGCCTGGTGCGCTTGCCGGTGCATATCGTGCGCGAGTTGAATCATGTCTTGAAAGCGCGCCGGGCCCTGGAGGCCATGCAGTGCCAGAACGGCGGCGATGGCAAAGTTCGCGCGGAAGATATTGCTGCGGCAGTGGGTAGGCCCATGGCGGAAGTGGCCGAGTTGCTGGCCTTTGCAGAATTGCCCAGTTCGCTTGATTCGCCGGCCGATCGTTCTGCTGAAAATGGCGAAACGGTGGTGGATTTGGTGGCGGATGAGCAGGCGGTTGACCCGCTGGGCTTGCGGCTCAGCCATGAAATGGATGAGCTCTTGGAGCATGGGCTTGCGGCCTTGAATGAGCGTGAGCGTGAGGTCTTGGCGGGGCGCTATGGCTTGTCCGATCGAGAGCCCGAGACCCTCGATGTGCTGGCCATACGGCTGAACCTGACGCGCGAACGGATTCGTCAGATCCAGATCGAAGCCTTGGCCAAACTCAAGCGCAATATGATGCGGCACGGCATCAGCCGGGATTCGATTTTTTAGTCTGCATGCAGGGTCTGCGCCGATGTGGCCGCCGAGGCTGGGATAATCTCCCGCATGACTCAAGTTTCAGAATGGCTCAAGGTCGAATCGCTCGATCTGGAAGCGCAGGGCGTGGCCCACAACACCGAAGGCAAAGTGGTTTTCATCGAGGGCGCATTGCCCGGTGAAGAGGTGCAGGTTCAGGTCGGCCGCAAGAAAAGCAGTTGGGAGCAGGCCACCTTGACGGCGATGCGGCGCGAAAGCTCACAGCGCGTGCGACCCGGTTGCCCTCATTTTGGCTTGCACGCCGGCTCCTGCGGTGGTTGCAAAATGCAGCATTTGCACGCTTCGGCCCAGGTGGCCGTCAAGCAGCGGGTGATGGAAGACAACCTCTGGCACCTGGGCAAGGTCAAACCAGAAATGCTCTTGCGCCCCATCGAAGGCCCGACTTGGGGCTACCGGTATCGTGCTCGTTTCTCGGTGCGCTATGTGCCGAAAAAGGGTCAGGTCTTGATCGGCTTTCATGAGCGCAAGAGTCGCTATGTGGCCGATATGCAGGTCTGCAAAGTGGTGCCCGAGAAGGTCAGCAATCTGTTGATGCCCTTGCGCGACTTGATCGCCAGCATGGCCGAGCGCGACCGCTTGCCGCAGATTGAGTTGGCCATGGGCGATGCCGTCATTGCCCTGGTGCTTCGCAATCTGGCCCCGCTGCCGGACTCGGACAAAGCCAAGCTCCGCGAGTTCGCTCTGCAGCACGGGGTGCAATGGTGGCTGCAGCCCAAGGGGCCGGACACGGTGCATCTGCTCGACGAAGGCGGTGAGCAACTGTCTTACAGCCTGCCGGAGTTTGGCGTGGTGATGCCCTTCAAGCCTACGGACTTCACCCAGGTCAATCCGCATATCAACACCAGTCTGGTGGGGCGCGCTTTGCGCTTGCTGGATGTGAAGCCCGACGAGCGAGTGATTGACTGGTTTTGCGGCCTGGGGAACTTCACCTTGCCGCTGGCGACACGGGCTCGCGAGGTTCTGGGCATTGAAGGTAGCGAAGCTCTGGTGCAGCGCTCGCGCGAGAACGCTCGCTTCAATGGCCTGGCCGACAAAACGGCGTTTGTCGCACGCAATTTGTTTGAGATGACGCCCGCCGTTTTGGTGGCGGATGGCCAGTCAGACAAATGGCTGGTGGATCCGCCGCGAGATGGTGCTCATGCGCTGTCGCAGGCCTTGGCGGATATTGTTCAGGACCCGAGCTTGGCGCCTGGCTGGCAGCCGCCTAAGCGCATCGTTTACGTCAGCTGTAACCCGGCAACCTTGGCGCGAGATGCGGGCATCTTGGTCAATCAAGGGGGCTACCGTTGTACGGCGGCCAGCGCGGTGAATATGTTCCCGCATACCTCGCATGTGGAGAGCATCGCGGTCTTCGAGCGAGCCTGACGATCAGCAGTGCAGACATAAAAAAACGGGATCCTAGGATCCCGTTTTTTGTTTCGCTTGAGACCGGACTTCGATCAGTCGCGCTCACCGCCAAAGATGCCCAGCAGTGACAGCAGGCTCTGGAACACGTTGTAGATGTCCAGGTAGATGGCCAGCGTGGCGCTGATGTAGTTGGTCTCTCCGCCGTCGATCACGCGCTTGATGTCATACAGCATGAAGGCAGAGAACACGACCATGGACAGCGCCATCATCGTCAGCATCAGTGCCGAGGACTGGATGAAGATATTGGCCAAGCCCACCACCAGCAAGATGATGGCGCCCACAAACAAGAACTTGCCCATCGAGCTCAGGTCGCGCTTGATCACTGTGGCCAGTGAGGCCATGGCGAAGAAGATGGCGCCGGTGCCGCCAAAAGCCAGCATGATCAGGCTGCTGCCATTGCGGAATCCGAGGATGCCGGCCAGCAGGCGCGACAACATCAGGCCCATGAAGAAGGTGAAGGCGAGCAGGGCGTAAACACCGGTGCTGGAGTTCTTGGTCTTTTCAACCACGAACATCAAGCCGAAGGCGCCAGCAAAGAACAAGATCATGCTCATGCCCGAGCCCATGGCGGCCATGATGCCGGTCGTCACGCCGACCCATGCGCCAAGAACTGTGGGCACCATCGACAGTGCGAGCAGCCAATAGGTGTTGCGCAAGACACGCTGGCGATCAGCGGCCAAGCCGCCGTTCAAGGTGCTGCCGTATTGGGTTTGCAGGGTTTCGTTCATCGTCAATCCTCCTAACAAAGATGGGTGCGGCCTTGTGCTTGGGCCTCGTGCACCTCAGGCTGAACTGTAGCTTGAGTTTGGCATGGGCGCTCCAAGGTCTCTCGGGCCCGTTTTGGGTGTCATGTCTTTGAGGCGCTGCGACGGAGTCGCTGCGTTGTGTCAACGATTAAAGTGAGGGCTTTCCTTGGGAATTCAATGTCATGAAACAAAAGCCATTCTTGGGTCTGGATGAAGTGAAGCGAATTGCTGCAGCAGCAGAGGCGGAGGCTTTGGCCAATCAGTGGGCCGTCTCGATCGCCGTCGTGGACGATGGTGGCCATCTGCTTTGGTTGCAGCGCTTGGATGGCGCTGCGGCGATCTCTGCGCAAATCGCTCCGGCCAAAGCGCATACGGCGGCATTGGGTCGCCGAGAGTCCAAGGTGTATGAAGACATCATCAACCAAGGGCGCGTCTCTTTCTTGAGCGCGCCTGGGTTGAGTGGTTTGCTCGAGGGGGGCGTGCCGATTTTGGTCGACGGATTCTGCGTTGGTGCGGTCGGGGTGAGTGGAGTCAAATCCACCGAGGATGCGCAAATTGCCCGTGCAGGTATTGCTGCGCTGGCCTGAGCTCTGAATGAGGTTGGGACCGCTGGCGGGATCTGGCTTGGTGAGGGTGGTTTTTGCTGACGCGTCGCTTCGGCTGACATCAAGTTGTCAAATAAAAGCGCGCTGAAGCCTCAGTGATAACCCTGCTCGGTTATACTCAGCAGGTTTACCCGCTACCCAACGCACCCAGCGAAACTCAAACCAGTTTCCCCCTTCCGGACTCAGGCAACTTGGCATCCCGCCCAAGTATTGCAGCAGAGCTGGGCGCGCACATATTGGAGTTTCCCGTGCTGCCCGATCTGCTCAATTCCCCCAAAGCGATTCTTGCCCTGGCAGACGGCACGGTCTTCAAAGGCTCCTCCATCGGTGCTGCTGGCCACACGGTCGGCGAAGTGGTGTTCAACACCGCACTCACCGGTTACCAAGAAATCCTCACCGACCCCAGCTATTGCCGTCAGATCGTGACCCTCACGTATCCGCATATTGGCAATTACGGTGTCAATGAGGAGGACGTCGAGGCGCAGAAGATTCATGCCGCAGGTCTGATCATCAAGGAGTTGCCCATCCTTGATTCCAACTTCCGCAAGACACGTACTCTGGCGCAATACCTGAAGGATGAAGGGACGGTGGCGATTGCCGACATCGACACCCGTCGCCTGACGCGTGTGCTGCGCACCACCGGCGCGCAAAACGGCTGCATCATGGCGCTGGCCGCAGGCCAGGCCATCACCGATGAGTTGATCGCCGACGCCGTAGCCAAGGCCAAGGCCGCGCCCAGTATGGCCGGCTTGGATCTGGCCAAGGTCGTCAGCGCTGTTGAGAGCCACAGCTGGACCGAAACCGAGTGGACGCTGGGCAAGGGCTACGGCAAGCAAACTCAACCGCGCTTCCACGTCGTGGCCTATGACTTTGGCGTGAAGAGCAATATCTTGCGCATGCTGGCCTCGCGGGGCTGCAAGATCACCGTGGTGCCTGCACAAACGCCCGCTTCGGCGGTTTTTGATCTGGAGCCGGATGGTGTTTTCTTGTCCAACGGCCCCGGCGACCCACAGCCTTGCGATTACGCGATCGCTGCAGCCGCGACCCTGATCGAATCAGGCATCCCAACTTTCGGTATTTGCCTGGGTCATCAAATCATGGCTCTGGCCTCGGGTGCCAAGACCTTCAAGATGAAGTTCGGTCACCACGGTGCCAACCATCCGGTCAAGGATCACGACAACCAGCGCGTGAGCATCACCAGCCAGAATCACGGTTTTGCGGTCGAGCCCGACAGCCTGCCCGCCAATCTGCGCGTGACGCACACCAGCCTGTTTGACGGCACCATTCAGGGTCTGGCCCGGACCGACAAGCCCGCCTTCTGCTTCCAGGGTCACCCTGAAGCAAGCCCTGGTCCCCACGATATCGCTTACCTGTTTGACCGCTTCATCGGTCTGATGGCCAAGTCCTGATCAAGGCCTGATGGAGTAAAGACATGCCAAAACGTTCTGACATTAAAAGCATTCTGATCATTGGGGCCGGCCCCATCATCATCGGCCAGGCCTGCGAGTTCGACTACTCGGGCGCACAGGCTTGCAAGGCGCTGCGCGAAGAGGGCTACAAGGTCATCTTGGTGAACAGCAACCCAGCCACCATCATGACGGACCCGGATACTGCTGACGTCACCTATATTGAGCCCATCACCTGGCAAGTGGTCGAGAAGATCATCGCCAAGGAGCGCCCCGATGCAGTGCTGCCGACCATGGGCGGGCAAACGGCGTTGAACTGCGCTCTGGACCTGCACAAGCACGGCGTGCTGGCCAAGTACAACGTGGAGATGATCGGCGCCAACGAAAAGGCGATCGACAAGGCCGAAGACCGCCTGAAGTTCAAAGACGCGATGACCAAGATTGGCCTGGACTCGGCCAAGTCGGGCATTGCGCACTCGATGGAAGAAGCGCTGGCGGTGCAAAAGCGCATTGCGCTCGAGACCGGCAGCAATGGTTTCCCGATGGTGATTCGCCCCAGCTTCACGCTCGGCGGCAGCGGTGGTGGTATTGCCTACAACCCGGAAGAGTTTGAGGAGATCTGCAAGCGCGGCTTGGATCTTTCGCCGACCAATGAACTCTTGATCGAAGAGTCTTTGATTGGTTGGAAAGAGTACGAGATGGAAGTGGTCCGCGACAGCAAGGACAACTGCATCATCGTCTGCTCGATCGAAAACCTGGACCCGATGGGCGTGCACACCGGTGACTCGATCACCGTGGCCCCTGCGCAGACCTTGACCGACAAGGAGTACCAACTGCTGCGCAACGCCTCGATCGCGATCCTGCGCGAAATTGGCGTGGACACCGGCGGCTCCAATGTGCAGTTCTCGATCAACCCGGTCAATGGCCGGATGACGGTGATCGAGATGAATCCGCGCGTTTCGCGTTCCTCCGCACTGGCCTCGAAGGCAACTGGCTTCCCGATCGCCAAGATCGCCGCCAAGCTGGCCGTGGGCTACACCCTGGATGAGTTGCGCAACGACATCACTGGCGGCGCAACGCCTGCATCGTTCGAGCCCAGCATCGATTACGTCGTCACCAAGATCCCGCGTTTTGCCTTCGAGAAGTTCCCGATGGCGGACTCGCGTTTGACCACGCAGATGAAGTCCGTGGGTGAGGTGATGGCCATGGGCCGCACCTTCCAAGAGAGCTTCCAGAAAGCCCTGCGCGGCCTGGAGACCGGCATTGATGGCCTGAGCGAGCGCTCCGACGATCGCGAAGAGATCATCCAGGAAATCGGCGAGCCTGGTCCCGAGCGCGTGCTGTTTGTGGCGGATGCCTTCCGCATCGGCATGAGCTTGGCTGAAGTCTTTGAAGAGACTGCCATCGATCCGTGGTTCCTGGCTCAGATCGAGCAACTCGTGAAGATCGAGCTCTCGCTGGCAGGGCGCAGTCTGGACTCTTTGAGTGCGGATGAGCTGCGCTTGCTGAAGAAGAAGGGTTTCTCGGACAAGCGCCTGGGTAAGCTGCTGGTGTCTAACCAACACGAGGTGCGGCGTGCGCGTCACGCCTTGGCCGTGCGTCCGGTCTACAAGCGCGTTGACACCTGCGCTGCAGAGTTCGCAACGCAGACCGCCTATATGTACTCGACCTACGAGGAAGAGTGTGAGGCCGAGCCTAGCGACAAGAAGAAGATCATGGTTTTGGGCGGTGGCCCGAACCGTATCGGCCAAGGCATCGAGTTCGACTACTGCTGCGTTCACGCCGCACTCGCCATGCGCGAAGACGGCTATGAAACCATCATGGTCAACTGCAACCCCGAGACCGTGTCGACCGATTACGACACCTCGGACCGCTTGTATTTCGAGCCGGTGACTTTGGAAGACGTGCTGGAAATCGTCGACAAGGAAAAACCTGTCGGCGTGATCGTCCAGTACGGTGGCCAGACGCCGCTGAAGCTGGCGCTCGACTTGGAAGCCAATGGCGTGCCCATCATCGGCACCTCGCCCGAGAGCATCGATATCGCCGAAGATCGCGAGCGCTTCCAGAAACTGCTGCATGACCTGGGTCTGAAGCAGCCGCCGAACCGCACCGCGCGTACTGAAGAGGCGGCGCTGGTCTTGGCGCGTGAGATTGGCTACCCCTTGGTGGTTCGTCCGAGTTATGTCTTGGGTGGCCGCGCGATGGAAATCGTGCACGGTGACAAGGACCTGGAGCGCTATATGCGCGAAGCGGTGCGCGTGTCGGACAAGTCTCCGGTGCTGCTGGACCGTTTCTTGGAAGATGCGCTGGAAGTCGATGTGGATTGCATCAGCGATGGCGTCGATGTGATGATCGGAGGCATCATGGAGCACGTCGAAGCGGCCGGCATCCACTCTGGTGACTCGGCTTGTTCGCTGCCGCCTTACACCTTGTCGAAGGCCTTGCAAGACGAGTTGCGCAAGCAGACTGCAGCCATGGCGCGCGGCCTGAATGTGGTGGGCTTGATGAATGTGCAGTTCGCCATTCAGGGCAATGTGACCGGCGGCCTGGAAGGCGCCACCGTTTACGTGCTCGAAGTGAACCCACGCGCTTCGCGTACTGTGCCTTTTGTCTCCAAGGCCACCGGCCAGCAACTGGCCAAGATTGCCGCGCGCTGCATGGCGGGCCAAAAGCTGAAGGACCAGAAGGATCGCAAGGGTCGTGTGCCGACCGAGGTGATTCCGCCTTACTTCAGCGTCAAGGAAGCGGTCTTCCCCTTCAACAAGTTCCCCGGTGTGGACCCGATCCTGAGTCCAGAAATGCGTTCGACCGGTGAAGTCATGGGTGCTGCCAAGACCTTTGGTGAAGCCATGTTGAAGAGCCAGTTGGGTGCTGGTTCGCGCCTGCCGCGCCAGGGCAATATCCTCATCACCGTGAAGAACGGCGATAAGGCGCGCGCCGTGGCCGTGGCCAAGGACCTGCATGCCTTGGGCTTCGGCGTGGTGGCGACCAAGGGTACCGCTGCGGCTATCGCTGAAGTGGGCGTGCCGGTTCGTGTAGTCAACAAGGTCAAGGACGGCCGGCCACACATCGTTGACATGATCAAGGGCGGCGAAATCCAATTGGTCTTCACGACCGTGGATGAAACCCGCACCGCGATTGCGGACAGCCGTCATATCCGTCAGGCCGCATTGGCTGCGCGCGTCACCTACTACACCACCATGGCCGGCTGCGAAGCGGCGGTGGAGGGGATGAAGCACCAGAACGGTTTGCTGGTGCAATCCCTGCAAGAACTGCACGCCGAACTGCACTAAACTTCGGTCTCAAGAATTCCGCCGCCGCGCTTCGGGTCGCCCCGAGCCGCAGCGGCGGATTCATTTTGTCTTTCAAGGTTTACGAAATAAATCATGGCCACGATTCCATTGACCAAGCGCGGTGCTGAAAAGCTCAAAGAAGAATTGCATCGCCTCAAGAGTGTTGAGCGGCACGCGGTGATCAATGCAATCTCCGAAGCGCGTGCTCAAGGTGATCTGTCCGAGAACGCTGAGTACGAAGCGGCCAAGGACAAGCAAGGCTTTATCGAAGGCCGCATCTTGGAAATTGAAGGCAAGTTGGGCGCTGCGCAAGTGATCGACCCTGCGGAGGTGGATGCCGGTGGGCGCATTGTTTTCGGCACGACGGTGGATCTGGAAGAAGAGGCCAGCGGCGCCGAGGTTACCTATCAAATCGTCGGTGACGATGAGGCGGACTTGAAGCTGGGCCTGATTTCAATCAGCTCGCCGATTGCCCGTGCCTTGATCGGCAAAGAGGCGGGCGATGTGGCCGAGGTGAAGGCACCGGGCGGCATCAAGCGCTACGAAGTGGTGGAAGTTCGTTACGTGTAAGGTGACGCATCGATTCGCTATGTTGAATCGCCTTAGAGCCCTGTTGGCCGCCCTGTGGGGCGGCCTTTTGTTGACGGTGGCCTGGGTGGCTGCACCTTCGGCATTTGCGGTCCTTGAGCGAGCCCAGGCTGGCTTGGTGGTGGCGCACTTGTTCTCTTTAGAGGCGCAGCTTTCTCTGGCGGCCGGCCTGCTTTTGATGCTGATGGAGCGACGCTGGGCCCGAGATCGTGGCTTGCCGGCAATTTCTGCCGACTTCCTTCTGCCCGCAGGGGCTCTGTTTTGCACCGTAGCAGGGTACTACGGCCTGCAGCCGATGATGGCTGCAGCCAAGGCGGGCCAAGGGCCATGGGGTTTCATGGCTTTGCACGGCGTGTCTTTGGGCTTTTACGGCCTCAAGGTTTTGCTGGTGCTGGCCTTGGCGTGGCGCAGCACGGCAGCAATCACTTCGGTTTCGTTTACTGATCCTGTGCGTTCTTCTTGACGCTGGTCAGGCGGCGCTTGGCACGCTTGATCTCGCCGCCTTGGGCGACGCGCTCATTGCCAAGTACGCGAAGCTTCTTCACCTGAGGGCGATGGTTGCCACTCTTGGAGAACTTCACAATCTTCACCACGCGTGGGCCGGCTTTGCCGTCTTCACGCTCGGCGTCCACTTTCTCCGGCATCGGACGCCAGATGATCAACAGCTTGCCGATGTGCTGAATCGGCGCGGCATTCAGTTCGCCGCACAGAGAGGCAAAAATGCTCTCGCGGTTGGCGCGGTCGTCCGAGAAGATGCGCACCTTGATCAGCCCGTGGGCATTCAAGGCAGCGTCGGTCTCTTTGACGACGGCAGGGGTGAGTCCATCCGCGCCTATCATCACGACCGGGTCGAGATGGTGGGCATCGGAACGTTTTTCCTTGCGCTGGGCAGGGGTCAATTGAATCGCAGGCATACGCGTATTATCCGTGCAACATGAAGTTCACAACAAAAAGCAAGAAACTTAATAAGGCGTGGTTGCATGATCACATCAACGACCCCTACGTCAAGATGGCGCAACGGGATGGTTACCGTGCGCGCGCAGCTTACAAGCTGAAGGAAATTGACGAGGAGCTCAAGCTGATACGTCCGGGTCAGATCGTCGTCGATTTGGGTGCGTCACCCGGTGCTTGGAGTCAGTATCTGCGCCGCTGCTTTGCGCCCAAAGAGGCGGGCGTGGGCGGTGCTGCGGTCGGTGCACTCAACGGCACCATCATCTCGCTGGATTTGCTGCCCTGTGAGCCGATCGAAGGTGTGCAGTTCATCCAGGGGGACTTTCAAGAAGAAGCCGTGCTTCAGCAATTGGAGCAGGCCTTGGGTGGGCGGCCAGTGGATGTGGTGGTGTCCGATATGGCGCCGAATCTGTCGGGCATCGAGGGCGTTGATGCAGCGCGAGTTGGCGGTTTGATTGAGTTGGCCATCGATTTCTCAATTCATCACCTGAAGCCTGAAGGCGCCTTGGTCGCCAAGGTTTTTCACGGCAGTGGCTACAGTCAGTTGGTGGAATTGTTCAAGGCCACCTTCAAGAAGGTCAAAGCGGTCAAGCCCAAGGCCTCCCGGGATCGCTCATCCGAGACCTTTTTGGTAGGCATTGGTCTTAAATCCCCTGCCAAACCACGCTGAAGCGATATTGAGTCCTAGGTTTTGCCGAGGACTCGGTAATGTCTGGCAATGTCCGCTGGCTCATGGGGCTATGCAAAAGCAGATGACCCCCTTGACTGCAATAGAATCAACCCCATATGCCGTGCACAAGACCGCCATTGGTGCGGTCGGGCGAATTGAATGAAGGAGTCGCGGTGAACAATCAGTGGTTCTCGAAGGTAGCTGTTTGGATAGTGATCGCCTTGGTGCTGTTCACTGTCTTCAAGCAGTTCGACCGAGGTGCATCCCAGGGGAACCAAATCGGTTACTCGGAATTTCTGGACGAGGTTCAGGCGCATCGCATCAAGCAGGTCACTTTGCAAGAGGGTGGTGCGGGGACTGACATCCTGGCCGAAACCAATGAAGGCAAAAAGCTGCGCGTTGCAGCGACTTATTTGGACCGCGGCCTGATCGGTGATCTGCGCAACAACGGCGTTAAGTTCGATGTCAAGCCGCGCGAGGAGCCTTCCTTCCTGATCAATATGTTGATTAGCTGGGGCCCAATGTTGTTGTTGATCGGCGTCTGGGTCTATTTCATGCGCCAGATGCAGGGTGGCGGCAAGGGTGGCGCGTTCAGCTTTGGCAAGTCCAAGGCCCGCATGCTCGACGAGGCCAACAACACCACGACCTTCGCCGATGTGGCTGGCTGCGATGAGGCCAAGGAAGAAGTCAAGGAATTGGTCGACTTCCTGAAGGACCCGCAAAAGTTTCAAAAGCTGGGCGGTCGTATCCCTCGTGGCGTGCTGCTGGTAGGCCCTCCCGGCACCGGCAAGACCTTGTTGGCCAAGGCCATTGCGGGTGAGGCCAAGGTGCCTTTCTTCGCAATCTCCGGCTCAGACTTCGTCGAGATGTTCGTTGGCGTTGGCGCAGCCCGCGTGCGCGATATGTTCGAGCAGGCCAAGAAGAGTGCGCCTTGCATTATCTTTGTCGATGAAATCGATGCGGTCGGTCGCCACCGTGGCGCCGGCCTCGGCGGTGGTAACGACGAGCGTGAGCAGACGCTGAACCAGATGCTGGTCGAGATGGACGGCTTCGAGACCAATCTCGGCGTCATTGTGATGGCCGCGACCAACCGTCCGGACATTCTGGATCCTGCCTTGCTGCGCCCCGGTCGTTTTGACCGTCAGGTTTATGTGACGCTTCCCGATGTGCGTGGCCGCGAGCAGATTCTGAATGTGCACATGCGTAAGGTGCCCGTTGGCCAAGACATCCGCGCCGATATCTTGGCTCGCGGAACGCCCGGCTTCTCGGGTGCTGATTTGGCCAATTTGGTCAATGAGGCTGCCTTGTTTGCGGCGCGCCGCAGCGGTCGCGTGGTCGAAATGGTCGACTTTGAAAAGGCCAAAGACAAGATCATGATGGGCCCCGAGCGCAAGTCCATGATCATGCCGGAGGAAGAACGCCGCAACACCGCCTATCACGAAGCAGGCCATGCACTGGTGGCGCGTCTGATGCCCAAGACCGACCCTGTCCACAAGGTCACCGTGATTCCGCGTGGCCGCGCCCTGGGCGTGACGATGCAACTGCCCGAAGGTGACCGCTACAGCATGGACAAGGAGCGCATGCTTTCGACCATTTCGGTGCTCTTCGGTGGCCGCATTGCGGAAGAGGTGTTCATGAATCAAATGACCACCGGCGCCTCCAATGACTTTGAGCGCGCCACTGCGATTGCGCGCGATATGGTGATGCGCTACGGCATGACCGACGAGTTAGGCCCGATGGTGTATTCGGACAATGAAGGTGAGGTCTTCCTGGGCCGCTCGGTGACCAAGACGACCAATATGTCTGAAGAGACGATGCGCAAGGTCGATACGGTCATTCGCCGCATCATTGATGATCAGTACGGTATCGCGCGGCGTTTGATTGAAGAGAACAAAGACAAGATGCACGCCATGGCAACCGCCTTGTTGGAGTTTGAAACCATCGATGCTGACCAGATCGAGGACATCATGACCGGCAAGCCGGCGCGGTTGCCCAAGGACTGGACACCATCCGCCAGCAGCAAGTCTGATGGCGGTGTGCCACCGGTCTCACCCGGTAGCGCTGCTGCTGTGGTGTGATGGTCTGGCAGTTGGTGGTTTGAGCTTGCATTCGATTTGAATCTGCTCTTGTCGCATATTGTTTTGCCGGACTAGTCGCCCGGTGACCGCATGGGGTCCGTCTGCAAAGACTGGCCCCGTTTTCATTTCAGAATCATGAGTACGAGCGAGAAACCAGAGACATTGGATCCGGCTGATTCGAACGCCGTAAGGACCTGGCAAACCGCACGTTTTGAGATTGATTTGAGGCGGCCCCAGGTGATGGGGATCGTCAATGTGACACCGGACTCCTTCTCGGATGGCGGCCAGCACGGCAGTGCAGATCAAGCGGTGGCCCATTGCCGGCGCTTGGTGGAAGAGGGCGCCGATATTCTGGATATTGGCGGGGAGTCGAGTCGACCCGGATCAGTCAGTCTCAGCCTTGAGCAAGAGTGGGCGCGCATTGAGCCCGTGCTTGCGGTGGCTTTGACTCTGGGTGTGCCGGTATCTGTGGATACATGCAAGGCCGGCGTGATGGCGCGGGCCTTGGCGATGGGCGTTGACATCATCAACGACATCAAGGCGCTGCAGGATGAATCGGCGCTGTCTTTGCTTAGCGCGCATGCCAAGGCCGGGGTGTGTTTGATGCATATGCGCGGCGAGCCCGGCACCATGCAGTCGATGTGCGACTATCGGGATGTGGTTGTCGAGGTCGCCGAGTTTTTGGGCTCGCGGGCGGCTTGCGCCGTGGCTGCGGGTATTGCGCCGAACCGCATCGTTCTGGATCCAGGCTATGGTTTTGCCAAAACCACGCCACAAAACTTTGAATTGTTGCGGCGGCAGTCCGAACTGCTGAGCTTGGGGTTTCCCTTGCTGGCCGGGTGGTCCCGCAAGCGCTCCTTGGGTGATGTGACAGGGCGGCCGGTGGATCAACGTCAGGCCGCGAGCGTGGCCGCGGCTTTGCTGGCATTGAACAACGGTGCAAGAGTTTTGCGTGTGCACGATGTCGCGCCCACCGTGGATGCGGTCAAGGTTTGGTGCGCCGCAGCCGGCTCACTTGAAATTGCGTCATGCGACTGATGGACAATCGATCAATAGCTATTCAGGAGGGTGCTCTGTATGAGCCGTAAGTATTTCGGAACCGATGGAATTCGTGGCACGGTAGGACAATCGCCGATCACACCAGACTTCATGCTCCGCCTGGGACACGCGGTGGGTCAGGTCCTGCGCAAGTCTGGCGCTCGCCCCAGTGTTTTGATTGGCAAGGACACGCGAATTTCCGGCTACATGATTGAGTCGGCGCTCGAGGCTGGCTTCGCTTCGGCAGGTGTCGATGTTCTGCTGACGGGACCCTTGCCAACGCCTGGCGTTGCTTACTTGACGCGTGCTTTGCGGCAGGACTTGGGCGTGGTGATCAGCGCCTCGCACAATCCATTTGCTGACAACGGGATCAAGTTCTTTTCGGCCAAGGGTGAAAAGCTGCCCGATGCCTGGGAGCAGTCGGTCGAGGCCGCGCTTGAAGAGCCGCCGACTTGGATCGATTCCGCAAACCTGGGGCGAGCGAAACGCATTGCTGACGCCCGCGGTCGCTATATCGAGTTTTGCAAGAACAGCTTCGGCTCGGATCTGACGCTGAAGGGCCTGAAGATCGTCATCGATGCGGCCAATGGTGCGGGCTACCATGTGGCGCCCGATGTCTTCCATGAACTGGGCGCCGAGGTCATTTCGATCGGTTGCAGCCCGGACGGTTTCAATATCAATGCCGGCTTTGGTGCTACCTCGCCTGCGGCCCTGGTCAAGGCAGTGCAAGAGCATGGCGCCCACTATGGGGTGGCGCTGGATGGTGATGCCGATCGGCTGCAGTTGGTCGACGCACAGGGTCGTCTCTATAACGGGGACGAGCTGCTCTATGTGATGGTCGCAGACCGCTTGGCGCAGGGGCATCGGGTGGCTGGTGCGGTGGGCACCTTGATGACCAATATGGCGGTCGAGTTGGCGCTCAAGTCCCTGGATGTGGACTTTGTTCGCGCCAAGGTAGGCGATCGTTATGTGTTGGAAGAGCTGAGCGCGCGTGGCTGGCAGTTGGGTGGCGAGGGCTCCGGTCATTTGTTGGCCCTGGACAAGCACACTACGGGCGACGGCATCGTCAGCGCCTTGTTGATTTTGCAGTCGGTGTGCCGGACCGGCCGCAGTCTGGCTGATCAATTGGCGGACGTCAGCTTGTTCCCGCAGACCTTGATCAATGTGCGCTTGCAGGCGGGGCAGGATTGGAAGAGCAACCCCCATCTGGCTCGCGAACAGGCTGAAGTCACGGCTGAATTGGGCAACCGGGGCCGCGTGCTGATTCGTGCCTCGGGCACCGAGCCCTTGTTGCGCTTGATGGTGGAAGCCAGCGATGCAGGCTTGGCCCAGCGTTGCGCACAGCGTTTGGCGGACGCGGTCAAGCTGCCGGCTTGACCTTGAGGGCTTGTCGGCCCAGTTCAAATTGAAAGGCCCGCTGCAATTGACTTGCAGCGGGCCTTTTTGCTGGACTGATTCCAGGGGCGAGCCTCCCAGAATCAGGCAACTCGACGAATTGCTTACTTCTTCGGCGGTGTCAGCACCCGGTCAATCACGTGGGCGACGCCATTGGTGGCCACGATGTCTGCTTGCTGGACCATGCCATCTTCCACGGTCACGAAATCACCTGCGCGGCTCAAGGCCAGGTTGGCACCCTGAACGGTCTTCACATTGCCGTTCTTGACATCCGCAGCGGCCAATTTGTTCGGCACCAGATGGAAGTTCAGCAGCGCTTGCAGTTGAGTCTTGTCTTGGCTCAGTGCTTCCAGCGTCTTGGCCGGCACTGTTTTGAACGCTTCATCGCTGGGGGCGAACACAGTCAAGGGGCCGGCAGCTTGCAGGGACTCTTTCAGGCCGGCTTGCTCCACCAGGCGATTGAAGGTGCTGAGTTGCGGATTGCGTGCCAGCGTGTCAGCCAAATTGCTGGGTGCTGGGGCGGTCGCGCAAGCGCTGAGTGCCAAAGCTGCCGCAATCATGCTGGTCACCGTCAGCGCGCGTCGAATCGTGTTCATGTTGGAAGTCTCCACAAATAAGGGCAGTGGAGGAGCTTAAGCAGGCAATATGACGGTTCAATGAATCTTGTATGGCGAAAACTTGCTTTGTGACATGATCCGTTGGTGCGTTTAGTCGCGATAGCGCCGTCACGGTCATGTCATATTGGAGTCATAACATGGCGGCTGTTGTTACTCCAAGCACCAATAGGACGCTCATGAAATTCAATTTGCCCAGCACTGGAATTTTCTTCGCAGCCGGTATGGCTGTTCTGCCCTTGGCTCATGCCCAAGACGTGACCGGCGCAGGTGCGACTTTCCCGGCTCCCCTGTATGCCAAGTGGGCCGACGCATACAACAAGGCTTCGGGTGCGCGCATCAACTATCAGTCGGTGGGTTCGGGTGCTGGCATTCGCCAGATCAAGGCCAAGACCGTGGACTTTGGCGCCAGCGACATGCCGCTGAAGGACGATGAATTGGCCAAAGACGGCATGATTCAATTCCCCACCGTGATCGGCGGCGTCGTGCCGGTGGTCAACATCAAGGGCATCGCTCCGGGTCAAATCAAGCTGACGGGTCAACTGTTGGGCGATATCTATCTGGGCAAGATCACCAAGTGGAATGACGCCGCCCTGACGGCGCTGAATCCTGGTGTGCCGCTGCCTGACGCCGCCATTTCTGTGGTGCGTCGTGCCGATGGTTCGGGTACCTCCTTCATCTTCACAAACTACCTGTCCAAGGTGAATGACGAGTGGAAGAGCAAGGTTGGCGAGGGCACGGCCGTGAACTGGCCTACCGGCGCGGGCGGCAAGGGCAATGAAGGCGTTGCCGCCTTCGTGCAGCGTCTGCCTAACTCGATCGGTTACGTCGAATACGCCTACGTCAAGCAAAACAAGATGACCTACACCATGCTCCGCAACAAGGATGGCAATTTTGTCGCCCCAAGCGAAGACGGTTTCAAGGCTGCAGCGGCCGGTGCTGACTGGAAGAAATCCTTCTATCAAATCACCACCGAGCAGCCTGGCAAGGATGCATGGCCCTTGGCTAACCCCACCTACATCTTGATGTACAAGACGCAGGACAAACCGGTCAATGCCGCCAACACGCTGAAGTTCTTTGAGTGGGCCTTCATCAATGGCGACAAGAGCGCCGATGAGTTGGACTATGTGGCATTGCCTGCAAGCGTGAAGGACCTGATCCGCAAGCAGTGGGCCGATAACCTGAAGGACGCTTCGGGCAAGGCCATCAGCTACAAGTGAGTTTGAGCTGAGTCCTTGACGACAGCCCGGTAGCTAGAAAGCCTGCCGGGCTGTTGTCGAATCAGCCGCTTCGATTTCTTCAACGCAGACCATGCGGAGGCCCCGTGGCCGCAATACTTCCAGCCAATACCTATGACTCCGGGCAGCCGGGTGCGCGTGTTCAGCCCTTGGCCAGTCCGCCGACTCGGCGTGCTGTAGCGCCTTGGGCGGACAAGCTGTTTTCTTTTTTTGCGCATGGGGCCGCTTGGCTGACCCTGAGCTTGTTGGTGGGCATCATCGTGTCCTTGGTGATCGGCGCTGCGCCCGCTATCAAGGAATTTGGCCTGGCTTTCTTGTGGACCAGTGAATGGGATCCGGTGCAGGAGAAGTTTGGTGGCCTGGTGATGATCTACGGCACCTTGATGACGTCCTTCATCGCCTTGTTGATTGCCGTGCCGGTGAGCTTCGGTATTGCACTGTTCTTGACCGAGTTGTCGCCAAGTTGGTTGAAGCGCCCGCTGGGCGTGGCGGTTGAGTTGTTGGCTGCCGTGCCGTCCATCGTGTACGGCATGTGGGGTCTGCTGGTGTTCGGGCCGATCTTGTCCACCTATGTTCAGCAGCCCTTGCAGCGTCTGCTTGGCGATGTGCCTTTCTTGGGGACCTTGGTTTCGGGCCCGCCGGTTGGTATTGGTATCTTGTCTGCAGGCATCATCCTGGCCATCATGATCATTCCCTTTATCGCCTCGGTGATGCGTGATGTGTTTGAGGTGACGCCGGCCATGTTGAAAGAGTCGGCTTACGGACTGGGCTCGACCACTTGGGAAGTGGTGTCTCGGGTGGTGTTGCCTTACACCAAGACCGGTGTGGTTGGCGGCATCATGCTGGGCTTGGGTCGCGCCCTGGGTGAAACCATGGCAGTCACCTTTGTCATCGGCAATATGAACCAGTTGAACTCTCTGTCGGTGTTTGAGGCTGCCAACAGCATTACCTCGGCACTGGCGAATGAATTTGCAGAAGCAGGCGAGGGCCTGCATCAAGCGTCCTTGATCTATTTGGGCCTGGTCTTGTTCTTCATTACCTTTGTTGTCTTGGCCTGTTCCAAGGTGCTCTTGTCGCAGTTGAAGAAGAGTGAAGGAGCCCGTTCATGAACAGCCCAGCAATGAAACGTGACCCCGGCCTGGACGCCAAGCGTCTGGCCATGCACCGCAAGCGCAAGCGCGTCAATGGCGTGGCTTTGACGCTCTCCATGGGCGCGATGGCTTTCGGCCTGTTTTGGTTGATGTGGATTCTGTTTGAGACCGTGCGACTCGGTTTCGGCGGCTTGAATCTGGCCACCTTCACCGAAATGACCCCGCCGCCGATGGCTGAAACCGGTGGCTTGGCCAATGCGATTTTTGGCTCGCTGGCCATGGTTGGACTGGCCACGCTCTTGGGCACACCGATCGGCATCATGGCCGGTATTTATCTGGCCGAGTATGGCCAAAAGACTTGGCTGGGTTCCACGGTGCGCTTCATCAACGACATTCTGCTGTCGGCACCGTCCATCGTTGTGGGCCTGTTTATTTATGGCCTGGTGGTGGCGCGCATGCACAGTTTCTCTGGCTTTGCGGGCATCTTGGCCTTGGCCTTGATCGTGATTCCCGTGGTGATCCGTACCACCGAGAACATGTTGAGCCTGATCCCGAATGCGCTGCGTGAAGCTGCCTACGCGCTGGGCACGCCGAAGTGGAAGGTTATCTTGTCGGTGACCTTGAAGTCGGCCCGCGCGGGTGTGCTGACCGGTATCTTGCTGGCCCTGGCGCGCATCTCGGGTGAAACAGCACCGCTGTTGTTCACGGCGCTGTCCAATCAGTTCTGGACTTCGGATCTGAGCCAGCCCATGGCCAGCTTGCCGGTCACCATCTTCAAGTTCGCCATGAGCCCCTATGAAAACTGGCAGAAGCTGGCTTGGGCAGGTGTCTTCATCATCACCATCGGGGTGTTGGCGTTGAACATCTTGGCGCGCGTACTTTTCAAGAATAAGCATTGATAGAGCGGAGTTCACCATGGACGCAAAAGTTGATATGCCTGTCACCGAGCGGGCAAAGCTCTCGGTTCGGAACCTGAACTTCTACTACGGCAACTTTCTTGCCTTGAAGAACATCAATCTGGACATTCCAGAGAACAAGGTCACCGCTTTCATCGGCCCCTCGGGCTGCGGTAAGTCGACCTTGTTGCGCACGCTGAACCGCATGTTCCAGCTCTACCCGGAACAGCGCGCCGAGGGTCAGATCTTGCTCGACGGGCAAGACATCCTGACCAGCAAGGAAGATGTTTCGCTGATCCGCGCCAAGATCGGCATGGTCTTCCAAAAGCCGACTCCGTTCCCGATGTCGATCTACGACAACATCGCTTTTGGCGTGCGTTTGTTTGAGACCTTGCCTCGTGTTGAGATGGACGAGCGCGTCGAGTGGGCCTTGAAAAAGGCGGCGTTGTGGGGTGAAGTCAAGGACAAGCTGAACCAAAGCGGCTCGGGTCTGTCTGGCGGTCAGCAGCAGCGTTTGTGCATTGCCCGTGGCATTGCCATCAAGCCTGAAGTGCTGCTCTTGGACGAGCCTTGCTCGGCGCTGGATCCGATTTCCACCGGCAAGATCGAAGAGCTGATTCATGAGCTCAAGAACGACTACACCGTGGCCATCGTGACCCACAACATGCAGCAGGCCGCGCGCTGCTCGGATTACACAGCTTATATGTATCTGGGCGACTTGATCGAGTTCGGTCCCACGACCGAACTGTTCATGAAACCCAAGCGCAAAGACACCGAGGACTACATCACCGGCCGCTTCGGCTGATTGATGGTTTTCGTTCGGCGCACTTCACAACAAGACAAGCAGTACCCCTTTCAACGAACCCGCACCTTGCGGTCAGCAGGTTCATCGGAATACTTCAGGATCAAGCCATGGGTGACAAACATCTCTCCACACAATTCGACACTGAGCTGAGCGGCATTTCCACGCGAGTGCTGGAAATGGGTGGCTTGGTGGAGTCCCAGGTCGCGCAAGCGGTCTTGGCCTTGACCTCCTTCAGTGGCGACATTGCCAGCGTGGTGCTCAAGCAAGAAGAGCAGGTCAATGCCATGGAAGTGGATATTGACCGCGACCTGTCCGGCATCATCGCCCGGCGCCAGCCGACGGCGCGTGACTTGCGTCTGCTGATCGCCATCTCGAAGACGATTGCCAACCTCGAGCGCGTCGGTGACGAGGCGGCACGCATCGCACGCACGGTGCAGCGCTTGATCAACTCAGGTGTCTCCAGCCGTTTGCGCTTGCCGATGTCTGACCTGGCGTTCGAAGCCGAGTTGGCCACAGCCTTGTTGCGCAAGGCCTTGGATGCATTTGCTCGACTCGACGTTGAGAAGGCCGTCGAGGTGCTCAAGCAGGACGATCAGATCGACAAGGAATTTGACGGCCTGATGCGCAAGCTGATCACCTACATGATGGAAGACCCGCGCACGATCTCGTCTTCGATCGACCTGGTGTTTGTCGCCAAGGCCATTGAGCGTGTTGGCGATCACGCCAAGAACCTGGCTGAGGTCATCATCTATGTGGTCAAGGGTACCGACGTGCGCCACAACACACCCGAGGCCGTGGAAACCATGGTTCGCTGAGCTGCTTTCTGCCTGCTTAGAAACACTGTTTACATTCATTTTCACCAGGGCTGAGTCCAGCCCTGGTCCGCTGAGCTGAGGAGCAAGCGCATGAGTCGAGTTCTTGTGGTGGAAGATGAGTCTGCAATTGCAGAACTGATCTCCATTAATTTGCGTCACGCTGGTTTTGAGGTCACGCTGGCCGCCAGCGCCGACCAGGCCCAATATGAAGTCGACCGGGTCCTGCCGGACTTGGTCGTGTTGGATTGGATGTTGCCGGGTCAGTCTGGCCTGGCCTTGGCACGTCAGTGGCGCGGCGCGAGTCGTACCAAAGAGTTGCCCATCATCATGTTGACCGCCCGGGCCGAAGAAACCGACAAGGTGTCGGGTCTGGATGCGGGCGCCGATGACTATCTGACCAAGCCTTTTTCGACCAACGAATTGCTGGCGCGCATTCGCGCAGTGTTGCGGCGCAAGGCGCCCGAGGCCTTGGACTCGCTGGTGGAAGTTGGTGGGCTGAGCCTGGATCCGGGTACCCGTCGAGTGAGCCGGGATGGCGCCGAGGTCAAGCTGGGCCCGACGGAATTCCGTCTGCTTCATTTCTTCATGACCCATCCCGAGCGAGTGCACAGCCGCTCGCAGTTGCTGGACCGGGTCTGGGGCGATCATGTGTTCATTGAGGAGCGCACGGTCGACGTGCACGTCAAGCGCTTGCGCGAAGCGCTTGAGCGCGTGCAGTGCGCCCGCATGATCGAGACGGTTCGTGGTGCAGGCTATCGTTTGACTCAACAGGTCGCCGCTTTGCCGGCATGATGCTCGCTGTGGTCCTTGCCCCTAGCCAGGAGTTGGTGTGAGTTGGTTGCTGCCACGATTCGTATTGGCCTTGTTGGCGGTGTTGCTAGGAACTGCAATTGGCATCTGGTTTGAGCATTGGCTGAAGCTGCCACTGCTGGCCGAGGTGTTCAGTGCCGCTTGTGCGGTGGTTGCTTTGGTGCTGGTGGACGCTATTCGCGGCCACCGCCTGCTTCAATGGTTGCGCGGTTCGCAGTTGGAGACTGCGCCGCGTGACAGCGGTTTGTGGGGCGAGTTGGCCTACCGGATCGAGCGCGCTGTGCGCGACCGCGACAAGACCATTGCACGCGAACGCATGCAGTTGGATCAGTTCTTGTCGGCCATTGAAGCCTCGCCGAATGGGGTGATGATGCTCGATGAGCAGGATCAAATCCACTGGTGCAATCGAGTCGCTGCCGATCACTTCTCGCTCGATCCGCAGCGTGACTTGCGTCAGCGCGTGACCAATTTGGTGCGGTCGCCTGCCTTCGTGGCCTTCTTGCAAGCCGGCCAGTTTGACAAGCCGCTGATCCTCAGCAATGTGCGCGGCTTGGGGACGCTGTCTGTGGTGGTCAGGCGTTATGGCGAGGGCATGACCTTGGTCTTGTCTCAGGACATCACTGAGCGCGAACGTGCAGACGCGATGCGTCGGGACTTTGTGGCCAATGTGTCGCATGAAATCCGCACGCCCTTGACGGTGCTGTCTGGCTTCATTGAAACCATGAGCTCCTTGCCGCTGACCGAAGCCGAAAGGCGTCGGGTCTTGACCTTGATGGGGCAACAAACCCAACGCATGCAGGGGCTGGTCAGTGATCTGTTGACGCTGGCCCAATTGGAGGGAAGTCCGCGGCCCGCGCCCGACCGTTGGGTTGGCTTGGATGCCCTGCTTGGGCGCATCAATTCCGACGCCCTGGCGCTATCGTCCGGGCGGCATCAGATTCGCATCCAGCTGGATACCCATATTGAGCTGGCCGGGGTTGAATCCGAGCTGCTCAGTGCTGCGGCCAATCTGGTGACCAATGCGGTGCGTTACACGCCCGAGGGCGGTGAGGTGGAGGTCAGCTGGCGGCTGCTGTCCGACGGTTCGGGTGAACTCAGTGTGAACGACACCGGCCCCGGCATCTCTCGCGAACATCTGCCTCGCTTGACCGAGCGCTTTTATCGCGTCGATGGCAGTCGCTCGCGCGAAACGGGGGGCACGGGCTTGGGCTTGTCCATCGTCAAGCATGTGCTGCAGCGCCATGGTGGCGAACTGCAAATCGCCAGCGAGCCGGGCAAGGGCTCCAAATTCAAGCTGGTTTTTCCTGCGGTTCGGATTCGGCCATTGGGTGAAACGCCTCTGGGTGTTGAGTCAGCAATGTCGTCGTCGCTGCCTGCCTGAATCGTACGTTAGGGGATTGCTGCTGGCAGGTTAGCGATCCCGTAAAGCGCTCAGCTAGGTTCGCTTAAAGTCTGCGCAGTACCGCAAAGCCATAGGCCCGTTCAGTGGGACGGCGGATATTGGCGATTTGCTCCCAGCCTTCCGGCATTTCCTTGATGGGGCCGTTCAAGAATGCGTAGTGGCAGGGACTGCTCTGTAATTGATGCAGCCCGTCAACCCGCCATCCGCCTTGGAATTCAAGTGCGGCCATGGTGTGCAGGGCTTGATTCGGTGTCGCAATGCAGTTGGCACTTGCGGGGACATGTGCTCGCAAGCGCTCAACCAAAGGCGTATCGCTGCGTGCGTAGTCCAACGGCGGCATCATCAAACTCATGGCCAGCAACCAGCTGAGGGCAACGCCACTGGCGGGTAGAACCAAGCTCTTCCAAAGAGCGGGCTGATGCCGGGCGGTGCGCCAGCGCACCAGGGCCAACCAAGCCAGGCTTGCCAGCAATGCCAGCAGCAATGCAGAGGCGCTGAAAGAAGGTTCGAAACCATCGGCCAGGCGGCGCATATTGGCCACCGGAGTAGCCGGCCACCCGGTCTGCATGGAGGCGTAGTAGACCCAAAAGAACAGGGCGCTGGCGCTGAAGAAAAACACCGAAAACCAGTCCATGGCGGCCGCAATGCCTCGCTGCAGCGTAGGCAGGGCAAAGGCTGCCAATGGTGCCAAGGCCGGCAGGCTCAGCAAAAGAGCGCGGTCAGAGCCGCCCATCAGCGCGCAGGTGATCAAGGACACCAGCGCGCATGACAGCGGTACCATGATGTGGCGCCGTTGCCAATGGCTGCGCCAGCGCCACAGTGTCCAAAGTGCCAAGGGCCAGGAAGGCCAGCAGAACCACCCGACCAGGCTGAGCATGGACAGGCCGAAGTCAAAACTGGCTTGGGCGCTGACCCGCCAGGCCCAGGCGTTGAAGCCCCAGGCGCTCAAGGCGGCAAGCAGACCGGCCGCCAAAAGCCAGCCACTCAAGGTGCGAACCTGTTCGAAGTTTGAGCGTCGGCATAGCACTGCACCTACCAGGGATAGTGCCAGCGCAACGGCCGGCGCATCACTGGCCGCCAACATCGGTAAGGACATTAGTGCCGCCCAACGTGACTTGGTTTGTCTGAAGGGCGCGGCCGCCAAGGCATACAGGTACAAAGACACGGCGGCCAGTTGCAGCAATTCGGGCGTGGTTTCGTGCCCGAGTTGCAGCAGACCCAGCGAGGCAATCAACGCCAAGAGGGCGCCATCCGCGAGGGCTCGTGCGTAGTCAATGGAATGGGCCTCGCCACCAAAAGCAAAGGCCACGGGTTGCGCCGCATCGGTGCAGGCCAGGTGGAAGCTGCTGTACCAGACCAGCACCAGGACGCCGATCAGGATCAGGGCGAATGGCAGGCGTGCCGCCAATGCGGCGTCAATGAATGGAAGGGCCTTGATGGCCAATGCGCCGATCCAGTAGGGCAGTGGGCCCCCGGCAGCGGGAATGCCGCCAATGGCGGGCTGCCACCATGCAGCATGCCCTTGGGCGATGCTTGCCATGAAGCCAAACGAGCTGAGATCAGCATTTCGCCAAGGGTCGCGCCCGAACAGTCCGGGCAACACATAGGCGGCGCACAGAAAAATCAGGGCCAAGCGAGGCAGGCGCTGTGCGCCTCGTACGGCGACAATGGCGGGGGTGGGTAGATTCACGCTGGCTAGAAGAGGTGCTTCGTGTCGATCAGCCGCCATCATGCCGCAAAAATTGCTCCATCAGCAGGGCTGCTGCTGAACGACTTGGAGCTTAAAGACGGAGCAAGAATCCGGTCAAGCGACGGGGAAAACAG
>NZ_JBBHJX010000016.1:0-113716 GCF_037482915.1 Paucibacter hankyongi
ACGTTCAAACAAGGGGCGCGAATTAGGTGATTGAAGTCGCTCCGCGACGCCCGCCAAACCTTCCGCTCCTCGCCCATGCAGAAGGGGGAAGTCTAGTCAACTCGGCTCGCTGCGCGTCGCCTGGATGGGTGCTGCGCTACGCGCAAGCCCCTCGCAGGTCTATGCCGATAGGATCAGGATTCTTTTACTTGAGATGTACATTCAGACTGGGCATAACGCCTGGATTTGATGGCAACATACACACTTGCCATGCTACTGACTGCGCCGCCTGATCCTCATTGGATTTGGGACAGGTGCGAAGTTGGTCGATAAATTCAATGCTGCATGAATAAACAAGCTGGTCCGGAGAGAACTCAGATGCGATAAGCACTTGCTCGCCGGTTTGGCAGGGCTGCTACTGCGCCGCTTTTTGGCAATGTTCAGCGCCGCAGGGCGCTCTACAACGGGCCAGGTGGCATAGGGCTACGACCGGGTCGCACACGCAAATGACACTCCTTTACCTTCTTCTTGGTGGTCTCGCGGTTTGGATCGCGTACAGGGTTTTGATGAAGCCACGAGCATATCCTCCAAACCCGCGATCCGGGCAGCACGAGATACCGATCAAGATCACGGTGAGCTATGAGGACGGAGGGTATGGGCGCCAACCTCGCGAGAGCATCGATAAAGATGAATGGGAAGGCAGCTTTTGGGAAGTTTCCCAACCTTTGCCAGCGAAGGCCAAGCTGAAGCTCAAGTACACCGATGGGGCCGGCCGCAAAACTGAACGTACGGTCGATGTACGGCAGTTTGGCGCGGTAGGTCCGACTACGTTACTCATCGGGCACTGCAACATGCGAGATGCAACGAGGACTTTTCGATGCGACCGTATCGAGTCTTGCATTGATGAAGAGTCTGGCGAAGTCGTCAGCGACGTTCGCACATACCTTCAGACCAAGTACGACGAGTCACCTGATCGCACCAAAGACCTACTTCTTGAAGGGGAGTACGACACACTCAGGGTACTGCTCTATGTTGGCAAGGCGGATGGCCAACTTCGCTCTGCAGAGAAGGCGGTCATTCGCGAGACCTGCGTTGCAATCACGAACGATTCCCGTCTCACGGACGGCACTATCCAAGATTTGCTTGCGAATATGGATGTACCGACATTGCAGGCCTTCAAACTCGCCGTCGGTCGCCTTGCCAAGCGCGATCCGGCAGCACAAAGCGTGGTCATGACTGCCGCCGAGAAAATGGTCGCAACGCAGAAAACAGTCCATCAAGCAGAACAAGAAGCGCTTGACTACATGAAGAAACGGTTTTCAATTGGCGCGAATGCCGCTTAACCGCTCTTGAGTACAAAGCCGTGGCGAGTTCTCTGATTTAAATGCAAGACCTGACCCTCAAGGGAATCGCTTGACAGGTGCATGTGCTCTGCGCATGCACCCTTCGAGGCGACGCGCAGCGAGCCGTGTTCTTTGGCGTTCCCCTTCTGCATGGGTGAGGAGCGCAGAATTTGCCGGGCGTCGCGTAGCGACTTCAAGAACTGGCTTCGCGCCCCTTGTCTGAACGGAGCGTAGCGCAGTGAGTTGGGCGCGGCCCGGCAAATTTGAGCATCCGAGCGGACCCGCAGGGCCATGCGTCAGGGTCGCCTTCTCTTGCCTCCTTCTCTTGGCGAGACAAGAGAAGGGGGTCGCCCGCCGGGGCGAATTCCCGGCATCGTGCGGGGCGACCGAGTCAAACGAAGCCGAACAGCCTTCAATGCATCGGAGCGATTACTTCAACCATGCCAGCAAGACCTGACCCTCACGCCCAACCGTCCCGCCGGTTTATGCTCTTCCTAGTTCAAACCCAAAGGTCCCCACCATGTACGAATTCAAACTCCCCGATATGACCTGCGGCCACTGCGTGGCCGCCATCACCAAGACGGTGGCGAGCGTGGACGCCGAGGCCAAGCCCTTGTTTGACCGCGAAGCGAAAATCTTGCGAGTCGAAAGCGAAAAAGGCCGCGACGTGTTCGTCGCGGCCTTGACGGAAGAGGGCTATCCGCCCGCTTGAGGGCTTAGGCCGGTTTCAGCAGGGCCGCCGCTTCGATTGGCAGCTTGCGCACCCGCACGCCGGTGGCGGCAAAGATGGCATTGCAGACCGCGGGAGCGATCGGCGGGGTGCCGGGCTCACCAATGCCACCGGGTGCTGCGGTGCTGGGCAGGATGTGAACCTCGACCTTGGGCATCTCGCTGAGGCGCAAGACCGGGTAGTCGTGGAAATTGCTTTGCTCCACGCGTCCGTCTTTGTGGCTGATCTTGCCGTAGAGCGCCGCCGAGAGGCCGTAGCAGATGGCGCTTTCCATCTGGTGCGTGATGGTCAAGGGGTTGACGGTCTGGCCGCAGTCCACCGCCGCCACCACCCGGTGCACCTTGGGTGTCCCGTCTTTGCCGATGGAGACTTCGGCCACTTCAGCCACATAACTGCCAAAACTCTCGGCCACCGCGATGCCGCGGTGAATGCCCTTGGGCGCAGGCTTGCCCCAGCCGGCCTTGGCGGCGGCTAGCTCCAAAACACCTCGCAGGCGCGGGTGCTGGCTCAACATCTTCAGGCGGAACTGCAGTGGGTCGGCCTTGGCCGCATGAGCCATCTCGTCGACAAAGCTTTCCAGGAAGAAGGCGTTTTGTGAATGCCCGACCGAGCGCCAGAACCAAACCTGCGGGCCGGGTTCGGCCTGGCCATAGGCGATGCGCTGATTGGCGATCTCGTAGTGGTGATCGGCAAGGCCTTCCACCGCCATCGCGTCTACGCCGCTGGCGGGAATCTTCATGAAGCCGGAGCCGGCCATGATGGAAGGCGAGCCGATGTCGGCGCGCAGCAGGGTCGGTTGGCCCTTGTCATCTAACGCACCCTCAAACTTGACCAGAGAGGCAGGCCGGTAGAAGCCGGCGGCCATATCGTCCTCGCGCTCATAGATCAGCTTGACCGGGTGGCCGCTGATCTTGGACAAGAGCGTGGCGCTGATGGTGAAGTCATGCGCAAAGCGACGCCCGAAACCGCCGCCGAGCAAAGTGGTGTGCACCTTGACCTTGTCGGTCGGCACGCCGGCGACTTGTGCCACGACTTGTTGCGTTGGCCCTTGGGCCTGAGTGCCGATCCAGACGGTGGCCTCGTTCTCTCGCACCCAGGCGGTGCAGTTCAGCGGCTCCATGCAGGCATGGGCCAGATAGGGCACCTCATAAGTTGCGCTCAGCTGTTGGCTGGAGTTGGCCGCCGCATCTTTCAGATTGCCCTTGTCCACGGCCACCGCTTGCGCATTGCTGGCGGCGGTCTCGAGCATGCTGCTGACCTTGGCGCTGCTCAGTTCGGCGCTGGGGCCCATGTCCCATTGCAGGTTCAGCGCGGCGCGGCCCTTCTTGGCGGCCCAGAAACCGGTGGCCAAGACGGCCACACCTTGATCTAGGCTGATCACATGTTTGACGCCCTTGATCGCGCGCGCCGCGGCCTCGTCGAAACTCTTGGGCTTCACCCCTGCGGCGGGCGCGCGCGACATCACCGCAACCAGCATGCCCTCCACATGGGCGTCGATGCCAAACTGCGCGCTGCCATTCACCTTGGCGGCCACGTCCAGGCGGCGGGTGGGCCGGCCCAGGATCTTGAAGTCTTTATTTGCTTTCAGCGTGGGCTTGCTTGGCACCGGCTGTTTGGCGGCAGCCTCCACCAAGGCACCATAGGCGATCTTCTTGCCGTTCGGCGCGATCACCTGGCCGCGCTCGGTGCGCAGCTGTGCTGCGTCAATCTTCCACAACTCAGCGGCTGCCGCGACCAACATCTGCCGAGCGGCAGCGCCGGCCTGGCGCAGCGGCGTCCAGTGCGCGCGCACCGTGGTGCTGCCGCCGGTGCCTTGCATGCCGAACAGAGGGTTGTTGTAGGCCGCATCGGCGGGGGCTTGCTCCACACCGACCAGGGCCCAGTCGGCGTCCAGCTCCTCGGCCACCAGCATCGGAATGGCGGTCAACACACCCTGACCCATCTCGGAGGAGCCGCACATCACGGTGACGCAGTTGTCCGGCGTGATGCGCAGCCAGGCATTCGGGCTGAAGGTGTTGGTGGTCTGCGCCTCGGCGCGTTTGGTCGCCAGCGGCAGGGCAAAGGAAATCATCAAGGCGCTGCCAAGGCCATGAGCGCTGCTCTTGAGGAAGCCGCGGCGAGAATTGTTCACAGTCGTGCTGTCCATGATCAAGCGCCTTTCTTCAACAGGGCCGAGGCGTCGTGAATGGCGGCGCGCACCTGCTGATAGGTGCCGCAGCGGCAGATATTGCCGCTCATGGCCGCGTCGATGTCGGCGTCGCTGGGCGACTTCTTGCGGGCCAGCAGCGCGCAAGCGCTCATCACCTGGCCGCTTTGGCAGTAGCCGCACTGCGGCACATCGAGCTTGACCCAGGCGGTCTGCACTGCGCGGCCGGTCTTGCTGGCGCCCACGCCCTCGATGGTGGTGACCTTCTTGCCGACGGCCGCCGACAGTGGCGTGGAGCAGGAGCGTACCGGTTGACCGTCCAAATGCACGGTGCAAGCGCCACACAGCGCCATGCCGCAGCCGAACTTGGTGCCGGTCAGCTGCAGGTCTTCACGCAAGGCCCACAAGAGGGGCATATCGGGTTCGGCGTCCACCGAAGCGGGTTTGCCGTTGACGGTCAAATGAATCATGGGTGGATCCTCGCGAAGGCCTTGAAACGGGGGCAGGGCGGTGTTGGCTTTGCGCCAGCGCCGGCAAGCATACACAGTGGCGCGGCGCCTGTCTTGGGACAGGCTTGCCGCGTTGGTGTTCAGCCTTGCTTCAGGGCTTGCTGCTGCCGGGACTGACTTGCTGGCGGCCGTTCAGATAGCTTTGGAAATCGGCCAGCTCTTGGTGCTGGGTGACCAGCCCGTTCTCCACGGTCAGGGTCAGCACCAAGGGGGTTTTGCTGCGCACGGGTGCTTGGCCGGGCAGCGAGAAGGACCAGTCCGACTCGCCGATGAACACCGCGTGCTGGCCGGCAAAGGTGCTGCGCTCACGTTTGAAGGCGTGTGTTTCCACATAGGGGTAGACCTCGGTGAAGTACTTCGTCAGTGCCGGTTTGCCCTGCTGGCTCAAGTCACCAAAAACCATCTTTGCCGTGGGGTCGGCAAAGTGGATGTGCTCGGCCATCAGCGGAAACAAGCGCGGCCAGTCGCGGCTCAAATAGGCCTGCAGATAGCGCTCGGCCACATCGCGGGTTTGCGCTGACAGCGCGCGGTACTGCTGCGCCGGCTCGGTGGTCGCGGCGGCGGCATTGCCTGTGTTGGCGGGCTGTGCGTCGGCGTTGCTGCTCAGCAGGTTCAGGCTCAGAGCGAGCAACAAGGGGGTGTAAGAGGCGATTCGGCGCATGGAAGAGGTCCTCGGTTGATGGCATGGCGTCTGTGCCCTTGGGCCCAAACGCGGCCGCGACTTTGGCTCGGAAAGCGCTGGGCCTGGCCCAGCATGGGATGAATTGCCAGGCCGGGGGGACGAGTGGCAGCGCCTTGGCCCGCTCTGGCCTTGTGCATGGCATACAGTGGCCGCAAGGCGGGCCCAAGGGGGCCGGCCGCTGTCAACGCTGGTGCTTCTTTCGCCTGATTCATGCGCGCTAATTTCTCTGACGTCTTGCCTGGCCGGGCCGCCGATTCAGCGGGCCCCGGCCGGATAAGCCTGCGCCGCAGCGCTTGGCGCGGCTTGTGGGTGTGCACGGTGGTCTGGCTGCTGTTTTGCCTGTTGCTGGTCTTGGCGCAGACCAATGATGCGGCCAAGCTAGGGCGAACCCAGCTGAGTTTCGGCGTGCTGCTGAAAGACAGCCTGCCGCTCTTTCCGCCCTTTCTTTTGCTGAGCTGGTGCTTGTTCATGCAGGCGCAGCGTTGGCCGCGGCTGTGGTCCTGCCCGGCGGCTTTGTCGAAAAACTTCGTCGTCTGCATGGCGGTCTTCATGGTCGTGTGGACAGGCTATGTCAGCGCCTTAGACCTGTTGCAAAACGGCAAGCCGCTCAGCCTTTGGTGGCAGCACATCAGCAGCCAGCGCTGGTTCAACCGTTTTTATGACTTCGTGCTGGCCAGCAGTGCCTTTGCGGTCCAGGCCGGCTTGTGTGCGCTGGGTGCCGCAAGAGACCGCGAGCTGGACTGGCGGCGCGAGCAGACCGACAACCTGCGTCTGCGCCTGACCTTGCTGCAAGGCCAGCTGGAGCCGCACTTTTTGTTCAACGCGCTCAACAGCATCTCGGCCCTGGTGCGCGGCAGTGACCGCAGCACCGCCCTGTCGGCCTTGAGTCGGGTCAGTGAATTGCTGCGTTATGCCTTGCGCGCCAGCCGCAGCAACTGGGTCACAGTGCAAGACGAACTGGACTTTGTGCGCGACTACCTGGCCTTGCAAAGTCTGCGCTTTGGCGAGGGCTTGCAAGTACGCTGGACGATACAAGAAGGGGCGGGTGCACCCGCCTGGGCCGAGATCGCCTGCCCGCCGCTGCTCTTTCAACCCTTGATCGAGAACGCCATACGCCACGGCCTGGAGGCGCATGAAGGCCAGGGCGTGATCCAGTTGAGCCTCGCCTGCCCCGAGCCCGGCCGCCTGGTGTTCTTGATTCGCAACCCCTTGCCGGCCGAGGCGGCGCGTCAGCCCGGCCATGGATTGGGGCTGAGCGCCACGCGCGAGCGTCTGGCCATGTTGTATGGCGAGCAGGCTCAGCTGCGCAGCCAAGCGATGACGCAGGCGGCTTGCTTTGAAACCGAATTGACTCTGCCCTGTCGGGATGCTGTTCATGAAGAAGACCCTGAGCGCGCTGGTCGTTGACGATGAAGCGCTGGCGCGCAGCAATCTGCAGCTGGCCCTGGCCGATCACCCGGGCTGGCGCTGTGTGGGTGCCTGTGCGGGCGCTGCCGAGGCGCGCGTGGCGCTGGCGCAGCGCGAGGTGGATCTGCTCTTGCTGGACATTCAAATGCCGCGCGAGAACGGCCTGAACTTTGCCGCCGAATTGCAGGCCGCCGCGAGCCCGCAAAAGCCCGCGCCCTTGATCGTCTTTGTGACGGCCTTTGATGAGCATGCGCTCAGCGCTTTTGATGTGTTCGCGCTGGACTATCTGCTCAAGCCCTTTGACGACCAGCGCTTTGCGGCCATGCTGGCGCGGGCCGAGCAGGTGCTGGCGCTCAAGCAGAGTGCCGCCTACGCCACGGCTTATGCCGATGCCATGGGCAGCTTCTTGAAAGAGCAAAGCCAAGTGGCGGCGGGGCAGCCCTATCCGGCCTTGGACTTTCTGACGGTGCGCTCGGTGGGCTCGGTTGAGCGGGTCGCCGTTGCCGACATCGAGTGGATTGCTGCCGCCGGCAACTATGTGGAGTTGCACCTGAGAGTCAACCCGGGCAGCAGCCCTCGCGTGGTCTTGCACCGCTCCACTTTGAGTGCGTTGGAGCTGCGCCTGCTGCCTCATCAGTTCATGCGGGTGCACCGCACGGCGCTGGTGCGCCCAGGGTCCATGAGCCGCATGGAAGTCACCGGCGACAGCACTTATGAGCTGACGCTGAGTTCGGGTGACAAGGTGCCGGTCAGCGAGCGTTTTGCCAAAGAGGTCAAGGCGGTTTTTGATTCAGCCTGAGCTTGATCCAGAGCCTAGGCTTTGCGCCGAGGTCGCCGCCCGTGAAAACCCCCTGGCCCTGCGGCGCCCCGGTGATATGGTCGCTAGCTTCGCCTTCCTGCTGTTTGCGCTAAGCGACCACCCACACCCATGACCACCCCCGCACATCTGCTGCCCACCGAGCAGAAAGTTCCTCATCCGGCTTTCTTCATGTTTTTGATCGCGCCCTTCGGCGCGGCCACGGGGTTTACCGGGGTGTGCGTGGCCTATCTGCTGGCGCAAGCCCATGTCAGTGCCGAGCTGATTGCCACCATGCTCGCCATGAACTACATCCCCCAGACCTGGAAGTTTCTGTGGGCGCCAGTGATCGACCTGACCCTGACGCGCAAGCGCTGGTTTGCCATCGGCATGGTCGGCCTGGTCTTCAGCATGCTGGCGCTGGGCATGCAAGTCATGAGCACCGTAGCCATGCCGCGCATCATCGCGCTGGTGGTGACCCTCAGCGCGGCTTCCACCGTGGTCGGCATGGCGGTGGACTGCTTGATGGCGCATCAAACGCCCGAGCATGCCAAGGGTCGCGCCGCCGGCTGGTTTCAGGCCGGCAATCTGGGCGGCGGCGGTCTGGGCGGGGGGGCTGGCTTTGTGGCTGATTCATTCCGGCGGCCTGAGCGTGCTCGCCGGTACCGCCGTGTTGGCCTCGGTCTGCGCCCTGTGCAGCCTGCCCATTTTCTGGCTGCGCGAGGATCTCTCCCAGGCCATCGTCGGCAGTGTGCGTGAGCGCTTGCGCGAGACCGGGCGCGACCTCTGGAGTGTGGTGCGTTCGCGCCGAGGCGCCCTGGCCATGCTGGTTGTGTTTCTGCCGCTCGGCACCGGCGCGATGAGCAATATGTACGCCATCTTTGCCGACAAGTGGGGCGCCAGCGCCGACACCGTCGCCCTGGTCACGGGCACCATGAGCGGCCTGCTTTCGGCCGCCGGCTGCCTGCTCGGCGGCTACCTGTGTGACCGCATGAACCGCCAACTGGCCTACTGCTTGCTAGGCCTGGGCACCGCCGGCATCAGCGTGGCCATGGCGCTGGCACCACAGACCGAGACCCAGTTCATCGTCTGGACCAGCCTCTACGCCTTCGCCAACGGCCTGTGCTACGCCGCCTTCTCGGCCGTCACGCTGGAGGCCATCGGCAAAGGCGCCGCTGCTACCAAGTACAACCTGATGGCCTCACTGTCCAATACGCCGATTGGTTGGTCAACGGCGGTTTACGGCTACGTCTTCAGCAAGTACGGCGCTCATGCCACCTTGCTGACCGAGATGGCGATGACCGTGCCGGCCGTACTGCTCTTTCTTGCCCTGCTGGGCTGGAGCCGGCGCAGTGATCGCCGCCGAGGCCTGCAGTCAGCCTGAGGGACGTGTGAATGCTGCCCCTGCACCTAAGCAAGGCCTCAGCTTCATCAGTTGTCCTGCCTCATTTCTGCCGTGGAAGTTGATACGGTTTGCGCGTCAAGGCTGGGGGTGTCTAACGTCGAAACTGAGCCGCGAGCGACGGCAGCGCCCGGAAGGCCAAGAATGAAATGGGGCCGGACTGGCCAACCACTGCGAGTCGGTTCGAACCCCGGGTCGGGCATCATCGAGTTGCTCTCTTGCGAGCTTGGCGCCGATGGTAAAGGTGTCAACCGAGAATTCCAACGAGTAGGACCGGCCCGTCTAACTGTTGGCTGGCTTCTGGTGAATTCAGGGCCGGGCCTTGCTCTTAGATTTACGACCTGCCCCCGAATTTCGCACACTGCCTCTTCTCTCAGTGGCCGCAGGCGGAACCGGCAGTGCACGGGAGATCGGGTGAGCATCACCTGCGTGGCCGATTACTGCTGCACGAAATGCTTGCATGTCATTCAGAAAGAGCGGAATCCAGAACGGAACTTTATGACCGTCGACGGTGAGTCGAAGGTGCGGAAGGAAGTAGTACTTCGCCGGCCATACTTTGGAAACTCCTTCCCAAGGAACTATTTGCCACCGACCAAACGTGTTGAAGGTGCGAATGCCTTCGGCCTGCACTTGAAACCTCACCGCGGCGGTCACGATACCCAATATGACGGCGCAGAAGGCTGAGATTGCCAAGCTCAAGAGCAGGTGTGGTTTCGTCATGGGCCGATCAACGATCAACGATAGCGCAAACCAGACTAGGAAGACGCTTGCGGTACAGATGGTGGACTGAAGGCGCCAGATCGGGAAAAAGTCGTAGCGAAAGTTTTTCAAAGGCGGAGGACTTGAGTGAGATGGGATTTTGCGGCCTAGCTTGGAAATATGGAGACATCCGTGTCGGATAACTTGGCGGCCTGTCTCCATAACGTCGCGAGGCGGCTCGACCGACCAGTTAGAAGTCATTTTCACCATGTCATCGACCACTCGACACGCACATGCGGCTTAAGCTGCAGTTCACAGAACTTGACCCTCTCGTCGTTGAACGAAACTCGCAAGAGTTCTTTTGACCCGCTTGTTTCAATTGTCCAGCCACTTGCCGCCACCGAGCTAAATCGCACCCGCAATTGATCTTCTTGCCACCATTGAACGGAGAATTCCATTTCATCCGGTCCGACGGTTGCAACGATCTTGTCCGCGCCGCGATGCGTCGTGAACCTAGCTCCGTAGTACCAGCCCTCTGGGTGAATCCAGTCGGGCTCGGTTTCGAAGAAAACCACGTAGTCGAGTAGCTCCGGTCTCTGTTCCATGACTTCTAACTATTCAGTTGTGATGAGTCTTCAAGTGACTTGCGGATTGGATTTGTGTGGCATTTTCTGTGAACAAGCCGATTTAAATAACAGGCAAAACCAGCGGCCAGATTTTGAACTGCATTTTGGGTTCGAGGGCTTGGTAGCAACCCAAATTGGGGCAGCGCTTTTCACTGGAGGCGCATAGGTAGGATCCAGCATTCGCACAAGGGGGCGGGCGCAAGGCCCCTTGTCCAGAGACATGGCTGAGTCCCTCTGGCCCTTGCTGGCGCTTCGGTGTGAAACCTCGCGCCGAAGGCAAGAAGCTGGCCGCCTGAAGCGGCCATCGGTCCGACCTCAGCCCGGCCGCTTGCAGGCGGCCTGGCCTTCGTCCGGCGTCAGGATGGCCGCAGGGCCATCCTTCGGTCCGGACTCAGAACTTGTGGTCGTATTGGATGCTGAACTTGACGAAGCGGGGTTCGGTGTAGCTGATCACTCGCTCATAAGTGGGCGACACATTGGTGCCGGTGCCGCCTACGTTATAGGTTTCATCCACGTTCTGTGCCACTTGCGAGTTGAAGGCGTTGAACACATCCATTCGCAAGGCCAGCCCTTTCACCACCGACGGCCGGTAGATCAGGTTCAGGTCCAGGCGCTTGTCCCAGGGCAGATTGCCCACCGAGCCACGGGGCGAAGGCTTGCCGTCGCAGTAGTGATAGGCCGAGCCATTGCCGGAGTTGGGTGTGGTCGGGTAGGAACCGATGCAGCTGCGCGGGCGACCCGAGGCGAGCAAGGCATTGGCGCCGATCTGCCACTGGTCGTTCAGCTGATAGAAGCCATAGGCCTTGATCGAGTGGGTGCGTTGGTTGGGCAGCGGGCCGTAGGCATGCTCCATGAGGTCGGTGTAGTCCCAGGAGCGGGTTTCGCCGATATCGGTCTGGCCCACATCGGACTGCGTCTGCCCTTCGGTATTGCCCTTGTTGCGGCTGTAGGCATAGCTGATCTTGCCGTACCAGCCATCGCTCAAGGGGTGCTCGGCGAATACATCAAAGGCCAGGAAGTCGCGCTGTGGCTTGTCAAAGCCGAGTTCGGCGGCGCTCAGCTTGACCTTGGTGTAGTCCTTGCCGGTGCCGGCAAAGTCCACATTGAAGGTGTTGTCCACGCCTGGGTTGAAGGGGGTGCATAAGAAGCCGCTGCCATTTGGGCCGCCGATCCAGTTGCTGGTGTCGATCTTGTGATCGTCCGCCCATTTCTGTATCGGGCCGGCGCCGCCGCAGTAGTCGTCGATGGTGGAGACCAAGCGGCGGTAGGTCAGTTTGCCGCCGATATTGAAGGACTTGCTCAGCGCCTTCTCAAAGCCCAGCGAAATTTCGTCCTGGCTGTTGGGCTTCATGTCGTCAATGATCAGCGTGCGGCGGTCCTTCTTGGAGCCGTCTTCGCCATCCGGGCTGTAGCGTGGGCTGATGTTCTTGCGGCCAATCGGTGAACCATCGGCGTTGATGCCGGTGTAGGTGAAGTACTGCCACATATAGGTCGAGGGACCAGCGCCGCGCACCGCCAAATGGGTGGGCATCTGCACCGCATAACGGCCTGCGCTGCCGTATAGCTTCAAACTGGCGTCACCATTGACGTCCCAGATGGCGGCCAGGCGTGGGGCGATCTGGTTCGGTTGATCCAGAAACACCTCCTTCTCGTTGTTCTTGTTGGTGAAGGATTCGCTACGCAGGCCCAGCGAGATCAGCAGGTTTTTGCTGACCTGGTAGCGGTCTTCCAAGTACCAGGCCGAGGTGTCCGAGTAGGCATTGGTGACGGTTGAGAAATTGAACTCTCGCCCGTAGTAGCCCTGCAGGCCCAGGCCGCCGCCGCTGGCAATGCTGGTTGAGCCGGGAGCGTCACCCGGCACCGCATTGATGTCGTTGTTCTTGCGGTAGCGATAGGTGCCGCCGCCGGGCAAGAAGTCGCCGTTGTTCATGGAGCTCAGCTCATTGCGATCCAGGCCGGCGCGCAGCGAATGTTGGCCGAGACGGTATTCCACGTCCAGGCGCATCGAACGCGTCTTGTCTACAGCACCGTCGGGTAACTGGTTATTCAGCAGGGGCTGTGGGTTGTTGTAGACCAAGCCGGGTGCGCGGCCGCTGGCGCTGGCGTCCACAAAGTACTGGCTGCCGCCCGACGTGCCGCCGTATTGAAAGGTGTTGACATGCTCCGAGCGTGTCTGGCCCACCATGGCGGTCAGCGTCAGGTCATTGCTCAGGTTGCCGGTGTACTTGAGCATCTGCACATCCGAGCCCACCGGGGTTTGGTTGAACTCGTTTTTGTAGTGGTCGCGGAAGTCGGTGTTGGGCTGCGCGCCCTTGCGGCTCAGCGTGGCGTAGTCAAAGCCGCTGACCCGGCGGTCGCGCGTGGAGTTGTCGCCAATCAGGGTCAACTCCAGGCGATGGTCATCGTGCAGATTCCAGTCGAATTTGGCCAGGTAGCGGGTGGTCTTGTCCTCGCGCTCGGCCCAGCCCCATTTATTGCTGGAGACGCTGGAGGTGGGCAGGTCCACCACGCTGGAGTCGGTGCGTTTCTCGTCCGCCGCCAAGAACATGAACAGGCGGTCCTTGATCAGCGGGCCGCCCACATAGGCGCCCATCTCGACCTGGCTTTGTGTGTTTTGGTCTTGCAGGCGGTACAGCGTGCCGTCGGTGCCTTCATTGCCGGGCTTGCCGGTCTTTTGATAGTAGATGTTTCGCGCCTTCGATCGCAGCGCATTGGGCGAGTAGGTGAGCAGGGCGCCGGTCTCCCATTCATTGCTGCCGCTCTTGCTGATGATGTTGACCACGCCGCCCATGGAGCGGCCAAACTCGGCGCCGAAGCCGCCGGTCACCACCTGCATCTGCTCGATGGCGCCAAAGGGCAGCGATGAAGCGCCCAGGCCGGTGTTCGGATTGGTGACCACCATGCCGTTGATGTAGAAAGAATTCTCCGAGGCCGCGCCGCCGCCCAGGCTGGCTGCGCCGTTGTAGCGGGAGTCGCCGCGCGTCACATTGGGCGCCAGCTGCATCACCGCCTCCACCGACTTTTGCACCGGCAAGATGTCCAACTGTTTGGCACCAAAGCTGACGCCGTTGTCGGCGGTGGAGACGTCAATCGTCTTGGCGCGGCCGCGCACTTCGACGGTCTCGAGCTTGCTGGCGTCAAGGAAAGACACCTCGTTGCCTTTGCCGACCTGGACCTCGACGCCCTCGCGGCTGCTGACCAGCACCCCGCCCTTGAGCAGGCTGACTCGGTAGATGCCGGCCGGCAGGGACGTGGCTTGAAAGCGGCCTTGAGCGTCGGGCGTCAGATTGCGCTTGAAGCCGGTGGCCGGGTTTTCAATCAAGATGCTGCTGTCGGCGGTCTGCACGTCCAGCCGACCAAAAATGGTGCCGGTGGCATTGGACTGCGCCATCACGGGTGTGCTCAGACTCACGCCCAGCGCGGCGCCTCCGAGCGCCAGCGCCAGGGCGCGGGCAATTGCGGTTTTCTTGAACAAGTCAGTCTCCTCAATGGGGTTGAACCACGCCCATCGGGACGATGGGGCGGATGACTGACTCTAGAAATGAGCGGTGTGCAGCGGCCTGCCCAGGGGACGAAAACCGGGCTCGCAGACACCGAGCGGGCGGGGCTGTTGCAGCTGGGAACAGGCGCCGAAATTCAGGGGTGAATGCACCCCTTCGGCCCACTTAGAGCGGTCTGGCCTGGGATGAAACCCCGCTGGGCTGGCAGGCGCTGGGCGCGAGGCCCAGAACAGGCGCAGGGCCTGTGGCCACCGGCGCTTGGGCTCTACTCAGACCTCAGACTTTGGCCAGCGCGGTGCCGAGGGCACCGGCCGGTGCTTCGCGCAGGGCGCTGATCACGGCCTGCAAGCGCGCTTGCTGCTCGTCGCTGAGCCCACTTTGGCGCAGGGCGGCGACGAACCACGCGGCTTGCTGGGCGGGGCCCTGCTCGCTGCCGCCGCGGCCTTCCATCGCATCTTTCAAGGCCTTGAGCTTGAGCTGGCGGCGCGCGGCCATCAGCTCGGGCGAGCTGTCCAGGTCCAATGCGGCTTCGAGTTGCAGCAAGACTTCATCAAAGGCCGCGTCGGCTGGGCCGGCTTGGCGTTGGTTCAAGGCCTGCTCCCAAGTAGCGGGCAGGGCGCCGGCTTGGGTCCACTGCGCGGCGAAGCTGGCCTCATCCATGGCGGCGGGGTTTTGCTCGCGCGACAGGCACAGCGCCCACTTCTTGGCCAAGGCTTCGCACTGCGACTGCCATTGCAACTGGCTGCGACCTTGCAGGATCTGCAGCGCCGCTTGATGGGCGGCCTGCAAGCGCGTGTTCAGCGCGGCCTCGGTGGCGCGTGGCAGCTCGCCGCCTTGGCGCCAGCCGCGGTCCACCTCGGCCAGGGTGCGTCGAATCTCGGCGTCAGGTGTTTCCAAGCTCAGCGCGCTCAGCTGCGCCAGCAGAGCCTCATAGCCGGCCACGCTGGCCGAGATGGCTTCATCGCGGGCATTGAAGGCGGCTTCGCGCTGGGCAAAGACGGCGTCGGTGGCCGTCTTGAAACGGGCCCACAAACTGTTTTCTGCGGCACGGGCCAGCGGCAGGCTGCGTGCCTGGGCTTGCCACTGGGCTTGTAAGTCGCGCACCCGCTGGGTGGTGTCGCGCTGCTGCGGCTGTGCTGCGATGTCGCGGGCCAGCGCTTCGGCGGCGGCAATCAATTGTTCGCGTTGCGCTTCGGCGCGAGCGCGGGCTTGCTGCAAGGGCTGCTCGATGCGCTCCAGCAGGGCGCGTTGGCGTTGCAGCAAATCGCTTTGCGCCGCATGCGGCACCGTGTGTTCCACCGGTCCGAGTTGGCGCCAGGCCGTTTGGAACTGGCTCAAGATGCGCAGCTGCTCTTTCCAATGGGCGCTGGCTTCTTCAGCGGCCAGGGCCGCTGTGGCTTCGCTGCTCAGCACCGCTGCGTTTTGCAGTTCGTTGAGCAAGACCTCGCGGGCGGCAAGATTGCTCTCGCGTGCGGCGCGCATCTCGGCCACTTGGGCTGCGATGGGGCGATGGGCGATTTGCAGCGCGGCATCGAAGCGCGCCCACAGGGCCTGACCGGCGCCGCCGCTGAGGCGCTCGACCTCTTTCCAGCGCTGGCGTAGCGATTGGATGGCTTCGCGATGGGCTTTCAGGTTCAGCTTGGGGGCCGGGGCAGGGGCAGCGGGGGCTTCCTCTTGGACGCTGTCTGTAGTGCTGCCGGGGCTACTGGCCTGGGGGGCTTCGGCAACTTCAGCGCTTGCTGCGACTTCAGTCTCAGGTTTAGGGGCTTCAGTCTCAGCAGGCTGCGGCGTGGCTTGCGCCAGTTGCTCAGCTTCGGCAACCAGCGCGTCGAGCGCACGGGCTCCGCCCCAATGCTCCCAGTCGCGCAGGTGCATGCGTTCGGCATGCAGCGCTAGCAGGCGGCCGCGCAGGGCCTCGCTCAAGCTCTTGGCGGCGAAGCTTTCGGTCAGCGTGTCCACGGCTTGCAGCTGGCGCAGCATCTCGCTGCTCAGGCCTTCGCTGGATGCGGCCTCGGCGGCTTGCAGCAAGACTTCGAGTTGCTGCAACTGCTCGGCGCTGGCATCGGGCAGGCTGGGCCGGCGCTTTTCATCAATCTTGTTCTTTTTCTTCTCGGCCTTAGGCGCAGCGGGTTCAGCGGCATCCTGCTTGGCTTGGGGCGTCTGTGCGCGCTTCCAGGCCGCAAACTGCTGTTGCAGCGCTTGCTCCCAGCTTGCTTGGGCCAAGGCGGGCAAAGCCTGCCATTGCTGAACGGCTTGCTCGAACGCTTGGTTGGCGGCGTCCACTTCAGGCGGAGTGGCTTCAGTCGTTTCGCCTTCGGCTGGTGCAGTGCTTGCTTGTGCCGGTGCTGCAGGCACAGCCGGCAAGGCACGGCAATGCGCCAGCAAATTCAGCTTGGCCAAGAGCGACTCGGTTTGGCCCAAGGCCTCGGTGATGCGCTGCGCCAGCGCTTCGCTCTGGGGCAGCTGGGGCTGGGCTGTCTGCAACGCCTGCAGCGCGGGGATCAATCCTTCCAGGGCCTCAGCTTGGGCTTCGCTCGCTGCGTTTGTGCAGCGGGCTTGCCAGTCGCTCAGGGCCTGTTCGGCCTCTTGGCTCCAACGCTGCAGCGCTTGCTCTTGCTCGCTGCGCTCGCGCAGGCTTTGGTTCAGTGCGGCGCTCAAGCGGGTGAAGGTTTCGATCTGCTCAGGCGCCAGCAGTGCTGCGTCCAGCGCTTGCCATTCGCGGTCCAGACTGATCAGGCGATTGACAGGCAATTCGGCGTCCGCCTGCAAGGCCTGGGCGCTGGCGATCAGCGCTTGCGCCTGGCTGCGGGCCACGCGCGTTGCCACAGCCGCTTCCAGCTTTTGCTTGGCCAGACGCTGCACTCGGCGGTCGTGCTTGCGGAACTCGCGCTCGGCCTGTTTAAGGCTGTCTTCGCTGCTCAGGGCCTCAATCGCGGCAAGCTTGATGTCCAAGAGGGGCGTGGCCTGGGCCAGGGCCAGCAGGGCCGCTTCGTCGCCGAGTGCGGCTTGCAGACGTGGCGTCCATTGCGATTTGGCATCCTCAATCTCGCGCGCTTTTTGTGCGGATTTTTGAGCCTGTGTTTCTTGCGCCAGTTCGGTGGCCCGGGCTTTTTGCTCTTGGGCAGCGGCTTGTGCAGACGGGGCAGCGGACGCGCTCTTGCGTCCAAATTTCTTGAAGATCCAGCTCAGCATGGGCGTGCGGCCTGGGCCGCGATTCAGTTGGGGGTTGTTCGACTTGGCAAGGCGCTTGCGTCGCGCGGCGCCGCCCGCAGTGTAGGCGGCCACCCATCACTGTAAACTTATACAGGTATGGACTCGCCTCAAACCCTCAGCCCCACGCGGGCCCAGCTCTCGCGCCTGATGAAGATCTGGCGTTCTGCCGGTTGGCCCTGCCACGACGGTTTGGAGCTGGATTTGATCGCAGCCGGCTGGGTGGAGCCCATGTCTGCCGCCGCCAGTGGCCTGCACAGCCTGAGACTGAGCGCCAGCGGCATTCAAGTCTTGGCTGCGGCTCGGCGCCGCAATCTGCGCGCGGCCAGCGCGCATGACCAATTGGCGGAGCGGGTAGTTCGTAGCTTGCAGCAAAACGGGCGCGTGGTCTGGCGGGAGTTGTCGCTGCGGGCGCAGGCCTCGCCAGCCGCAGGGGACACCGCTGCCGCTGTTCTTGCGTCCGATGGGCTGGCGCCGCCGGAGCTGCCGGGGCTGCCTGGTTTCGTGGCCGAAGCGCCCGATGCCACGCCCGTGCCTCAAGCCGCTGGCGGCAAAGCGGTCTGGCGCATGGCGCGGCCGGATGTGTTTTCGGTGCGCAATACCTCGGTGCAGGCCTATCTGCAGCCGGTGGTGCATGAGGTCAAGGTCAGCCGGGCCGATCTCTTGTCGGACCTGCGCCATGCGGCCAAGCGCGAGTCATATCAGTGGCTGTGCAGCGAGTGCTTTTATGTATTCCCCGCCGGCATCGCCGAGCCACAAGAGATCCCCGAGGATTTTGGCGTTTGGGTTTTGCATGGCGAGGTCGCGGATGGCCGGCTGGAGCTGCTGCGCCCGGCCCGGCACCGGCACTGCGAGTTGCCGTTTGCGGTCTGGATGGCTTTGGCCAAAGCGCATCCGGCCCCAGGCCCGGAGGAGTCGGCGCAAGCGCAACTGGGCGGCGAGGCGGAAATGCCTCTGCCTGATTTGCCTGATCTTCCCGAGTCGCCGTGAGCACTCAGCCGCAGTACACGGTGGCGGTGCGGGCGTTGTGCGAGTTCGCCGCCAAGTCGGGCGACCTGGACCTGCGATTCACCCCTGCGCCCAGCAGCCAAGAAGGCATCGCCGGCCATGCCCTGGTGGCGAGCCGGCGCGGTGCTGACTACCGCGCCGAGCTGAGCCTGAGCGGCCAATACCAAGCGCTCTTGGTGCGCGGCCGCGCCGATGGTTACGACCCCGGCCGCAAGCGTTTGGAGGAAGTCAAAACTCATCGCGTCGCGCTCGCGCGCATGCCGGCCAATCACCGCGCCCTGCATTGGGCGCAGCTGAAGGTCTACGGCGCGTTGCTCTGCGCTAGCGAGGGCTTGCCCGAGCTGGACCTGGCCTTGGTCTACTTCAACGTCGTCAGCGAAGAGGAAACAGTGCTTTGCGAGCGCCACAGCGCGGCAGACTTGCAAGTGTTTTTTGAGCAGCTGTGTGAGCGCTTCCAGGGCTGGGCCGAGGTTGAGTTGGCGCATCGGGCGGCGCGGGACGAAGCCTTGAATGCGCTGCGTTTTCCGCATGCGGACTTTCGTCAGGGCCAGCGCCCCTTGGCGGAGTCGGTTTACAAAGCGGCGGTTTCGGGGCGCTGCCTCTTGGCGCAGGCGCCCACCGGCATTGGTAAAACCGTGGGCACGATTTTTCCGCTGCTGAAGGCCGGCCCGGGTCAGCGCCTGGACAAGGTGTTTTTCCTGGCGGCCAAGACCTCGGGGCGGGCCATGGCCTTGGAGGCATTGAACAAAATCTCTCGTGCTGCACCCGAGGCCCCGCCGCTGCGAGTGCTGGAGTTGGTGGCCCGCGACAAGGCTTGCGAATACCCGGACAAAGCCTGCCACGGCGACTCCTGCCCGCTGGCCCAGGGCTTTTATGAGCGCCTGCCGGCGGCTCGCTTGGCGGCGGTGTCGCAGCCATCGGGCACGCTGCTGGACAAAGCCGCGCTGCGCGCAATCGCCTTGCAGCATCAGGTCTGCCCCTATTACCTGAGCCAGGAGCTGGTGCGCTGGGCTGATGTGGTGGTGGGCGATTACAACTACTTCTTTGACCTTAGCGCCATGCTGCACGGCATGAGCCAGGAGGCGGGTTGGCGCGTGGCGCTTTTGGTGGACGAGGCGCACAACCTGGTGGAGCGCGGCCGCAAGATGTACAGCGCCGAGCTGCAGCAAGCCAAGCTGCGCGCCTTGAAGCTGAGCGCGCCGGCCATTCTCAAGAAACCGCTCGACAAGCTGCAGCGCACATGGGCCGCCTTGAACAAAGAAGCGGGCGAGGCGCAACGCGAGTACGCGGTTTTGGAAGCTCTGCCGGCCAAGCTGCTGACGGCCTTGCAACTGGCCAGCGCCGCCATCACCGAGTACATGAGCGAGCATCCCACCGAAAGGGATGTGGCCCTGCAAGACTTCTATTTCGAAGCCTTGCACTTCACCCGCTTGGCCGAGCTGTTTGGCCCGCATTCGCTGTGTGACTTGCAGCTCAGCAGTCAAGGTTTGGCCAAAACCTCGTCCACCCTGTGCATCCGCAATGTGCTGCCGGCCGAGTTCCTGAAGCCGCGCCTGCAAGCCGCCCACACCGCCGTCTTGTTCTCGGCCACGCTGCAGCCTTTTGCTTATTTCGCCGACCTCTTGGGCCTACCCGAGCGCAGCGCTTGGCTGGAGGTGGAAGCGCCCTTCAGTGCCGAACAGCTGCAGGTGCGGGTGGCGCAGCAGGTGTCGACCCGTTACCAGCATCGCCGCGCTTCATTGCCGGCCTTGGTGGCCTTGATGGGACAGCAGTTTCAGCAGACCCCGGGCAACTACCTGGCTTTTTTCAGCAGTCACGACTACTTGAACGAGGCGGCTGACCTCTTCGAGCGCGAGTTTCCAAACATCACGATTTGGCGCCAGCAGCGGCGCATGGCCGAATCGGCCCAGGCCGAGTTTTTGGCCCGCCTGACCGAGAGCAGCCAGGGCATTGGCTTTGTGGTGCTGGGCGGTTCGTTCTCGGAAGGGGTGGATCTGCCAGGCAAGCGCTTGATCGGCGCCTTCATTGCCACCTTGGGGTTGCCGCAGCTGAACCCGGTCAATGAGCAGATTCGGATGCGCTTGGATCAATTGTTAGGCCAGGGCTATGACTACGCTTACCTCTACCCAGGTTTGCAGAAAGTAGTGCAGGCCGCAGGTCGGGTGATTCGCACCGTCAGCGACGCTGGCGTGGTGGTCTTGATGGACGACCGCTATGCGCGGCCCGAGATTCGGGCCTTGCTGCCGCGTTGGTGGCAGATCGAACGCTCGGCTTGAACGGATTTGTTCAGTACAGCTCAAGCTCAATGACGCGGGTTTCGAGGGCCTGCGCCTCCCAGCGGCGTTTGTATTGAAAGCGCAAGACATAGTGGCCGGGCTGCTCGGCCTGGATTTGAAAGACCTGCTGGCCGCCGTCCCCGGGGCTGGGGGCGGCGGCTTGTTCCATGGCGAGTTCTCTCACCCGCAGGCCCGCCGGAGCGGTCAGCGGTTCCCAAAGATAGCCGGTGCTGGGCGCTGAGCCCAGCTTCAGCTCAAAGGGCTTGCCGGCTTCAAACTTCAGGCGCATAGCGGACTGGGATGTCGTTCAGGCATACCACTTGTGATACATGGCCGAGTCGGTGCCCTCGACAAAGCAGTCCAGGCGGCCGGGGGCCCAGGAACTGACGCCGACGCCGGAGCTCAGAATGCCGCCCAGATCCTCTTCGCCGCTCCAGCTGCTGCCGTCCCACCATTTGTGCATCATGTGCGAAGTGGCGCCGGCGTAGAACACGTCGATGCGGTTGGGCCCCCAGGACTCGGCGGCCGGCTCGGCGCTGACATAGCCGCCCAGGCTCTCCCAGCCGCTCCAGGCGCCATTCCACCACTTGTGATACAGCTTGCTGTCGGTGCCTTTGACGAAGCAGTCGAGCCGGTTGGCGGCCCAACTGGACACCGCCGGGCCCGAGGCCAAGACGCCGCCGAGGTTCTCCCAGCCGCCCCAGTTGGCGCCGTCCCACCACATGTGATACATCGCGGAGTCAAGCCCGCGGCCGAAGATGTCGATGCGGTTCGGGCCCCATGAAACCGCGCAAGGCTCGGAGGAGAACTGGCCGCCCAGCGACTCCCAGGCGCTCCAGCCGCCCTGGAACCACTTGTGATACATGCGGTGATCCAGGCCCACGGCGAAGATATCGAGTCGACCATTGCCCCAGGAGCAGATCGCCGGTGCGCCCTGGATGCCGCCGCCTAAGCTCTCCCAGCCCTGCCAGCTGCTGCCGTCCCACCAGCGGTGGTGCACGGCCGAATCGGTGCCGCGCGCCACCACATCGATGCGATTGGCCGCCCAGGAGGTGGCGCTGGGCCGCGAGGTGATCACGCCGCCGAGGTTTTCATAGCCATGCCAACCCACTTGCGGAGGCGGCAAGACCACGCCTTGGGCGGTGGCGAATGGGTAGGCGTCGAACTTGCATTCGCCGTAGCCAATCTTGAAATAGCCGGCCATGCCAAAGCTGTCGGCCCAGGAGTTCTTGCAGATCCAGCATTGTTCGGCCTCGGAATAACCAATCACTTCAACGCAATGGCCACCGCGGTAGACGCCCGAGACATGGTGATAGACACCGCTGCCATAGGAGAAGAAATCGTCGTAGACATCAAAGGACGCCGAGCAAGGGCCGACATTGCTGAGGTAGTTTTTGCGGTCAACGATGCTGCTCAGCAGGCCGTGCGAGTTGATCTTGATCGCCGCAGCGGCGCGATTCGGGATGGCGCCGGCATGCGGTATCCAGTAGTGCGGTTCGGCCGGGCTGTTTTGCGGGGGATTTTCAAAGGCGGCCATATAGGGGAAAAGCGCATCCGGCACCACGCCGCGCACCTTGATCTGCTCCAGGCAGTCATTGGCATTCCAGCCGCTGCAGCTGGCCCCGTGCGAGGAGCCGAAATGCGCATCGGCCTCCGAGAGATTCAGCAACTGGCCTTTCTCGATCGAGGCCATGGACTCCACCAAGGCGGTGCAGCAAAAGGACACGCAGGAGCCGCAGTTCTTTTGATCCTTCACCGAGGTGACGTGATTGCCATTGCGGTTGCGCCAGTCCACGGCCGGCGCGAAGGCGGCTGGCGCCTTGCTTTGTGGTGCCGGTGCGGCCGCCGCGTCTATGTACTCTTTGGTGAAGATGACACCCAGCAAGGCCATCTTCTGGCTTTCACTGAGCAAGGATTGCGGGGTCTGTCGGGCTGTCCAGCGTGCCTTCGCTTGGCTCAGGTCTTTCGACAGTGCATTGATATCGAGGTTAGGCATTACTGTGCTCCCATTGGTGAATCATCTGCGTCAGAGCAGGCGCGCCAAATACGCAGCCAATGGGCGCCTACTAAGCGCACCATTGCCTCTGACTCATTCACACTAGGTGCTGGTGAGGCCGATTGATATGCCGGCCCCCTAGCTTGTCACCACTTCTTTGGAGCGATCATGAGCACACAGAACTCCCTCTACCTCTGGTTGGGCCAACATGTGTTGGCTTGCTTTGTTTTGCTGACGTTCAGTTTCATCGTGTTCGGCGCGCTGTCCTTGGACTTGATTCGCCTGTTTTCAGCCAATGCGGCCTTTCTGCTGGCGCATGGATGGATTGCGGTGCTGGAAGGCGGATTACGTCAGTTTTTGGAGTTATTGTTCAACGCGTTCTTGGCGATGGCGGCTTATCTGCTCTTCAAACTCAGTGAGCATGCGCTGGTCCATCGCCTGATGGCCGGGCGCGGCGCCACTCGGCGCTGAAACTGGGTGTTAAAGCCGAGCCAGCGAGCCGGCAAGTTCGTCGCGCAAGCGACGGAGCCTGACGAGTTCTTTTTCGGGCGCTTGCAACGCCGGCCAGAGCAGGGCGACCAAGTCCCTTGCGGCCGAGTCGATCTCGATCTGGCGGCCGGCGATGATCACTTCCCACAACATATGTTCCATCGGCCCGAACACCAAGGAGCGCAAAAGCCGCAAGGGAATGTCGGCGCGCACCTCGCCGCTGGCTTGGCCGCGTGCCAACAGGTCCATCAGCGGCGCGGTGTAGCGGCGCTGCAATTCGACAAAGGCGTCGCCAAATTCCTGACCCTTGGTGCGTCCCTCCGAAAGCACCAGGGCGCACAAGCCGGTGCCCTGGATCAAGAATAGGCGCAAATGGGTGTGCACCATGAACTCCAGTTGCACTCGCACCGGCGCCTCGCGCGGCAGGCCGGCTTCGATGGCCTCGATGATTTCGTCGTACCAGTCGCCGATGACCCGCATGCACAACTCCCGCTTGCCCCGGAAGTAAGTGAAGACGGTGGCTTCCGACACCCCCAGGCGCTGGGCGATTTCGGTGGTGGTGGCGCGCTCGTAGCCGCGCTCGGAAAAAACCTCACGCGCCACCCGCAGGATGTCGCGCACCCGTTGCTCGGCCTTGGCGCCGGCGGGCGCACGGCGTTGCACGGCCGCGCTGGTCGACCCGGCGTTGGGGGTGTTTGGGGCGGCGGAGGCTTGTCGGGTGCTCACAGGCGGCGATTCTGCGCAAAAATTGAGTAAAGCTCAAGTGTTGCTTGCAACATCTTCGCAGCTGGCCTATTCTTCGGCCTTCGCATGCCGCTGAGCGACCAGTTTGAGGCGTGTGGATGAATTTGTGAGTTGCACTCATTCCGAATTGGGTGCAGCGATTTTTGGAGACACCATGCCCGCCCTCAGCAGCAAACTGAATGCCCGTTCCGCCGATTTCAAGGCCAATGCAGAGGCCATGCGCGGCCTGCTGGATGACTTGAACAGCCGTTTGGAAAAGATTGCCCAGGGCGGTGGCGAGGCGGCACGCGCCAAGCACACCGCGCGCGGCAAGTTGCTGCCGCGCGACCGGGTCGAGATGCTGCTGGACCCCGGCACGCCGTTCCTGGAGTTGGCACCGCTGGCGGGCCTGAATATGTACGACAACGCCGCACCTGGCGGCGGCATGATCGCCGGCATCGGCCGCGTCTCCGGGGTGGACTGCATGATTGTCTGCAATGACGCCACGGTGAAGGGCGGCACCTACTACCCCATCACCGTCAAAAAGCATTTGCGCGCCCAAGAGATCGCTGCGCAAAACCGCTTGCCCTGCGTCTATCTGGTGGACTCGGGCGGCGCCAATCTGCCCAACCAAGACGAAGTGTTCCCAGACCGGGATCACTTCGGCCGCATCTTCTTCAACCAAGCCAATCTGTCCGCTGCGGGCATCCCGCAAATCGCGGTGGTGATGGGCTCTTGCACCGCAGGCGGCGCCTATGTGCCAGCCATGAGCGACGAGACCATCATCGTCAAAAACCAAGGCACCATCTTCCTGGGCGGCCCGCCCTTGGTGAAGGCCGCCACCGGCGAGGTGGTGACGGCCGAAGACCTGGGCGGCGGCGATGTGCACACGCGCCTCTCCGGCGTGGCCGATCATCTGGCCGATAACGACACCCATGCGCTGGCGATTGCCCGCCAATCGGTCGCCGGCCTGAACTGGCGCAAGGACTCGCAGTTGCTGCTGCAAGCGCCGCGCGAGCCTTTGTTCGACGCCAGCGAGTTGCACGGCGTGATCCCCACCGACACCCGCAAGCCTTTCGATGTGCGCGAGGTCATCGCCCGCGTGGTGGACGGCTCCGAGTTCGAAGAGTTCAAGGCCCGCTACGGCGCCACCCTGGTTTGCGGCTTTGCGCATATCGAGGGCATGCCCGTCGGCATCGTCGCCAACAACGGCATCTTGTTCGCCGAGAGCGCCAATAAGGGTGCGCACTTCATCGAGCTGTGCTGCCAGCGCAAGATCCCGCTGGTCTTCTTGCAGAACATCACCGGTTTCATGGTGGGCCGCAAGTACGAGAACGAGGGCATTGCCCGCGCCGGCGCCAAGATGGTGACGGCCGTGGCCTGCGCCCAGGTGCCCAAGTTCACCATCATCATTGGCGGCAGCTTTGGCGCCGGCAATTACGGCATGTGCGGCCGCGCCTTCAGCCCGCGCTTCTTGTGGATGTGGCCGAATGCGCGCATCTCGGTGATGGGCGGCGAGCAAGCCGCCAGCGTGCTGGCGACCGTCAAGCGCGACGGTATCGAAGGCAAGGGCGGCGCCTGGAGTGCCGAGGAAGAAGAAGCTTTCAAGGCCCCGATCCGCCAGCAGTACGAAGACCAAGGCCACCCCTACTACGCCAGCGCACGGCTGTGGGACGACGGCGTGATCGACCCCGCTGACACCCGCCGCGTCTTGGCTCTGGGCTTGTCCGCTGCCTTGAATGCGCCGATTCCGGACACCAAATTTGGTGTCTTCCGCATGTGAGTGTGGGTCGGATCTGATGACCGAATTGCGCGCCCTGCGTCCCGAGGATTCGCTCGAGGAACTGACCGATTTGCTGCACGCGGCCTATGCCAGCCTCGGCGCGCAAGGCTGGAACTTCACTGCAGTGGATCAGCCGGTGGACTTGACCGCCAAGCGCGTCAGCAGCGGCAACTGCATCGTGGCCGAGCAGGCAGGGCGGCTGGTGGGTACGGTGATGGTGCGGCCCTGCTATCGGCCCGAGCGCGATGCCTGGGCGCTGAACACGCCCTGGTACTTGCGCGCTGACACCGCCATCTTGTCGCAGTTCGCGGTTCATCCCGATTGCCAAGGCCAAGGTCTGGGCGAGCGTTTGATGGATGCGGCCGAGGCTTGGGCGATGACGCAGGGCTTTGCCCACATCGCCCTGGATACCGCCAAGCCCGCCGTCCATTTGCAGGCCCGTTACGCCAAGCGCGGCTTCAGCCCCGTGGGCGAGGTGCAATGGGACGGCAAGACTTATTCAAGCGTTCTGATGGTGAAAGACCTCAGCCCCACTGCAGCCTTGCTGGAAGGGGCTGGTCGATGAGGCGCGGCTTGCGTTTGGGATGCATCGCCTGGGTCTTGGCGAGTCTGAGTATTGCGGCTGCCGCCAAGCTGCGCGAGCAGGAGCAAGATCTGCCGGTTCGCGTCAGTGACCGCTTTGGCAAAGTGATCGAACAGACCATTCGTTTGACGGTGTTCGTCGATGACAGCACGCCACAGCCGCGGCCGATCTTGGTCTTGAACCATGGCCGGGCCACCGAAGCCGAGGCTCGCGCCGCCTTGGGACGGGCGCGTTTTGTTGAGGTTTCGCGCTGGTTTGCGGCGCGTGGATTTGCGGTGGCCCTGCCGACGCGCGTCGGTTACGGCGTGAGCGGCGGTGAGGACGTGGAAGACAGCGGCGACTGCAGTCGCAAGCACTACCGCCCCACCTTTGACGCCGCAGCCGAGCAAGTGCAGGCCACGCTGGCTTGGATGCAAACCCAGCCCGACACTTTGAAGGACCGCAGCGTGGTGATGGGACAGTCCTTTGGTGGCGCCACCTCGATCGCCGTGGCCGCACGCAACCCTGAGGGTGTGGTGGCGGCCATCAATTTCGCCGGCGGCGGTGGAGGCAATCCCAAGACCCATGCGCAAGAGCCCTGCTCCCCGGTGCTGCTCAGCCGTGTCTTGTCGGCCTATGGCCAAACGGCACGAGTGCCCATGCTCTGGGTCTACACCGAGAACGACCAGTTCTTTGGCCCGCGCTATCCCCGGCAATGGGCCGAGGGCTTTGCGGCTGCTGGCGGCCGTGTCGAATTCAAACAGTTCGGCCCGCATGGCGAAGACGGTCATTTGCTGTTCAGCCGCTTTCCGGCGGTGTGGCAGCCGGTGGTGGCCGAGTTCTTGCGCCGCCAGGGCTTTAGCGATTTCAAGGATTGAGAGGACGTGATGGTGCAAATCAGCAGCTTGAAGATTCAACGCGAGGGCTTTGTCGCCACCGTCACCCTGAATCGCCCCGAAGTGCGCAACGCCTTCAATGAGTCGGTGATTGCCGAGTTGACCGAGGCTTTCAAAACCCTGGGCCAGGACCCCAGCTTGCGCGCCATTGTGCTGGCGGCTGAAGGCAAGGCTTTTTGCGCTGGCGCCGATCTCAATTGGATGAAGGCCATGGCCGGCTATTCCTGGGGCGAGAACCATGCCGACGCCTCGCGCCTCGCCGAGATGCTGTGGACGATTTACAGCTGCCCGGTGCCGGTGATTGCGCGGGTGCAGGGCGATGTGTATGCCGGTGGCGTGGGCCTGGTGTCGGTCTGCGATGTGGTGGTGGCGGTGGATGCGGCGGGCTTTTGCCTGTCCGAGGCCAAGCTGGGCCTGCTGCCCGCCACCATCGGGCCTTATGTGGTGCGCGCCCTGGGCGAGCAGGCCTCGCGCCGCTACTTCGTCACGGCAGAGCGCTTCAGCGCCACCGAGGCGCATCGCCTGGGCTTGGTGCATGAGTTGGCCACGCCCGAGACTCTGGACGCCAAGGTGGCGGCGCTGGTGGAGGCCCTCTGCGCCAACGGCCCGGCGGCCGTGCGCGCCTGCAAGCGCCTGGTGCAGGATGTGGCACACGCGACAATCACGCCTTCGCTGCGAGATGACACCGCGCGCCGCATTGCTGACATCCGTGCCAGCGAAGAGGGACGCGAAGGTGTGCAGAGCTTTTTGAACAAGAGCCGACCGTCCTGGTTGGCTTGATGTTTTGACTCGGTCCTTGTCGATGAATTCCAGCAGTACCCAAGCCGATTGGCAGCGCCGCAGTCGCGCCGCCGTTTGGCACCCTTGCACCCAGATGGCACGCGCCGAAGTCGTGCCGCCCTTGCCGATCGCGCGGGGCGCCGGCCCTTGGCTTTATGACTATGAGGGCCGCCGCTACTTCGACGCCAACAGCTCTTGGTGGGTCAATCTGTTTGGCCACGCTGATGCGGGCATCAATGCCGCCATCAAGCAGCAGCTCGACACCTTGCCGCATGTGATGCTGGCTGGCTGCACCCATGCGCCCGCAGTGCGCCTGGCCGAGCGTCTGAGTGCGCGCACCTGTGGTGTGGATGGCAGTGCTTTGGGTCATGTGTTCTTCGGCAGCGACGGCGCCAGCGCGGTCGAGATCGCTTTGAAGCAAAGCTTCCACAGCTGGCGCAACCTCGGCCGCGACCAGAAGCGCGAGTTCGTCTGTCTGAAGAACGGCTACCACGGCGAAACCATCGGCGCCTTGGCCGTCACCGACGTCAAGGTCTTTCGCGATGCCTATGACCCGCTCTTGATGCAGGCGCACATCGTCGAGTCGCCCGACGCTCGCCTGGGCAATGAGGCCCAGGCCTTGGCCGCCATGCGAGCGTTGCTGAGCGAGCGCAGTGTGCAGATTGCCGCCGTCATCATCGAGCCCCTGGTGCAAGGCGCCGCCGGCATGGTGATGTACAGCGCCAACTATCTGCGCGGCCTGCGTGCCTTGTGCAGCGAGTTCGAAGTGCATCTGATCGTCGATGAAATCGCCATGGGCTGTGGCCGCACCGGCCGCTTCTTCGCCTGGGAACATGCCGAGCCCAAGGCGAAGTCGGAATGGCCGGACTTCATCACCGTGTCCAAGGGCATCACCGGCGGCACCATGCCGCTCTCCCTGGTGTTGACGACCGAGTCGGTCTACCAAGCCTTCTGGAGCGAAGACGTGACGCGCGGCTTTTTGCACTCGCATTCCTACACCGGCAATGCCCTGGCTTGCGCGGCGGCGAATGCGGTATTGGACCGATTTGACGCGGGCCAACTGGAGGCCAATGCAGGCCAAGCCGAATTGTTGAAGGCTGCATTTGCACCGCTGGCCACGCACCCCAGCGTGGCGCATCTGCGCCAGCAGGGCATGGTCTTGGCCTTTGATGTGATGGAGCCCGGCCTGCGCTTTGCGGAGCGCTTCCATCTGGCTGCGCGTGCGCATGAGTTGCTGATCCGCCCCATCGGCAACACGGTCTACCTGCTGCCGCCCTATGTGATCGACGCCGAGTCGGCTGCGTTTTTGGCGCAGGCCGTCAGCCGCACGCTCGACGAAGTGCTGGCCCAAGCGCCCGATTCAAGCAGCAAGGATCAACCCCATGTTGCTTGACCACCTGAACGAGAAGCTGCGCGCCATCGAGGCGCAAAGCCTGACTCGCTTTTTGCGTCAGGCCGAAAGCCCGACCGCGCCGCGTCAGCAAGTGCGTGGCGCCGACGGCCGCAGCCGCGAGCTGCTGATGTTCTGCTCGAACGACTACCTGGGCCTGGCCGCCGAGCCCAAGATCACCGAGGCCTTGATCGAAGGCGCGATGATTTACGGCGGCGGCTCCGGCGCCTCGCCCCTGGTCAGCGGCCACAGCCGGGCGCATGAGCAGGTCGCCGAGACCTTGGCGGCTTGGTTGGCGCCGCACATCCCCGAGGCGCGGGCGCTGGGTTTTTGCACCGGCTATATGGCCAATTTGGCCGTGGTCACGGCGCTGGGCGACGAGGGCGCGGAAATCTTCTCCGAAGCCTGGAACCATGCCTCGCTGATCGACGGCGCCCGCCTGGCGCGCGCTGAGGTGAAGCGTTATGCCCATGCCGATGTGGCCGGCTTGCGCGAGCTGCTTTCGGCCAGCACGGCCAAGATCAAGCTGATCGTCACCGACGCGGTCTTCAGCATGGACGGCGATCTGGCGCCGCTGCCGGCCCTGCTGGCGCTGGCCGAAGAGTTCGATGCCTGGCTGATCGTGGACGATGCGCATGGCTTTGGCGTACTGGGCGACAAGGGCCGCGGTTCGCTGGAGCATTTCGGTCTGCGCAGCGAGCGGCTCATCTTGGTCGGCACCCTGGGCAAGGCCGCTGGCTTGGCCGGGGCCTTTGTGGTAGCTCATGCCACCGTCACCCAGTACCTGCTTCAGGCGGCGCGCAACTACATCTTCTCCACCGCGTCGCCGCCGGCCGTTGAGCATGCGCTGTTGAGCAGCTTTGCCTTGATCGAAGGCGAGCTGGGCCAGGCGCGCCGTGCCAATCTGCGCCGCTTGCAAGCCCAGCTGCGTGCTGGCGTTGAAGTGATTCTGCAGCGGCACCCGAGCCTGGGCTGGCGTTTGCCGCCGTCCGACACGCCGGTGCAGCCGCTCATCATCGGCGGCAATGCCGAAGTCATGGCGCTGGCCGCAAGGCTGGAGTCCGAAGGCATTCGCGTGCCCGGCATTCGCCCGCCCACCGTGCCCAAGGGCGAGGCGCGGCTGCGCATCACCTTGTGCGCGACGCATACCGAGGCCGATGTGGCCCAGTTGCTGGCTGCCTTGAGCGCGGCAGCGGCTGAAATGGATCAGAAAGAAAGCGCAAAAGCATGAAGGGCTTTTTCATCACCGGCACCGACACCGAGATCGGCAAGACCTGCATCACCGCGGGCCTGACCCATGCTTTCAGTGCCATAGGCCTGCGCGCCGCGCCGATCAAGCCGCTGGCTGCAGGCCAGGACTACGTCAATGGCCACTGGGTCAATGAAGACGTGCAGCAGTTGCACGCAGCGCAGAGCATAGGCATGAGCCCGGAGCAGGTCGGGCCGCTGCAGTTCCGCGCCGCCTGCGCGCCGCATATCGCTGCGGCGCTGGAGGGTAAGACCATTGAGCGCGAACCCTTGCTGGCCGCCATCCGCGCCAGTGCCGCCTTGGGCGAGCTGGCGCTGGTGGAAGGGGTGGGCGGTTTTCGCGTGCCCTTGAATCCGGGCTATGACACGGCGGATCTGGCTGTGGATCTGGCCCTGCCGGTGGTCTTGGTCGTGGGCTTGCGTCTGGGCTGCATCAACCATGCGTTGTTGACCGCCGAGGCCATTCGTGCCCGTGGCCTGCAGCTGGTCGGCTGGGTGGGCAACCAGGTGGACGCCGACATGCCGCATGTGAAGGACAATCTGGGGGCGCTGGAGGCCGGGCTTGGCGCGCCTTGCTGGGGCCATGTGCCTCGGCTGCCATTGCCCAGCGCAGCGGCCGTGGCCGCCTGTTTGAATCGGGAGCAGTTGCTTGCGCAGCTGGTCTAAACCTCGCCTCCTCTTTTCTTTTCGAATCGCTTTTTGGAATCGCTATGAGCCACTCGCAAACCGTCAACCAAATCCAATCGCTGACGCCCACCACCGACGCGGAGCGCCGCAATAGCAAGACCTGGACGGTGGCCGAAGTGGTGGCCCTGTACAACCTGCCTTTCAACGATTTGATCTTCCGCGCCCAGCAGGTGCACCGCGAGAACTTCGACGCCAATGCGGTGCAACTGTCCACGCTCTTGTCCATCAAGACCGGTGGTTGCGAAGAGGACTGCGCTTACTGCCCGCAGTCGGCCCATTTCGACACCGGCCTGAAGGCCGAGAAGCTGATCCCGCTGCAAGAAGTGCTGGAAGCCGCCCGCGCCGCCAAGGCCAATGGCGCTACCCGCTTTTGCATGGGCGCCGCCTGGCGTTCGCCGAAAGAGCGTCACCTGGAAGCCATTGGCGAGATGGTCAAAGAGGTCAAGGCCATGGGCCTGGAAACCTGCTTGACCGCCGGCATGCTGGGTGACGGCCAGGCCGAGCAACTGGCGGAAGCCGGCCTTGACTACTACAACCACAACCTCGACACCTCGCCCGAGTTCTACGGGCAGATCATCACCACCCGAACCTACCAAGACCGCTTGGACACGCTGGACCGCGTGCGCAATGTGGGCCTGAAGGTCTGCTCCGGCGGCATCGTCGGCATGGGCGAAAGCCGTGGCCAGCGCGCCGGCTTGATCGTGCAATTGGCCAATCTGAATCCCTACCCCGAGTCGGTGCCAATCAACAACTTGGTGAAGGTGGAGGGCACGCCCTTGGCCGACAAGAACACTGAAGCGCTGGACCCGTTCGAGTTCATCCGTTCGATCGCGGTGGCTCGCATCACCATGCCGCGCGCCATGGTGCGTTTGTCGGCCGGCCGTGAAGAGATGCCCGAGAGCATGCAGGCCCTGTGCTTCTTGGCTGGCGCGAACTCGATGTTCTATGGCGACAAGCTGCTGACGACGACGAATCCGCAGGCGGAGAAGGACCGGGCGCTGTTGGAGCGGCTGGGGATGCGTTGTGCGAGTGAGGCGAATTTGGTGCCGCAGGAGGCGGCGTGCGAGAAGAAGGCTTGCTCGTCGCACTGAGGGCTTGAAGCAATGGGCGCTGCGTTGCAGGGGAGGCCCATGCCGGGAGTTCGCCCCGGCGGGCGACCTTCTTTCTTGGGCGGCCAAGAAAGAAGGCAAAGAAGCCGCCCCTGCCGCATGGCCCTTCGGGTCCGCTGTGGTGCTCAGGTCTGCCGGGCCGCGCCCAACTCACTTCGCTACGCTGCGTTCAAACAAGGGGCGCGAAGCATGTTCTTGAAGTCGCTCCGCGACGCCCGGCAAACCCTCCGCTCCTCGCCCATGCAGAAGGGGAGCCCCGGAATACCGTCACGCCTCGCTGCGCATCGGCGTGTTGGGGAGGTCTGCTCGTGAGAGGGCGTCACTGCCATCGCGGCTTACGTGTTTGGCTTGCGCTATTGCCAGTTGTTCTTGTTTCGCATGCCGTAGCGGCCCCTTACCGAGGGCATTTGTTTCTCGGTCCAGAAAACGAGACCTTCTATCCTTGCGGTAGCAAAGTTGGCTATTGGCTTGTCACGACGGCGGAGATGCGTAAGCGCCTTTTAGTTGATGGTTTGGCGAGGTCCGAAGCGCTTGCTGAGCAAGGTGTGTATGTGGAAATCGATGGTCGAGTGGGGCGAAAGACGAAAGAGACGGATGGGCTTGCTTTCGCGTACTCCGCGTTCTTTCAGCTTCAGCGGCTCAAACTAGTTAGAAGGGTTTCAGAAAGCGACTGCAAGTGAAAAACACTTGCTGCGGGTTTGTGACTTGGAGTGAGCCAAAGCGCACTTCATCGAGCTTGGGGCGAGGCGTTTTGGTGTGTTTTGGAATTCCCCGTCTTGCCTGGGTGAGGAGCGCAGGGTTTGGCGGGCGGCGCGAAGCGCCTTCAAGCACTGGCTTCGCGCCCCTTGTTTGAACGGAGCGTAGCGAAGTGAGTTGGGCGCGGCCCGACGAAGCCGAGCACCGCAGCGGACCCCGGAGGGGCCAGGCATTCGGGGCGGTTTCTTTGCTTCCTTTCTTGGGCGACCAAGAAAGGGAGTCGCCCGCCGGGGCGAAATCCCGGCACGGTCTTTGATGGTTGGTGATGTGTCAGCGAAGCCCCGGCGCTATCCAGGGCATGAATGAAGATCAACCCGGATCGATATCCGAGTGAAGTAGGAGACAAACAGAATGTTCAAGAAAATCCTCATCGCCAACCGCGGCGAAATCGCCTGCCGTGTTGCCGCAACGGCAAAACGCATCGGCGTCAAAACCGTTGCCGTCTACTCCGAGGCCGACGCCAAAGCCAAGCATGTGCAGGCTTGCGATGAGGCGGTCTTGATCGGCGGCCCCGCACCACGTGACTCCTATCTTCAGTGGCAGCGCATCATCGATGCGGCCAAGGCGACCGGCGCCGAAGCGGTGCACCCCGGCTATGGCTTCTTGAGCGAGAACGAAGAATTCGCGCAGGCTTGCGCGGCCAACGGCCTGGTCTTCATCGGCCCGCCAGCCAGCGCGATTCAGGCTATGGGTTTGAAGGCCGAATCCAAACGCCTGATGGAGGCGGCCGGCGTGCCGCTGGTGCCGGGCTATCACGGCGCCGACCAAGACCCGGCGCTCTTGCGCGCCGAGGCTGATCGCATCGGCTACCCCGTGCTGATCAAGGCCAGCGCTGGCGGCGGCGGCAAGGGCATGCGGGCGGTGTTTGCGGCCGAAGAGTTTGATGCGGCGCTGGCTTCTTGCAAGCGCGAAGCCATCAATAGCTTTGGTGACGATGCGGTGCTGATTGAGCGTTATGTGCAGCGCCCGCGCCATATCGAGATCCAAGTCTTTGGCGACAATTTTGGCGACTGTGTGTACCTGTTCGAGCGCGACTGCTCGGTGCAGCGTCGCCATCAAAAGGTGTTGGAAGAAGCGCCGGCTCCCGGCATGACGGAAGAGCGCCGTGCCCAGATGGGCGGCGCGGCGGTGGCAGCAGCCAAGGCGGTCGGTTACAGCGGTGCCGGCACCGTCGAGTTCATTTGCGAGCAAGACGGGCGGTTTTACTTCATGGAGATGAACACCCGCCTGCAGGTGGAGCATCCGGTCACCGAGGCCATCACCGGGCAAGATCTGGTCGAGTGGCAGCTGCGCGTGGCCTCGGGCGAGCCCTTGCCCTTGAAGCAGGATGAACTGCGCATGCATGGCCATGCCATCGAGGCGCGCATCTGCGCTGAGAACCCGGACGCCGGCTTCCTGCCCGCCACGGGTGCCTTGAATGTGGCGCGTTGGCCTGAGCATGTTCAGTTTGAGCGGGGCGCGGTCCGCATCGATGCGGGCGTGGGCGAGGGCGATGCCATCAGCCCCTTCTACGACTCCATGGTCGCCAAGCTGATCGTCTGGGGCGAAGACCGGGCCCAGGCTCTGGCGCGCTTGGACGCAGCGCTGCGCGACACCCATATCGTCGGCCTGCAAACCAATGTGGCCTTCTTGCGCCGCTGTGCGGCCACGGCTTCCTTTGCCAATGCCGATCTAGACACCGCCCTGATCGAGCGTGAGCGTGCCGCGCTGTTCGAGCAGCCCGGTCTGCCCTTGACCATCAGCGCCGCTGCCGTGGTGGCGCACACGCTGGCGGCCGAGGCCACGCTGCAGAGCAGTGACCCCTGGAGCCGCCGCGACGGCTGGCGCATGTATGGCGCCTCGGCCCGTCGCTTTGACTTGGAAGTGGCGGGCACTCACCACGAAGTCTTGCTCTCGCGCCACCACCAAGGCGGCATGCAGCTGACGGTGGCTGGTGAGGCCATCGCCTTCGCTGTTAATTCACGCAGCCTGGAGTCGCATGAGCTGCTCTTGGGCGAGGGTCTGGCGCAGCAGCGCGTCACCGTCAGCACTTATGCCGATGGCGAGGTGGTGGCCGTGTTCAGCGCTCAGGGCAGCAGCCTGGTGACTGAGATTGATGTGATTGCTCGCGCCGGTGACGGCCCCGCCGAAGGTGGCCGTTTGACCGCGCCGATGCCGGGTAAGCTGGTCAGCTTCTTGGCGCAGGTGGGTGACACGGTCACCAAGGGCCAGGCGTTGGCGGTGATGGAGGCGATGAAGATGGAGCACACCATCAGCGCGCCGCGTGATGGCGTGGTGGCCGAGTTGCTGTTTGCCGTCGGTGACCAAATCGCCGATGGCGCCGAGCTGCTGCGTTTGCAAGCCGCGGCTTGATCAGGCTGAAACGAGGAGAGCCCAAATGAGTCACTTGCCCAGCCGTGTCACCTTGGTCGATGTGGGCCCGCGTGACGGCCTGCAGAACGAAAAGGAACCGGTCGCCACCGAGCACAAGGCGCAGTTGGTGCACATGCTGCAAGCGGCCGGCCTGAAGGAGATCGAGGTCACCAGCTTTGTGTCGCCCAAATGGGTGCCGCAGATGGCCGACAACGTGGCGGTGATGGCCGCCATCGAGCGCCAGCCCGGTGTGCGCTATGCGGTGCTAACGCCGAATATGAAGGGGCTGGAAGCGGCGATTCCGACTCGGCCCGATGAGATCGTGGTCTTCGCCGCGGCCAGCGAGGCTTTCAGCCAGAAGAACATCAACTGCTCCATCGCCGAGAGCATCGAGCGTTTCGCCCCGGTGGTGGAGGCGGCCAAGGCCGCGGGCATCAAGGTGCGCGGGGCATTGTCCTGCGCCGTTGGCTGCCCTTACGAGGGAGACATCAGCGCCGATCAGGTCGAGCGCGTGGTGCGTTTGATGAAGGACATTGGTGTCGAACATTTGGGCGTGGCCGACACCATCGGCGTGGGCACCCCGCGCAAGATCCAGGCGGCGATGGAGCGGGCTCTCAAGCATTACCCCTTGGTGGAGGTGAGTGGCCATTTCCACGACACCTACGGCCAGGCACTGGCCAATATCTATGCCTGTCTGGAGCTCGGTGTGCACCAGTTCGACACCAGCGTGGCCGGCTTGGGCGGCTGCCCATATGCCAAGGGCGCCACCGGCAATGTGGCCAGCGAGGACGTAGTCTTCATGCTCAATGGCCTGGGCATCGACACCGGCATTGACCTTGACAAGCTGGTCGATGCCGGCGCCTTTATCTCCGGCGTACTCGGTCGTTTGCCGGTTTCACGCGTGGGCCGCGCGCTGTTGACCAAGCGGGCTGCGGCCTGAGACGTTTAGGCCTGCAGGTGTTGGCGTAAAAAATCCAGGGTCCGAGTCCAGGCCAGTTCGGCGCTGGCGGCGTCAAACACCTCCGGCCTTGTGTCGTTGAAGAAGCCGTGCTCGGCGGCATAACGGTGGATTTCCGCTGAGGCAGGTACTTGACCTTGGAGAGTATCCACCGCGGCTGGTGTGCACCAGTCGTCTTGATTGGCAAAGTGGCCCTGGAAGGGGATCTTGATCTGCGTCGGGTCGGCCAATGCCGCCGGCGGAATGCCGTAGAAACAGCTGGCGGCGCTCAAGGCGGGCAGGTGCACCGCGGCGGCAATCGTCAGCGCTCCGCCCATACAAAAGCCGCTTACCCCAACCTTGTTGCAATGCTGCAGCAAGAAGTTCAGCGCACCGGCCAGGTCCTGGTGAGTGGCATCGGCGAAGTCGAGATTTTGCTTCAGATGCGTGGCCTCATCGGCGTTGTTGGCCAAGCGACCGCGGTACAGATCGGGCGCTAAAGTGGTGTAGCCGGCGGCGGCATAACGGTCTGCAATGGCGCATATGTTTGGGTTCAGCCCCCACCATTCCTGGATCAGGATCAAACCCGGCCGTTTCAGCCCTTCGGTGCTTTGGGCCTCGGCCAGATAGGCGCGGCTGCTGCCGCCATCGGGGCGTTGAAATTCAATCATCTGTCCCATCACATCTCTCCTGTCGGTCAAGCCACATTCTCGATCTGAAACACATGCAATGGGGCGGCGCGGCCGCGCAGAAACTGGGCTCCCAGAGGCGTGGCCCGCAGGCCGGGGATGGCGGCCTGCGTTTGCTCGCCGATCAGAATGCCGGCCTCACGCTCGGCGCATAGGGCCTGCAAGCGGGCCGCCAAGTTGACTGCGTCCCCCAGCACCGTGTACGCACGGCGCTGCTGCGAGCCCATATCGCCCACCACCATATGGCCGGTGTTGAGGCCAATGCTGATGCGCAAGTCGGGCCAGCCGCGCGCGGCGAAGCGCTGGTTGAGCGCCACCAAGCTGCGCTGCATCGCCTGTGCGGCCTGCACCGCATGGCGGGCGTGCTTGGGGTCATCCAGGGGCGCGCCCCAGAAGGCCATCACCGCATCGCCCATGTATTTGTCCACCGTGCCTCGATGCTCGCCAATGATGCGGGCCATCTCGCTGAAGTACTCGTTCATCAGCTCGGCCAAGGCTTGCGGCGGCAAACGCTCGGAGATGCCGGTGAAGCCGCGTACATCGGCAAACATCACCGTCAGCTCGGCGCTGCGGCTGGCCATCGAGTATTGCTCGGGCCGCTGGCTCATTTCGGCCACCAGGGCGGCCGGCACATATTGCCCAAACAACTGCGTCAGCCGGCGGCGGGCACCGCGTTCGCCCAGATGGGCCAGCAACAAGTGCAGGCCGAACAGGCCGGTCGCCAGGCACAGCGGGCCGGCCAAGGGCCAGGCCTCGCGCCAGCGCAACCAGGCCAGGCCGTTGAGCCCCAGCAGCGCCGCCAGCAGCAAGGCGGCCAGCAGCGTGCCCGCCCACAAGGGCAGCCGCAGCAACGCGAGCAGCAAGATCAGCGCGATGGCCAAGAGCTGCAGCGATGCCAGCAGCGGGCCATCGGCCGGATGGTGGGCCAGCGTGCCGTCGAGCAGTGCCGACAGCACGGTGGCATGGACTGCCACGCCGGGATAGACCGGCGCCAGCGGCGTGGCCCTTTGGTCCAGCAGGCCCGCCGCGCTGCTGCCCAGCAGCACGATGCGGCCGCGCAAGGCATCGGCCGGCAGCCGGTCGGCCAGCAGATCGGCGGCGGAGTAATGGATGAAATCAGCGGAGCGCTGGCGGTAGGGCAGCAGCACGCGACCTTGCTCGTCGGTGGCGACCCGGCGGGGGCCTTGCGGGCTGTTCAGTTGCAGGCCTGTCAAAGCGCCAGTGGCCGAAAACAGCGGTGTGAGCTGGGGGCTGTTGAGGGCAATTTGGGCCAGGCGCAGCGGCAGCGAGGCAAACACCTGCTCGCCTTGGCGGGCCAGCAGCAGGCTGCTGCGTGTCAGGCCGTCGCTGTCGGCGATGGCGTTCAGAAAGCCTGCTTGGCCGGCCGCTTCTTGCAGCCGGGCCAGGTTGCCGCCGTAGCCTTGCCAATTCGGCAAAGCCAGCAGGCCGCGTGCTTCTGCCGTCGTGGTGCTGAACAGCGGCGCCGGCAGGGCCGCGCTGCGGGTGTTGAGCTGCGACTCGGAGAAGTAAAAGCCCAAGACCACCGGATGGCGCGCCAAGGCCTGGGCCAGCTGCCCGTCGTCATCCAACTGCGGGCGCAGAGCCTGTAGCTCGGCCAAGAAGGCCGGGTTGTCGCTCAGGCTGCCACGCGCCATGCGCTCCAGCGCGGGCAGCCCCGAGCTGGCATCGGGCTCGGCCAGAATCAAGTCCATGCCCAGCAGGACGGCGCCTTCTTGCTCAAAGCAGCGCGTCAGCAGCTCGGCCAACAAGCCGCGCCGCCAAGGCCAGCGGCCATGGGCGGCCAAGGCCTTGTCGTCGATGTCCAGCACCACGATGCGCGGGTCGGCCTCGGGCGGGGCCGACCAGGCCAGGCGCTGGTCATACAGATAGCGCTCCAGCCCATCCAGGGCGGGCAGGTTGAGGCGGTGAGTGGCCTGGGCCAGCAGCAAGGCCAGCAAACTCAGGCCGGTCAGCCAGCGCAGCCCAGCGACCCAGCGGCGCGAGAGCCGACTAACGGAGCTTGATCTCGACACGACGGTTGCGCGCCTCGGCTTGCTCGTCGGCGGTGGCGATCAGCGGCTCGCGCTCGCCGCGGCCCACCACCTCGATGCGCTGCGCTGCCACACCTTGCTTGACCAGCAGATCGCGCACGCTGGCGGCGCGCGCCAGCGACAGCTTGTCATTCGCCTCCAGGCTGCCGACCCGGTCGGTGTGGCCGATCACCACCAGCTCGCCGGCCACTTGCGCGGCCAATGCTGCCCGGACCTCGGCCAGCACCGGTGCGGTCTCGGCCGTCAAGGTGTTGGAGTTGCTGGCGAACTGGACGACGAAGATGCGTGGGCGCATCGGCTGCATGGCCAGCAAGGCGCCGTAGTCGCGTTGCACCGTTCCCGCGTCGCTGCGGCTCAAGCTCAGCGCGGCGGGGTTCGCATCCGCTTGGGCATAGGCTTCGGCCAAGAGCAATTGCTGCGAGCCCGAGCGCGCTTGAACCAGCAAAGCGCCGCTGCTGCTGCCATCCGCCTTGGGCAGCAATATGACTCTCTCAACCGGGACTTGTGCGCAGGCCGCCAGCAGCAGGCTCATGGCGGCGCTTAACCAACGCGGGCTCATTCTTCGGCTCCGCCGACATCGACGATGAACTCGGTGCCGCGCACGCCCAAGACCACGCTGCGGGCCTGGAAGTTGACCTTCTCCGGCGCCTTCTTGGCAATCAAACCGGTCACCACATGCAGGCTGCCACGGCCTAACTTGGCTTGCAGGGCGCCGTCGTGGGTGGTGGTGTTGAAGCTGAAGCTGCTGATCAGCAAGCTGCTGTTGGGCCCGGCGGTCAGCAGGCTGTCGTCGCTCAAGGTCACGCCGGCCAGCCCGTCAGCGCCGGTGCGCAGGCGGTCGCCTTCTTGCAGACTCATGCCGGGCTGCGGCGTCAAGACCTGACCCCCGCGATCCAGCATGACGGTGCCGCTAAGGCGTTTGACCTGGCCGATGCTGGCCTTGGCGGAGATCTCTGCCGCATGCAGAGATGGCGCCGACAGGCTGCTCAGCAGCGCGGCCATGGTGGCCAGCGCGGTGAGACGAGAATTGAACAACAGGGGCATGGAACTCAGTCGGGGTTCAGGATCTTTGCTACCGGATTGGGGCGCAGCCGGAAGGCGTCCGGCAGGCCCGAGCCCAGCAGGGGACGCAGGTAGAGCCGGAAGGCATCGGTCACATCGGTGCCGCTGGCGCTGATGAACTCATTGTCCATCACGCGGGTCTTGCCGGCCACCGCCTCCAGCGGCAGCAGCGCGTAGTCCACCGAGTAGTAACCGCTGCGCTGGATGGCGACCGAACCGTCGCGGCCGGCATTGAAGGCGAATTGCACCGCCTTCTCGCCAACCTCGCGCGCCTCGCGTTGGTCCACATCCGAGACGCAGCCGATGAAGCTGCGTTGCAGATAGCCAAAGGTGTCGCCGCGCACCCGTTTGATGCCCAGCTTGGTCTTGATCTCTTCGCACAGCAGATCGGCCAGCGCGCCGTTGCCGGACAGCTGCACATTGCCGTGGGCATCGCGCTCCAGGTCCTTGGCCAATTGAGCGGCGATGGGCTCGCCGGTTGCGTCATGAATGCCTTCGGACACCGCAATCACGCAGCGCCCGTGGCGCTCGTACATGGCCTTCACATCGGCCAGAAACTGGGTCAGATCGAAGACGCGCTCGGGCAGGTAAATCAGGTGCGGGCCATCGTCGGGGAACTTCTTACCCAGGGCCGAGGCGGCGGTCAAGAAGCCGGCGTGCCGGCCCATCACCACGCCGAGATAGACGCCGGGCAGGGCCGCGTTGTCGAGGTTGGCGCCGGCAAAGGCTTGGGCGACGAAGCGGGCTGCGGAAGGGAAGCCGGGGGTGTGGTCATTGCCGACCAAGTCGTTGTCGATGGTCTTGGGGATGTGGATGCAGCGCAGTGGGTAGCCGGCGGCGGCCGCTTCCTCGCTGATGATGCGGGTGCTGTCGGACGAATCATTGCCGCCGATATTGAAGAAATGCGTGATGCCGTGGGCCTGCAAGACCTTGAAAATCTTGTGGCAGTAGGCGGCATCGGGCTTGTCGCGGGTCGAGCCCAGGGCGGAGGAGGGCGTCTGCGCGACCAACTCCAGGTTGTGGCTGGTTTCTTGCGTCAAATCAACGAAGTCTTCGTTGAGGATGCCGCGCACGCCATGGCGAGCACCATAAACCAGGCCGACCTGGTCTTGCCGGCGCGCTTCGAGCACCACGCCGACCAAGGATTGATTGATCACGGCGGTGGGGCCGCCGCCCTGGGTGACAAGAATCTTGCAACGCGACATGAGGGCTCCTGATGGCATTGTGATGCGTGTTGATTGTGGCTTAGCAAGCGTGTCTGAGGTGACCCAGCATAAGAGAATCTAATGGTGCTGAAGCGGCTTGAATCATGCTTGCGCGGCCGCCGCGATGGTCGTACAACATGCCACCACAACAAGGCTTGCACAAGCCACGGAGACCTCACATGAAGATCGGATGCCCGAAGGAAATCAAGAATCATGAATACCGCGTTGGCCTGACGCCGGCCAGTGTGCGCGAGCTGAGCTCGCGCGGCCATCAGCTGCTGGTGCAGACCGGCGCCGGTGCGGCCATTGGTCTGCTGGATGAGCATTACGTGGCGGCAGGTGCGAGCATCGCGGCCGATGCGGCAACGGTGTTCGCGCAAGCCGACATGATCGTCAAGGTCAAGGAACCGCAGCCGCAGGAATGCGCGATGCTGCGCGAAGGTCAGATCCTCTACACCTATCTGCATCTGGCGCCCGATCCGGAGCAAACGGCGGCCTTGGTCAAGTCAGGTGCTATTTGCATTGCCTACGAAACAGTCACCGGCCCCGGTGGCGGCTTGCCGCTGTTGGCGCCGATGAGCGAGGTGGCCGGGCGTATGTCGATCCAGGCCGGCGCAGCCCATCTGGAGAAGAGCAAGGGCGGTATGGGCGTCCTGCTCGGCGGGGTGCCAGGTGTTGCCCCAGCGCACGTGGTGATCATTGGCGCTGGCGTGGTTGGCACCCATGCGCTGCAGATGGCTGTTGGCCTGGGCGCGCGCGTGACCGTGCTGGACAAGAGCGTGGACCGTCTGCGTCAGCTCGATCTGGTGTTCGGCAATCGCATCACCACCCAGTACTCGAATGTGCAAAGCGTGGAGGAGTCGGTGCTGGCGGCCGATCTGGTCATTGGCGGCGTGCTGATTCCCGGCGCGGCGGCGCCCAAGCTGGTGACGCGCAATATGGTCTCCCGTATGAAGAAAGGTGCGGTGGTGGTGGACGTGGCCATCGACCAAGGCGGTTGCTTCGAAACCTCACATGCCACCACCCACGCCGACCCGACCTTTGTGGTCGACGGTGTGGTGCATTACTGCGTGGCCAATATGCCCGGCGCGGTGGCGCGCACCTCGACCTTTGCACTCAACAACGCCACCATTGGCCACGCAGTTGCGCTGGCCGACAAGGGCTGGCGCCAGGCTTTGAACGACAGCCCTTATCTATGCTCGGGTTTGAACGTGGCGCTGGGCCAGCTGACCTACGAGGCGGTGGCCCGCGATCTGGGTTACGAATATGTGCCCGCCGAAAGCCTGCTGAACTGAAAGGGCGCAGGGCGCGCCAGGTGTGGGGTTGCGTCCGGAGTCATTGATATGGATCATGGCTCCGGCGCCCAAAGGCGTTAGCGTTGAAAACCGGTTAACACTTGCCAAGGAGAAAAGCCATGTCTGACTTGACCCAAGCTCACAAGGATCGTTTGATGAAGGACCTGCACTCGGTGGTCACCGAGGCCGAAGGTCTGCTGCGGGCCACCGCCGGGCAAGCCGGCGAGGGTGCATCGGAGTTGCGCGCCAAGGTGCAGGCCAGCCTGGACCGGGCCAAACACAATCTGGCCGATCTGCAAGACGCGGCGGTGGAAAAGGCCAAGGCGGCCGGCCGCGCCACCGATGCCTATGTGCATGAGAAGCCCTGGCAGGCCATCGGCGTCGCCGCCGGCATCGGCCTGCTCTTGGGTATGTTGATCAGCCGTCGCTGAGCCTGGGGCGCCAGGGCGGCGCTGCCGCCTTGGCTTTGATGGGCGTTGAATAGCCTTGGATGGCGTTGATTGGCGTCGTTATGACGCGCGACGCTAGAGGGGTTAAGCGGTACCGCCTGAAGGCTGCGCCATCCATTTTTCCAGCTGATCGGCCGGCATTGGGCGGGCGAACAAATAGCCTTGGCCCTCGTGGCAACCGAGGCCAAGCAGCAGTTGGCGCTGCTCTTCGGTTTCGATGCCTTCGGCGATGACTGTCAGGCCCAGCCCGCGACCCAGGTTGATGACCATCTGCGCAATCGTCGAGCCCGCGCTGGAGGTTTGCGCCTCGCGCACAAAGGCGCGGTCTATCTTCAAACGATCAACATCCAGTTGGCGCAGATGGCTCAGAGACGAGAAGCCGGTGCCGAAGTCATCGATGGCCACGGTGATGCCCAGGCGCTTGATGTCGGCCAGTACATGCATCACCAACTCGGTGTCTTCCATGGCCATCGATTCGGTGATCTCGAGTTCGAGATTGCGACCATTGACGCCAATGTCTCGCATGGCGTTTGTCAGCACCGAGATGAAGTCCGGGTGACGGAACTGCGCCAGTGACACGTTCACGCACATGCGGAAGTCGCTGAAGCCCAAGTCCACCATGCGCTTGAGTTGGTGGCAGGAGGTGCGCAGCACAAACTCACCGATGCTGATGATCAGGCCGGACTTCTCGGCCAGTGGAATGAACTGATCCGGTGGCACAAAGGTGCCTTCCTCGGTGCGCCAGCGCAGCAGCGCCTCGGCGCCAATGGTGGCGCCACTGGGCAAGTCCACCTGCGGCTGATAGACGACGAAGAGGCGGTTTTCCTCAAAGCCGGCGCGCAAGCCTTTCAGCAGCTTGAAGCGCTCACGGGCATCGGTGCCCATCGCCGGGGAGAAGTATTGCGAGGAGCCACGGTGCTGTTGCTTGGCCTGTTTCAGTGCAATTTGGGCATCGAGCAGCAACTCGGAACCGACCGCCGCCGACTCGGTCAGTCGCACCAGACCGGTGGTGGCAGACAGTTGCAGACGCTCACCGGCGACCGCAAAAGGTTCCAGGAACACATCCTGGATGGACTCCGCGCAAACCTGTTCTTGCTGGCCCAGCAGCCCAAAAGTGTCGGCGCCGACGCGTGCCATCGAAGTGTTCAGGCCCAGTTTTGCGACCAAGCGCGCCACCACGGCGCGCAAGACCTGGTCGCCGAAGTGGTGGCCAAAGGCATCGTTGATGTCGGAGAAGTCGTCGATGTCGATCAGGGCCAGGGTCACACCCTCAGGGTCCTTGAGATTTTTGTCCAGCAACTCAACGAAGCGGTTGCGGTTTGGCAAGTTCAGCAGTTGGTCGTTGTAGGCTTGATCCAGCAGCTTGCTGTAAAGCACAACGTTTTCAAAGCCGACCGAAATATTGGAGCAAAAGGCACGCAGCAATTGCTGGTCCATCGGGCTTAAGGTGCGGCCTACATCGACCAGGGCCGCCATAGGACGGCCGTTGGAGAGGCCGAAATACAGGCAGGTGCCGTCTTCGTAAAGGTTCTCACGCTGAGTCAGGCAGCGCTGCAGTCGTTCGCGCACCGACTTGATCTGCACGGCCGCCAATGGGCTGTTGATCAGACCGCTGTATTGGCCAGCGGCGGCGACGATGCGCACCTCGGCATTGGCGTCATGCTCGACCTGCGCGCACACCAAGCCTTCGGGCAAGATGCCCAGCATGGCGCAGAGCTGGGTCACCACGCCTTCGGCGAAGCGATGCAGGCCGCGCATGCGGCTCAGTTCGGTGCTGGCTTCGACAATCAGTTCGAGGCCCCGCCGGTTCGCTTCGAGTGCGCAAATCTGCTTGTAGGAGCGGATCGCTGCCGTCAACACGGTGTAAAGCCGGGTTCGGGTCAGCTCGGACTTGGTCTTGTAGTCGTTGATGTCATAGGCCTGCACCGTCTCGATTTCAGGTGCATAGCCCGGTTGGCCGGTGCGCAGCACGATGCGCACGGCACCCAGGTGCAGGTCGGTGCGGATGAACTTGACCAACTGCAGGCCGGCGTCTTCGGACTCCATCACCACGTCCAGCAGGACCACCGCCAGATCGGGCTCGGCCGCCAGAACCTGTCGGGCTTCCGCCGCCGAGGTGGCGTGCAAAAAGCTCAGTGGCAGGCCTTCGACTTGCAGGCCTTGCATGGCCAATTCGGTAGCCTTGTGAACGTCGCTGTCGTCGTCAACGATCAGGATTCGCCATGGGCGGATCTGATGGTCGCCGTCGGCTTCGCCGTGTTCCGGGCCATCTAAAAATTCCAGCAGATCATCATCACCCGACGGGTCGGGCAAAGCCGGACTGTTTGTCTCGCGCATGAGGGGCCTGTGCTCCAGCCGATGAATTGACAATTGCGTAAGGGTATTGGATTGTGCACCGAGTCGCTATGCGCGCAATTGCCTATGTGGCGCCGTTTGCGACAGGATTGTTTGCGGTTATAGACGATTTGTCGCAGCATCGGTCTGGCAATCAATAAGTTGACGGTGTTTTTTCGGGAGGACGCGATGAGCAAGCAGCAAGAAGAACACGAAAGCAAGGCCGGAGCCATGGGCGGCGGCGCCGGCCTCGGTGAGCGAGCACGCCGCTTGCTGGCGCATGGCTTGGAGCTGTTGCAAACGCGCGTCGAACTGTTGTCGACCGAGTTGGAGGCCGAAAAGCTGCGCCTGTTTGCCGGCTTGGCCCAGGGCTTTATGGCGTTGTTGCTGGCCGCCGCGGCGCTGGGCATGTTGAGCCTGTGCCTGCTGCTGCTGACGCCCGAGGGCTGGCGCTGGTTGACGGCATTGGGCTTGTGCCTGCTCTACCTGGGCTTGGCCTTGAGCCTGTGGCAGGGCGCGCGCAAGCAATTGAGTCAGCCGGGCGGCATGTTCGCCGGCAGCGCGGCGGAACTGGGGCGTGACCGCAGCGCCCTGGAGCCTTGATCATGTTCAGCCGTGAGTTGACTGAATTGAAGCAGCGCCAATTGGCGCTGAAGCTGCGCAATATCGAGCTGCGTGCCGAGTTGCGTAGCGAGCTGGGGGCGCTGGCGCGTCCGGCCGGCTGGATGGGTTTGGCCGGCGGCGCGGCCGGCCTGGTCTTGCTGTTGGCCGGCTTGCGCCGGCCCGGGCGGCTTTCCAAAATGCTCGGTTGGACTCAGCTGGTGCTGCGCCTGATCCGCCTATTCAGCAAGCCTTGATGTGACCCCTCAACGTGCGGGCGACTTCTTGCCCGTGCCGACGCGCTGGCCGCCGCCGCTCACCGATGTGGTCTTGCGAACGGGGCCCGGGCGTTTGCCTGTGTCGCGCGGCGGCAGGCCGGTGTGTTGGGTCAGCAACTGACCCCGCTGCGGCGCAGCCCCTGCCTTTTTGGCCAGCGGCTTGGCGACCGAAGTTCTGACGCCGGTCGGGGTCGAATTCTTGCGCCGGGCACTCTCGTAGCTGCCATCGGTCACCGGCTGGTAGGTCGGGATCAGATGGTATTTGCCGTTACCAATCAGGTCTTCTCGGCCCATGGTCTTCAGCGCCTCGCGCAGCATCGGCCAGTTGTTGGCATCGTGATAGCGCAAGAAGGCCTTGTGCAGGCGGCGTCGACGGTCGCCGCGCACGATGTCCACGGTCTCACTGGTCTCGGCGTTGCGAGTGATCTTCTTCAGCGGGTTTTTGCCCGAGTGGTACATGGCCGTGGCCGTGGCCATGGGGCTGGGGTAGAAGGTCTGCACCTGGTCGGCGCGGAAGCCGTTCTTCTTCAGCCAAACCGCCAAGTTCATCATGTCCTCGTCCGAGGTGCCGGGGTGGGCGGCGATGAAGTAGGGGATCAGGTACTGCTTCTTGCCGGCTTCTTCGCTGGCCTGCTCAAACATCTGCTTGAACTTGTCATAAGTGCCGATGCCGGGCTTCATCATCTTGGACAGCGGGCCGCCCTCGGTGTGCTCAGGCGCGATCTTCAGGTAGCCGCCCACGTGGTGGGTGACCAGTTCCTTCACATACTCGGGTGACTTGATGGCCAGGTCATAGCGCAGACCGGAGCCGATCAGGATCTTCTTCACGCCCTTCAGGGCGCGCGCACGGCGGTAGACCTTGATCAGCGGGTCATGGTCGGTGTTCAGGTTTTGGCAGATGCCGGGGTAGACGCAAGAGGGCTTGCGGCAAGCCGCTTCGATCTCGGGGCTCTTGCAGCTCAGGCGGTACATATTGGCTGTGGGCCCGCCGAGGTCGGAGACGATGCCGGTGAAGCCCTTGACCTTGTCGCGCATCTCTTCGATTTCTCGAATGATGGAGTCCTCGCTACGGCTCTGGATGATGCGGCCTTCATGCTCGGTGATGGAGCAGAAGGTGCAGCCGCCGAAACAGCCGCGCATGATGTTGACCGAGAAGCGAATCATCTCCCAGGCCGGGATCTTGGTCGCGCCGTCGTGGCTGCCGTTCTCATCGGCATAACGAGGGTGGGGCGAGCGCGCGTAGTTCAGGTCGAAGACGTGGTCCATCTCGGCCGTGCTCAGCGGGATCGGCGGCGGGTTGATCCAGACGTCGCGGTCGCCATGGCGCTGCACCAGGGCACGGGCATTGCCGGGGTTGGTTTCCAAGTGCAGCACGCGGTTCGCGTGGGCGTAAAGCACCGGGTCGCTCTTGACCTGCTCGTAAGCGGGCAGGCGCACCACGGTGCGCTCGCGCGGCGGCATCTGGATCTTGCCAGCCAGAGCGCTTGCTGCCGGTGCGGCTGGGCTGGCAGCGTTGCGCACGATCTTGATCGGTTTGCTTCCGTCCGACTCTGGCGCCTTGACCTGGCCGGTCACGCAAGATGCAGCCTTGCTTTCGGCGGTTTCTTCAATCGTTTGGTAGGGGCTGATATGCGCGTCGATGCGGCCCGGCATGTCCACCTCGGAGGAGTCCAGCTCGAACCATTCATGCGAGGTCGGGTCATCGGTGCGGCGCATGAAGGCGGTGCCGCGCACATCGGTGATGGTCTCCACCTTGTGCCGTGCAGCCAGGCGGTGGGCAATCTCAACAATGGCCCGCTCCGCATTGCCGTAGACCAGCAGATCGGCTTTTGAGTCCACCAGAACCGAGCGGCGCACCTTGTCCTGCCAATAGTCGTAATGGGCGATGCGGCGCAGCGAGGCCTCGATGCCGCCGATCACGATGGGCACTTCGTTCCAGGCTTCTTTGCAACGCTGGGTGTAGACCAGGGTGGCGCGGTCTGGGCGCGCGCCGCCTTGGCCGCCGGGCGTGTAGGCGTCGTCGCTGCGGATTTTTCGATCGGCCGTGTAGCGGTTGATCATCGAATCCATATTGCCGGCCGCGATGCCGAAGAACAGATTCGGTTTGCCCAAGGCCTTGAAGGGCTCGGCGCTTTGCCAATCGGGCTGCGCGATGATGCCGACACGGAAGCCCTGCGCCTCTAGCGTGCGCCCGATCACCGCCATGCCGAAGCTGGGGTGGTCCACATAGGCGTCACCGGTGACGATGATGATGTCGCAGGAATCCCAGCCGAGCTGATCCATTTCTGCGCGGCTCATGGGCAGAAATGGCGCAGGACCAAAGCGCTTGGCCCAGAACGGGCGATAGGCCGTCAGGGCTTTGTTCGGTTTCGGTACGGTGAGGGTCGGGTGTGCGGACACGGCGGCGGCTCGGGAGATGGGCAACCCTAGATTGTCCCTGACTTGGGGCAAACCCGGGGAATACCGACAAAAATCAAGGGCTTAGGCGCGCAAAAAGTTCTCAAACCAGCGCGCAAAAGCCGGGGGTGCCTTATTTGGGGGCAGCGTCAGGCACCGAGCTCGCGCCGGATGAGGGGCCGGTGCTGCGGCGGCAAATGCCTTCTTGCCCCAGACGGGCGCGTTCTTCAGCCGTCAGCTGCGGCAGCAGGGCGGCGCCGCCCATCGCCAGGCTGCTCAAATAGCCCTCGACGGTGGCTTGGCCCACTTCCAGCAGGTCAAAAGAGTCGGGGTCCATGATCCACTGGTGCAGCAAGCCATCGACCATGGCCACCAGGGCTACGGCGGCGACACGCGTGTTGAGCCCTTTCGGCAATTGCCCGATGCTGACTGCGTGGTCAAACGCGGCTTGGTTCTGGCCACGCCATTCGCGGTGTGAGGCCAGCTTGCGCTCATGCAGGGCCTGCATTTCACCGCTGTACTCGACCTTTTGCATGGCGATCTCAAACACGCGTCGGGTGCGCTCGTTGTGCATGGCGGTGTAGAACACATTCACCAAGCCCCAACGCAATTCGGCCAAACTCAGATGGCCCTCCACCATGCTGGGCGGGTTCATGCCTTCTTCCAGCGGCATGGTGGCGCGCTCCATCATGGCGTTGAACAGTTCAGCCTTGTCTTGAAAGTGCCAGTACACCGCGCCGCGAGTCACGCCTGCGGCTTGGGCAATGTCTTGCAGCGAGCAGCGCGACACCCCGCGTTGCTGGAACAGCATTTCAGCTGCATCCAGCAGTCGGGTGCGGGTCTCTTCGGCTTCCTGTTTTGTTTTCCTGGCCATCGTGAGGTTATTTTAGACGATTTAACATACATTCGCGCATGTATGTTTATACTGCGAGCCATGTTGAACTGGTCGAGCAATGCCGATCAGGCTCCAGAACACCTCGGCACGCCGCCGCTGCCGCCCCTCGTCAACGAACTTTGTTGCCTCAAGATTTGAATTCTCAGCCGTCACCTCTCTATCAATTTGCGCCCAGCGGGCGCCCGAATGCTCATCAAGCCATGAAGAACCCCACTGCTTCTCCAATGAACTCCCCCCGTCTGGGGACCGGTGCTCGTCTGCTGTACTGGACGCCGCTGGTCATCGCCATTGCCGCCAGTCTGACGGCATGCGGCGGCGGCCAGCCGGCTGCCGCGCAAGGCCCGGGTGGTGGCATGCCGCCTCCACCGCAAGTGGGTGTGGTCCAAGCGCAAAGCCAAGCGGTTGCGCTGCAAACCGAATTACCGGGCCGTGTGGAAGCCCAGCGCACAGCGCAGGTGCGTGCCCGCGTCAATGGCGTGGTCTTGAAGCGTCTGTTCACCGAAGGCAGCGAGGTCAAGGCAGGCCAAGCCCTGTTCCAGATCGACCCGGCGCCTTATCAAGCGGCCTTGGACAGCGCGCAAGCGTCCTTGGCCAAGGCGCAAGCCAATTTGGTTCAGGCGGCCGCTCAGGCCGAGCGCAACAAGCCCTTGTTTGAGGGCAAGGCGATTTCGCAGCAGGAATACCTGACATCGGTGGCTGCCGCCAAGGCGGCCGAGGCTGACGTGGCCGCCGGCCGCGCGGCGGTGCAGAGTGCTCGGCTGAATCTGGAATATGCCCATGTCAGCGCACCGATCTCCGGCCGCATCGGCCGAGCTTTGGTGACGGAGGGCGCGCTGGCCAGCGCCGCCGAGGCCACGCAGCTGGCGCTGATTCAGCAAACCAGCTCGGTCTATATCAACTTCACCCAAAGCGCCAACGAGGTGCAACAGCTGCGCCGTGCCCTGAGCACAGGCCAGCTTCGCAAGGCCGGTGGCAGCAATGGCCAAGCCGCCGAGGTGCGCGTGGTGCTGGACGATGGCAGCGAGCTGGCCAAGCCCGGCAAACTCTTGTTCACCGACTTGAGCGTGGATGCCGGTTCGGGCCAAGTGACCCTGCGTGCCGAGGTGTCGAATGCCGAAGGCATGTTGTTGCCTGGCCAGTATGTGCGGGTGCGCCTGACGCAAGGCGAATTGCCGGCCGGTATTTTGCTGCCGCAGCAAGCCGTCAAGCGCGGCAGCCAGGGCGACACCGTGTTGGTGGTTGGCCCCGACAACAAACCCGTGCCGCGCGTCGTCAAGGTCGGCCAGGCGGCCGGCAATCAATGGGTGGTCTTGGATGGCCTGAAGGTAGGCGAGCAAGTCATCGTCGATGGCTTCCAGAAGATGTTTGTGCCGGGCGCACCGGTGACGCCAGTGCCATGGTCGCCTGCGGCCGCCGCTTCAGCGGCAGCACCGGCTGCCGCCCCGGCCTCGGCCGCCAGCGCCGCAGCGAAGTAAGGCGAGGGTTTAAGCAATGGCACGTTTTTTCATTGACCGACCGGTTTTTGCCTGGGTGATCGCTTTGTTCATCCTGGTCTTCGGTGCGGTAGCGATCACCAAGCTGCCGATCGCGCAGTACCCGACCGTGGCTCCGCCGGCGCTGTCCATCAGCGTCGTCTACCCCGGTGCTTCCGCCAAGACCCTGGACGAGAGCGTGATCTCCGTCATCGAACAGGAGCTCAACGGCGCGCCCAAGCTGGCCTATTTGGAGTCCGTCAGCCAGGCCAATGGCACGGGCGCCATCACCGTCACATTTGAGCCGGGCACCAATCTGGAGCTGGCTCAAGTGGAGGTGCAAAACCGCCTGAGTCGTGCCTCGCCGCGTTTGCCGGCGGCGGTGACCCAGCAAGGGGTGCGCATCGACAAGGCGGGTAACAACTTCCTGCTCTTCGTCACCTTGTCCAGCAAGGAAGGCAAGCTTGACCCGGTGGCCCTGGGCGACTATGCGGCGCGCAACATCATTCCCGAGTTGCAGCGTTTGCCCGGCATCGGTCAGGCTCAGCTTTTCGGCACCGAGCGCGCCATGCGGATTTGGTTGGACCCCGCCAAGCTGCAGTCCTTCAACATCAGCACGGCCGAAGTCAACGCCGCCATCCGCGCACAAAACGCGCTGGTGCCGGCCGGCTCGATTGGTGAGCTGCCGAATCTGTCGACCCAGACCATGGCCGCGACCGTGGTGGTCAAGGGACAGTTGGAAAGCGCCGATCAGTTCCGCAACATCGTGCTGCGCGCCAATGCCGACGGCTCCAGCGTGCGCTTGAAAGACGTGGCGCGGGTTGAACTCGGCGGCCAAAGCTATGGCTCCTATTCGCGCTTGAACGGCAAGCCCAGCACCGGCATCGGCATTCAGCTGGCGCCGAGCGGCAATGCACTGGCGGCCGCGACCGCAGTGAAGGACCGCATGGCAGAGCTGCAGCGCTTCTTCCCGGAAGGCATCAATTACGAGATCCCGTACGACTCGTCCAAGTTCGTCAACATCTCCATCACCCAGGTGGTGCACACCTTGGTGGAAGCGGTGGTGCTGGTGTTCTTGGTGATGTTCTTGTTCTTGCAGAACTGGCGCTACACCTTGATCCCGACCATCGTGGTGCCGATCGCGCTGCTGGGCACTTTCGCCATCATGTTGGCCATGGGCTTCTCGATCAACGTCCTGACCCTGTTCGGCATGGTGCTGGCCATCGGTATCTTGGTGGACGACGCCATCGTGGTGGTGGAGAACGTCGAGCGCATCATGAACGAAGAGGGCTTGAGCCCGCTGGAAGCCACCCGCAAGGCGATGGGCCAGATCTCCGGCGCCATCATCGGCATTACCGTGGTGCTGGTGTCGGTGTTCGTGCCCATGGCCTTCTTTGCCGGCTCGGTCGGCAATATCTATCGCCAGTTCTCGCTGGCCATGGTGGCCTCGATGCTGCTGTCGGCGCTGATGGCGCTGACGCTGACGCCGGCCCTGTGCGCCACCTTGCTGAAGCCTGTGGCGGCCGGTGAAGCGCATGCCAAGACCGGCTTCTTCGGCTGGTTCAATCGCGGCTTCTCGCGTACCGCCAAGGGCTACGAAGGCTGGGTCGCCAAGCTGCTCAAGCGCAGCGGCCGCATGTTGCTGGTGTACGGCGTGGTGATTGGCGCCGTGGGCCTGATGTACACCCGCATGCCGACCTCCTTCCTGCCCAATGAAGATCAGGGTTATCTGATCGTCAATGTGCAGCTGCCGCCGGGCGCTACCCTGAACCGCACCCAAGCTGCCGTCAAGCAGGTGGAAGACTTCATGCTCAAGCAACCCGAGGTGCAGTCCACCGTGGGCGTGTTGGGCTTCTCCTTCTCGGGCCAAGGCCAAAACGCCGCACTGGTGTTCGTGCCTTTGAAGCCCTGGGATGAGCGCAAGGGTCCGCAGCACAGTGCGCAAGCGCTGGCGGGTCGTGCTTTTGGCGCCTTCATGGGCGTGCGTGATGCCTTCATCTACCCGCTCTCGCCCCCGCCGATTCCCGAACTGGGCACGGCCACCGGCTTTGCCTTGCGTTTGCAAGATCGCGGCGGCCTCGGTCACGAAGCGCTGCTGAATGCCCGTAACCAGCTGATGGGTATGGCCAGCAAGAGCAAGGTCATCACCGGCATGCGCCCTGATGGCCTGGAAGACGCGCCGCAATTGCAGGTCGACATCGACCGCGACAAAGCCAACGCCCTGGGCGTCAGCTATGAAGCGATTGCCAATGTGATCGGCACCCAGCTGGGCTCGGCTTACATCAATGATTTCCCGAACGCAGGTCGTCTGCAGCGGGTGGTGGTGCAGGCCGACGCGGGCGCACGCATGCAGCCGGAAGATCTGCTGAAGTTGAACGTCAGCAATGCCAAGGGGCAGAGCGTGCCTCTGTCGGCTTTTGCCTCCACGCGTTGGATCACCGGCCAGATGCAGGCGGTGCGCTACAACGGCTACCCGGCCATGCGTTTGGCGGGCGACGCGGTGCCGGGCGCCTCCACCGGCGCGGCCATGGCCGAGCTGGAGCAGATGGTCAAGCAATTGCCGGCCGGCATTGGCTATGAGTGGACCGGCATGTCGCGAGAGGAAAAGCTCTCCGGCTCGCAGGCCACCATCCTCTTGGCCTTCTCGCTCTTGGCGGTGTTCCTCTGCTTGGCGGCGCTGTATGAAAGCTGGAGCATTCCGCTGTCGGTCTTGTTGGTGGTGCCGCTGGGCCTCTTGGGCGCATTGGCCGGGGCAACGCTGCAGGGCATGCCCAACGATGTGTTCTTCAAGGTCGGCCTGATCACCATCATTGGCCTCTCTGCCAAGAACGCGATTCTGATCATCGAGTTTGCGAAGGACTTGCAAGCCGAAGGCAAGGGCTTGGTGGAGGCGATTTTGGAGGCCTGCCATCTGCGCTTCCGCCCCATCATCATGACCTCGATGGCCTTCATCCTGGGCGTGATGCCGCTGGTCTTCGCCACGGGTGCGGGCTCGGCCAGTCAGCGCGCCATCGGTACCGGCGTGATGTCCGGCATGATTTCGGCCACCGTCTTGGCGGTCTTGTTTGTGCCGGTGTTCTTCCTGGTGGTGCGTCGCATCTTCAAGGGCAAGGCAGCCCCGGTGACGAGCCCGGCTGCGCAGGAGTAAACCATGATGACAAGAACAAGCATGAGCAAGAACTTGATTGCCGCCGCGGCGGCCCTGATGCTGAGCGCTTGCGCGTCCATGGCGCCTGAGCACCAGAGGCTGGTGCCAGCCATGGCCGAGCAGTGGTCCAACTCGGCAGGCCCGGCGCAAGGCGTGGCCGCCAGTGATCTGGCCTGGCAGAGCTTTTATGCCGGCGATGCGCGCTTGCAGGCTTTGATCCAACTGGCGCTGGACAACAACCGCGATCTGCGCGTGGCCTTGCTGAACGTGGAGCAAGCGCGTGCCATGGCGGGTGTGGCCGAGGCCAATCGTTGGCCGACGGTGGGCGCCGGTGTGAACGCCAGCCGTCAGCCCGACGGCAAGGGCGGCAGCCAGAACAACTACCAAACCGGCCTGCAAATCAGCGCCTATGAGTTGGACTTGTTCGGCAAAGTGAAGAGCCAAAGCGATGCCGCCACAGCCCGCTTTCTGGCCAGCGCCGAAGGCAGCCGCGCGGCGCAGATCAGTTTGATCGCCGGCGTGGCGGCGGCGCATTTTGCATTGCAGGCCGATGAAGAACTGCTGCTCCTGGCGGCGCAAACCGCCAAGGCCCGCGAGGACAGCCTGCGTTTGACCCGCATGCGCTTTGATGCGGGCGCCAGCTCTTCACTGGAGCTGAATTCGGCAGAGTCCGCAGCCGCTTCGGCTCAGGCCAGTTTGGCGCAAGCCAAGCGTCAGCGCGAACTCAGCGAGAACGCTCTGGTGCTTTTGATCGCCCAGCCTTTGCCCAAGGACCTGCCCAAGGCGCAAAGCCTGGCGCTGCAGCGCACGCCGAACTTGCCGGCGGGTCTGCCCTCTGAAGTCTTGGTCAAGCGGCCTGATGTATTGCAAGCGGAACAATTGCTGATCGCGGCCAACGCCAATATCGGCGCGGCGCGTGCGGCTTTCTTCCCGTCCATCAGCTTGACGACGAGTTTGGGTACGGCCAGCAGCGAGTTGTCCAATCTCTTCACCAACACGGTGTGGAGTGTGGCCGGCCAGGCCTTGATGCCGATCTTTGACGCCGGTCGCAACCAAGCCAATTTGCAGGCCAGCAAGGCGGCGCAAGGCATTGCGGTCGCGCAGTACGAGAAGACGGTGCAAACCGCCTTCCGCGAAGTGGCAGATGCCTTGGCAGGCAAGGCCACCTTCAGCGATCAACTGCAAGCGCAGACCGCTCAGGCTCGCGCTGAGGCCGAGCGTCTGAAGTTGGTGGAGCTGCGTTTCGCCAATGGCGCCTCCAACAGCCTGGAGTTGCTCGACGCACAACGTGCGAGTTATGCCGCCCAGCAGGCCTTGCTGCAAGTGCGCTTGGGCCAGTTGCAAAACCATGTGCAGCTCTACAAAGCCTTGGGTGGAGGCTTGGCCAAGAGCTGAGGCTTAGGTTTTCTGCATGTCAGGGCGCCGGTGTCGAGAGACTCGGCGCTTTTTTGTTGTGGCCTGATCGCCGCCGATCAGTAAAGCAATCGCTGAGACCTGGATTTTGAAAGCCCGGGCCGGGGGCGATCAGCTAGTGAACGAGAGTAGCTTCAGTGCGCTCGCACCCAGGCCAAGCCTTCAGCGGTGGCGTAGCGAATCGCAGCGCGTTGGCTGATGAATCGCGGTGTGAAGCGCATGACCCGGTCATGGCTGGCCATGCCGCGGCCAGAGCGGATAGAAACGGACGCGGCGTAGCTGCCATCGTCCTGCGGTTTGATCATGGGTGAGACAAGATATTTGCCCACCTCAATGCTTTTTGTAGTTTGCATTTTTTCAAAGAGGTGTGCGTCTTGACGCAGCGTTAGCGGTCCAGACGCGATTGGAGAAGGGCTTGTGCTGCCGCGAGTTGATCCGCTTGCTTGACGGGCAATAGCGGTCTTGACGCAGTGGATCGAGAGTCTTCTAGGCCTCTATCGATCTCGGGGCTGGGCTTGGGTGCCCGGCTTGGCTTCGGGATGATGCGCGGCCGTGGCGGGCCGTCCCGGCTTGCCTGGGTGAGGCAAGGCACTTTCAGTGTGCTGGGTCAATCGATCGACACTTCGTGCACGATCATTGCCTGGCTTTGGTTTTTCTTCTTCTTGGCCCGACGCTCACGCGTCTAGCAAAAACAATGGGTTGACACTTGCGCGTCAACCCATCGGTTGGCAGCGCCACCAGGGCGCCGCCCGAGCTCAATTACAGAGCGCGGATGTTCGAAGCTTGCAGACCCTTGGGGCCTTGCTTGACTTCGAATTCAACCTTTTGGTTTTCGGCCAAAGTGCGGAAGCCGCCGTTGTTGCGGATTTCGCTGTGGTGAGCGAACAGGTCCTTGGAGCCGTCTTCAGGAGTGATGAAGCCGAAGCCCTTGCCGTCGTCGAACCATTTCACGGTGCCGGTTTGCATTGTTGTCATGATGTGTTCCTTTGGAAACAATTAAAAAAACACTCCGCGACGCGCACACAGGCGCGGCTCTGCGGAGACAGAAACACTCAAGAACAGTCAAACGGGGAGTTGAAACTGAAGCGAGCCCAAGTGCGTGTTGAAGCGAACTGTTGCGGTCGGGTGCGATGTGGACATCGAACCAGCCGCGGGGGCTGCAGATTGAAGACCTTGAAGAAACGGTCTTGTGCGTATCTATCCGGCTAATGTATCACAAATGCTCTGGGCGCGCTGAGTCATTTGTGGCTGGGCGCTTGGGCGCGACCGACCGCTCATCAATTCTCGGCTCCGCGGGGCTGCGGTGATACTTCGAGCCCTGATGCAGAAAAGGTGAAACGATGAGAGTCGATATCGGTGCCGGGGTGCGTTTGTTTGTTGATGTCGAGGGGCCGGGCTTGGTGCCGGATGGCGCGGTCATGCGAGAAAAGCCCACGCTGATTTGTATGCATGGTGGCCCTGGCTTTGATCACAGCGCCTTCAAGCCGGGTTTCTCGGGCTTGGCCGATATCGCCCAAATCGTTTACTACGATCACCGCGGCCATGGTCGCAGTGATGCCCGGCCGTCCTCCGAGTGGAATCTGGATACCTGGGCCGATGATGTGGTGCGGCTGTGTGATGCGCTGGGCATCAGCAAGCCTATCGTGCTGGGGCAATCCTTCGGCGGTTTTGTGGCGCAACGCTATATCGCCCGCCATCCCGACCATGCGGCCAAAGTCATTCTGTCCAGCACTTCGCCGCATATGGCGATCGAGCGCAAGTTAGCGATGTTCGAAAAGCGCGGTGGCCCCGAGGCACGCGAGTTGGCCCGGCGGTTTTGGACCGACCCGACACCGGCCAACTGGGCCGCTTACTGGACGGGTTGCCGGCATCTGTACAACACCCGGCCGCCGCTGGACCCGCAGGCTGGATCGCGGACCTTGATGCGTGAGGAAATCCTTTTGCACTTCGTCGCGGGAGAGAAGCGGGGGCTGAACCTGCTGCCGGGCCTGGCTTTGGCGCGATGCCCGGTCTTGGTGATGGCGGGCGAGGAAGACCCAGTCTGCCCGCTGCAGGACGCGCGCGATATGGCCGCCGCTTTACCGGCGCAGTGGTCCCGGCTGGTGAGCTTCCCGGATGTGGGGCATGGTGCTTGGCGCGACAACCCCGATGCGGCCTACGCAGTGCTGCGCGAGTTCATCCTCGCTTGAGTGATCAGCCGCTGATCAAGGCGGCCAGTTCGCGTTCAACCAGCGAAGCGTCGCCCAGATTCATCTCGATCAGGCGGCGCAGGTGGGTGATGCTTTCGATGTCGATGCTGCGGCACAGAAAGCCCGCGTGGTCGCCCTCAATATGGGCCAACTCGCCGGCCATGGCGATGATGGTTTCGCCATCCGCCAAGCGCACCTTCAGCAGGCAGGGCATGCCCAGCGCTACATCGGTGGCGCCGGACAGGCGCAGTAGCGCGCCCTTCAAGGAAAGATCGAGCACCTGGGCATCCAGGCGTTCCTGTGTGGTGATCAGTTCGGCCTCGACGTCGAAGGCGACGCGGGCGAACTGGCGGCGTTCGGTATTGATGGCAGCCTCCTGTAGCTTGGTTTTGATGCTAGCAGAGGGCGCTAGCGCTGTCAGGCCTTGTTAGACCTCATTCACCGCGTAAATCGTGCTTTGGTCGACGGCCTGCTGCAGCCGCAGCGGCACCACCGCATCCAGTCCCATCGACTCCAGCGTGTACCAGGCGGCGCGCAGGTAGGCGACGGTCGCTTGCCTGGCATCGTTGGCCTGCTGCGTGGTGCTTGCGTGATTGAACTGCAGCGGCGGGGTATGACCGCGTCGGTGTGGCGGGTTGCGCGAAGCCACCGGCGGGGCCTTGTAGCGCATGGCAATGCGGGCGAGCAGCGTTTGAACCTCATCGCTTTGCGTGTGATGAGGGCCCAGCAGGCGGGCGAGGTCGCCCAATACTTGCTCGGCGGCGGCCGCCAATAGTCGGGCCGCATGGTCGCTGCCGCCAGCCAGATAGTGAGCGGCGGCCAGGTCTGCATATTCCAGAGCGATGGCCAGTTTGGGCAGGTCTGCGTCGGTGCTGCTCATGGTGTCACGAATGCGTGCTGCGGTCGGCTTCTGTATGGTGACCGAACAGTGTAGGAGTTTGAATTCTCGGAGAAGCGGTGTCGCTCGTGCAGCAATTCACGCCGCGCCGCTGCGCAGGCAGTTGCCGCCCGAATGCTGGGCCGCGGCCAGGCCATTTTCGGCCCGCTCGACCCAACGAAGCAGTTCATCGATCGGGCCGCGCCAGGCGCTCAGCCCCATGCTGAGGGTGCCGCCGTGCTGTGTCGCCCAGGCGGCCCGCACCCGCTCGCAAACCTTGCGTGCCGAGGCCAGATCCACATTGGGCAAGGCCAGCAGCAAGCCATCACCCCGCTCGAGTTGCGCCAGCAAGTCGTCCGGTCGGCATTGCAGGCGCAGCAGTTCGCCCAGACGGGCCAGCGACTGCGTGCTGCTTGAGCCACCGGCCGGCGCATCCATGCTCAGGGCCACCAGGCACAGGCCGCTGCCGATTCGATCCGGCCTTTGCAGCAATTCGGTCAGCTGCGGCAGCAAGCGCTCGCGGGGCAGCACTTCGGGCGCCAGTGCCTGCATGCTGAAACGATGGAACAACTGGTGGTGCCGCAAGGCCTGGGCGAAGTCACCGGCCTGCTCAAAGGCGGCGCTGAGTTGCTCGTGCAGTGTTGCCAATTGCGTCAGCTGAGCCGCTCCACGATGGGCCATAGCCTCCATTTGGGCAATGGCTTGCAGCAGGGGCTCGGTGCCCGATTGGGGGCTTGGCATGGCGGGCGTAGGCATGGGCTGAGAAGCGAAGAATCGGTAAGACCCGTATTCAAAGCCGAGGCAAGGCCAGATCGTTGTCCGCCGCCCCAGGGAAGAAATAGTTAAGCAGCAAGAATAACGAGTTTATCGGCCGCTGAGTGGCGGGCCTCAAGCCCTGGGCGGTACTGGCGGCGACAGAGGCTGCGGGTGGGACAGTGACTCTGGCAGCGGGAGCGCTAGGGGTAGAGGCAGCATCAGGCTGACCGACAAACCGCCGCCGTCTCGGTTGGCCAGCGTGATCCGCCCGCCATGGGCTTCGGCGATCTCGCGCGCCAAGGCCAGGCCCAGGCCGGTGCCTCCGCCTTCGTTGCTGCGCTTGGTGGAATAAAAGGGCAACAAGGCCTGCGCCAACACTGTCTCACTCATGCCCGGCCCGCGGTCCAACACACTCAGCACCCACTCCGTCTCTTGTTGGCGCAGGCACAGGCCGACCTCCTCGGCCGGGCCGCCCGCCTCATGGGCGTTTTTGATCAAATTGATCAGTGCCTGCTCGATCTGGCCGGCGTCAAAAAAGCCCGGCCGGTCGGGCAAGTCGCCCTGCAACTTGAAGGGGCTGTGGCTAGCCAGATCGGCCAAAAACTGCGGCCAGGCGACAGTGCTGGCTTGCGGCTGCGGCAGCTTGGCAAAGGTGGCGTACCCGGACAGAAAACTGTGCAGATGTTTGGCGCGTCCCCCAATGCTCTGGAACACGCCCTCCAGCCGCTCGATCTGGCCGCGCCGCGCCAGCTCCGCGCCGCTGTGCGCCAGCGACGAGATCGGCGCCAGCGAGTTGTTCAGCTCGTGGCTGATGACGCGAATGACGCGCTTCCAGCTCGCCACCTCCTGGCGCGACAGCTCGCGTGTCATGCGCCGCAGCAGCAGCAGGCGGTGTGGCTGACCTTGCAGGAGCAACTGGCGCTGCGAGATGTGGAAATGCTCGTCTTCGCCGGACTCGCTGACCGAGACCAGTTGATCCCGGCCATTCTGAAGCGCGTCGCGCAGGGCGGCCGGGGCCTGGGCCAGCAGCTGGTTCAGGTCGCTGTCATTGAGGCTGCGGCCTTCGGCCAGCAATTGGCGCGCCGCCAGATTGGCGTAGGCGACCCGCCCCTCGGGGCCACACAAAAGCATGGCCACCGGTGTGCTTTGGACCACGCTGTCGAGCAGCAACTCCCGTTGGGCCAGGTGTTGGCGCTGTTCGCGCAGCGCCAGGCCGAGTTGGTTGTGCAGGCGCAGCAACTCGCCCAACTCGCCATAACGGTGAGATCCCTCTGCGGCTAGCGACATGCTGAAGTCCCCGTCGCGATAGCTCAGCACCGAGCCTTGCAGGGCTCGCAGCAGCTTTTTCAGCGGAGCCATCATCAGCCCAGCCAGCCACAGGACGGAGGGCAATAACAGCATTAGGCTCAGCCCCAAGCCGGCTGCGCTCCAGGGTTCGGGGACCCAGTCGCCCAGGCCGAGCCAACTCAGCAGCTGCGGCAGCGGCCAGATGCCAACGGCGGCATGCGCCAGCCAGCCGGCCAGTGCCGCCAGCAGCAGCAGGCAACTCAGGCGCAGCTGAAGACTGGGGCCGCGCATCTCAGAGTGCCGGGTCGAGGCCGTAGCGTTCGATGCGCCGATACAGCGCCTGGCGCGACAGGCCAAGGTCCTGGGCGGCGCGGCTGACCACGCCGCCGGCGGCGGCCAGTGCGGTCACCACGGCCTCTCGGCTCGGCTCATCCAAGTTGCGGCTTGCCGGGGCGGCGCTAGGGGCCGCGGCCTCCAGGCCCAAATGGCCGGGGTGGATGGTGCCATGGCCGGCCAGCAGGCCGGCGCGCGCCATGACGTTCTTCAGCTCGCGCACATTGCCGGACCAGCCGTGGTTCATCAGCGCGCTGCGGGCGGCTTCGTCGAGCCGAGCCGATGGCCCGCCGGTGCCGTTGGCAGCCAGGAAATGCTCGGCCAGTGGCAAGATATCGTCGCGGCGCTGGGCCAAGGGCGCCAGGCGCAGCTCGAACACATTTAGGCGGTAGTACAGGTCTTCGCGAAAGCTGCCGGCCGCCACCATCGCCTTCAGATCGGCGTTGGTGGCGCTGATGATGCGGACCTGGGCCTCGCGGGTGCGGCTGGAGCCGAGTCGCTCGAAGCGGCCGGTTTCCAGCACACGCAGCAGTTTGACCTGGCCGGCCAGTGGCAGGGTGCCGATCTCATCGAGAAACAAGGTGCCGCCATCGGCCGCCTCGAAGCGGCCCTCGCGTGCTTTGTGGGCGCCGGTGAAGGCGCCGCTGTCCGCGCCGAAGAGCTCGGCTTCGATCAAGTCGGCCGGCAGCGCCCCGCAATTGAGCGCCACAAACGGGCCCTTGCGGCGCGCCGAATTGGCATGCACCAGCGCCGCCACCCGCTCCTTGCCGCAGCCATTCGGGCCGCTGACCAAGACCGGCAACTCCGTGCGCGCGACCTGCGCCGCTAACTCCAAGGTTGAGAGCATCGCTTCGGAGGCAAACACCAAGCCGTCCAACTCGAAGCGCTGCTGCAAGGCTGCACGGCGGTCACGGCGTTCCTGATGGTTGCGTCGTAACTCGCCCGAGGTTTCCGACAATTCCAGCAGATTGCCAATCGTGATGATCAGCTTGCTGTCATCCCAGGGCTTGGCCAGGTAGTCGGCCGCGCCCGCCTTGACCAACTCCACCGCCGCTTCCAGCCGCGTCCATGCGGTCAACAGGATCACCGGCAGGTCGGGATACTTGGCCCGAATGGCGCGGAACAAGGCCACGCCCTCGGCACCCGAGGTGGTGTCGGCCGTGAAGTTCATGTCCTGTATCACCAGGTCGACCTTGCCGCCGGCCAGCATGGTCATACCCGCCTCGGGGCTGGCCGCATACAGGGGCTCGATATCGTGCAGCGACAGCAGCAGCGAAAGGGCCTCGCCGACGCCGGGGTTGTCGTCAATGATCAGAACAGTACGCATGGGGCCGCAGCATAGCAATCAAGCACCGCGCAAGGCGGCCACCGGTGGCAGGGCCGCGGCCCGACGTGCCGGCACCAGCACCGCCAATTGACCCAGACCCCAGAGGATCAACGCGCCTATAGGTAGAAAGGCCAGCGGCAGCGGCGGTAGGGCGTAGTGCTTCATCAGCGCCAGGCTGATGCCATAGGCCGCGCCCATGCCGAGCAAGATGCCGACGCTGGAGAGAATGAAATTCTCGGTCTGGAAGTAGCGCAAGATCTGACCCTGGGTGGCGCCCAGTGCGCGGCGCGTGCCAATCATGCGGGTGCGTTGTTGGACCCAGAAACTGGCTAGGCCGACGATGCCAAAGGCCGTCACCACCAGCAGCGCCAAGCAGACGGCGGCCAATAAATTGATCATGCTGCGGTCTTGGCGGTAGTAGCGGTCACGGTAGTCTTCCAGGCGTTTGCTCTCCGACTTGATCCGGTTGGGCCCGCTCTTGTCCAGCGCCTCGGCCGCCGCCTTCAACACCTCGTCGCGCCGCTCAGGCTCGGTGCGTAGCAGATAGGTGCCGCTGCGAAAACTCGAACGCACCGGGAACACCATGTTGTAGCTCAGCGCCTCCTCTTTGCCGCCCGGTTGGGCCGACACCAGGGTGTCGATCACACCAACGACGCGGATGGGCTTTTCGCCAATGCCGTAGATGACTTGGCCGAGCGAATCGCCCTTGGGGAACATGCGCTTGGCCATCGCCCGGTTGAGGATGACGGCAGGAATGCTGGGGTCATCGGACTTGTCGACATCGGATTGGTTTTGGTACTCGCCGGATTCAAAATCACGTCCGGCGATCAGGCGCAGCCCGGTGGTTTTCAGCCAGCCTTCGCTGGCCGCATACAGCGATGCATCGACCCCGCTGCCATCTGAATTCGGCTGCAGACGCATGGTGCTCATCTGCATATTGTCGCCAAAGGGAAACTGGTTCAGCAGCGTGGCTTCCTTGACGCCGGGCAGGGCCCGCAGCGCCAACAGATCGGCGCGGGTCAGCGCGTCCTCGTTCTGGATCGGACCGATGCCGCCCATTCGGATGGCGACGATTTCCGAGTCTGCCAGGCCGGAGGGCTCATTGATTTTCTCGACCCTTTGCATGATCAAGAACAAGGCGTTGCAGACGATGGCGCAGGTCAAGGCGATCTGCAGCACGATCAAAAATGATGCCGTTTTGTGGCGCTTCAGCGTGGCGAGGATGGGCAGGATGTCCATATTTTTACTTCCGTCTTTACTGAGACTTCAATTGCAGGGCCGGCGTCACTTGGCAAGCACGCCAAGCGGGCAGGATGCCGGCAATCAGGCTGGCGGCCAGGGCCAGGCCCAGGGTGGTGGCCAGCATCACCGCGTCCATCTGGATCAGGGCAGCGTAGTCACTGGCGCCATTGCGCACCGCCAGCACGCCCAGCCAGGTCAGGCCCAGGCCTAAGAGGCCGCCCAGCAGCCCGAGACTGCCGGCCTCGACCAGGAACTGCGCAAAGATCTGCCGGCGCGGTGCGCCCAGGGCGCGGCGTACGCCGATTTCGCCCGAGCGGCGCAGCGCCTTGGCCAGTTGCAGGCCGACGGTATTGGTCAAGCACACGGCCAGGAAGCCAAAGGCCAGCCAAAGTTGCAGGCCCAGATCCTCGGGCACCACTTGGCTGTGCTTGAGCCAGGCCATCACATCGCGCATGCGCACATTGCTGGGGCGCTCGAAGCGGCCGCTGGCGCGCTGCTGGTCCGAGTATTGGTTCAGATAGGCGAGGTAGTTCCTGGCCTTCTCCGGGCTGTCAACTTGGACCCAGTATTGAATCCAGGAGCAAGGCGCGTTGAGTGCGCGGGCATTGCCACCGGAAGGACTGGCCCAGCAAGAGAAATTGCCGGAGATGCCAAACTTGAGCGCCATCGCCGTGCTGAAGGGGAAGTAGATGTCGTCGATCTTGGAGAAAGGCCCGTTGGTCAGGTCGTAGTAGCGCGGCACCACGCGCCATTCATTCATCACACCGACGATGGTGACGTCTTTGTCGCGCACCCGCAGGGTTTTGCCGCGGCTGTCGGCGCCGCCGAACAAGCGCTCGTTCAAGGCCTTGGAAATCACCGCCACGCGCGCCTCGGCCGCATCATCGGCCGCCGTCCAGCCCTGGCCGTAGAGGAAGGGCACCTCAAACATGGAGAAGAAGTCGGCCGAGGTATTGCGGGACCTGGCGATGAAGGGCTGCTGCCCGGCCTGTGGCGGGGTGATCGCCATATTGCCGCCGGACATCATCACCTGCTTGTCGGCGCGGGCCTCGCGCAGCAAGGTTTCTGCATCGAAGCGGGTCAGTTGCAGATTCGGCTCCTCGCCAGGCTTGTAGCCGTTCATCGGACTGGCATCCAATTGAATATTGAAGAGCTGGCTGCTCTTGCCCGGAATCGGGTTGCCCGACAGCACATGAAACACCGTCAGCGTTGTCATGCAGGCGGCCACGCCCATGGCGATGGTCAAGAGCATCAGCGCGGTTAGTCCGCGGGATGACTTGAAGCTGCGCAGCGCCAAGTCGAAGTAATAGCTCAACATCATCATGATTGACCTCCTTGGTCTTGCTTCGCAGCCGGTGTTGCGTCGCTGTTCGTGTCGCTGCGCAGCCATTGGTTGGCCGCCGCCAGTTCGGATTCATCCAAGGCGCCCGCGGCCTGGCTCAAGAGCAGCTTGGCCAGCACATGGTGATGGCGCGCTTGCTCATAGGCGTTTTGCGCCGAGGCCTGGGTCTGGATGGCCAGCAGCAGATCGGTCATGCTGCGCGTGCCCAGGGCCTGACCAGCGCGGGTGGAGGCCAGCGCTTGGTCGGCGGCGGCGACGGCCGAGCGGCTGCTTTCCATCAGCGCCAAGGTGGACAGCACGGCTTGGTACTGCGCCTGCGTCTCGCGGATCAGGGCGCGGCGTGTCGCCTCTTGCTCACCCTGGGCGGCGTCGCGCCGGTAGCCGGCCTGGCGAACCTGCGAGGCGGTGGCACCGCCGGCGAACAGCGGAATATTCAGCTGCACGCCAACGCTGTGGAGGGTGCGGCCGTTCATGCCGTCCGCGATCCCGGAGCCGCTGCGCCGGTCGCTATCAAGACCCAGCTTCAGGGTCGGCAGGTGGCCGGCGCGGGCCGCTTCGATGCGGCGCTCACTGGCGGCCAGATCGAAGCTGCTGGCCTTCAGGGCGGGGTTGCTGAGGAGTGCGCGCTCGACCCAGGTCTGCGGTTCTTGCGGTTGCGGCGGCAGCGCCGGCAACTCGCGCGCCAGCGTCGCCAGCGCGCCGGGCTCGTGGCCGATGATCTGAGCCAGCGCCTGCTGCGCGTCGGCGAAGCTTTGCTGGGCCTGGATCACATTGCCGCGCACCAGTTGGTGAAAGCTGCGCGCCTGGTCCACGTCCACCTGGGCCGACAGGCCCGCTTCGAAGCGTGCTTGCGCTTGCTTGACCTGCTCGGCAAAGGCGCGCTCATTGGCCTGCGTGGTGAGCACGCCCGCCTGGGCCAGTAGCACACCGAAATAGGCGTTAGCGACCCGGGCGCACAGGTCCTGCTCGGCGGCGCGCAGGCGTTCGTCGTAGGCCGACAGGCGGGTGTTTTCGGCCTCCAGCGTGCGCCATTGCGAGACGTCAATCAGGCTTTGGCTGATCCGGCTGCCGAGCAGGCTGCTCTGCGTGTGGCCGGCCAGGCCCGAGGTTTCGGCGCGGTTCTGTTCGACCTGCAGGCTCCATTGCGGCAGCAAGGCGGCGCGGGCCTGGCCGGCGCTCTCTTGCTGGATGCCGCGCTGTGCCGCGGCCGCGGCCAGCAACGGATCGGCGGCGCGCGCCTGGGCATAGATGCTGAGCAGGTCGCTGCCGGCCGCCTGGGCGCCGCAGCCCAGGCCAGCCAGCAGTAAAACCAGCAAGCGTTTTGCGTTCTTCATCGAGACCGGCTTTCTCAGTCGACCTGGGCGTGCTCGCCCTTGTTGAACAGGGCGGGGTCCATGCGCAACTCGGCGGCGATGTCGACCACCTGGCCGTCGATCACATGCACATTGCGCTGCGCGCGCGCGGCCAGTTGCGGGTCGTGGGTGACCATCACGATGGTGGCGCCTTCGCGGTGCAGCTCTTCCAGCAACTCCATCACGCTGCGGGCCATCTGGCTGTCGAGGTTACCGGTCGGCTCGTCGGCCAGCAGCAGCTTGGGCTCGCCGGCCAAGGCGCGGGCAATCGCCACACGCTGTTGTTGGCCGCCTGACAACTCGGCCGGGTAATGTTTGGCGCGGGCCGACAGGCCAACGCGAGCCAAGGCGTCGGAGGCGCGCTTCTTGCGCTCGGCCGAGCCCATGCCGCGATAGCGCAGCGGCACCTCGATATTGTCCAGAACGTTCAAATCCGGGATCAGATTGAAGGCCTGGAAGACAAAGCCGATCTTCTGATTGCGAATCTTCGAGCGGGCATCGTCGCTCATGCGGCTGACGTCGACGCCGTCCAACTCATAGCTGCCGCTGCTGAAGGCTTCCAGCAGACCCGCGATGGTCAAAAAGGTGGTCTTGCCCGAGCCCGAGGGGCCGGTGACGGCGACAAATTCGCCTTGCTTGACCTCCAGATTGAAGTCGCGCAAGGCATAGGTCTCGACCATCTCGGTGCGGTAGACCTTGGCCAGGGATTTCATCTTCAGCATGGTGTGTGGCTCCTGTGAATGTGTAGGGGTCAGCAGCCGCTTAGCGGCTGATGGTGACGCGGGGGGCGTCTTTGAAGTTGTCTGCGCCCGAGATGACGACCTGCTCGCCGGCTTTCAGGCCTTCCAGCACCTCGACCTTGGCCAGGCTTTGCACGCCCAGACGGATGGCGCGTTTCTCGGCCTGGTCGCCCTGCAGCACATAGGCGAAATGGCCGCCGCCTTCCTCGACGAAGCTGCCGCGCGACAGCGTCAGCACTTTGTCGCGATGCTCCAGCAGCATGCGCACCGAGAGTCGCTGGTTCTGGCGCAGTTGCTCGGGCTGCTTGCCCTCGAAGCGCAGTCGGGCGGCGACTTCGCCGTTGACCACCTCGGGCGAAACCGAGCTGAGCAGGCCCTTCCAGCGCTGATCGCTGCCGCCGCTGATTTCGCCGCCCATATTCGGCTGCAGTTCGCGGGCCAGGCTCTCGGCCACCTGGATTTGCACCTCCAAGGCGGAGAGGTCAATCACCGACAGCAGCTTGGCATCCTTGGCCACGCTGGCGCGGTCGATCACAAACAACTGGCCGACCTGACCGTCCACCGGCGAGCGCAGATTCAGCTCTTCCAGTTGGCGCTCCACATCCTTGACCACCAGGGCCTGGCGCTCAAAGGCCTGGCGCTTGGCCTGCAACTCGAACTTGACGGCATCGTCCTTCAAGCCCAGCAGCTCGCGCGCTTGCTTCAAGGCCACTTGCGCCTTGGCCAAGGTGTCGCGGGCTTGGTCGACCTGGGCGGCGGCGGTGGCGCCAGCCTTGAAGGCCTGGCTTTGGCGGGCCAATTCGTTCTCGGCCGCCTTGTGGCTGATGCTGGCGGTGTCCAACTGGCTTTGGTCTTGGGCGCGTTGCTGGCGTGAATCGGCCTGGGCGCGCAGCCACTCGCTTTGCAGTGCGTCGGCATTGGCGCGTTCCTGCGCCAGCCGGGCCGTCAGTTCCGGGCTGGCGATCTTGAGCAAGACCTGACCCCGCTTGACCTGGTCGCCGGCCTGCACGCTCAAGGCGACCGTGCCGGGGCTGCCGGCGTAGAGCGTCGGGCTGTTGGCGGCCACGACGCGACCCTCGGCGGCGATGTCGCGCGTCAGCGGACCCACTTCAACGGTGGCCAGCGACAGCCGGTTCAGGCTGACCGAGCTGCCGCCGCTCAGCTGTCCCAATACTTTTGGCGCGCCATAGGCCAAGAGGGCGAGCGCGGCGAGGGCCAAGCCGCTGAGGGCCAGGCGGCGCTTGCGGCCCGAGTTGGGGGGCAGAATTTGGTCTTGTGCCGAGGTGTCTCGAATCATGGTGGCTCTGGCTGGTCCGTGGCTTGAGTTGGGGCCGCTGAAGGCGGTGTCTACCCTATCTATCGCAAGCCGCGTGCCAGCCCCGGCGTTGGCGCGGTGCCCTTGTAAATCAATGGCTTGGCGTTGTCGCAGGGCGGCTCCGAGTGTCCGCGGACACTCCTCGGACAGGGGCGGACAAACAGGGCGGACAAGTTGCCCGGACAATGGCTGCTCAACTTCGAAGCATGCGTATGAATGCCAATCCGGCCATTAAAGTTCAAATCCGCAAAGCCTTGCCCGAGGAGCGCATGCCCTTGTCCAGAATGCTGGAGCTTTACCAGCATGATTTGTCCGATATCTGGGACCAGGATTTAGACGCCCATGGCGAATATGGCTATGAGCTGGATGCCTATTGGCGCGACCCAGCTTGGCATCCCTTCGTGGCCCTCGTCCATGGCCGTTATGCCGGCTTTGCGCTGGTCAATTCCGCGCTTAAGGTCGGCCAGCCGCACGGGGCAGCCCATTGGATGGCGCAGTTCTTTGTGTTGAAGAAGTACCGCCGTCTCGGCCTGGGTGTGCGGTTCGCGACCAGCGTATTTTCGGCACTGCCTGGTGACTGGGAGGTCGGGCAGATGGCCGATAACTTGGCGGCGCAGCAGTTTTGGCGGCGCGTAATTGCCGATTATTCGGGCGGGGCTTTCACCGAGCATAGCTTGACCGAAGGCTGGTGGCAGGGCGTGGTGCAAGTCTTCAAGGCTTCGCCAGCAGATCAAACTCGATAAGCAATTCGTCTTGCACCGCCAGCAGGCCGCCGGCTACGGAGAACGGGGTCAAGCCGAAGTCGCTCTGGCGCAGCACCAAGGCGCCGCGTGCTTGCAAGCGCTGCGCCTGCGGCTCTGCGTGCAGGGCCAGCCATTGTTGGCGCCTTTGCCCATGCAGCTCGATCTCCAGCAGCACCGACAGCTTCGGTGCGGCGCCGCGGATTTCGAGCGAGCGTAGCCGTACCAAGGGATAGGCCTCGGCTTGCAGGCCGGCCGGGCCGAGCATATTGGCGCGGGTGGCGGCGATGGCCTCGGCCGATAGCTGCGAGGCCCAGCCCGGGCCGAGCGCGGCGCGCGCCGCTGGCGCGTCCAGTTCCAACTCATCGAGCCTGAAGCTCAGCTCGAAGGCGGCCCCTTCGAGTGAGCCACTGGCATCGGGCGGCGCCAACACCAGGCCATGCAGCTTGGGCACGCTCAGCACATGGTTGTGGCCCAGGCGCGCTGCCCGTCCGGCGCGAAACACATGGATACGAACGCTGGATGCGGCCGCATCAACCGTCAGCGGGGGCTGCCCGAGGCTCAGGGCCTGTGCGCGCAAGCCGGCCAGCTCGGGCGGCCAGGCGTCGGCCTGTTTGAGGCCAACCGGGTCGACCAGGCTTTGCCTGACTGTCTGTTCTTGCGGCGCCGCGCAGGCGGCCAGCAGGCTCAGCAGCAGGGCTGCCAGGGCCAGCCGCGTGGGGCGGTTCGGTGCGCGCAAACGGGACGTCAGCATCGGTGTCGGGAAATGAGCCACAGAATATGTCCCGATTTTGACAGTCGACCCCTGCCGTGCTGAACTAGCATCATGGGTATTCAATAAAAGCTTAGATTTGGAGACCGCCATGGCCGCCAGCCCCTTTCGTTCCGCGCTTGACCTGATGGTGCAGTACGCCAGCTACCACCGCGATCGGCGCAATATCGCCACTCATTTCGTTGGCATTCCCCTGATCGTGTTTGCGATCGGCGTGCTGCTGGCGCGCGCCGAGCTCGGCGTTGGCGGGGTGTCGCTGACGGCGGCATGGCTGCTTTGGGGGCTTAGCACGGTTTGGTACCTGACCCGTGGCAATCTGGTCTTGGGTTTGGCCGTTAGCGTGGTCAATGGCCTGTTGATGGCCTTGGCCGAGCCCTTGGCTGCCGGCAGCCAAGGCAGCTGGTTGTCCTGGGGCATCGGCTCTTTTGTGCTCGGCTGGATCATCCAGTTCGTCGGCCACTATTACGAGGGCAAGAAGCCGGCCTTTGTCGATGATCTGGTCGGCCTCTTGGTCGGCCCCATGTTTGTCGTCGGCGAGGCCTTGTTCTCGCTCGGTTGGGGGCGCGATTTGCTCGGCGAAATCGAACGCCGCGCCGGCCCCACCCATCTGCGCGATCTGGCTCACCCGGTCGCATGAGGGCGGCGGCCGCCGCCTCTCAAAATACAAAAGCTGACGCGTCACGCCCGCTGACCATTTTGGTGATGGGGGCCGGCTCGGTCGGCTGCTATCTGGGCGGCGTGCTGGCTGCGGCCGGTGCCACGCTGCACTTTGTGGGCCGGCCCCGCGTGCTGGACGGTTTGCGTGAGCAAGGCCTGCGAGTCAGCGATCTCGAGGGGCGAATTCAGCATCTGCCGGCTGCCACGCTGCACCTGCACGCCACGCCGCCGGCCGGGCTGGTGCCCGACATCACGCTCTTGTGTGTGAAAAGCGGCGCCACCGCTGAGGCGGCCGCTTTGCTGCAGCAGGTGCTGCCCGCCGGCAGCCTGGTGCTGTCGATGCAAAACGGCATGAATAACGCCGAGCGCGGGCGGCAGGCCGCGCCGGGGCTGGATTGGCGTGCCGGCATGGTGCCTTTCAATGTGGCCGAGCTCGGGCCGGGCCAGTTCCACCGTGGCACCGTCGGCGGACTGGCCGTGCAGGGGCAAGCCGATGAGCTGCCGCTGTTGGCGCTGCGCCGCGCCCTGGCGGGGCAGGGGCTTGAATTGCAGCTGCGGCCCGATTTGCGGGCGCTGCAATGGGGCAAGCTGCTGCTGAATCTGAACAACCCGGTCAATGCATTGTCGGGCCTGCCCTTGCGCGCCCAGCTCTTGCAGCGCGGCTACCGGCGCTGTTTCGCGGCCCTGCAGGGCGAGGCCTTGGACTTGCTGGAGGCCGCTGGTTTTGCGGTCGAGAAGATGACGCCCTTGCCGCCGCGTTTGCTGCTTCACTTGCTGCGCCTGCCCACGCCCTTGTTTCGCTTGCTGGCCGCGCGCATGTTGAAGATCGACGCCAAGGCCCGTTCCAGCATGGCCGATGACCTGGCGCTGGGGCGTTCGACCGAGATTGACGCGCTGTGTGGCGAGGTGGTTCGGTTGGCGGCCGGCATGGGCCGTTCGGCCCCCTTGAACGCGCGCATGCAGGCTTTGCTGCAGGCTTGGCCGCAGCGCCAAAGACCCTATGGTCCGCAGGAATTGTGGACCGCGCTAACACAGCTCTGAGGCCTGGCGCGGCGCCGGCCGGGTGAATATTTTTGCGTGCGTTCGCGGCTCGGCTCCTCTTTCAAGAGTGCGGCCAAACCGGGGCTTGGCCGATAGTGGCTGCTCACAATCAGGGTATCTCAGCATGCGCGGCAGGGGCCTGGGCTGAGGTCGGTCTGACCAAGGTCAACTTGCGCTCGCTAAGATGCCGGCACCATCGCGCACCGACTTAGATTCAGCCTTCCCGGAGACCTGCATGACCTCGCCCAGCCCCGCCAAAAGCGCTTCCGCCCCAGCCACCCAAGGCGATATTTTCAGCAGCCCGACGCCGCGCGTGGCGGTCGCTCCGGCTTCGGCCCTGCCAGCGCAGGAAATCAGCGCCGAGGTGCTGCTGGAGAAGTACGCCAAGGGCGATGAGCAGACACTGGACGAGTTGCGCCAGCGTATTGCGCGGGCCTTGGCGCAGGCCGAGGCACCGGAGGCGCGGGCCGAGTGGGAGGCGCGTTTTCTGGACGCCCAGCGGCGCGGTTTTGTGCCTGCCGGGCGCATCAATTCGGCCGCCGGCACCGATTTGTCTGCCACCTTGATCAACTGCTTTGTGCAGCCGGTGGGTGACTCGATTGCCTCCAATGAGGATGGCCACCCCGGCATCTATACCGCTTTGACCGAGGCGGCCGAGACCATGCGCCGTGGCGGCGGTGTGGGTTATGACTTCTCGCGCATTCGCCCGCGTGGCGCCTGGGTGGGTTCGACGCAGAGCAGCGCCTCGGGCCCGGTCAGCTATATGCGCGTGTTTGACCGCAGCTGCGAAACGGTGGAGAGCGCCGGCAGCCGGCGTGGCGCGCAGATGGGAGTTTTGCGCTGCGATCACCCCGATGTGGAGGAGTTCATTCACGCCAAGGACAAGGGTGATCTGAAGAACTTCAATATCTCGGTGGGCGTCACCGATCAGTTCATGCAGGCGGTTGAGGCTGACGCGGAAATTGAGCTGACCCACAAGGCCGAGCCGGGCCAAAAGCAGCGTGCCGGCGGGGCCTATCAGCGCGCCGATGGTCAGTGGGTCTACCGCAAGCTGCGCGCGCGCGAGCTGTGGGACCAGGTCATGCGTTCGACCTATGACCATGCCGAGCCGGGCGTGCTCTTCCTCGACCGCATCAACGTCGATAACAACCTCTATTACTGCGAGTCGATCGCCGCCACCAACCCTTGTGCCGAACAGCCTCTGCCGCCTTATGGTTGCTGCTGCCTGGGTTCGGTCAACCTGACTACTTTTGTGCGCGACCCCTTCGGCCCGAACGCCAGCTTCGACGAAGAGGGCTATGCCGAGGTCTGCCGGGTGGCCACCCGCATGCTGGACAACGTGCTCGACGTGACACCCTGGCCCTTGCCTGCGCAGCAGCAGGAAGCGCGCAACAAGCGCCGCGTGGGCCTTGGCTTCACCGGCCTGGGTGACACCTTGGTGATGCTGAACCAGCGCTACGACACCGAAGCCGCCCGCGACGTGGCGCGCCGTCTCAGCGAAGTGATGCGCAATGCGGCCTACGAGGCCTCGGCCGATCTGGCGGTTGAGCGCGGCGCTTTCCCGCTCTTCAATGCCGATCTGTACCTGTCCGGCGGCAACTTCGCCTCGCGCCTGCCGCAGGGCCTGAAGGACAAGATTCGCACGCAGGGTCTGCGCAACTCGCACCTGCTGTCGATTGCGCCCACCGGCACCATCAGCCTGGCCTTTGCCGACAATGCCTCCAATGGCATCGAGCCGGCCTTCAGTTGGAGCTACACGCGCAAGAAGCGCATGGCCGATGGCAGCTACAAAGAGTACGCCGTCGAGGACCACGCTTGGCGCCTGTATCGCCATATGTTCGGCACCGATGCAGCGCTGACACCCGCCTTCGTCACCGCGCTGGAACTGAGCGCGGCCGATCATGCGGCCATGGTGGCGGCGGTGGCGCCATTTGTGGACACCTCGATCTCCAAGACCGTCAATGTGCCGGCCGACTATCTGTACGAGGACTTCCAGGACCTCTACACTCAGGCTTGGAAGGCCGGCCTGAAGGGTCTGGCCACCTACCGTCCCAACAGCATTTTGGGTTCGGTGCTCAGCGTTGAACCCGCCGCGGTGCAGAAGCCCGAGCCGCTCAAGCCGGTGCCGGCCGATGGCAGCAACCAGCGCATGTTGGTGTCGCGTCTGCCGAATGCCGTGCTGGCCTCGCTGCGCTGGCCGAGCCGCCCCGAGTTGCCCGGCGGCAACCCGGCTTGGAGCTACATGATCCGGCACCCGCATGGCGACTTCGCGCTCTTCGTCGGCGAGCTGCCGGCCGAGGGACCGGACGCCGGCCTGTTCGGCAAGAACCTGCCCTTCGAGGTCTGGGTGAATGGCGCCGAGCAGCCGCGCGGCTTGGCCGCAGTGGCCAAGACCTTGTCGATGGATCTGCGCACCAATGACGCCGCCTGGCTGCGTCTGAAGTTGGACGCGCTGGCCACCGTGGCGGAGGAGCGCGCCTTCGAGATGCCGATTCCCCCGGGCGGCGAGCATCGCCTCTTCCCCGGCGTGGTGGCCGCCACGGCCGCGGTGATCCGCTGGCGCTGTGAGCAACTGGGTGCCTTGCAGGACGGCGGCCCGACCCCGGTGATCGATGCCATGTTCAGCCGCGAGGAGCCGCGCACCAGCACCATGGGCACGCTGGCCTGGGCGGTCGATGTGGACAATCCGGCCACTAACGAACAATTCACGCTGACGCTGAAGGAAGTCAGCCTGCCGACGCCGGACGGCGGCTTTGTGACGCGGCCTTGCGCAATGGGCTTCTCGGGCAATTACCCGAAGGCGCTGGACGGCATGGCGCGCCTGCTGAGCCTGGACATGCGGGTGATGGACCCGGCCTGGATCGGCATGAAGCTGCGCAAGCTGTTGAATGTGGGCGAGCCTCTCGGTCACTTCATGGCGCCGGTGCCTACCTTGACCGGCGAGCGCCGCCAGCAGATCTGGCCCTCCACCGTAGCCTATGTGGCGCGCCTGATCATCCATCGCTACGCCATGCTGGGTGTGCTGGATGAGCAAGGCCTGCCGTTGGTCGAAATGGGCCTGCTGCAGGCGCCAGTGGCCAAGGTCAAGACCGGCTCGACCGTGCAAGCCATGGCCGGCAAGCCCTGCCCGGAATGCGGCAACAGCACCATGATCCACAAGGACGGCTGCGACTTCTGCACCGCCTGCGGTTACGTGGGGCAGTGCGGCTGAGCGACTTCGGGCCTGACCGTTGCATCGTGTGCGACGGGCCGGCGCCTGATTCGGCTCGGCGCAGATTTGGCGCCCACACCTTGATCGGTATGCCCGCCATCTTTCTGGCTGCCCAGCATCGGCGGGTCACGGCGTGTAGAGTTGCATATCCATGAGTAGCCGTGATTCCATGTTGCCGGCGCAAGCAGGCAAGGCGCAGATGTCGGAGCGCCTGTCGAATGCCTTGCTGACGCTGATCGGCACGCGCCCCGAGTCGAAGGCTTTGCCGCGCGCGACCCCCTCGTTGACGGCCCAGGCCGCACGCAAGGCCGCTGCCGATGCCGCCTCGAAGGCCGCCATGGCGGCCGGTGCTTTTGCGCTGCCGCCAGGCCCCTTGGGTTGGCTGACGATCCTGCCGGAGATGGCGGCGGTCTGGCGCATCCAGTCGCAGTTGGTGGCCGATATTGCGGCCTTGTATGGCCGCTCTGCCGACTTGGGTCAGGCGCAAATGCTGTACTGCCTGTTTCGCCACACGGCGGCGCAGGCGGTGCGTGACCTGGCCGTGCGCGTCGGTGAACGGATGTTGGTGCGCCCGGCCACGACGGCGCTGATGCAGCGGGTGGTGGGGGCCGTTGGCGTGCAACTGAGCCAGCGGGTCTTGCACAAAGGTGTGTCGCGTTGGGTGCCGATGGTGGGCGCTGCGGCGGTCAGTGCCTATGCTTATTACGACACCCAGCAGGTGGCGATGGCGGCGATCGAGTTGTTCGAGCGTGAGCAAATCATCGAAAACCCTGGCTGAATCGGCCTAGAACTGCCGGCGTCAATCGCTTACAGGCGCTTACACTTGGCTCGAATGTCAGCCTTGATGCCAGTCTTGATGCCCGCCCACCATGACGCCGCCCACCATTCTTGATGTTGAAGCCTCCGGCTTCGGCCGCGGCAGTTATCCGATCGAGATTGGTTTTGTCGAGGCTGGTGGTGCTGCTTTTTGCAGCCTGATCCAGCCCGAACCGGAATGGCAACATTGGGATGCCTCGGCCGAGGCGTTGCATGGCATCACCCGTGACATCCTGCGGCAGCACGGCAAACCGCCGCGCTGGGTGGCCGAGCAGATCAATCAGCGTCTGGCCGGTCAAACCGTTTATTGCGATGCCTGGGGCCATGACTATCCTTGGCTGTGCCGCTTGTTCGATGCGGTCGACATGAATCCGAGTTTCCGCTTAGCCGATATCCGCTCGCTGCTCAGCGAGGCTGAGGCTGCATGCTGGCATCCGGCCTTGGATCAGGTGCGCTCGGAAGCGCAGTTACGTCGTCACCGCGCCAGCAGTGATGCGATGGTCTTGCAGCTGACGCTGATGCGTGTGAAGCAGGCCCAGCCGATGCGCGGCGCGGCCTGAGGGCGCGCCCCTTCCAGCCTTGGGTTCTCAACGCTCCGGCAGGCTGCCGCGCGCGCAGCTGCGGCCGGCGCGCTTGGCTTCGTAGAGCTTGGCATCGGCCACTTCGACCATATGCTCTAGCTCCGCCTGCGCGCCATGGCGCACGCAAAAACCAACGCTGATGCCGATATGCAGTTCCACGGTGTCGATCATGAAGGGCAGGCCGATGGCGTGCACGATCTTGTGCGCCACCACGGCGGCATCTTCGGCCTGATGGATGGCGGACAGCAAGACGGCAAACTCATCACCACCGAGCCGGGCCACCAGGTCTTGGGGCCGCAGCGCATTGCGTATGCGCATGGCCACGGCGCGCAGCAGCGCGTCGCCGACCGGATGACCATGCTGGTCATTGACCGGCTTGAATCGGTCCAAATCCAGATACAGCAAGGCCACCAGTTGGCCCTTGTGCCGCACCTCTTCCAGTCGTTCCTGTGCATGCAGGGCAAAGCCGGCTCGGTTCAGCAATTGGGTCAAGGGGCAGCTCAGCGAGGCATCGCGCAGGCGCTGCTCTTCTCGCTTGGCGGCGGTGATGTCGCGAGCAATGCAGATGGTGCCTTCAACCGCCGTGCCTTCGGTGCAGAGCGGTGAGTACTGCACATCAAACACCTGGCGGTCCTCGCGCTCGCCGTACTCTCGCTCCAGACCGACCGTCTCGCCGGCCAGCGCGCGTTGAACAATGGTTTGTCGGGCGCCGTATTCGGCCTCGCCGATCACCTGGCGCAAGGGCAAGCCCACCCAGCCCGTGGGCTCGAGATGGAAGTGGCGTTGATAGGCTTGGTTGATGAAGAGCAGGCGTTCGTCGAGGTCGATCACCGAGATCATGGCCTCCGAGGTGTGGGCAATGGCGGCCAGGATGGCCTCGCTGCGCTGGCGCTCGCGTTGCGCCTGCAAGTCGGAAGTGATGTCGCGCAGGATCACCGACATGGTGCTGCTTGCGTCGCTGGAGCCGCGATGCCGCATCACCGTGCACTCGCAGATCATCGTCCGGCCCTGGCCATCGATCAAGCTGCGCCGGCCCTGCCATTGCCCCTGTTCGCTGGCGGTTTTGCTGACTTGGTTTTCAAAGCCCTGCAGCGTTTCTGCGCTCAGAAAGCGCTTGATATCGACCGAACCCAGGTCAGCGTCGGCGGCCAGATCCATGCGCAAGCGCGCGGCGGGGTTCAGGTAGATCAGGCGGCCGCGCTGATCGAATTGGGCGACATATTCGGGCGTTAGATCGAGGATGTCGCTGAGGGTGCGGACGGCGCGTTGTTGCGCCGCCAGTTCGGTGATGTCCTCCACCGTGCCGACCTGGCCCAGCAGCTTGCCGCCCACCCGCAGTGGTGCGGTGCGTACCGACAGCAAGCGGCTAGCGCCGTCGCGGCGGGTGATGCGCCCGACGGTCCTGAGCGGCTCGCCCTTGGCGATCATGGCCTGCCAGTTGGCCTTGGCCAGTTCGCGTTTGTTGGCGGGCAGCAGTTGCAGCCAGCCCCAGGCTTTTTCCTCCGCCTGCAAGGTCTGCAAGTCCAGATAGGTCTGGTTGCCATAGATGACTTGGCCTTGCTGGTCGCAGCGAAACAGGCCCAGCGGCGAGGCATCGGCCGCAGCCGCCTGCAGCGCCTCTTCAACGCGGGCGCGACCTTGCAATCGCGCCAGCATCCAGGTCAAGGACAGCGCTGCGGCGCTGACCAGGGCGCTGAACAACAAGACAACCAGTCGCTGCCAGTGGTACTCGGCCAAGACGGAGCTCTCGGCCTGCGAGAGCAGCAATTTGGCGCCATAGCCTTGCAAGGCTCTGAAGGCCCCGACGCGTTTGATGCCGTCGCTGGCCGAACCGTCGGTGACGAACCAGCCCGCTGGCCCGTTGAAGCTTTCGCGGCGCCCCGGGGCTGCATGGCCAAACACATCGCGCCCGACAAAGCCTGGCAATTCGGGCGTGCGTGCCAGGGCGACGCCGTCGCCACGCAGCAGGGTGACCGCAGAGTCCGGCGCATGGGCAAACAGCTGATGCATCTGCCCGAGTCGGCGCAGGTCGATCAGCGCCACGGCGATGCACAGCCCGTCGGCCGGCGCACTCAAACGGATGGCCACCGGCAAGATCTGCGGACTGGATTCGCGCAGCTTGAAAGGCAAGCCGATGGCCAAGCCCTCGGCGGATGGCTGGCTCAGCAGTTCAAAAAACTCCTGACCTGCGACATTCGCATAGGGCTGCCCGTTCAAGGAGGGGATGCGGAAGACGCTGCCTTGCTGGTCGATCAACATCACATCGACCATATCGCGCGAACTGTCGCGCAAGGTTTCGGCCAATTGCGCCAGCGAGACGTCTTGCAGCGGCGTGCCGCGCCCGCGCGTCAGCAACCAGAGGTCGATGGTGCGCAGGCTGTTCTCGGCATGGCGCAGCACGGTTTCGGTTTGCGCTGCGGCTGTCTGTGCTTCACTGGCGAGTTCCTGGCGCTGATCGTTCTGCAGCCCGACCGGGTAGACCCAGATGAACCAGGCCACAAAGCTCCACAGCAATAACAGCACCAAACCGATGGATAGAAACGGGACCACGGTCTCGTAGCGGCCTTGCTTGGCGAAGAAGCCGGGCTCGGGGGATGATGGGCGCTGGGTCTCGTTCATGCGGTCTTGGGCAGAGCTGGCTGTGGCGGCATTGACTTGGGGCAAGTCTTGCCGCGTTGCAAGCAAGGATGATCATGCCAAATTCCCAGCTCAGGAGCGCTGTATGTTCACAAAAATTCTGTTGCCCACCGATGGTTCCGAAGCTGCGGGACGCGCGGCCCAAGCTGCGCTGGACCTGGCCAGCCGCTACGGTGCCAGCGTGGAGATCGTCAGCGTGGTCGATTCGCTGCCTTTTGTGTATTTTTCAGATGGCAGCGGCGGTGGCGGGGGAGGCGGGGAAGCCTTGGCCTGCTATCTGGATGCGGCGGAAGCCGCGGCCAAACAGGGCATTGCCTTCGCCGAGGCCAGTGCGCGGGTCGCGGGCGTGGCGTTCAGCAGCCATGTGCTGCGCGAGCATGGCCCGGCTCAGGCCATCTGCGACCACGCCCAAAGCAGTGGCTGCGACCTGATCGTGATGGGTTCGCACGGCCGGCGCGGGCTCGATGCCGTCATCTTGGGCAGCGTGGCGCAAAAGGTGCTGACGCTGGCCAAGTCGCCGGTGCTGGTGGTCAAGTAGTTCCGTCTTTGAAACGCCAAGCCGCCGGCCCGTGTCGCAACGGGCCGGCGGCTTGTTGGGTGGAGCGTGCTTAGAGGCAGGCCGGCTGCTTGAGGCTGTTGATCCAGTCCTTGACCACGCTATTGGCCTCCTCGTGGTTCAGGTGGCGGCCCACCGCCGGCATCACATCCCCGGTCGTTGTGTGGCTCATGCGATAGAGCAGCAAGGACACATCGGCCTGACCGGGTTCGATGCCATAACGGTAAGGCGCACCGGGCCCGCCGTAGGCCAAAGGCTTTTTGCAGACACCCCATTGCACCGGTGAAGCGCCGGCCTGAGCGACGCTGTTGAAGTCCAGCATCAATCCACTTTGGAAGGCGGCGCCTCGCGAGCTGTGGCAATGCGCGCAGTTGACGTCCAAGTAGGCCTTGGCGCGCGCTTCCAAGCTTTGTGTGCCGTCACGCCAATCGGCATTGATCGGTGCGGCAGCCAGGCCGGTGAAGCCACTGAGCAGCTTCAACTCGTCCAGATTGACCAACTGGTTCTTGCTGACGCCGGCGCTGTATTCGTAGCTCTTGTTCAGATTGCGAACCTTGGGGCCGATCGGCAGGATGCCGGCGCCGCCGGCGGTGGCGGTGGAGTGGCATTGCTGGCAGCTTTGCGCCGTCGGCACGCTGTAGCTGAACTTCTGGCTCGGTGCACCTGTCGTCACCAACTCCATCGCCACATCCTTGCCGCCGACCTTCAGTTGTGCGTCCTTCTGATCGGCATCCCAGACATAGGGCAGGCCCGACCAGGTGCCGTCCGGCTGCAAGACCAGGATGCGGGTTTCGATCAACACATTGGCGGCCAGATCAATGCTGTTGCCCTGGGCCTTGCCGCTTTGCTTGGCCACGCCCAGATTGGCCGCGTCGCTCGGCGTGGCCTTGGGGTAGTAAAAGGTCTTGGTGAGGACCGAGCCGATCGGGAACTCGAGCGCGCCGTCGGCCTTGTAGCTGATCTGTTTGCCGGGTGGCAGATAGATCGAACGCAGCTTGCTGGCGTAGTCGGAGAACAGCGCCGAATTCAGGTCGTAGGGGATGACGCCGGCATTCAGCGTCAGCGTCTTGCCGTCGTTCAACAGCAGGCGCCAGTCGGACAGCTTCTTCGGTGCGGTGCTTTGCTCAAAAACCTGCGGTTGGCTGTTGGCGGCGGCCTCGTCGCTGCCGCTATTGCTGCTGCCGCCGCAGGCGGTCAGCAAGAGCAGGCTGCCGGCGCACACGAGCCCAGCGGCCTTGCGGGTGAGGGAGGTGTTGATGAAGGGGGTATTCATGGAAGTGGCTCCTCGGGCGTGCTGTGGGGTCAGGGCTTGCCTGTGACGGTGGGCAGCGTGATCGTGCAGTTCATGCGCTCCGGGAAGGGGAAGTTGGGTCCGGCCGACAAACCTTGCAGCAAGGCCATCAAGTCCAGATCGATGGTTTCGTAGGAGATCAGGCCCGGCAGATTGGGCGTGTCCAGCGTGTTGCCGCCGGAGCAGATTTTTTGGTTGCCGCTGTAGTTACCGCCCTGGCCTTGGCTGCCGGTGCTGCCGGTGGCGGGGTCGACGATGCCGTCCCACACGGTTGCGGCCAGCCGCTCGGGCATCAGATTCGATTTCAGATTTGCGAACAGACCGCTCACCATCTGGCCCAGGCCGGCCGGGTCGGCAAAGGCGCCGCCCGGCTTGCTGCCGAAGTTGGTGATGATGTTGCCGCGCGCCAAGTAGCCGCGCAGATAGGGGTCGTAGACCTTGGGGTCGAAGTAGATGCCGGTGGCCTGGAAGCTCACCGCCAGCAGGGCGGTGGTCAGGTGGTCGCTGATGATGTTGTTGCTGACTTCGGTGTTCTGCGAGGCCAGCACCATGATGCCGGTGCCGGGTGGCACCGAGCGCACAAAGCCTGTGGCGTTGTCGGCAATCGGCTGGTTGTTGGCGCGCAACTGGTTGTCGCGCACCAGCGTGTTGACGTTGTCTTTAAATCGATAAGTGCCGGGCAGGGCGAAGACCAAGATGCCGCCCGAGTTGTCGTGCACATTGTTCTTCTCGACCAGCGCGTTTTGCGAGTTCTCGATCTCGATGCCGGCAACGTTGTAATAGACCTCGTTGCCCGACACGGTGATGTTTTTTGACTGGCCGACGTAGATGCCGGCGTCGCGCGTGCCGATGGCCTTGCTGTTGATGATGGTGACGTTGTCGGAGGCCACCGGGTAGAGGCCATAGGCCATGCGCGAGGTGTGCACCGGGTCGGTGGTCCATTCGGCGCGCACGGTGTCCATCAGCACATCGGTGGAGTCTGCCACCAAGATGGCGTCACCGACGGCGTCTTCCACCGCGAACTTGCGCAGCGTGATGCCTTTGACGAAGCGGGCCTCGAAACCATTGCCCTCGCTGGCGTTCTTGAAGGACAGGATGGTGTCCTTGGCCGGGTCACTGCCATTGCCGGTGCCCTGCACGGTGATCTTGTTGACGTTCAGCTTGAGCGGCTTCTTGAACACATAGCGGCCACTGGGGAGGGAAATGGTCTGGCCCGAGCGGGCCTGGAACAGGATGGTGTTCAGGTCCTCGTCATTCATTTCGGCTGCCGTCACGACGCGAATCTCCGATGGCGTGGTCACCAATGGGCCTGGCGCGGGGTTGTCATTGCCGCCACAAGACACCAGGCTGAGCAGCGCCAACAAGGAGCCCAGCGCTTTCAGCCGGTAAGGAGGGAGGGTTTGATTCATGGGTTTGTCTCCTGGCTTGAGTCCATGCTTGGGGCAAGGCGCCTGCTCACGGCCCAGCCTTTGGTTTAAAAAGCTAGCGAATACTATGTTTACATGAACAGAAGATGAACAGGGGGTTTCGCCAATAAGGAAAGCCCTGAGGGCGGCGCGGCTGCACAACAAGGGTTTTGCTCTGTTCGCGCCAAGCTGACTTGTGGCCGGGCTAGACTGGGCCCATGAGCAGAGTTGAAGAGCGAGAGGTGGATGCCGGCAAAGAGGCCGATGGCCAGCAAGCCCCGCCACCGGCCTTGGAGCCCAAGAAGCAGCCGACGCAAAAGCGAGCCCAAGAAACCTATGAGCGCATCCTTGGGGCTTGCGCCGAGCTATTGGGGGAAGTCGGCATTGAGCGGCTTTCCACCAATCTGATCTGCCAGCGCCTGGCGATCTCGCCACCGGCGCTGTATCAATATTTTCCGAACAAGTACGCCATCCTGCATGAGCTCGGGCGGCGCCTGATGCAGGTGCAAAACGAGTTGCTGCAGCCCTGGGCGGTGCCCGCAACGATGCAGTTGCCGGAGGCTGAGTTCGCCGCCAGCGTGGCCGAGCTCTTCATGCAGACCCTGGTGGTGACCGAGCAGATGCCAGCCGGTGTCTGGGTCACGCGGGCCTTGCGCGCGGTGCCTTCCCTGCAGGAGGTGCGCAATCGCTCGCATGACTTCGTCACCGATCTGCTTTTGCAACCCTTTATGCAGGCCTGGCCGCAGGCCGACCCGGCGCAGGCGCGGCTGACCATCCGCCTGGCCATTGACGCGCTGTATGCCGCGCAAGAATTGCTGTTTGACGATCCAAGTCTCGACCCGCAGGCGGTGGCCTGCACCATGGCCGAGATGATCAGCGGCCAGATGCTGCGCTTGCGGCAACCGGGCCGGCCGGGCGCGCGGCGCTGAACCATGGCCGTCCATCACAAGGCGCATCAGGCTCACCGCGCCGCCTTGCGGCAACGTCAAAAGCTTGGCGCTCCGCCGCATGGCCTGGCTCATCACCGGCGCGGCATTGGCCAGCGTTTTGAGCGCATCCGCAGCGCCGGGGCGGGCGCCTTTGCGGCCTTTCTGGCCGTGCTGGGGCCGGGTCTCTTGGCCGGTTTGTCGGATGACGACCCGGCGGGCATCACCACCTATTCGGTGCTGGGGGCCGACTTCGGTTACCGCCTGTTCTGGATCGTGCCGGCGTCCACGCTGCTGCTGGTGCAATTCCATTTGCTGGCGGTGCGGATCGGCGCCGTCACCGGCCTGGGCTTTGTCGGCGCCATCCGGCAGCGCTGGGGCAAGCTGGTGGGCTATTTGGCCGTCTTGGGTCTGCTGTTCGCCAACTTCGGCACCATCTGCGCCGAGTACGCCGGCATTGCCGCCGCCGGTTCCTTGGTCGGAGTTCCCAACTGGTTGAGTACACCGATCGCGGCCGTCTTGATTTCGCTGCTGGTGGTGCTGGGTTCCTTCCACCGCGTCGAGCGGGTCTTGTTGCTGATCTCCTCGACGCTGGCGCTCTACATCATCGACGGCATTCTGGCCGCGCCGGACTGGGGCCTGGTCTGGCATCACTCGGTCGTGCCGCATCTGCCCGACAGCCCGGCCGGCTGGGTGGTGATTGCCGCCACCTTGGGCACGACCCTGGCGCCCTGGGGCCTGGCCTTTATCCAGTCCTATGCGGTGGACAAAAAGATCACCGTGGAGAAGCTGCGCTGGGAGCGGGTCGATGTGGTGATCGGCTCGGTGTTGACCGGTGTCATTGGCCTGGCCATTTCGGTCGCCTGCGCGGCCACCTTGCATCGCGCCGGCGTGCACATCCAGGATGCGAGCGATGCCGCCGCGGCGCTGCGTCCGCTGGCCGGCCAGTTCGCTACTGTGTTGTTCGGCGCCGGCCTCTTGGGTGCCTCTTTGTTGGCGGCCGCCATCGTGCCGCTGGCCACCGCTTATTCAATCGCCGAGGGCGTCGGCGCGCCGGCCTCGCTGGATTTGGACTCGCGGCACTTCCAATGGTTTTACGCCGCTTTCGTGGGGCTGACCGTGGCGGCCGCCGCCGTGGTCTCGCTGCCAGGCCTGCCCTTGATTCCGCTGATCTACAGCAGCCAGGTCGTCAACGCGGTGCTGCTGCCGCTGCATGTGATCGCGCTGCAATTGCTGGCGCGCGATGCGGGGGTGATGGGCGAGGCGCGCACTGGCCCTTGGGCGGCCTTGGCCGGCTGGGTCAGCGTGGGCTTGATCATCGCCTGCGTGGCGGCCTTGGGGGCGAGCGAAGCGGGGCTCTTGCGCTGAAGCGGCTGGCTGGACTGTGCTGCAGCACAGTTGTGGCGGCGCGGCCCTGCGTTGCTGTGCTGGCCCTGTTGCGCGGCGCGCTTGGGCCCTAGTCTCGAGGCTCTACAGGAGCGTCGATGCCGAACACCTCAATACCCGCAAGAGAGAGCCGCCTGGCCGGCTATTCACCCGCCCTCATCAACGGCTTGATCGCCGTGCTGATTTCCTACGCCGGGCCGCTGGTGATCGTGCTACAGGCCGCACAGGCGGCGCACTTGAGTGCGGCGCAAACGGCCTCATGGATTTGGGCCATCAGCATCGGCAGTGGCCTGTCGGGTCTGCTGCTCAGTTGGCGCCTGCGCATGCCGGTGATCACCGCCTGGTCGACGCCGGGCGCGGCGCTCTTGTTGGTGGCCCTGCCGAACCTGCCTTTTGCCGAAGCGGTGGGGGCTTTCATCATGGCCAATGGCTTGATCGCGCTGCTGGCCTTCAGTGGCTTGTTTGATCGCTTGATGGATTGGCTGCCCAAGCCGCTGGCGGCCGCCATGTTGGCCGGCATCCTGCTGCGTTTCGGCCTCAATTTGTTCAATGTGATGCAGGGCCAGCCGCTCCTGGTGGGCCTGATGTTTGCCAGCTACATCCTGGCGCGGCGCCTGCAGCCGCGCTATGCGGTGGCCTGGGTCTTGGCTGTGGGCCTGGGCCTGTGTGCCGCGCAGGGGCAGCTGCATTTGGCAGACCTGAGCCTGCAACTGGCCACGCCGCTGGCGGTCTGGCCGCGCTTTAGCGTCGATGCGTTTTTGAATCTGGGCCTGCCGCTGGCGCTGGTCACGCTCAGCGGCCAGCATGTGCCCGGTCTGGCCGTGCTGCGCAGTGAGGGCTATGCCCCGCCGGCCAAGACCCTGGTTGGGGGCACGGCCGTGGTGTCGCTGCTGCTGGCGCCCTTTGGTGCGCATGCGATCAACCCAGCCGCCATCACCGCGGCCATCTGCACCGGCCCGCAGTCGCATGCCGATCCGGGTCGCCGTTATGTGGCGGGTCTGGCCTGTGGGGGCTTTTATCTGCTGATCGGCAGCTTCGGCGCCACGCTGGCGCAGTTGTTTGCTGCCCTGCCGCCGGCCCTGATCGCCGCCCTGGCCGGGCTCGCGCTGTTGGCGGCGATTGCCGGTGGGCTGAGCGGCGCCATGGCCGAGCCGACGCAACGCGAGGCGGCCCTGGTGACCTTGTTGGCCACCGCTTCGGGTCTGTCTCTGCTCGGCCTATCGGCGGCGTTTTGGGGTCTGGCGCTGGGCTTGCTGACCCACGGGGTGATGGTCTGTCGCGGTCCTTTGCGATCGGTTCAGCTGGCGCCAGCGGCCAGTTCCGCCAGCCGCGCCAAGGCCTGATCGACCTCGGTATCAAAGGGCCGGCCGATGTTCAGGCGCAGGTAGTGGGCGTGCCGGCCTTGGCTGGAGAACACCGTGCCGGGGCTGAAGGCCAGGCCCAAGGGCAGGGCGCGGTCCAGCAAAGCGACGCTGTCGACGCCGCGCGGCAGTCCCACCCAAAGCAGCATGCCGCCGCCCGGTGGCACGATGTCGACCGCGGCGCCGAAATGGCGATGCAGCGCCTGCAGATAGTGGCGGGCGCTGTCGGCCAGCGCCCGGCGCAGGCGCTGCAACTGGGCCTCGTACTGGCCGTCGCGGATGAACTCGGCCAGGGAGCGCTGCATCAACACACCGCCGCCTAGGCTGGCGCTGAGCTTCAGGCTGCGCAAGCTCTTGGCGTGACGCCGGCTCAGGCACCAGCCGATCTGAAAGCTAGGCCCCAGGGTCTTGGAGACCGAGGCGCATAGGATGACTTGCTCATGGCGGTCCCAGGCCTTCAGCGGGCGCGGCCGGGCGCTGCCAAAGTACAGGTCGCCAAAGATGTCGTCCTCGATGATGGTCAGCTCATGGGCCGCAGCGACCTTCAGCAAGCGGCGCTTGGCTTCGTCCGGCATCAAGGCACCGGTCGGGTTTTGGTAGTTGGGCGAGACGATCAGGCAGCGGATCTCGGGCCAGTCCTGCAGTGCCTGATCAACCGCCTCCGGGCTCAGCCCGCCCTCGGCCGGACAGGGCAGCTCCACCGGCAGCAGGCCCAAGGTGGCCAGTGTTTGATGCAAGCCAAAGTACACCGGGCTTTCCACCAGCACCTTGTCGCCCGGGCGGGTCAGCGCACGCAGGGCCAAGCTGAGCGCCTCGGTCGCGCCTTGGGTAATCAGCAAATCATCGGCCGAGGCCTGCACATCCAGCGTGGCGTAGCGCTCGCACAAGGCTTCGCGCAGGACCGCCACTCCGGCCAGCGGGGCGCTATCGGCCAAGAGTTCGGGCGTGCGCTTCAGCAGGCGAGCGACTTGGCGCGCCATCGCTTCGGTGGGCAGCAGGCTGGCGGCCGGCCCGGCCATTTGCAGCGAGACCGGCAGCGGCTGTTCGGCCAGTTGCATCAGGCTCAGCATGCGTTCACGTTGGTGGCGCAACTGGCCCAGGTCGGGCAGGCAGGCCTTGGCCGTTTCGGCAGTGCCGCTCGAATCGGCCGACTCCGCCACAAAGAAGCCCGACTGAGGCCGCACCTGCACCCGTCCCTCATCGAGCAAGCACTCCAGGGCGCGCTTGGCCGTGGCCATGCTGACGCCATGGGCGAGGCAGATCTCGCGCAGCGAGGGCAGGCGCTCACCGGCCGTCCATTCACCCTGGTGGATGCGCAGGGTCAGGTCTTGCGCCAGGGCTTGGTAGCGCAGCGCCGGCTTCTCGTTCATGCGGCCGATTCGCCCTCGGCCTCAGAAGCGGCCAGTGCTTTCAGGCAGGCAATGCACAAGCAGCGGCTGTATTGCGCTGCCAATCGCTGGCGCAGGGTCTCGCTCAGCCGCAGGTCAAAGCAGTCGCAGCGCGGCTCCGAGGCGCCGCAGTGAAAGGCGCCGCCGCAGCGCGGGCAGCTGTCGTCCAGTGGTGGCCGTGGCGGTGTAGGGGCGTTCATGCGAACAAATCCCGGTGCTGCTCGCGCAGCAGGTTCTTCTGCACCTTGCCCATCGCGTTGCGCGGCAACTCGGCCACCACAAAGATCTGCTTCGGGACCTTGAAGCCGGCGATTTGGCGCTTCAAAGTGGCGATCATGGCCGCGCCGTCAACCGTCGCGCCGGCCTGGGCCACCACCACGGCGACCACCGCCTCGCCAAAGTCAGGGTGCGGCACGCCGACAACGGCCGACTCGGCCACGCCGTCCATCTCGTTCAGATAGGTTTCGATCTCGGCCGGGTAGACATTGAAGCCGCCGGAGATGATCAGGTCCTTGCTGCGCCCGACGATGGTCAGGTAGCGCTGCGCATCGAAGCGGCCCACATCGCCGGTCTTGAACCAGCCGTCGGCCGTGAATTCTTCCTGGGTTTTCTCCGGCATGCGCCAGTAGCCGGCAAAGACATTCGGCCCGCGCACCTGCACATGGCCGATGACGTCCTTGGCGCAGGGCTGGCCCTCGTCATTGACGACGCGGATCTCCACCCCGGGCAGGGCCGGACCGACGGTGCCGCCGATGCGGTCGCCGTCCAGCGCACGGCAGGGGTTGGAGCTGAGCATCAGCGTTTCGCTCATGCCGTAGCGTTCCAGAATGGTCTGGCCGGTGCGTGTTTGCCAGTCGCTGAAGGTGTCGATCAGCAAGGGCGCCGAGCCGCTGATGAACAAGCGCATGTGCTGGCAGGCCTCAGGCGTCAGCGCCGCCTCGTTCAGCATGCGCACATACAGCGTCGGCACGCCCATGAAAACCGTGGCCTCGGCAAAACGACGGATCACCGCCCGCGGCTCAAACTTGGCAAACCAAATCATCTTGGCGCCGGCCAGCAGGGCGCCGTGCGAGGCGACAAAAAGGCCATGCACATGGAAGATCGGCAGCGCATGGATCAGCACATCGTCGCTGCGCCAGGCCCAAAAGTCCTTCAACATCTGCGCATTGCTGAGCAGGTTGCGATGGCTCAGCATGGCACCCTTGCTGCGTCCGGTGGTGCCGCTGGTGTAGAGGATGGCGGCCAGATCGTCCGGTGCCCGCTCGGCAACGGCATGCTGGTCGCTCATCTGCGCGGCGCGGTCCAGCAGGGTGCCGCTGCGGTCTTCGTTGAGCGTGAACACATAGGTGGTGCCGGCCAGGAAGGCCAGCTTGGAGATCCAGCCAAAGTTCCTGCCGGCGCAGACCAGCAGGGCTGGCTCGGCGTCGCGAATGAAATAGTCGAGTTCGGCCGCTTGATAAGCCGGGTTCAGGGGCAGATAGACATAACCGGCGCGCAGCACGGCGAGGTAGAGCATCAGGGCTTCGACGCTTTTCTCGGTCTGCGCGGCAATGCGGCTGCCGGCCGGTAGATCCAAGGACACCAGCAGATTGGCCAGCATGGCCGTGCCGCGCTCGAGGTCGCGCCAGCTGTAGCTGAGCTCGGCGCCGTCGGCGGTGTCGATCGCGCAGGCATCCAAATCTTGGGGGAAGGCTGCGCGCAGGGCGGCAAAAAGATTGGCGTTCATCGATTGCAGAGCGGTTGCATGGGGGTGTGGCGGCGACTGAGTGGGCGTAAACCCGGCGACTAAGGTTTGAACCGGCTTGATTGTGGCCTGCCCAGCGTCACTCGTTCGGCTCGGCACGCTGCTACATTGCAACAGCCCCGCAACGCCAGCCTATTTTCGGACCGTTGATGACCATGGATAGCAATGATTGTTTGCCGGAATTTGCGCTCGACGCCGATGGCGTCTTGCGTTTGGCCGCGCAGTCGATGTTCGACATCTTTGCGCGCAACACCGAGGGCATGTTGGTGGTCGACAAGGCCCACCGCATTGTGTGGATCAGCGAGGGCTACAAGCGCTTTCTGCCGGCCTTGGGCTTTGGCGATGCGCGCGAGTTCATCGGCCGGCGGGTTGAGGAGGTGGTGCCTAACTCGCTGATGGTGCAGGTGATCGACAGCGGCCAGCCCATCCTGCTCGACCTGCTGAGCAACAAGGCCGGCACGTTTTTGGTCAGCCGGCTGCCGCTGCGCAATCCGCTTGGCGAGGTGATCGGTGCGATCGGCCTGGTGTTGCTTGACCATCCCGAGACCACGATGCAACCGCTGATGAGCAAGTTCGCGCTGCTGCAGGGCGAGCTGAGCGAGGCGCGGCGCTTGTTGGCCGCGCAGCGCCGACCGAAACACACGATTGCCAGTTTCATCGGCAGCAGTCCGGCCGCCATGGAGGTCAAGCGTCAGGCTCGGCGTGTCGCGCAGACCGATGCCACCGTGCTGCTCTTGGGTGAGACCGGCACCGGCAAGGAATTGCTGGCCCATGCCATTCACGCGGCCTCGCGACGGGCCGACAAGCCATTGGTCAGCGTCAATATCGCGGCCGTGCCGGACAGCTTGCTGGAAGCCGAGTTCTTTGGCGTCGCGCCGGGTGCCTACACCGGCGCCGATCGCAAGGGCCGCGACGGCAAGTTCAAGCTGGCCGATGGCGGCACCCTGTTCCTGGATGAGATTGGTGACATGCCGCTGGCGCTGCAGAGCAAGTTGCTGCGCGTGCTGCAGGAGCAGGAGTTGGAGCCGCTCGGCAGCAACCAGGTGCTGCAGGTCGATGTGCGGGTGATTGCCGCCACCAGCCGCGACCTGGCCGCGATGGTGGCGGCCGGCGAGTTTCGCGCCGATTTGTACTACCGCCTCAGCGTGGTGCCGATCCGCGTGCCGGCGCTGCGCGAGCGCGTTGAGGACATCGAGGTGCTCGTCGATGCCTTGGGCGAAGACATCGCCCGGCGCAGCGGTATGCCGCACAAGCTGCTGACCGCCGGAGCGCTGCAATGGCTGCGCACGCAAGCCTGGCCGGGCAATATCCGCCAGTTGCGCAATGCGCTGGAACAAGCCAGCCTGATGAGCGAGCAGGCGGAACTGAGCGAACTCAGTTTTGGCGCGCCCGATGAACCCGTTAGCGGCTTGGCGCCACCGTCCGCCCCAATATGCGCTGCCGCACAACAGGCCCAAATCACCGTCCTGCCGACGGACAACGCTGCGGCTTCGGGGGGCGTGCCCTCCTTGCCCGAGTTGATCGGCCGCGTCGAACGCGAGGCGATCGCCAAGGCCCTGTCTCTGACCGCCGGCAACCGGATGGCGGCGGCCCGTTTGTTGCAAATCTCACGGGCTTCGCTGTATGAGCGCCTGGGCCGTTGGCCCGAGCTCAGCTGAATCTTAATTACCTCCGTATCCCCGTCTTGATTTCAGCTTGACCGGCTTGCCAATGGCCGCTTTCCGGGCGCATAGTCCGATTGAATCAGTCGGCATTAGACCGAGCAAAAAACTAGCTGAATCAAAACGATTGGAGACGGAGATGGGAAAAATGTTGCTGGCTACGCGCCTGCGTTTGGCGGTGATCGTCGCGGTGCTGGGGTTTTTGTTGCTGATCTTGTGGTTGGCGCAACGCGAGGCCACCAGCTTGATGAGCGTGAAGATGCTGACCACGGTCGAGCAGGTCAAACAGGCGGAAAAGATCGCCTCGGGCTTTTACGACAAGGCCAAGTCGGGCGCGATGAACGAAGCCGATGCCAAGGCCGCCGCAGCGGCCGAGATTGGCAAGATCCGCTACTCGGGCAATGAATACATCTGGATCAATGACATGGGTCCGCGCATGGTCATGCATCCGATCAAACCCGAGCTGAATGGCAAGGACCTGAGCGAGAACAAGGATCCCAAGGGCAAGCACCTCTTCGTCGAGTTTGTGCAGGTCGTCAAGGCCAGTGGCAAGGGCTATGTGGACTACCTCTGGCCCAAGCCGGGCGCGGCCGACCCGGTCAACAAACGCTCCTATGTGCAGGGCTTTGCCCCCTGGGGCTGGGTGCTGGGTTCGGGCATCTATATCGATGATGTTGAGGCCATTGCCCACAGTGATGCCTCGGTCGGTTTGATCCTGGCGCTGCTGGCCGGCGGCCTGTCGCTGGTCGCGGTGGAGGTGTTTGTGCGCAATCTGCGCCGGCGCTTGGCGTCCATGCAAGCCGTGATGCATGCGGTGGCAGAGGGCGATTTGCGGGTCAGCATCGAGACGGGCCAGCGTGACGAAATCGGCCTGGTGATGGAGCAGGTGGTGGCCATGCAAGACCGGCTCAGTGATTTGGTGTTGGCGATCCGCGGCGCTACCGATTCGATCGGCCATGCCTCCAGCGAGGTGGCCTCGGGCAGTCAGGACTTGTCGATGCGCACCGAGCAAGCCGCGGCCAATTTGGAGCAGACGGCGGCTTCGATGCAAGGCCTGACCGAACAGGTCAAACACACCGCCCAAGCTGCACGCCAGACCAATCAGCTGGCCGACACGGCCGCCGGCCGTGCGCGCGACGGCGCGACGGTGATGAATGAGGTGGTGGGGACGATGGAAGGTATCTCGGCCGCCAGCCGCAAGATCTCGGACATCATCTCGGTCATCGACGGCGTGGCCTTCCAGACCAATATCCTGGCCTTGAATGCGGCGGTGGAAGCGGCCAGGGCGGGTGAGCAAGGGCGCGGTTTTGCGGTGGTGGCCTCCGAGGTGCGGGCCCTGGCGCAGCGTTCGGCGCAAGCGGCCAAGGAGATCAAGACCTTGATCAATGATTCGGTGGAGCGGGTCAATGCCGGCACCCAGCAGGTCAGCCGAGCCGGTGCCTCGATGGATGAAATCCTCAACGCGGTGCAGCGCGTCACCACCACCGTCAACGAAATCACCGAGGCCAGCACCGGTCAGTCGGATGGCATCGCGCAGATCAATCAGGCGGTGACCCAACTGGACAGCATGACTCAACAAAATGCGGCCTTGGTGGAACAGACCGCCGCCGCTGCCGAGTCGCTGAAGCAACAGGCCCAAGGCCTGAATGAGACGGTGGCGGTGTTCAGAACCAAACGCTGATCGTCTGAAAAAAACACGGTGTCCAATAAGTGGACAGTCGGCAATGCCGGCTGTCCATTTTTTATGCACAAGCTTGGATGGTTTGGCCGATCAAGTGCGGGCGGAGTCGTCGCAGGGTCACCACAAGTGTTTCGTTATGGTGCAGATGAGCCGGAGCCGGTGCGTGACGGCGAGCCGCTGGTGCAAGCCGCTCGGTGTTTGCACCAGGGTTGTGCCTTGCGGCACGCGGCTTGCGATGTGTGAGGAGGTCGGCTGCCCCCGTGCTGCCCGGCATTCCGCTCACATCCGCTCCGGAGTTTGCTCGCATGACGATGAAGAACCCGCCCTTCGTTCGGCCCTTCGTTCGGCCCGCCGGCCACTTGCTCGTGGCCGCGCTCGCCTTGGCCTCGTTCTGTCCGCAATTCGCTTCGGCGCAAGCGGCTGGCAAGGAAGTCCGCATTGCCCATGTCTACAGCAAGACCGGCCCGCTGGAGGCCTATGGCAAGCAAACCGCCACCGGCTTCATGATGGGGCTGGATTACGCCACCGGCGGCAGCATGACGGTGGCCGGCAAGAAGATCGTCGTGATCGAAAAGGACGACCAAGGCAAGCCCGATGTGGGCAAGAGCCAACTGGCCGCGGCCTATGGCGATGACAAGGCCGACCTGGCCGTCGGTCCGAGCTCCAGCGGCGTGGCCTTGGCTCTGTTGCCGGTGGCCGAGGAATACAAAAAGATTCTGCTGGTGGAGCCCGCGGTGGCCGACTCGATCACCGGCGACAAGTGGAATAAATACATCTTCCGCACCGGCCGCAACTCCTCGCAGGACGCGATCGCCAATGCGGTGGCGCTGGACAAGCCCGGCGTCAGCATCGCCACCTTGGCGCAGGACTATGCCTTTGGCCGCGACGGCGTGAAGGCCTTCAAGGACGCTGTCAAGAAGGCCAAGATCGTCCACGAGGAATACCTGCCGACCAACACGGTGGACTTCACCGCCGGCGCGCAGCGCCTGATCGACAAGCTGAAGGATCAGCCCGGCCGCAAGCTGATCTTCATCATCTGGGCCGGCGCCGGCAACCCTTTCAAGATTGCTGACCTGGACTTGAAGCGTTATGGCATCGAGATTGCCACCGGCGGCAACATCTTGCCGGCCATGGTCAGCTACAAGCAGTTCCCGGGCATGGAGGGAGCCAGTTATTACTACTTCGGCATGCCGAAGAACCCGGTCAATGAATGGCTGGTGGCCAACCACTACAAGAGCTACAAGACGCCGCCGGACTTCTTCACCGCCGGCGGCATGGCGGCGGCGATCGCCGTGGTGGAAGCGCTGAAAAAGACTGGCGGCGAGACCCAAAGCAATAAGCTGATCAAGGCGATGGAGGGCATGTCCTTCGAAACACCGAAGGGCAAGATGACCTTCCGCGCCGAGGACCATCAGGCCATGCAGTCGATGTTCCATTTCAAGATCAAGGTGGACCCGGCCTTTGCCTGGGGCGTGCCGGAGCTGATTCGAGAAATCAAGCCGGAAGAGATGGCGGTGCCGATTCGCAATCAGCGCTGATTGCTACTGCGCATAGACGATTCGCCATGCTCGAGACCAGGGACCTCAGCATCAAGTTCGGCGGCCACACGGCCGTGGACCGGCTCAGTTGCGCCTTCACGCCCGGCACCTTGACCGCCATCGTCGGCCCCAACGGCGCCGGCAAGACGACTTATTTCAATCTGATCTCGGGCCAGCTGCGGGCCAGTTCGGGTCGGGTCTTGCTGGACGGTGAAGACATTTCCGCCTTGCCCGCGCCGCTGCGTACGCAGCGCGGCTTGGGGCGTGCTTTTCAGCTGACTCAGCTGTTTCCGAATCTGTCGGTGCTGGAGAACGTGCGGCTGACCGTTCAGGCGCGCCGCGGCCTGGGCTTGCGCATATGGTCGGTTTGGTTGACGCACCGGGAGCTGCTTGACGAGGCCATGCATATCTTGGAGCGGGTACGGCTGGCCGAGCGAGCCCAAGCCAGCGCCGCCAGCTTGCCGCATGGCGAGCAGCGCAAGCTGGAGGTGGCGATGTTGATGGCGTTGGACCCCAAGGTCTATATGTTCGATGAACCGACCGCTGGCATGAGCGCAGACGAGGTGCCGGTGGTGCTGGACCTGATCCGTGAATTGAAGGCCGCCAAGCGTCACACCATCCTCTTGGTCGAGCACAAGATGGAGGTGGTGCGGGAACTGGCGGACCGCATCATCGTCTTGCACAACGGTCAGTTGGTGGCCGACGGTGAGCCGGCTACGGTGATGGCCTCGCCGTTGGTGCAGAGCGCCTATCTCGGTGTGGCGCCGGAGGCCTTGGCCGTATGAGTGACCTGCAAGACTCGAAGGCCAGCGGCGGCCCGGTGCTATTGCGCCTGCAGGGCGTGCACACCCATATCGGCGCTTACCACATCCTGCATGGCGTCGATCTGGTGGTGCCGGCCGGTCAGCTGACCCTGCTGATGGGGCGCAATGGCGCCGGCAAGACCACCACGCTGCGCACCATCATGGGCTTGTGGCAGGCCAGCCAGGGTCAGGTCTTGCTGGACGGAAAGCCGATTGGCGGCGCCGGCGTCCAGGCCAGCACGCCGGCCATCGCGCAGGCGGACATTGCCTATGTGCCGGAGAACATGGGCATCTTTTCCGACCTGAGCGTGGCCGAGAACATGTTGCTGGCGGCGCGCCGTGCGCGTCGCTTCAGTGAGCTGGACACGCAACGCCTGGAATGGTTGTTTGGCCTCTTTCCGGCCCTGAAGAAGTTTTGGCAATACCCGGCCGGCAAGCTCAGCGGCGGGCAAAAGCAGATGTTGGCGATTGCCCGCGCCATGATCGAACCGCGACGCCTGCTCTTGATCGACGAACCCAGCAAGGGGCTGGCGCCGGCCATGGTGCTCAATCTGATCGAAGCGCTGCGCGAGTTGAAGGCCACCGGCTCCGTGGCGGTGTTGTTGGTCGAGCAAAACTTCAGGGTTGCGCAGGCGCTTGGCGACCGGGTCGCGGTGATGGACGATGGCCAGGTGGTGCACACCGGCGCCATGGACGAGTTGGTGCGCGACGAAGCCTTGCAGCAGCGCCTGCTGGGCCTGTCCGTGTTGGCGCATAGCGGGGCTTGAGGCATGCATACGCCCACTCTGCCCAAGGCCGACGCCGCTTTGCCCAAGGCCCGCTTCGACGCCGCGCCTTTGCTGCTCTTGCTGGCGCTGGCGCTGCTGGCCCTGCCGTTGATCGGCAATGCCAGCAGCTGGGCCACATTGACCGTGGCCGGACTGGCGATGGGCCTGATCATCTTCATCATTGCCTCCGGCCTGACCCTGGTGTTCGGTTTGATGGATGTTTTGAACTTCGGGCATGGCGTCTTCATCGCGCTCGGCGCCTTTGTGGCCAGCAGCGTGATGGCCAGCTGGCCGGCCCTGAGCGGCGGCGCCCTGGCTGGCAATCTGCTGTTGGTTGTGCTGGCCTGCGGGGCCGGCATGAGCGTGGCGGCGGCGGTCGGGCTGGTGTTTGAGCGGGTGTTGGTGCGGCCGGTTTACGGCATGCATTTGAAGCAAATCCTCATCACCATGGGCGGCATGATCATTGGCGAGGAGTTGATCAAGGCCATCTGGGGCGCCCAGATGATTGCCTTGCCGCTGCCGGACGGCCTGCGCGGCGCGCTCTTCATCGGCGATGTGGCGGTGGAGAAGTTTCGCCTGCTGGCGGTCGGCATCGGTCTGTTGGTGTTTCTTGCCCTGCTGTGGCTTTTGAACCGGACCAAGCTGGGCTTGTTGATCCGCGCCGGCGTGCAGGACCGCGAGATGGTGGAAAGCCTGGGCTACCGGATCCGGCGCCTCTTCGTCGGCGTGTTTGTCGGGGGCTCGGCGCTGGCCGGCTTGGGCGGGGTGATGTGGGGCCTGTATCAGCAAAGCGTAACGCCTCAAATCGGCGCACAGGTGAACACGCTGATCTTCATCGTCATCATCATCGGCGGCCTGGGCTCCACGCTGGGCTGCTTTGTGGGCGCCTTGGCGGTGGGGCTGATGGCCAATTACAGCGGCTTCTTGCTGCCCAAACTGGCGCTGTTCTCGAACATCGGCCTGATGGTGGCCGTGCTCTTGTGGCGCCCGCAAGGGCTGTATCCGATTTCCGGACGCTGAGGCGCAGATGCTCAAAGCCTTGCTGTCCCATGATTTTCCGCGTAGCCGCTGGCTCGCTCTCTTGCTGCTGCTGGCCGTCGCCGGCCTGGCCTTGACGCCCTTCATCTTCCCCGGCGTCAAGGCGCTCAATGTGGCGGCCAAGATGCTGGTCTTCATCGTCTTGGTGGCCAGCTATGACCTGCTCTTGGGCTACACCGGCATCGTCAGCTTTGCACACACCATGTTTTTCGGCATAGGCGCCTATGGGGTGGCCATCGCCAGCACGCGCATCGGGCCGGGTTGGACGGCCGTCGCGCTGGGCCTGGCCGCGGCCTTGCTGCTGAGCCTTGTGCTGGCCTTGTTGATCGGCCTGTTCAGCCTGCGGGTGAAGGCGATCTTCTTCGCCATGATCACGCTGGCGGTGGCCTCGGCCTTTTTGACCTTGGCCTCGCAGTTGTCGGAATGGACCGGTGGCGAAGACGGTCTCAGCTTCAAGCCACCGCTGGCCCTGCAAGCCAGCACCGAGTATCTGGAAGAGCCGCTGCTGGGCGCCATGATCGACGGGCGCTTTGCCACCTACTACCTCTTGTTCTTCAGCAGTATGGTGTTGCTGCTCTTGATGCTGCGCATCGTCAATTCGCCGTTTGGCCGGGTGCTGCAGGCGATTCGGGAGAACGAGTTCCGTGCCGAGGCGATTGGCTACCGCACGGTGCTGTACCGGAGTTTGTCGAATCTGCTGGCCGCCATGTTTGCCTGCTGCGCCGGCGCCTTGTTGGCGCTTTGGCTGCGCTACAACGGGCCGGACACCTCGCTGTCGCTCGAGTTGATGCTGGACATCCTGCTGATCATCGTCATCGGCGGCATGGGCACGATTTATGGCGCGGTGATTGGCAGCGTCTTGTTCCTGCTGGCGCAAAGCTATTTGCAGGACTTGTTGCGTTGGGGCGCGCTGGCGGTGGACGGTGTGCCGCTGCTTTCATCCTTGATCTCCCCGGACCGCTGGCTGCTCTGGCTCGGCGTCCTGTTTGTGTTGGCGGTCTACCACTTCCCCAGTGGCATTGTCGGGCGCTTGCGGCTGCGCCAGCGCGACGGCATCGCTGTTGATTCTTCGACCTTGAAATCCTAGGAGCTTGTTGTGAAGATGAAATCCACGAAATCCGTTCACTCTCAGCCGGGCTTGCGCGGTGTCCTCAGTCTGGCGGCCCTGGCGGCGCTGGGAGCCTTGGCGGCTTGCAGCAAGGGCGAAGACGCGATTGAAGTCAATGCCAAGCCGGACTTCCTGACCAGCATGACCTCGGCCAGCTATGACGGTAACAGCGATGACCTGCTGACCGCCGGCCTGGGCAAGACCGGCCTGGGTGCGGCCTTGCCGCCGGCCTATGCCGACCCGCTCAAACCGACCGCGGCCGAGCTGCGCCGCAGTGCCATCCATACCAACTACCGCGCCATCGTCGACATGACGGCCAACGGCGGCTATGGCCTGCTCTATGGGCCGAATGTCGGCTCGGACGGCACGGTCGGCAGCGGCGAAGGCAAGATCGCTGGCACCGAGTACATCGGCTTCAGCGATGACGGAACCGGCGAACGCAATGTCACGCTGATGGTGCAGGTGCCGGCCAACTTTAAGCCCAGTGAGCCCTGCATCATCACCGCCACCTCGAGCGGTTCGCGCAGCGTTTATGGCGCCATTTCGACCGGTGAGTGGGGCCTGAAGAAGGGCTGCGCCGTGGCCTACACGGACAAGGGCACGCACGCGGCCGGTCATGACTTGGCCACCGACACCGTGCCGCTGATGGACGGCACCCGCGCCAGCGCCAGCATGGCCGGCACGGCGGCGGCCTTCAAGGCCAAGCTGTCGGCCACCGAGTTGGCCGCCATCAACGCGGCCAGCCCGAACCGACTTGCCTTCAAGCATGCACATTCGCAACGCAACCCCGAAAAGGACTGGGGCACCTTCACCCTGCATGCCGTGCAGTTTGCCTTCTATGTCTTGAACGAAAAGTTCGGTGAGGCCCAAAGCGATGGCCGCAAGCGCGTCACCATCACGCCGGCCAATACGCTGGTGATTGCCTCCAGCCTGTCGAATGGCGGCGGCGCGGCGATTGCTGCGGCCGAGATGGACAGCGCCGGTCTGATCGACGGCGTGGCCGTGTCCGAGCCGGCGGTGCAGATGCCCAGCGGCCTGAGCATTTCGGTTCAGCGCGGCAGCAGCACACCGAAGACCTTTGGCAAGCCGCTGTATGACTACATCACCCAGGCCAATCTGTTCCAGAACTGCGCCGGGCTGGCCACTGCGGGTTCACCGGGAGCAGTCGGCGCCTATGCGGCCTGGAACGGCAATCGTTGCGCGGCGCTGAAGGCCAAGGGCCTGATCAGCGGCAACAACATCGCCGAGCTGTCGGCCGATGCCTTGCAGAAGCTGCGTGACCATGGCTGGGAAGCCGAGTCCGATGCGCTGCACGCCTCGCATGCCGACTACGAGGTGCCGGCCGCGGTGGCGGCCACCTATGCGATGGCCTACTCGCGCGCCAGCGTCAAGGACAAGCTGTGCGGCTACGGCTTTGCCGCGGCAACGGCGGGCGGCGCGCCGACCGTGGTGGCGCCTGCCGCCTTGGCCGATATGTTTGCCAAAGGCAATGGCGTGCCGCCCTCGGCTGGCGTGACGCTGGTGAATGAAAACGCACTGGGTGGGCCGACCCGGAATCAGTTCTCGGTTTCGGCCAGCAACACGGTACCCGATATGAATGCCGATGGTGCCAAGTGCTTGCGTGATCTGCTGACCGGCACCGATGCGCAAGCGCGCGCGGTGCAGGCGGGCGTCGACGAGACCCGTCGCAATGGCAATTTGAAGGGCCGCCCGGCCGTTATCGTGCATGGCCGCAATGATGCGTTGCTGCCGGTCAATCACACCTCGCGGCCTTACACGGCCTTGAACAAAACGGTGGAGGGCGCGGCCAGTCAGCTCAGCTATATGGAGGTGACCAATGCCCAGCACTTCGATACCTTCATCGGCCTGCCGGCCGCATTGCCGGGCTATGACAGCCGCTACATCCCGCTGCACGTGTATCTGAACCGCGCGCTGGATGCGGTCTATGACAAGCTGAAGAACGGCAAGGCCTTGCCGCCCAGCCAGGTGGTGCGCACCACGCCGCGCGGCGGCACGCCCGGTGCGGCCCCGGCGATTTCGGCGGCCAATCTTCCTGCCTTCGCGGCGGCGCCGGCTGCGGCCGACGCCATCACCATGAATGGCAACACCTTGCGCGTGCCGGACTGAGCTTGCGCTTGATCGGGAGCCATCCAGGCGGATGGTTCCCGCCCGTGGACCGTGCAGCAGCGATCGCTTCATCACGCTGCCGACGCCGGTCTGCGGCCTTCAGGAAAATCCGATGAGCTTTACCTCCCAATACCTGCGCTGCTTGGGGCGCGAGCTGCACTACACCGACTGGGGTGGCGCAGTGCAGGCGACGCGCGGCTGTGTGATTGCCTGGCACGGCCTGGCGCGCAGCTGCCGCGATATGGATGACCTGGCGGCGCATCTGATGTCCTTGGGTTATCGGGTCATTTGCCCGGATACCTTGGGGCGCGGCCTGTCGCAGTGGAGCCCGGCGCCAGCGCAGGAATACTGCCTGGACTTCTATGTGCGGCAAGCCCAGGCTTTGTTGGATCAGCTGGGACTGCAGCAGGTGTTTTGGGTGGGCACCTCGATGGGGGGCGCCGTGGGCCTGCAGGCAGCTGCCGGCTGCCTGCGTGGACGGGTGCAAAGGCTGGTGTTGAATGACATCGGCCCCAAGCTGGCCGAGGTGGCGGTGCAGCGCATCCGCAGCTATGCCGGCAATCCGGCCGCCTTCGCCACCGTGGGTGAGCTGGAGCAATATTTCCGCATGATCTACCAACCTTATGGCGAGCTCAGCGACGCGCAGTGGCGGCGGCTGACCGAAACCTCGGTTCGGCGCCTGCCGGATGGGCGGGTCACGCCACATTACGACCCGGCCATGGTGCAGCAGTTCGAACTGCACCCAAAGGATTACGACCTTTGGGAAGAATGGGACAGTCTGACACTGCCGGTGCTGTGTCTGCGTGGCGAAAATTCCGACCTGCTGGAGGCGGAAACGGCCGAATCGATGCGTCAACGTGGTCCGTGCGCCGCAGTGGTGAATATTGCCAATTGCGGCCATGCCCCGGCCTTGAACGTGCCGGCGCAGTGGACCTTGATTGAGAACTTTCTGGCCGAGGCCTGAAGCGGCAGCTCAGCTGCTCAAGCCGGGCAGCTTCAGGTAGCGGCCGAGCCGCGCCTGCAAGGCTACAAAATCCAAGGGCTTGGTCAAATGCTCGTCCATGCCGGCCGACAGGCTGGCCGCAATATCGCTTTCCAGCGCATGTGCGGTCAGGGCCAGGATGGGGAATTGCGCCAATTGGCCGCTGCGCTGTAATTCGCGCAGGCGGCGCGTGCATTCGAGGCCGTCCATGCCGGGCATCTGAATGTCCATCAGCACCAGATCGGGGGCGCTTTGTGCGCACAACTCCAGGGCCTCGATGCCATTTTTGGCCAGGCGACTCTGCAGACCCATCACCGACAGGAATTCCAGCGCCACGACCTGATTGATGTGATTGTCTTCAACCAGCAGCACGACCGGCACGGCCTGGCCGGCGGTCCGCGCCGGTGGCTCGGCGGACTCGGTGGAAGCGGGGGATTGGCCCTGGGACTCGTCTGCGGCCGTCATCGGATGCTGAGCATTCAGGCGCAACCAGTTGGCCGCAATTGCGCCCTCAATACTGATTGTGTTCATCCTGCTCCTCCATCTAGACTGCAAACCAGGGCCTTGCCGGCTTGCCTGGCCGCCTCATCTTTGATGGCAGCAGGAGCCCTCCCTATACGACTTCACGACTTCAGCGACTTCGGTGCTAAGCATCCCTGCTTGGCGGCAAGTCTAGGTTTTGATATCCAAGGGAAAACCCTTGTTATTTGAATTCCAACTGAGACGAGGGCCGTATTGTTGCTGCAGCGGCGGTGCTGCGCAATGGCCGAACCGGGCGTCCGCGTCGCGCAGGGACACAGCCCCCCAAGTCGGGGCTTGACCTGATGGTGCGGTCGGGAACTTTTGATTAGGGCTGGCAGCAGGGCCCTGATTTACTTTCTGGCGCCGCCAAATTGCCGCCCCAGTTGCCCTACTGACAGCTTTGGGGTGGCACGCTCCCTAGAATGTCCGCTCCCAGCGCAGCAGCAGGCACTCCTCTATGTCCTCCGAAGGCACCATCCGCATCCGCGGCGCCCGTCAACACAATCTGAAGAATCTTGATCTGGACCTGCATACGGGGGAGTTGACCGTTGTGACCGGGCCCAGCGGCTCGGGCAAATCCAGCCTGGTGTTTGACACGCTGTACGCTGAAGGCCAGCGCCGCTATGTCGAGACCTTCTCAGCCTATGCCCGCCAGTTCCTGGACCGCATGGACCGCCCGGCGGTGGACAAGGTCGAGGGCGTGCCGCCCGCGATTGCCATCGACCAGACCAACCCGGTGCGCACCAGCCGCTCCACGGTCGGCACCATGACCGAGCTGAACGACCACCTCAAGCTCTTGTTTGCCCGCTCGGCCGAGTTGTTCGACAAGAAGACCGCCCAGGCGGTGCGCCACGACACGGCGCAGACCATTTATCTGGAACTGCTGGAACGCACCAAGGAGCAAGACCCTCGCATCGTGCTGACCTTCCCGGTCGAGCTGCCGGCCACGACCAGCAGCGAGGAGGTGACGCAGTGGCTCTCCGCCAGCGGTTTCACGCGCGTGCAAGCCGAGCGGGAAGTTGCCACGCCCACCGGCCCGCGCAAGCTGCTGGATGTGGTGGCGGATCGATTCCGTCTGCAAGGCGCTGAAAAACAGCGGGTGATGGAAGCGATTGAGCTCTGCCTCAAGCGCGGCAGCGGCCGATTGAATGTCTACGTTTTGCCTGCGGAAGAAGGTGACGCCGTCCTGTGGCGTTACTCCACCGGCCTGCATTGCCCCGACAGCGATCTGCGCTACCAAGAGCCGCAGCCGGCGCTGTTCTCCTTCAACTCGGCCATGGGGGCCTGCGAGACCTGCCGGGGCTTCGGCCGCGTCATCGGCGTGGACCTGGGCCTGGTGATCCCGGACGAGAGAAAGACCTTGCGCAACGGCGCGATCAAGACGCTCTCCACCCCGGCCTGGAAGGACAGCCAGGACGATTTGCTGCGCTATGCCGGCGAGGCCGGCATCCCGCGCGACACGCCCTGGAACCAGCTTTCGCAGGCCCAGCGCGACTGGGTGATCCACGGCTCGCCGAACTGGACCGGGAACTGGAACAAGCAGTGGTACGGGGTCATGCGCTTCTTCGAGTACCTGGAGAGCAAGGCCTACAAGATGCACATCCGGGTGCTGCTGTCCAAGTACCGCAGCTACACCACCTGCGGCACCTGCGACGGCGCCCGACTCAAGACCGAGGCCCTGCTCTGGCGCGTGGGCTCCAAGGAATTGGCCGACTCGCTGTTGCCGCCCGCACAGCGTCTGATGCCCAAGGGCGTCGATTGGAACCGCGCCCAGCTGGAGGCCCTGCCGGGCCTGGCCCTGCATGATTTGATGCAGCTGCCCATCCACCGCCTGCGCAGCTTTCTCGACCATTTGCAGCTGCCCAGCAGCCTGCTTGATGACGCGCTCAAGCTGCTGTTGGAGGAGATACGCAACCGGCTCAAATACCTCTGCGATGTCGGCATCGGTTACCTCACGTTGGACCGCCAGAGCCGCACGCTCAGCGGTGGCGAGGTGCAGCGCATCAACCTGACCACGGCCTTGGGCACCTCGCTGGTGAACACGCTCTTTGTGCTGGACGAGCCCAGCATCGGCCTGCACCCGCGCGATATGAACCGCATCGTCCAGGCCATGCACCGCCTGCGCGATGCCGGCAATACCTTGGTGGTGGTCGAGCATGACCCGGCGGTGATGCTGGCGGCCGACCGGCTCATCGATATGGGCCCCGGCCCGGGCGAGAAGGGCGGGCAAATCGTCTTCGACGGCACGCCGGAAGCCATCCGCGCGGCCGACACCCTGACCGGCGCCTACCTCGGCTCGCGAAAATTCGTCGGCATGGGCCTGAAGCGCCCGGTCGAGGCCAGCACGCCCAAGCTGATTTTGGAGGGCGTGCGGGAACACAACCTCCGCAACGTCAGCGTCGAGTTCCCGCTGCAGCGCATGGTGGTGGTGACCGGCGTGTCGGGTTCGGGCAAGAGCACGCTGATGCAGGATGTGCTGTACCCGGCCCTGGCCCGCCACTTCGGCCAGGCCACCGAGACGCCGGGCCAGCACGAGCGCCTGCTGGGCGCCGATTGGCTGGCCGATGCGGTGTTTGTGGACCAATCGCCGATCGGCAAGACCGCGCGTTCCAACCCGGCTTCTTACGTCGGTGCTTTCGATGAGCTGCGCAAGCTCTTCGCCGCCACACCGCTGGCGGCCGAGCGAAGCTACACCGCCGGCATGTTCAGCTTCAACGCCGGCGACGGCCGCTGCCCGACCTGCGGGGGCTCGGGCTTTGAGCATGTGGAGATGCAGTTCCTCTCGGACGTGTACCTGCGCTGCCCGGACTGCGACGGCCGCCGCTACCGCGCCGAGATGCTCGATGTGAAGCTGCAGCGCGCCGAACGTGAGATGAGCGTCGCCGACGTGCTTGAATTGACCGTTAGCGAAGCGGTGCGCCTGTTCAAGGACGACCGCGAGGTGCTGGCCAAGCTGCAGCCCATCATCGATGTGGGCCTGGAGTATGTGAAGCTGGGCCAGCCCGTGCCCACGCTCTCGGGCGGCGAGGCGCAGCGGCTCAAGCTGGCCGGCTTCCTGGCCGAGGCGGCCAGCAAGCCGCGTCAGGCCGTGGCCAAGAAGGGCACGCTCTTCATGTTCGACGAGCCCACCACCGGCCTGCATTTCGACGACATCGCCAAGCTGATGCGCGCGCTGCGCAAGCTGCTGGCCATCGGCCATTCGCTGATCCTGATCGAGCACAACCTCGATGTGATCCGTGCGGCCGATTGGCTGATCGACCTGGGCCCCGAGGGCGGGGAAGACGGCGGCGAACTGGTCTGCGTGGGCACACCGGAAGAGGTCAAAGAACACCCGACTTCGCACACCGCCTTGGCCCTGCGCGAGTACTCGGCGCAGATGGACCGCCCGGCCATGAAGGTGGAGGAGGGCCGGCCGCTGCAAAGCCTGATCCGCGCGCGCCGCAAGGCTGCCAACGCCGACAACAACATCCAGATCGTCAACGCCAAGGAACACAACCTCAAGTCGGTCAACGTCAACATCCCGCGCGGCAAGTTCAATGTGATCACCGGCGTCTCGGGCTCGGGCAAATCGACCCTGGCCTTTGACATCCTGTTCAACGAGGGTCAGCGCCGCTATCTCGAATCGCTCAATGCCTATGCGCGCTCCATCGTGCAGCCGGCGGGCCGGCCCGAGGTCGATGCGGTCTGGGGCATTCCGCCCACGGTGGCCATCGAGCAGCGTCTGAGCCGTGGCGGCCGCAAGAGCACGGTGGCCACCACCACCGAGGTCTGGCATTTCCTGCGCTTGCTCTACGTCAAGCTGGGCGTGCAGCACTGTGTTCACGACGGCACGCCGGTGCGGCCGCAGAGCGTCGAGTCCATCGCCGCTCAGCTGCTGCGCGATCACAAGGGTCAGCATGTGGGTCTGCTGGCGCCCCTGGTGGTCAACCGCAAGGGCCTCTACACCGACCTGGCCAAATGGGCCAAGGGCCGCGGCTACACCCATCTGCGCGTGGACGGCGAGTTCACGCCGACCTCGCCCTGGCCTCGCCTGGATCGCTTCAAGGAGCACACCCTGGAGCTGCCGGTCGGCGACCTCGTCATCAGTGTGGACAAGGAAGCCGAGCTGCGCGAGCTGCTGGCCAAAGCTCTGGACTTTGGCAAGGGGGTCTTGCACCTGCTGACACCTTTGGACAGCCTGCATGCCGCCATGGCCGAGGGCCGCTCGACGGTGGGCTTAGGCACCGTCAAAGTCTTCAGCACCAAGCGCGCTTGTCCAACCTGCGGCACCAGCTATGGCGAGCTGGACCCGCGCATGTTCAGCTACAACAGCAAGCATGGCTGGTGCAATAGCTGCGTGGGGACAGGTCTTGCCCTGACGCGCGAACAGCGCAAGGCGCTGGACGATTCGGTCGTCGACGACAAGGGCGGCCGCGAGCAGAGCTTTGCCGGCCAGGAGGTGGACATCGAAGGCCTGGCCGACCAGCCCTGTGGCGATTGCCACGGCACCCGCCTGAACCCCTCGGCCCGCGCCGTGACCTTTGAGTCGCAAGCCATCAGCACGGTGGCGTCCTGGAGCGTCAAGCAGGCCCGCGCCTGGGTCGACAGCCTGGAGCTGCTGGGCCGCGACGCCGAGATTGCCCGCGATGTGGTCAGCGAAATCCAGGGCCGCCTGGAGTTCCTGGAAGAAGTCGGCCTGGGCTATCTGACCCTGGACCGCGCCGCGCCCACGCTCTCGGGCGGCGAGGCGCAGCGCATCCGCCTGGCCGCACAGTTAGGCTCGAACCTGCAAGGCGTGTGCTATGTGCTGGATGAGCCCACCATCGGCCTGCATCCGCGTGACAACCAGATCCTGCTCAAGGCCCTGGGCCGGCTCAGCGATCTGGGCAACACCTTGGTGGTGGTGGAGCATGACGAAGACACGATCCGTCGCGCCGATCACATCATCGACATCGGCCCCGGCGCCGGTAAACGCGGCGGCCATGTGGTGGCCCAAGGCTCGGCAGCCGATCTGGCCCTGCAGGCCGAGTCGGTCACCGGCCGCTTCCTGGCGCATCCGCTGATCCACCCGCTGCAGGCGCGCCGCGAGATGTTGGACGACGCCCCGCGCCTGCGCGTGCTCGATGCCACCCTGCACAACTTGCAGAAGGTGAACATCGATGTGCCGCTGCACCGCCTGGTGGCGGTGACCGGTGTGTCGGGTTCGGGTAAATCCACGCTGGCGCGCGATGTGCTGCTGGCCAATATGGCCGTCGCCGTGCCGCTGCGCAAAGCGCCGGCCCACTGGATTGGCTGCGCCGGCATCGAGGGCCACGAAAAAGTGGACCGCGTGCTGGAAGTGGACCAGACCCCCATCGGCAAAACCCCACGCAGCTGCCCGGCCACCTACATCGGTTTCTGGGACGCGATTCGCAAACTCTTTGCCGAGACGCTGGAAAGCAAGGCGCGCGGCTATGCGCCGAATCGCTTCAGCTTCAACACCGGCGAGGGCCGCTGCCCCGGCTGCGAAGGCCAGGGCATGCGCACCATCGAGATGAGTTTCCTGCCCGATGTGAAGGTGCTCTGCGACCAATGCCATGGCCAGCGCTTCAATCCGGAGACCTTGGGCGTCAGCTGGCGTGGCAAGAGCATCGGCGATGTGCTGGCCATGGAGGTGGACGAGGCGGTCGAGTTTTTCGCCGCCATGCCCGCCATCGGTCACCCGCTCAAGCTCTTGCAGGATGTGGGCCTGGGCTATCTGACCCTGGGCCAGCCTTCACCGACCTTGTCGGGCGGCGAGGCGCAGCGCATCAAGCTGGTGTCCGAGCTGGTCAAGGTGCGTGACGAGGTGGGCCGCCGCGGCCAGAAGGCGCCGCACACGCTTTATGTGCTGGACGAGCCCACCGTGGGCCTGCACATGGCCGATGTCGAGCGCCTGATCCGGGTGCTGCACCGCCTGGTGGCCGGCGGCCACTCAGTGGTAGTCATCGAACACGATCTGGATGTGATCGCCGAAGCCGACTGGGTCATCGACCTGGGCCCGGACGGCGGCACGGCCGGCGGCGAGGTGGTGGTGGCCGGCACGCCGGAGCAGGTGGTGGCGAAGGGCTCGCACACAGGGCAGGCGCTGAGGCCGGTGTTGGCGCGCGCTTGAAGGGAGGTCTGCCCAGCCGAGCTTTGCATCGCGGCTGGCCTGAGGCCTCGCCCCTGGGCCGGCTCCGGCGGGCATAGCTGGGTTTAGTCGGACTTGGCCAGAGCCTCCAAGCGGCGGCGCAACTCACGCTCGCGCAACTGCTGTGCTTCGAAATCGACACGCACGCCTCGCCACAACGCGATGGCCAGCAAGACCAAGATCAGGGTGAAGGGCAGGGCGAACACGATGGTTGCGGTTTGCAGTGCGCTGACGCCGCCGACGCTGAGCAGGCTGGCGGCGATGGCAGCCACCAAGAAACCCCACATCAGCTTGACTGCCGCATGTGGCGCTGGCTTGCCGCCGCTGCTCATCATGCTCAGCACCAAGGTGGCCGAGTCACCTGAGGTCACAAAAAACACGATGACCAGTAGGGTGGCCGCCACACTCATCAAGCCGCTCAAAGGCAGGGCATCGAAGACGCTGAACAGTGCGGTGGCCACATTGGACTGCACCGCTGCTGCAATGGGAATGCCCTCGAAGATCTGCATATGCAAGGCCGTGCCGCCGAAGATGGAGAACCACAGGCAAGCAGCCAAGGTCGGTGCCAGCATGGTGCCCAGGATGAATTCCTTGATGCTGCGGCCGCGCGAAACCCGGGCGATAAAGACGCCGACAAAAGGCGACCATGAAATCCACCAGGCCCAGTAGAAGACGGTCCAGTCGCTGACCCAGGCGCTGTCGCGGAAGGGCGTCATGCGCAAGCTCATGCGCACAAACTCGCTGAGGTAGGCGCCGAGATTGTTGGTGAAGGTGTCGATGATGGCGACGGTGGGGCCGAGGACGAAGACCGTCAGGGCGAGCGCGGCTGCGATCAACAAATTGGCGCTGGACAGCCATTTCACGCCGCGGCCCAAGCCACTCAGTGCCGAGGCCAGGAACAAGGCGGTGCTCACGGCGATGATGCTGAACTGCGCGTGCAACTCGATGGGCAAACCAAAAAGCCGGGCCAGCCCCGCATTGATTTGCAAGGCGCCGACGCCCAGCGAAGCGGCCACGCCAAAAGCCGTCGCCACGACGGCCAAGACATTGATCACCGGGCCGAGGGACCTGGCCCAGGACCAAGGCAGTTCATCGGTGACCGAACTGATCATGGCCGGTCGGCCGCGCCGGAACTGAAAAAAGCCGATCGCCAAGCCGACGATGCTGTAGACGGCCCAGGGGTGCAGTCCCCAGTGAAAGAAGCTGTAGCGCATGGCGGCATTGGCGGCATCCACGCTCTGCGGCGCAATGCCTGGCGGTGGCTTCAGAAAGTGGGAGAGCGGCTCGGCCACGCCGTAGAACACCAGGCCTATGCCCATGCCGGCGGAGAAGAGCATGGCGAACCAAGCGGCACGAGTGAACTCCGGCTCTTCGTCGTCGCGTCCCAGTCGCAGTTGGCCGTAGCGACCAAAAGCCAGGCTCAGACAGCACACCACCAAGCCCAGCACCACCCACAAATAAAGCCAGCCGAATTTGCGTGTCAGCTGTTTCAGCGCGCCGTCGAAATAGCTTGCCATCTCAACGGGTGCGAGCAGGCCCCAAGCGACGACAGCAACAATGATGAGAATGGAAAGAAGTCCTTGCATGAGTGCGTGTGCCTTGCTGCGGGTCTTTCGGTGGCGGAGCAGGTCCAGCGCCTTCTCCTGCACAAGATTGTGCCTGGGGGCTTCCGGAACAGACGGGAAGTGACGCGGGAGGCGCGGCCAGCGCATGCGCTTCAGCAACCCTCATCCGAGGGGTGTGTCACGGTACTGTCATCGCCCGGGCCTAGCCTGCTCGGCTGCTTAGCGACTTTGTTGGGACCCCTCACACCATGACTTCAAACATCCGCTTTATCTCTGCCGCCGTGCTGATGGCTTGTGCAAGCCTTTCTGCGCAGGCCGCGCCGTCCTTCGTCAACGGCCTTGCGCTGGATGGCGCAGCCCTGGACCTGTCCGGCGGCAGCAGCGTCAACAACGGTCGCTTGGGCTATTTCTCGGACATTTATTACGACACCAACCGCAATGAGTGGTGGGGCCTGTCGGACCGCGGCCCTGGCGGCGGCACCCTGAGCTACGACACCCGTGTGCAGCGCTTCACCTTGGATGTGGACCAAAACACCGGCGCCATCAGCAACTTCAAGATTGCTGAGACCGTGATCTTCAAGAGCGGTAACCAGACCCTGAACGGTCTGGCGCCCAACCCGACCAGCAACTTGGGCCTGGCGCATGACCCCGAAGGCGTGGTCATCAACCCGAAGAACGGCAACTTCCTGATCTCCGACGAGTACGGCCCTTCGGTGCGTGAGTTCAATCGCAATGGCGAGTTGCTGCGCACCTTCATCACGCCCGCCAACTTGATCCCGCGCAACAGTGGCACCGGCGTGGCCAATTTCGCCAACGACACTGGCAATAACGCTGGCAAGCGCCTCAACCGTGGCTTCGAAGGCCTGGCCATCAGCCCAGACGGCAAGTACGCTTTTGCCATGCTGCAAAGCGCCATGCTGGACGAGGGCGCAGGTAGCGGCTCGGTCAACCGCATCGTCAAGTTCGATGTTGAGACCGGCACGGCCGTGGCGCAATACGCTTATCAGATGCAGCGCAGCGGCCAGGGTCAAGGTATCTCGGCCTTGGTGGCCATCAACGACCACGAGTTCTATGTGCTGGAGCGCAACAACCGTGGCGTGGGCGTGGGCGCCGATTTCGCCACAGCCGACAAAGAGGTCTATCGCATCGACCTGGCCGGCGCTAGCGATGTGTCCAGCATCAATCTGAGTACCGGCAATTACACCAAGGTCAGCAAGTCGGGTCAGATCATGGACCTGGACGCCAACACCCTGGCAGCCCTGGGCGGCAAGTCGCCCGAGAAGTGGGAAGGCCTGGCCATTGGGCCTAAGCTGGCCAACGGCAAGTATTTGATCCTGGCCGGCACCGACAACGACTACAGCGTGACCCAGAACGGCAGCAATGAGCAGTTCGACGTCTACTTCCGTTTCAGCGATGCAGACCCGTACAAGACGTCGATTCAGTGCCCGCTGGGTACGACGACAGGCTGCGTCACCGTCAGCGGTGCTGCGGCAGTCTTGCCAAGCGATGGCAGCTACAAGCTGCTGCCGGGCGTCTTGCATGCCTACACCATCGATGCCGCAGAACTGGGCAATTACGTCACCGCCGTGCCAGAGCCCGGCACTTGGGCACTGATGCTGGGTGGCCTGTTGGCCGTGGGCGGCTTGGCGCGCCGCCGCCAGGCCTGATGCGCTGACTGGGGGCCGGCTGGGGCTCAGCCCCAGTCGTTCAGATCAAGAGCCGTGCAGTCTCAGTGCAGATTGCGCGGCTTTTTTTCGTCTTGCGCTTCGTTTCCATCGGCGCCGGAGTCGCCGCCCTGGCCGCCAAAGCGCTTGGGCCGGTAGACATTGCCTTCCCAAGCGCCTTCAGGCTTGACGCCATTGCGGGCCTTGCTTTGGGCGCGGCGTATGGCTGCTTCTGCTTCGGCGGAGGCCGCCTTTTTGTTCGGGCGATGCTGGAGCCTGCTCTTCAGACTTTGAAACTGCTGCAGAAGGAAGAACTGCATGCGCCTCAAATGGGCGTCAACGAGGCGCTGTTGCTGCGGCTTGAGCAGCATGCGCACACCCATGAACAGGCAGATCAGCAGAACCAAGGAGGCGAACAGGCTGGATAGGGAGAAGCTCATGCCGCAAGTTTCGCCGATCTGCGCTTGCGACTTTCCATGACCAAGGGCTGAAGGGGCCCGGCCCCGTAAAATCCGCGCGCCCTGACCTTGGGCTCGTCCGGAGATCCGATTGCGCTTTCTTACTCCCCCACCGAAAAAGATCGCAGCCACCAGCTGCTTTGTGCTCGCCTTGATTGGCGCCATCACCGCCCAGGCGGTGGTTGCCCAGCCGCTCGCGGCGACGGCCCTGAGCTCGGCAGCACCCAGCCTGGAGCAGGTGTTCCGCGCTGAGCCTTATCGCGGCGAGAACGCCAAAGAGGCCACGTTCAGCCGCAGTGGCCGCTATCTGGCCTATTTGTGGAACCCCTTTGGCGAGCCCGGCAGCGATTTGTATGTGCATGACAGCAAGACCGGCAAAACGCTGCGCCTGACTTCGCCGGCCATCATGGCTGCCTTCGACGCGCCGGAGGACCTGGAACGCTTCGACAAAAAGCTGCAGCAAAAACGCCGTGAACTGGCCGATCGCCAAGCCAAGGAGTTGGCGCAGGTGGCCTACCTGCGCGGCGATAAGGTGGACCTGGGCCAATGGGAAGCCGCGCAGCTGGAGCTGGTGAAGAAAGAGTTCGCCGCCAAGAAGGCGCGTGACGACGCGCAAAAGGCGGCCGACAAGGCTGAGGCTGAAGCAGAGAAGCGAGCCGCTGAGGCCCTGGCCGCCAAGCGCGCCGGCAAGCCGCTGGCGGCGGCCCCAGCCGCATCGGCAGCGTCTGCAGTTGCAGCGGCCGACAAGCCCGAGAAAGACAAAGAACTCTGGGAATGGCGCGACGAGCTGAAGAAAAAGCTGGCCAAGGAGAAGCTCAAACCAACCGACCTCTACCCGGGCGCCGCACGTGTGGTGTGGGCTAACAAGAAGGACGAGCTGATCGTCCAGTACCGTGGCAGCTTGTTCCGCTGGGTGGCCGGCGAAGCCAGCCTGCAGCCGCTGCAGCTGACGCAGCGTGATCTGCGCATGGTGGCTTACACCGCTGATGATCAGGGCTATGTCTTCATGGACGACAAGCGCGTGCTGCGCGCCAAGTTCAATGCGGGCGGTGTGCAGGTCATCAACCGTGAGTTGATCCACCCCGATGATGCGGACAAAAAGTACAGCATCGAGTCGACCACCATCAGCGAGGATGGTCGCTGGATGGCCCTGGTCGGCCGTGCGCTGTTGAAGGCGCCGGAAGACGGCAAGCCCGCCGTGGAGCCAGCCGGCCGCAAGGTCGAGATCATGGGCTATGCCGAGCGCTTCGCCGCCGCCAAGAAGGTGGACCGGGAGGTTTCTGACGACAAGCGCCAGATCAAGCCCTTGGCGATCTATATCCGCAAGGTACCGGGCGCCGAAGGTGCCCCGGCCAAGCAGCCCGCCCCGGTCTTCATCAACGCGGGCGGCGATGTCTGGTTTGAACTCAGCCCGATTGCTTGGGCGCGCGACGGCAGCCGCTATGCCTTCAGCACCTGGGAGCGCGAGAAAGAGTTGCTGCGCGTCTACGTCGGCAGCGCCGACGAGAACGCTAAGCCAGAGATGGTGCTGGAGCGTCGCGGCGACGTGGGCCACGAGGTTGTCAATGTGATCAAACCGCAGTTCACCCCCGATGGCAAGACCCTGGTCCTGACCCTGGATGAAGCCGGCTTCCGCCAGCCCTATGCCCTGGACATTGCGTCGCGCAGCCTGCGTGCGGTGGTCAAGGGCGAGTTTGAGGCGCACCAGGTCTTGGGCTTCACGCCGGACAGCAAGGCCCTTTTCGTGCTGGCCAATAAGGATGACTTGGCGGCGATGAATCTGTATCGCGTGTCCCTGGCCGACGGCAGCATGCAGGCCCTGGGCGATGCGGCGGACTATCACCGCACGCCGGCCGTCTCGTACGATGCACAATGGCTAGCGGCCAATGCCGGCCACTGGGCTTCGCGCCCCGAGTTGAAGCTGATCAACGCGGCGCAGCCGAGCAAGCCGGTGGCCAAGGTCTTGACCGACAGCCACGACAAGGCCTGGAGCCAGGTCGATGTGCTGCGCCCCGAGCGCTTCCGCTTCAAGAACCGCCATGGCGACAGCATCCCGGCCTATGTGTTCAAGCCGCAAGGCTGGAAAGCGACTGACAAGCGGCCAGCCGTGGTCTACATCTATGGCGGCCCTCTGAACGATCGCCATTCGGTCGAGGCGGATAGCTTCCAGCCCAGCGCCTATATGTTCGCCATGTATATGGCGGCCAAGCATGGCTATGTGATGGTAACGATTGATTCGCGCGGACACTCGAACTACGGCCGCCGCTTCTCGGATGCCAACTGGGAGAACCCCGGCCTGCCGCAGACCGAGGACCTGGAAGACCTGCATGCGCTGATGAGCCGGGACTTCGGCATTGACCCCGCACGCGTGGGCCTCAACGGCTGGAGCTTTGGTGGCTTCCAGACTCAGTACACCATGTTCAGCAAGCCCGATCTGTTCGCCGCTGGCATCGCCGGTGCAGGCCCGACCGAATGGGAGAACTACAACAGCTGGTACAGCGGCCGCACCATCGGCAAGGTCGATCGCAGCAAGCCGAATCTGCGCAAGTATTCGCTGATCCCCATGGCCAAAGGCTTGCGCAAGCCGCTGCTGCTGGTGCACGGCATGATGGACCCTAACGTCTTGTATCAAGACACGGTGAATGTCTATCGCGCACTGCTGGAGTCAGGCAAGGAGGGCCTGGTGGACCTCTTCCTCGACCCCGAAGGCGAGCACGGCATGGGCGGCGCGGTCAAGACCGTCGGCTGGCACCGCAAGTACGAGGCCTTCTGGCTGCAAAACCTGGGCCGAACCAGCCCTTGAGTTGAAGGAAGTAAGTAAGAGGCGCTGCGGCGCCTATTTTTTGCTCAGTCCTGAACCAAATGGACTGGCTGGTGTTGGCACTTAGCTGTCCTTCGGTTTGGCGGTGATCAGGCCACTTGGGGGCTTCACGCCGCTCCTGTCCTCCGTCCCGGGCTTGCGCCCGGGCCTCCTCCTTTACCTCGCGTCGCAAAGCCCCCAAGCGTCCTGATCCAACGCGTCCGTGCTCCCTCGACGCGGACGCACATCGATGGAATTGCCGAGTGGCGTCGGGGGCGTGATTCTGCGAG
>NZ_JBBHJX010000017.1:0-108863 GCF_037482915.1 Paucibacter hankyongi
TCGCGAACGTCGGATTTCTCCCCTCGTGCCAAGAGCCTGATTCGCTTTGACTCGGCCCGCCGACGGGCGATTTGTGCTTGGCCGAGAGCGCAGCGGAGCGGGTCAGGCGCGCGCAGCGCGCATCAACTTCTGACTTGGCAGCCCCTGTTTGAGCGCAGTGAGCTTGAGCGAACGAAGCGAGTTGGCTGCCGCTGACCCGCGCAGTGAGCACCGAGGGAAGTCGGCTCGCCAGAGCCGACCCGGGCACCATGAGCACGGCGGCGGGCCGAGTCAAAGCGCATGTCAGAACTTCAGGGGAAAGACCGCTCCGGGCACATTGCCGCAGTTCAATTTCAACACCGCATCCCTTGCCACAAAGCGACCTTCGCAACACGCGATAGGGCAGTCGCAAACAAGTGGCGCGCGTCGGAGACCTTTCGGCGACCTACGATAGCGCTCAGAAAAGGCGGCGAAAACCGGCCAACAATCAGGCGCGATTTGCCCCCGGTTCTTGGGGAATTTGGCCGCCGCGCCGGTGCGAAGATGTGCAACATGAACTCACGCCGCAAGACGCCACCCCGCTGCACTGCCACCCAAACGCCGCATTTCCGAATGCCTGTTTTGAGTCAGGGGCCCGGCGCCTGAGGCGAGTTCCGCTCGCGGCCTCACGCCAGCCAGCTTCTTCCCCCATTTTTTACAGCGCCCAGGCTGCCTGCCCTCACCGGCAAGCTCCGCCCTGCGCTGCCAGCGCAAGCCCTCAACGTCCACGCTGCAGCCCCACAAGTCAGCCCAGATCATTCCTGCATCGAGCTGGCCATGTCCTCAGGGCAGCGTCTCGCGCTTTTGACCGACCCCGACCGAATCACTTCGGCCGGGGTCTTTTTTTGGGGAACTTGCGAATGGTGAAGGCGCTAGCCTCCAATGCTCACTCAAACTTGAACTGAAACTCTTGCTCAATGACGTGGTCACCCGGGCACTCGTAGCCCTCATGCAAAACACGGGTGATGGCGTCGGTGAGGCTTGCGTTCACGTGCTCATTCTTGGGATCGACCAAAGTTTGGAGCTTGATCGACACGACCCGCCCTCCACGAATGGTGGCCTGGGCCAGATACCTCGCTTGGCCCGTCCAGTTGAGCAGCGGTATCGCGGGCCGGCTCATCTTGGTGCAAAACATCGAGGCATTGCCGGGCCTGACGTAGACGGCCGTCGACGGGAATGCAAAACTGAATTCGCTCAATAGCGCTACCGCCAGCGGAGGATTTTTGACTTCACCTGCGGCTGTCGTGATGACGCCTTGCCCGGTTGGCAGGCCATCGAGGAATTCGCCCGTATAGCGATTGCCCTCCGGCGACAGCGCCACCCCCTTGCCCTGTGCCCTGCCTGCGACGAAGTCACCCCGATACACCCCGCCCCTGGTAAACCGAAGCTCGCCCTGGCCCGCAGGACGGCTGGCCGAAAACTGACCCTGATATACGTCGCCTTGCGCCCACCGGTATTGGCCTTCGCCGTCCATATAACCGGCGCGATAGCCGCCCTCGTAGCTGTCGCCATTGCCAAAGCGGGCCTTGCCTGCGCCTGAAGGCTTGCCGCCGACGAAGTCACCCTCATAGATGAATCCATTGCCGCCGCGGAGCACGGCATGGCCTTGCCGCAGTCCGTCCTTGAAGTCGCCCTCGTAAACACCGCCGCCGGGCAGGCGCAGAATGCCCTGCCCTTCGGCGCGACCCGCCTTCACCGGACCGACAAAGCTCACGATCGGCTTGCCGCCGACAGACCATTGACGCTGCCCCGTGCCGTCGGCAAGACCGTTGACACAGGCCCCGCTCCACTCCAAAGAAAAAGACGGGCCCGCCTCGGCATCAAAGTGTCGGCAGCCCTTGCTGTCGCTGAACCATGGCGGGCCGCCGGCGATTGCGTCTTGCGCCCAAGCCGGCGTCGGGCTCAGTTGCAGGGCCATGATGAACAAGGCCGCCCGGGGCAAGGCACGAGCGGCCGTTGCGCCCGCTGCAAAGAATCTTCCGCTCATGGAGTCCATCCCTCTATACCAATCTTGTTGTTTGGGCTGGCATGATCGGCGGTTCAAAGGCTTCTGACCAACCCCCCTTCGGGTGAGGCCTCTTGCAGGTGCCCCGAGGGTCAGGTCTTGACGCCGAAGCCCTCAATACAAGCGGATGGCGGTGTCAAAGCCCCAGCTGCGGCGGATCTCGATGACGTCGAATTCACGCGCTAGGGCTGGGGAGAACGGCGGATACGGCGCCTGGCTTTGGATGATGCGGCGGATGGCTTCATCGATCTCGGGCACGCCGCTGGACAACACAAAGGTGACCGACTCGACCGAGCCATCGCTGCGCACGGCCACCGTCACCAGCGGCGTGCGGTGAGGCTTTTGGGCGACTTCGCGGACCATGTCAAAGGTCTGGTTCAGCTGGAGCTTGCGACTCCAGAGTTCGGCGTACTGGATCAGCTCGGCGTTCGGATCGGTGCGACCGAACAAACGCCCTCGGCGCAGGCTGCTGGCCGAAGGCAGCGGCGGCGGCGGCGTGGCCGATGAGGCCAGGGGCCGCGTCGATGGCTGTTGAGCGGCTGCAGCATCCCGGCGGGCCGCTTCTTCGTCCAACTGCCGCCCCATGGCTCGGCGGGCTGCTTCGCGCCGGGCATCTTGTTCGGCGCGAGCGGCCGCCTCTTGCGCACGCGCGGCATCTTGCTTGGCCTTTTCTTGCCGAGCCGCGTCCTGACGGGCCGCTTCTTGACGGGCGGCCTCCTGCCGGATGGCGTCCTGGCGCGCGGCTTCCTGTCTTGCTGCTTCTTGCTTCACAGCCTCTTGGCGAACGGCTTCCTGCCTTGCGGCCTCTTGTCTTGCGGCCTCTTGTCTTGCCGCTTCTTGCCGAGCCAGCTCTTGCCTCTCGGCGGCTTGCCTCGCAGCCTCTTGTTGCGCGGCTGCTTGGCGCGCCGCGGCCACCCGCGCAGCTTCCAACCTAGCCGCTTCCACCTTAGCAGCCTCCAAGCGAGCCGCCTCAGCGCGCACAGCGTCCAGGCGAGCGGCCTCGGCACGCGCAGCCTCCAAACGTGTGGCCTCTTGCTTGGCTGCAGCCAGACGGGCGGCTTCTTGTCGCTCGGCTTGCTGGCGGGCGGCCTCGGCGCGTTCGATTTCTTGCTTGGCGGCCGCTTGGCGGGCCAATTCCTGTCGCTCGGCCTGTACGCGGACGGCATCCTGACGCGCCGCTTCCAAGCGCGCGGCCTCCTGCTTATCCGCCGCCTGGCGTTCCAATTCCTGGCGCAGCGCCGCCTGCTTCACCGCATCCTGACGCAAGGCCTCTTGTCGGGCAGCTTCCAGACGAGCGGCCTCCAAACGGGCCGCCTCCAAACGCGCAGTTTCTATACGAGCCGCTTCCTGTCGAGCGGCCGCCAGTCGAGCTGCCTCTTGGCGCGCCAACTCCAGCTTCTCAGCCGTTTCGCGCTGGGCCTGCTGGCGCAGTTGCTCTCGACGCTCGGCCTCTGCGCGCTCTTGCTTGAGCTGCAATTCGGCGCGCTCGGCTTGTTCCCGCGCCAGCTTTTGAGCTTCCTCTTGCGCTCGCTCCTGCGCTTCCTTTTCAGCCTTCAAGGCCTGCGCATAGGCGGCGCTGAGGTCTGGCATCGAAGCGCTCGGGCTGCTGGCGGTGGCTGCCAGTGCAGCGGCTGAGGTGATGGGCGGGCTGGGCACCCGCCAGAGATTCAGGTCCGGTTGCTCCAAGGCCAGCAAGGCCGGCGCAGTGGGCGCCACAGCGGCCTCAGGCGGCGGGTCAGGCAAGGGGTCGCGGAGTGCCGCAGCCGGAGGCAAGCCCAACACAGTGTCTGTCTTGCCGGGCACCACCGGCGCAGAAACCGCTCGGGGCAATGCCTTGGAAACAATCAGTTGGACGATTTGCAACTCACCCGCTGCGCTCGCGGGCGATTCGGCGGGCGCCGCAGACTCAGGCTCCGTTGGCGAAGGGGGGGCAGTCTCCTCCTGCACCTTCGGAGCCGCCGGCTGCAGCCGCACTTGGATGTCGTCGGCCGCCAAGCGGCGCTTCTGCCAGGGCAAATCCAGGCCCGGCAGACCCATGCCCTGGCCGCCAAAGCTCAGGCTCAAGAGCAAAGCATGGGCGAGCAAGGACACCAGCAGCGACGTGCTGACCCGCCGTGTTTGCCCCTGCAGCCCGGCTTCGAGCCGCACCTCAACGCCCGCCTGCCTCATCAGAACCGGTGTCCTAGCAATGGCAGCAGTCGCAACAGCGCTTGAGGCGCAGATCCATTCATCACTTCGCTCGCATGAAGAAAGGGCCGTAATTTGGGCTTTGAGTTTGTCCCGCGCAAAGTGCGCAGGCCAGCAGACGATAGCGCCGCATTGTGCCTTGCTGGGCCAAAGAGCTCAGGCGCTCAGGCCGCCAACAAAGCTTGCAGTGCCTGCTCCCGAATGCCGTAGAAGCGCTTGATCTCATCGATCTGCGCCAGCAGCTCGGCACGGCGCGCCGCCGACACCGGCTGGCTGCGCTTGACGGCCAGAATCATCTTGTTCTTGCTGGTGTGCTCCAGCGCCACGAACTCGAAGACCTGGGTGTCATAGCCCTCGGCCTCCAGCAAGAGCGCGCGCAGGCCGTCGGTCACCATCTCGGCCTCTTGGCCCAGGTGAATGCCGTGTTGCAGCAGCGGGCGCAAGAGCGTCGGCGTTTGCATCTGCGGGCGCAACTGCTTGTGGCAGCAAGGCGAGCACATGATGACCTTGGCGCCAGCGCGCAGGCCGAAGTGGATCGCATAGTCGGTGGCGATGTCGCAGGCATGCAGCGCAATCATGACATCCAGCCTCAGTGGGGTGTAGGTCCGCACATCACCCTGGTCAAAGCGCAGCCCGCTCATCTGGTGCTTGGCCGCAGCCGCCCCGCAGAGCTTGACCATATCGTCACGCAACTCCACGCCGGTGACCTGGGCATCCTTGCCTTGGCTGCGCAACCAGTCATGCATCGCAAAGGTCAAATAGCCCTTGCCGGAGCCGAAGTCGGCCACATGCACATCGGGGCTGTCGACCAGGCCCGAACTCTTCATCGCCGCGGCAAAGATCTCGATGAACTTGTTGATCTGCTTCCACTTGCGCGACATGGCCGGCACCAGCTGCGCCTTTTCTTCACCGGCCGCGCGCACCAGATGAGTCACGCCCAGGTCGAGCCAGAAGGGGCGCGTCAACTCCAGATAACGCAGCTTTTCCTTGTCATGCCCGGCATCGGCCGCCACCGGCACGGCCGCCGGCGCCATCTTGCCCATGCGCAGGCTGGGCCGGCCCTTGCGGCTGAACACCAACTGCACCTCATCACCCTGCGCCGTTTGCAGATGGGCGCTGTGGAACTGCGTACCCAACAAATCGGCCAGCATCGCCAAGGCCTCGGGGATGGCATGGTTCTTGGTGATGTCGCGGGTTTGATAGCGCCACAGAAAACTCAGATGCCGCTCGCCGCGCAGACTCACTTCGCGCAGCGTCAGCCGCTCCAGCTGCACCTCAGCCCCGACGTATTTGCTCAGCAGCAATCGGCTGAAGCTGCCATTGGCCAGTGCCGTTTCCAGCAAGCGCATGAAACGGACGCTGGCATCGGCCTTGGCCACCGGCGGAGCGGCATCGGGAATCAGATCGGTGAACATGGAGAAGGCCGGAGTTTGGGTGAGCAATCGCTGATTTTCTCATCCCAGCTCTATCACCCCGGCCCACTGCGCCAGACGGCAGCAAAAGCACGCCATTTGTCCCAAGCAGACAGGCGCTCATCGGACAAGGCATCGAGAAAGTCGGACAGCCGCTTGGACTTGACCATGGTGTAGATCGTCAATCCGGATGTCACCACGAACACCGCCAAGAAATACAGCAGCCGCTGGCCCAGAGGTGCGTCGGCCTCGGCCAATAGATTCATCCCCAAGAAGCCGGTAGTGATGGTGCCCACCAGGCCAAAGATGGTGACCACCGTCAGGCGAACCACCGTGTTGGCCTGGCGGCGGATGCTGTCGGTCTCCAGGTAATTGCTCATGTCGCTGATGCGCTCCTTCACCTCGGCGTACAAGCCGTCCAGCTCAAGGTGCTTGGCACACATACGAAACAGAGCGCGCGACTGCGCCTGCTCGGCCACCTCATGGAACCAGTAGCGGTGCGAGAAGCGCAAAAAGCCTTCGAAGCTGGACCGGATCGCACGCTTGAAGCGGCGCACGTTTTCGGCATCCTGAATATTCAGCCGGCGCAGCGCCTCGACCAGACGGTCCGAGAACATCAGCAGCGCCGCCTTCTGAAAATGCGCGATCAAAAAGATCAGGAAGTGCTGATGCCGGAACTGCGCCAGCACGCCGCGGTCGCGGCAGCTGAAGTAAGACGCATCGGCGCGCCCCACCACCACCAGCGAGTGGCCGCTGCACAGATAACGCGTATTCGGAGCGGGTCCGATATCGCTCCAAAAACGGTCGTAGCAAAACTTGGTTTCAAAGTCATGCAGGTGCTGCTCGCCAAAAGGCAGGCCACCGCTGTCCGACAAGCCGGCCGGCGCCGTCACCAGGCCCAAGCGCACAAAGTCGCTGCGCGACAAGGCTCTCGGCTCCTCCAAGGCCAGGTAGGCCATCACCGGCATGCGGTAGTACTCGATCTGCCGGTAGCGCAGCGGCCCCAGCTCATCGGAATAGTCCACCACCAAGGGTCGCAGCACAAAAGCCCAATGCTCGGCAATACGCGGCGCGCGGTGCTCATGCACATGGGCGATGTAGCGCTCGCGCTCCAACGAGTCCGACGCGGCGAGCACCCTGCCCTGGTCATCCAGCCACTCGGCGCTGGCCAGGCTGTGCAGCGGCAGGCCGGCCGCGTCCCAGCCCGAGGGGTAGGCGCGGCCGAGTCGGTACAGCAGGTCTTGGGCTTGGTGCAGGCTCAGGTCATTGGCGCTGACTTCGACGTTGAGCAGCACCACATCGATGTCGAAGAAGAAATACAGATCGACGTGCATGACGTCCAAGACGAGCGGCACATCACCGGCCCGGCAGCAGACCCGCAACTGCTTCAAATCATGGCGCCGGAACACCTTCATACCCGACTCGCCACTGCCGTCCCCGGCCGCCCCCGAGCGCCGACCGTCGCCATACAAAAAGCGCTGCACAAAGGGCAGGAAGGTGACGAACTCCTGGTAGTGCCGCTCGTGAAAGCGGGCCGCGTCGCCCGTGTACTCGTCAACCAACTCGGCCCAGGGGCTGGCGGCACCCGGCGGCGGCAGCAACTCCCAAGGGCGCCGCGGCGCACCCGGCGCATTCCCCACAGGCATCAACCTGAGCGGCCACAACAAGGACTGGTGCAGGCGGCGAACCTGAGTACCGGCGGCCTCAGGCTGCGCTTGAGGCTGAGGCTGAGGCTGGGGCTGGGGCTCGGGCTGAGAGCTGGGCATAGGCATCCACCGGTGACTCGCGATGCCCCCATCATGCCCGCTGACCCGGCCAGGTCAAGCCTTCTTGCGCGCCCAGAGCGAAGGACTATGGACGAATCGGCGTTTCCAAGCTCAGGCAGGCCTCGGCCCCCTTGCAATCGCTGTGCAGCAGCGCCAAGACCTGGCCCTCGGGCGAGGACTGAAGATGGCTGAGGCGCAACACCGCCTCGCCCGAACGCAAGCCCAGGTAATGGACTTGCTGGGCGTTGGCGGCCAAGGCCTCTATGCGAAACAGCCGGGGCGGCAGCGCCTCGGCTTGCGCGACCTCGACACTTGCCCGCGCCAAAGCGTCATTGCGTGGATCCGCGGGCTGGATGCGGCTCCGCAACTCCGGCGCACCCGTGGACGAGCACGCCATGCTCAGACCTTCCCAGACTTCGTGCCCTGCAGCGAGGCCAAAGAGCCGGCGCTCCTGCGCCTCGGCCGGGCGCCGCCGGCGGCCGAGCTGCTGAATGCTTGGGGCCAGCGGCAAAACAGGGGCAGGCGCAGTCCTCAAGGGCAAAGCCGGTAGGGATTGCTGCGGCGCCATGGCAAAGGTGCCGGCCCCTTGCACCCGCACCAGCAGCCCCCGTTCGCACAGCAAGTCCATGGCTTTGCGGGCCGTTTCACGCGAAACCGCCAGCAGATCGGCCAGATCTCGCTCCGACGGCAATGCGTACTTCGCGGGCCAATGGCCCTGGCGCAAGCCGTCCCGCAACTGCTGGGCCAGATGCATGTACAGCGGCTGGCGGACGCGCCGCCAAGCGGGGTCGGTGCCTCGCACCGAGTTCTTCGATCGAGTCTTCAACCCAGAGTCAGGGCCGGCTTGTTGAGCAATTGAGTCCATGATTTGAGAGTCCCTGGGGGCGCGCAAGGGGGTGTGTCACCCCGACCCGCCTGCTTGGCGCAGGCTTCGGCGTTTGGGACGCCGCCACTATCACCGCTCATGCCTCAGCGTTTGCGCAAGATTGGCTTAAGCCTCGCTCAAGACCAGGCGCCAGCAAATAGCGCTTGGCGGCAGTTGCGTGCCATGCGAATATGACCGGATGATGACATTCAGCGTAGCCACCTGGTGGTCCTTGCTGTGCGCAGTGGCCGTGTTCAATATCAGCGCCTGGATGATTTCATCCGCGGCTTTGTATCGGCGCCAGGAGCACCTGCCGGCCGACGCCTTTGCGCTGCGACGATGGCAGTTGCTGCTCTCCGCAGGCTATGTGTTTGGCTGCGCCTTCCGCTCGGCGCTGCCGGTGTTTGATGTGCCCCGCATCGTGCTGATGGACAGCTGGCTGTCCAGCGTGGTGGTGGGCCGCTCGGTGGCAACCATTGCCGAACTCTGCTTTGTGACCCAGTGGGCGCTGATGCTGCGCGAAATCTCTCACACGACCGGCAGCAAGGTCGGCCGCAGCGCTGCCTTGATGATCGTGCCGATGATCGCCGTGGCCGAAACCTTCTCTTGGTACTCGGTGCTGACCACGTCCAATATCGGCCATGTGGTGGAAGAGTCGCTGTGGGGCTTGAGCGCCGCCTTGCTGGTTGCCAGCTTGATCGCCATCTGGCCGCGACTCAGCCCAAGGCAAAGGCCGCTATTGGCCGCCTGGTGCGCTTGCGGCGTGGTCTATGTGCTCTTCATGTTCATGGTCGATGTGCCCATGTACTGGAGCCGCTGGCTGGCCGATGAGGCGGTCGGGCGCAACTACCTGAGCCTGCAGCAAGGCTTGATGGACGTCTCGGGCCGCTGGACCGTGTCACACCGTCTGCAAGACTGGCAAAGCGAAATGACCTGGATGACGGCCTACTTCAGCGTCGCCGTCTGGCTCAGCATTGCGCTGATGCATGCACCGGTGCCGATCCCATGCCAACAACGCGCCGCCGCATAAGCGTCAAGCCGCGAAGCAAATGGCGACTGGGCTGCCCACCGCCACAAACTGGCCGGTGAAGCTCAGCCCGCCATCGCCGCCCAGGGCAAAGATGGCGATCTGATCGCTGCGTTGGTTGCAGACATAGAGAAAGCGTCCGCTGGGGTCAAAGGCACAGCTGCGCGGGTAAGAGCCGTGTGTCCATTGATGGGCTTGCAGGCGCGGGCGGCCGTCGGCGGCGATCTCGAAGATGGCGATCGAATCGAAAAGCCGATTCAAACAATACAGGTGCCGCCCATCCGGGCCAAAGCGCAATTCAGAAGCGAAGCTGGTGCCGACAAATCCGGGCGGCAAGCTGCTGAGTTCTCCGAGCGGCGTCAGCCGCCCCGTCGCGGCATCAAAGCCATACCAGGCCAAGGTCGATGCTTCTTCATTCAAGACATAGCAAAGCTCGGGGCGCTGCGGGTGGAAGACGAGGTGGCGCGGGCCGGCACCCGGCGATGCGGCGGTACGCAGCGGCGTCTGCAAGCGCCCCGTGACGGCATCAAAAGGCCAGACGAATATCAGATCCAGACCCAGGTCGGTGCTGAGCAGAAAGCGGCCGCTGGGGTCCAAGGCCGCCATATGCACATGCGAGCCATCATGGTCGCTGACCGCAAAGCTACCCGGTGGCGCGAGGGCCGCGGGCTGTGGGCCGAGCGGCAGGTCGCCAAACTGCGCGGCGGTTTGTACATCCCGTGCCTCACCCAGTTGGCCGTTTTGATCCACGCCGAAGACGGCCACAGAGGCGGCGCCGTAGTTGGCAACGAACAGGTGCTTCTCATCGGCATCCAGGCTCAGGTACACGGGGCGGCCGCCGCCGCTGCTCACCACGCTCAAGCGCTGCAAGTGCCCGGAAACCGGATCACGCACATAGCTGCCGATCGAGCCCTGGCCGGCCTCACCAAGTTCATGCTCATGCGCCACATAAAGACGGCGTTGATCCGCACTGAGGGTCAGCCAGCTGGGGTTGGGGTCCGCCGCCACCAGGCCAAGCGATGTCAGGCCGCCGCCAGCCTCTTGCACGAAGCGATACAGGCCCTGGCCATTCGGCGCATAGCTGCCGACATAGGCGTGGATTTGAGCGGTAGGGGGCGTTGGTGTGTTCATGGCTGTGTCAAAAGGGCATGCCGTCGGCGGTCAAACAGGCCGGCGGCATTCTTTCATCATTCAATCAAGGCTTGTCTTCAGATGCTCAGGCGCAGGCCTCGGGCGGCCAAATGTTTGACCAGCAAGGCCACGGCCAGTGAATAGACCGCGCCGAACAAAATACCCGCTCCGCCGCTGCGCAAAAACAAGGGCCACTCCCAGCCCGCCAGATGCATCAGCCCGTTGAGGACAAAGGGGATCAGATAGGCCAGCAGCGGGTTGGCGGCCACCGGCGCCAGCAGCGCGGGCCAAAGCTTGCGCCCCATCACATCGATCCATAGATAGAGCGCGGCGAAGATCAACACGCTGGCGGCCGCGCTGTAGAGCGCCCAGCTCGGCGTGGCGTAGATCTTGGAGATCTTGTACTCGGGCCGCAGCAAGGTCGCCACCAGCGCCAGCAAGAGCGCAAGGCCCAGCGCCCAAGCAAAGCGAGCCGAACGCGCCGCAGGAGAGCGGCCCTTGTCCTCTTTGAAAAATATCATCGCAGTCATGACGCCGCACAGGACGATAGACGCGTGAACCACATGCCCATCCTGGCTGAACAGCAGGCTCAGGCCCGGGCTGGCAGCCACGCTGGGCAGTCGCGAGGCGACGAAGTAGGCCGTGCACAAGGCCACGCCCCCCAGCAAGCCAGCCAAGCTACCGCGCACGGCCTGATAGCCCGCAGTGGCGATCAGATAGGCCCAGCCGATCAGTCCCAAAATGCCCCACCACTGCGGCGTCATGCCGCCTTGGCCAGTCTCGCCGCCACGGTAGAAGCCGGCCAGCAGCGCAAAGAGCAGCAAGCCAGCCAGGCGCCAGGGCTTTGCAAAGTTGTTGCCGCCCGACACAGACCCCCACAACAGAAAGGCCGCGACATAGCAGAGCAGGCCCCACAGGTCGATCGGCAGCGCCATCGAGGGGGCATGAAAGCCGCCTTCGGCATTGACCATGAAAAAGCCGATCAAAACCAAGCCGGCGGCGCGCAGCAACACATGGCCCTGCACCTGCAGCCAGCTGTCGCCTGCCTTGAAGCGCTGCTGCAAGGCAAAGGGAATCGACATGCCGACGATGAAGAGAAAGGACGGGAATACCGCGTCCACAAACGTCATTGCGTCCGCGGTGGCCGGCATATGGCTCATCCACTGCGGCAGGCCAATGACGCCATGCCACTGGTTGACCATCACCATCACCAGCACGGTCAGGGCACGCATCGCATCGATGGACAAGATGCGCCCGCCCCGCAGCGACGGCAGTTGCCGGCCGAGAGGATTCAACCCAGTTTCAGTGCTGCTCGCCAAATCACACTCCTGCTAAACGGGACTCGTGTCGAGCCCCGCCAAAAATTCAACACGCCGTGCGCCCCTTGGCAGTGACACAGGCACTCACTCATATCAGGCGACCCGAACTCCGTAACACCAAGTTCAAGCGCCCTGTTGACGACAAGGAAAAAACGGGCGCCCACCGGCCGAAACCTAGGGCGCCCGAACGGAGGTCTCAAAAAAGCTGAGGATCAGTAGTTCACTGTGGCACGCAGACCCACCATGCGCGGCGGGTTGTAGCTGTTGAAGGTGTAGCCACCGGCGTTGCCTTGGCCCATCCAATTCTTCACCACGTTATTGCTCAGATTGGTGCCCCAGAGTTCGACATCCCATTTGTCATTGGCGCCGGCCAGCTTCACAGAAGCGTTCCAGTTGGTGTAGGCGTCTTGGTAGTCGCCGATATGCGGGTTGTCGAGGTTGCGCACCGAGAAGTACATGCGGCTTTGATAGCGCATGCCCACCGATGGCGACAAGCGCATGCCGCCGCCAATTTCGAAGTCATGGCCATAGTTCAGCGCGAACGAATACTTGGGGGCGTTCGGCAGTTGATTGCCGGTCACATCGCGGATGGCGCGGCCGCGCTTGGCCGGGTCGTCGCCCAGGTACAGCGGCGCGCAAGGCTCGGCCTTGAACTCTTCCCGATAGCCGCAGATCCAGTTGTCGTCATAAGTGGGATAGGACTTGACCTTGGAGTCCAGCACCGACAGATAGCCCGACAAATTACCGCCCGCCCAAGGCTTGGACTTGAACTCCAGCTCCAGACCTTGGATCAAGGCGTTGCCGATGTTCTCGGTCTTCCAGGCCGTCACCACATCGCAAGCCGGGTTCCAGTCGGGGCAGGTCTCACCGACACGCAGCTTGCGCTGGCCGACCGCGTTCATGCCAGTGGCGTGCATATCTTTGTAGTCGGTGTGGAAGTAGACCGCGCTGACCTCCAGCTTGTTGCCGAAATGCCGGCCCTTGTAGCCCAGTTCGATATTGCTGGTCAGCTCGGGCTTGTATTCGAGGAAGCTGTACTTTTGCGTGCTGCCATCGGTGCAAGTGCCGCCACCGCAGATGTCGAACTTGTCGCCAAAGCCGCCGGGCCGGTAGCCGGTGGCCCAGGAGCCGAACACCATTTGCGTGGGCGAGAGGTCGTACTGCAGGCCCAAGCGGTAGGTGGTCTTTTGCCAGTTAGCGCTGTGCGAGTTGACCACCGGCGAGGGGTAGACGCCGACGCCAGCGAAGGGGCCCATGTCCTTGGTCAAGTCGGTGCCGTTGTGCGGCGTGCCGGTGCCCGGGGCGACGGGGGTGAACTTGCCGTTGTAGTACCAAGGCGTACTGGCATCCCAGAGGCCGGCGCTGACGCCACCGTTGTCGGTTCGGCTGTCGCGGCTGTAGCGGATGCCGGCGGTGGCGGTCAGCTTGTCGGCCAAGGCGATATCGGCCTGAGCGAAGATGGCTTTGGAGTCCACCTGGCGGTCGCCCTGGTTGTAAAACTGCCCTTGCGGCATGGCGTAGGGCGCGGCGATCAGATTGTCTTGGGCGAAGTCAATCGCGTTCTTTTCGCCCAGGGCGAAGAGGCCGGCCACATAGCGCCAGTTGCTGAAGCTCTGCTTGATTTGCAGCTCATTGACCAAGGACTTGTAAGTGGAGCTGAGCGTGTAGCTGGCCCAGTCGATCGCGTGCTGGTTGCCCCAGTTGCCCCACTCTTCCATCTTGCCCACATCGTCGGCCAACCAGTTCTGGCCGCCGTCATCATCATGCTGCTGGTAGCGTTTTTGCACCGCGTAGGCCACCTTGTAGCCCAGCTCAGTGGTGTCGCTGAGCTTCCAGGTGAAGCTGTTGCGAAAGGTGTCGATCGACATATCGATCTTGCCCGGCACATTGATCTTGGCGTACCACTGGCCCTCGGGGCCGCAGGCAAAGCGGGTGCCGGCGGCCATCTTGCAGTCCTTCAGGCCCACATCGCCGGCGCCATCGTTTTTGTAATGCTCAAACGCGCCGGTCCACTCCAGATCCTTGGTCGCGGCCCAGCGCGCGGTCAGACGGCCGCCCCATTGATTCGAGTTGCTGTAGTACTCGGACGGATTGAGCTTACGGTTCAGGCGCTGGTCCACATCGGGCTTGCCATCGGGCGAGAAAGTGCCGTCGGGCTTTTTGATGCCACGATCGGTCAGGTCTTGATCCTGCTTGATATAGCCGTCACGTTTATCCACCATCACCGCGGCACGCAGGGCGAAGTTGTCACCCAGGGCGAGGTTGTAGACGCTGCGCACCTGCTTGGCGTTGTAGTTACCCAGCTGCAGCGAGGTCCAGCCGTAGTTGTCTTTGAAGTCGGGCTTGGCCGTCAGGATGTTGATGACGCCAGCCGTGGAATTGCGGCCAAACAGCGTCCCTTGCGCGCCGCGCAAGACTTCCAGCTGATCCAGGTCGAACATCAGCGCCAGCGAACCCTGGGGACGCGGCGAGTACATGCCGTCGATGTGGATGCCGACCGCTGGGTCACCGATCTCGGTGAAGTTGGTCGAGGTCACGCCGCGAATCGAAACCTGCACGCCCGAGTCGCCGTTCGACAAACCGAACTGCACGTTAGGGATGCTGCCGCTCAGGTCCAGCAACTCCTTGACGTTGTCGCGCACGAGGTCGTCGCCCTTCAAGGCCGACACCGCCACCGGCGTCTTCAACAAGGTGGTGTTGACGCGCGTGGCGGTCACCGTCACGGTGGGCAGCTCGCTCTTGTCAACGGGCTTGTCCGATGCCGCGGCCGCCTGCTGCGCCCAAGCCGGCAGGCTCAGGCCGAGGGTCGCGCAAACGGCCAGTCGAACCGCCGTGGGCAAAAACTTCCTTGAATCTTTCCTCATATCGTTTGTCTCTCTTTTTTGTGGAAATCGATGGTGGGGGAACACAAAGCTTGGGTCGAAAAGGACTCGCGCCGTTCAGCAGGCCAGCTTTTCTCCTGGGGTCACGCCGAAGAGCTGAACGGCTCGGCGGTAAAACATGGCGCGGCGAGCAATCTGCTCGGCCGCATGCACATTGCTGGCGGGCTGGTCACATTCCAGTGCGCCGTTGATGGAACGAATGGTGCCGCCCAGGCCATGGCCCTCAACCAAGGCCTGATGGGCGGGCATGGTGTTGGGGCCGTTCTGGCTCATCCAGTACCAAATGGCGGTTTGCCAAGCCACTTTGGGGTCGCGCGCCACCAGGTCTGGGTTGGCCCACAGGTCCAAGCCAATCGCCTGACCGGCAGCCAGGTATTGATAGTTCCAAGACAGCTGAATCGGCCCGCGCCCGTAGTACTGCTGGCCCGGCGCGCATTGCTGGCCGTTCTGGGTGCTGCAGTACTTGTCGTAATTAGCCTGGTTGTACTCGCGCACCGCCTTCAACTCATCAGACTCATGCGCGATATTGGCCAGGAAGGCGGCCATCTCCTGGCGCCTCAGCGTCGCATCACCACTGGCCGCGAAGGCAGGAAAGGCGGACACCGCCCGCACAAAGCCCTCGTAGGTATAAAAGGGCAAGCGATCCGGAAACAAGACATCAAACTGGGCCGGGCTGGGCAGGAACTGGGAACGCTCGGTTTGGCGCTTCTCGGCCGCCTGCTCTTTGCCCTGGATCTGCGCCTCGGCGCGGGCGCTGCTGACCAGCAAACCCGCTTGCAAGCCGCCCAGCAAGCCAGACACCAGCAGCACCGCTCGGATCATCGGACTGGAAATCAAGCCTGCCTTCATCGGATGCGCTTTCTGCCTTGAAGTACGTCCAGCAAGCTTCGCTTGGGCTCACTGGTACGGAATTGGACTGCAGCAACTATCGCCGCAGAAAGCTCAGTGCGACATCAGCGTTCTCTTAAGATTGCATTAATGCAACGCCGTCTGGCCCATGGCCTTCAGGCTCGCTTGGTAGAGTCGGCTCCCATGAGAATTTGCCTCGTCGAAGATGACCTTGAGCTCGGGCACAGCCTGCAGGCGCTGCTGCAAGACGGCGGCCACGAGGTGGTTTGGGTTCGGCGCATCACCGAAGCGCGCTTTTGGCTGGATCAAAAAGGCTTCGACGCCTTGGTGTTGGACCTGGGGCTGCCGGACGGCAATGGCTTGGATTTACTGCGGCTCGCCCGTCAAGCCAATAAGCAACTGCCGATTTTGGTGATCACAGCCCGAAGTGGTATTGAAGATCGTCTGCACGGTTTGGACAGCGGCGCCGATGACTATTTGGTCAAGCCTTTTGCCGGCCCTGAGTTGTTGGCGCGGCTGCGTGCCGTGGCGCGACGCTCGGGGCTGATGGGCCTGGGCGCCGAGGCCGACTCGCAGGATTGGCAGGTCAAGGACCTGAAACTGGACGAGCGCCGCATGACGGTGAGCCGCAATGGCGCGGCCATCAATCTGTCCAAGACCGAGTTCGCGATTCTGTTGGCGCTGCTGAAACTGCCCGACCGGGTCGTCACCCGACGCGAACTGGAAGCGCGCGCGCTGCCGAATGCCGACAGCCACGCGCTGGATGTGCATATGTTCAATCTGCGCAAGAAGATCGGCGACGGTTATGTGCGCACCGTGCGGGGCGTAGGCTTCGTCCTTGAGCGCGCCTGATGTCGCCAGATCCTTCGCTGCAGGCGGACCGCGCCACCCACCCTGCGCCGGCCACGCCGGCGGCCAATGCCTCGCTGTTTGGTCGCACCTTTGGTACTTTTTTCCTGGTGGCCGCCACGATCTGGTGTGTGCTGATGGTGCGCGAATTCCGCGAGGTCAGCGTCGTCAACACCCGCAATGGGCAGGCCGCCAACAAGATGTGGGCCGAACAGGCCAAGCAGCAAGCGATGCTGTGGGGTGATCGCTGGGAACAAGAACCGGAGTTGCTGCAGCGCGGCTTGGCCGAGCAAGAACATCTGCGCGAACAAGAGTGGATGGAGATTGGCTACGAGCCGCCCATCATCGCCCTGCAGGTCTGGCAAGGTGGCCGACTGCTCTACCGCCAAGGCCCGCCGGAGTTGGACCAACGCTTGACGCCGGATGAACAACGCTTCCAGAGCGATGCCAACTGGCTCTATGTCGAGGCCAGAGCTGCCGAACGCGACATCGTCGTGCGGCGCTGGCAAGAGGTGCCGGGCGATTGGCACTTCAGCGCGCAAGGCCTGAGCTACTACGCGCGGCCGCTGTTCTACAGCCTGCCGGTGATGCTGATCGTGGCCTGGCTCTTGTTGCGGGCCGGGTTTGCGCCACTGCGCCGGATTGGCCAGCAGATTTCGCAACGCTCGGCCAAGGACTTGGCGCAACTGCCACCCAGCCCTTTCAAGGAATTGGCTCCGGTGGTCGACGCGGTCAATGGCTTGATGGCCCGCCTGCAGGAACGGCTTGAGCGCGAACGCGAATTCCTGCTTGACGCAGCGCATGAGATGAAGACCCCGCTGGCGGTGATTCAGTTGAATGCCGAGTCCTTGCAAGACGCGGCACCGCGACCGAACGAGGCCGAACGGCGCCGCGAGGCCGTGCTGCGCATGAACGAGGGCGTGCGCCGCGCCACCCACACGGTGCACCAACTCTTGGCCTTGGCCCGCTCGGGCGCCGACCATGAGGCCATTGACCTGCAGCGCCATGACTTGGTGGCCCTGGTGCGCGACCGCATTGTGCTGAGCAGCCAGTTGGCCTTGCAACGCAGTATCGAGGTGGAGCTTGACGCGCCGGAATACTGCGAGCTCTTGATGAACCGCGAAAGCATCGGCGCGCTGGTCGACAACCTGGTCGACAACGCAGTGAAGTACTCACCCGGCGGCAGCCTGGTGAGGGTGAGCGTGAGCCCCAAGGAGGGCAGCGTTGAACTCTCTGTGCTGGATCAAGGCCCGGGCATTCCCGCCGCCTTTCGGCAAAAAGTGTTTGAACGCTTTTTCCGCCTGCCCGACCAAAGCCAATCCGGCAGTGGCCTGGGCTTGGCCATCGTTGAACGCGCCGCCGCTCAGCATGGCGCGCAAGTGCGTTTGAGCGAGGGGCCTGATGGCCGGGGTTTGAATGTGAGCGTGAGCTTTCCGCGCGCCGTCTGAGATTTACGTTAGCGGGCGGCCTCCGGCCTGTGGGCCACGGACCTGAGTGCCGCCAAAACCTGCAAAGCCCCGGGTGGCAGCACTTCGGGCCGGGCATGCACCAACACCGACTCGCGCGTCATAGGCGGCCTGAGCGGACGCAGTTGCATGCGCTCATGCAAGGCCAAGACATGCGGCGTGCTCTCACTCTCTTGCGGCATGATGGTCGCGCCATAGCCGGCCGCCACCATGCTCTTCATCGCCTCGGTGTAATTGAGTTCAATGCCAGTCACTGGGCTGAAGCCGGCTTGGGCAAACCAAGCCATGGTGTGGCGGTACATCTGCGTGCCGCTCTCGTTCATGATCAAGCATTTATCGGCCAGCCAATCAGGCGTGACCACCTCCGGCGCCTCCCAATGCGAAGGCAGATAGGCCAGCACCGGATCGCTGCGCCAGGCTTCCCGGTGCAGGTCGCCATATTCGGCCGGCAGGGGCAGGGTCACCACGCCAAGGTCCTGCCGCCCTTCGCGCAAGGCCTCTAGGGTGTGGTGCGTGCCCAGCACCGACACCTCTACCTCAATGTCCGGGTGGGTTTGCTTCAGGCGCTGCAAGACCTGCGGCAAGAGATAAACCAAGACCCCAGTCTGAGCCGCCAGCCGCACCTTGCCCGCCAGTCCCTGCGCATGCCGACCGACCAACTCGGTGGCCGCCTGCGCATCGCGCAGCAAAGCCCGACCCCGCCCCACCAAGGCCTGCCCCGCCGACGTCAGTTCCACCCCGCGTTTGCCTCGCAGCAGCAACTGAGCCCCCAGTCGTGACTCCAGTTCGCTGATGTGCAAGCTGACCGTTGGCGGCGCCAGATGAAGCGCCTGCGCTGCGGCGGCAAACGTGCCCAGATCGGCAATCGCCACCAGGGTGCGCACTTGGTCCAGATTCAATGCTCGCATCAGTTTTTCTGAATTTTGCATTCAGATGATTCAACTTTTCAAATCATACGCCTGAGCAGAAGATGCAGCCATCGCCAGCCCACCCGGAGAACACCATGCTGCAAAGCCAAGGCACCACCGCAAGATCTTGTGCAACATTTAGCCCATCATTCGTCGCAGCTCTCGCCCAGACTCCGGCCACTGCATCGCGCTCAAGCCTGCTCCCCGGCGCCCTGCGCCAGCGGTTTGAGCGTCTGCTGCGCGAGCTCGAGCAAGTTCGCCACGAGCGACGCATGCGGGCAGAACTGCGCGCCATGAACGCGCGTGATTTGAGCGACCTCGGTATCGGACAAGGCGAAGTGGACGAGCTGCTTGCACAAGCCGGCACAAACCACAAGGCAGGGCGTTGAGACCACGTGGAGGCCAGGCGAGCGAGCAGCAGGCAAACCCGCAGCGGCCTTCGCCGCGCTAGCGCCACAATGGGCCATCGCCCAAAGTGCCTGATGCCCCATGAGCTTTCACAGCCCGCCCTTTTTTGCACCGATCCAAACCCAAGACGCCGCGGCCGCTCTGGCCCAGGCCCAACAGATCTACAGCGCCAGCATCAACCATTTGCGCGACGCTTTGCAGCGCTTTGTCGGCGGCGAAGACTTCCCCGCCAAGGTGCGCGCCTGCTACCCCTTTGTGCGCTTGCGCACCAGCACCGGTCTGCGCGCTGAGGCTGGCCCAGACCCTCGCCTGGCCTACGGCTTTGTGGCCGATGCCGGCGTCTATGAAACCACGCTGACCCGCCCCGACCTGTTTGCGGCCTATGACCTGCGGCAATTCGAGTTGCTGCTGGCCAACCATGGGGCCGAGGGTGCGGGGCTGGAGATTGGCACCAGCAATCAGGCCATCCCGCTGCATTTCGCACTCGGTGAGCAAGAACATATCGAAGGCAATCTGAGCCCGGAGCGGCGCCGCTTGTTGCGCGAAGTCTTTGACATGCCCGATCTGGCCGCCATGGACGACGGCATTGCCAACGGCACGCAAGACCTGGCCCCCGGCGCTGCACAGCCCTTGTCCTTGTTCACCGCACCACGGGTGGACTACTCGCTGCACCGCCTGCGCCACTACACCGGCACCCGCGCCGAGGTGTTTCAGAACTTCGTGCTGTTCACCAACTACCAGTTCTACATCGACGAGTTCGTGCGCATGGGGCGCGAGCTGATGAGCACGGCCCCCGACCCGGCCAAGCCCAGCGAGTTGGACGACTGCATTGCCTTTGTCGAGCCCGGCAATCTGCTGACCCGGCGCGTTGGCTGCGCCGCCGAAGCCGGCGATGCGCTCGGCGCCCTACCGCCCCGGCTGCCGCAAATGCCTGCCTATCATTTGGTGAGGCGCGACCGCAGCGGCATCACCATGATCAATATCGGCGTCGGCCCCGCCAACGCCAAGACCATGAGCGACCACATCGCCGTGCTGCGCCCACATGCCTGGCTGATGCTGGGCCACTGCGCCGGCCTGCGCAACAGCCAACAACTGGGCGACTATGTGCTGGCGCATGCCTATGTGCGCGAGGATCATGTGCTGGACGAAGACCTGCCGCTGTGGGTGCCGATTCCGCCCTTGGCCGAGATTCAACTGGCGCTGGAGCAAGCCGTCGCCGATGTCACGCAACTGAGCGGTTATGAATTGAAGCGCATTTTGCGCACCGGCACCGTGGCCTCTACCGACAACCGCAACTGGGAGCTGCTGCCGAATGACCGCCACGGCGGCCCCGAGCGCCGCTTCAGCCAGAGTCGGGCCATCGCGCTGGACATGGAAAGCGCCACCATTGCCGCCAATGGCTTTCGCTTCCGCGTGCCCTATGGCACCTTGCTGTGCGTCAGCGACAAACCGCTGCATGGCGAGATCAAGCTGCCCGGCATGGCCGACCAGTTCTACCGCGCTCGCGTCGACCAGCATCTGCGCATCGGCCTGCGTACCGTGGAGTTGCTGCGCAACGGTTCGATGAGCCAATTGCACAGCCGCAAGCTGCGAAGCTTTGCCGAGGTGGCTTTCCAATAGAGAATCCAGCCATGCACTTCGACAACCCCACCTTGTTCAATCTGCTGCTGGTGCAGGCCCTCTCCTCGAGCCTGCTCTTGCTGCTGCTGATGGGCTTGCGCGCCAGCCCGGCCGCGCGCTGGGCCCAGGCCTTCATGGGCTTGCAGGCCGTGGCCTGGTTGGCACTGGCAGCGGTTGAGCAGGGCTCGGCGCGGGTCTGGCAGACCTTGGCCATGGCGGCCTTCAGCGCCAGCTTGAGCGCCTTGTGGTGGAGCTTGCGACTGTGGCTGAAGCCGCAGCCCGGCCGCGCCCTGGCCTTGCTGGCCCCGCTGCTGATGCCTTTGGTCTATGGCCTGCAGTTTGACGACGCCAGTTTCCGCGTCGCCTGGGCGCAGTTCTGGTTGGCCCTGCAACTGGCCCTGTTGATGGTGGCCCTGATTTGGCCGGCGAAACAAGAGGCCGCACCGCGCGCACTGTCGGATGCACTGCCCAACACCGTGCCCGGCGTGGACAACCGGCACTGGCGCATGATGCTCTTGCTGGCATGCGCACCCGCCTTGGTGGTCTGCGTGCTGCGCGGCATTTTGGGCGCATATGGCAAGGCCTTGCCGAGCCTGCTGTCAGCCGATGCCATCAACACCACGCTGGGTCTTGCTTCACATTGGGGCCTGAGCCTGGCGCTCTTGGCCCTGGTCTTGGCGTGGCGCGCCGAGACCGAGTCGGAACTGGCCCGGCTGGCTCAAACCGACGGTCTGACCGGCCTGCCCGACAGCCGCGCCTTCGCCGCACGTTCGGTCGACATGCTGTCCATGGCCCGTCGTCATCAGGAACCTCTGGCCATGTTGATCCTGGACATTGACGGACTGAAGGCCATCAATACCGAACATGGCACCCAGGCCGGTGACCGCGCCATGGCGCTGTTCGCCAGTTCCATCCAGGCGCAGATGCGCCTGGGTGATTTGGCCGGACGCATCAGCCGCGACCAATTCGGCTTGCTGATGTCTCGCTGCGAAGCCGAGGGCCCGCAGGCCATGGACAAACGTATGCGGCAGGCGCTGGCCGAACGTGCCCCGACGGAGTTGGGCTTCGCGCTGAACTTCAGTGCCGGCTGGGCCAAGCTGCGCTTTGGCGACCGCAATATCGATGACCTGATGCTGCGCGCCGAGACCGCGCTGTACGAAGCCAAGCGCGCCGGCCACGGGCGACTACAAGCGGAGCCCGGCCTGGAAGGCTAAGACAAGCCAGCCTCGCCAAAGCTGGCACAGGCTTTGCAAGTGGAGAGCTAGCGCCGTTCATGAGACGGCGTACTTTCTCTTCAGCAAAGGCCATCCCCATGTCGCTTCACTACGTCAGCTCTTCCGTTTCAGCGGCGGTCCCGGCCCGCCTCCAAGCCGGTCACTTGGCACTTGGCAATATGGCCGTCAGCAGCGCGGCCCGGGCACCGCACGGCTACTGCCAACTGCGCAAGCTCGCATCCCATGAGCTGCAATGGTTGCCCGAGCTGTGCGAATTGCTGACCGACAGCGTCCACCGTGGCGCCAGTCTGGGCTTTTTGGCACCGCTATCGCGCTACGCGGCGCTGGAATATTGGCACGGCGTGTTTGCCCGCCTAGGCCCGCGCCACAAGCTTTGGGTGGCATGCTCGGGCGAAGGGCCGGATGCGCGCCTGCTGGGCGCCGTGCAGCTGTCACTGTGCCCGCTGGCCAACGCGCACCATCGTGGCGAAGTCCAACACCTGATGGTGCACAGCCAGGCACGCGGCCAAGGTTTGGCCAGCCGATTGATGACGCGCTTGGAGTGCACAGCCTTGGCGCATGGCCGCTCATTGCTGGTGCTGGAGACTCAAAGTGGCTCACAAGCCGAAGCCGTGTATGCGCACCTGGGCTGGCAGCGCGTCGGTGAAATCCCAGATTACGGCGCCTGCGCAGAGGGGCAACTGCAGGGCGCGGCGCTCTATTACAAACGCCTGCAACAACCCTGATCGCCGCTCACAAGGCCACGCCGCAGGCCCGCCCCCGACCGCGCGACTTGGCCAAATACAGTTGCTCGTCGGCGGCAACCACCAACTCGGCCTCGACGCGGCCCGAGGCCGGCTGCATCGTCGCCACCCCGATGCTGATCGTCAGATAGGGCCCGAGCTCCGACGCAGCATGCGCAACACGCGCAGCGCGCACGGCCGCCTCCATCTCGCCGGCCAAGGCCAGCGCGCCTTCCAGCGGCGTGTCCGGCAGGATGCAGGCGAATTCTTCGCCGCCATAACGGCTGACCATATCGGCGGGCCGTTTCAGCTGGGCACGCATGGTCATCGCCACCTTGCGCAGCGCTTCATCGCCGGCCTGGTGGCCGTAATGGTCGTTGTAGCGCTTGAAGAAATCGACGTCGGCGATCAACATCGCCAGCGTGCCATTGCTGCGGCGAGCGCGTTGAAACTCGGTATCCAGCCGTTCATCAAAGAAGCGCCGGTTATAGACCCCGGTCAGACCATCGATAAAGACCATCTGACGCAACAAATCGCTTTGCAGCTTCAAAGTCAGATGGGTTTTGACGCGCGCCCGCACCACCGCCGGATTGAAGGGTTTGGAGATGAAGTCGACCGCGCCAACCTCCAGGCCCAGCGTCTCGGCCTGGGCATCGCTGTGCGCGGTCACAAACACCACCGGTAGATCTTGCAGCGCGGTATCGGCCTTGATCTGGCGACATACCTCATAGCCGTCCATCACCGGCATCTGCACATCCAGCAACACCAGATCAGGGTTTTTGTCGCGGCAAATGGCCAAGGCCTGCTGGCCGCTGGTGGCCATGAACACTTGGTGATCGTTGGCGAACACCTGATAGAGCGCCTGGATATTGACCGGCTGGTCATCCACGATCAGCAGACGAGGCTTACGCCCAAGATGCTGGAACGCGTTCAACATTTGAGGCGGCGATTCCCCGCTGTTCTTCTCATTGCTCATGCCTCGACCTCCGCTGCCCGCAACAGGCTTTGACAAAGCGACTGGGCGCGCTCGAAATCCAGGCCGGCCACGGCTGCATCGAGAGACTCCATCTCGGGCTTCAGACGATCGGCAAATTGCTCACGCAAGCGTGCGAAGGCGTCGGTGGCACCCAAATCAAAGTTGCTCAACAGTTGCATGAAGTCGTTCATCGCTCGCTTGAATTCATCCAGGCTTTGTGCCGCCGGTACGGGCTTGGTCGCCGGCTTGGGGCTCAGATCGCAAAGCGCCTGCGCCAAGCCGAGCATATCTCGACAACCGGCTTCAATCTGCTGAGCCAAACCGCTGATCCACTCGGCACCGAGGTTATCACCACGTTTCAGCACCGACTCCCCCTCGGCGCCCCAACTCGCCATTTGCTCGGCACCGACCGTGGCCGCCAGGCCCTTGAAGGAATGCAGCGCCATCGCCGCCTCGCCTCGCTGCGGCGTAGCCCCGGACAGCAGCCAAGCATCCAATTTAGGCGGCAACTCGGCGGCGGAGATACAGAAGGACTTCACCATGCGCTGGAACAGCTCGGTCTTGCCCATGAAACGATCCATCGCTGCTTGCACATTGATACCCTGGGCCGCGGCGCGCTCGCGCAGCTCGGTCGGTACCGCCAAGCTGGCGAAACGCGGGGCCGCGCCGGCATCGGCGACATCGGCGGCAGCACCAGCTGAGAGCGCTGCACCCGAAGCAGCACTCACACTCGCATCTCCGCGATGCGTCAGTTGCAGCAGCAGATCAACCAGCCGCTCCAGGTCAAAGGGCTTGCCCACATGCTCATTCATGCCGGCGGCCAAGCAGGCCTCGCGATCGGCCGGCATGGCGTTGGCGGTCATGGCCACCACGGGCAATTTGGTCAAGCCCAGTTCACTGCGGATCAAGCGGGCGGCGGTGTAGCCGTCCATCACCGGCATCTGCATGTCCATCAACACGATGTCAAAGGCCTGGCTGTCGGCGCGCAACAGATCCACGCCCACCTGCCCGTTGTCGGCCAGCTTGACGGCGGCACCCACATCCTCCAGCAGCTCCTTCGCCACCTGCTGATTGTTGAGGTTATCTTCGACCACCAGGATGCGCATGCCCTGCAAGGGCTTGGCGGCTGCGACCGGCGCGGACTTTGGCGTTGACGCCGCCGAGCCGGGCTCAGCGCGCGAGGCCAGCACGGTCTCCAACAGCATGGTCGGCGTCACCGGCTTGACCAAGAAGCCATTCAGCAATTGCTGGTCCGCCTCGCTGCGCTGGCTCAGTACCTCTCGGCCATGGGCCGTCACCATCACCACCACGGGCATCGCCTGCAAACCACCCAAGGCGCGGATACGCTGGGTGGTTTCAAACCCATCCATGCCCGGCATCTGCCAGTCCATCAACACCACTTGATAGGGTGTTCCCGCTTCCGCTGCACGTGTCAGCTGCGTCAGGGCCAGCTCACCCGAGCTGGCCAGATCAACCCGCCAGCCCAGACCCTCGGCCATGGCCCCCAGCACCTCAAGCGCGATCGGGTTGTCATCGACCAGCAGCACGCGCAAGTCGGTCTCGGCCTCGTCGTTTGTGCCTGGGTTCGCGATCGCTTGGCCATCCATGCCCATGCGGAGCTTGAAGGAGAAGCAACTGCCCCGGCCGGGTTCGCTTTGCAGGGCTAGGGTGCCGCCCATCAGATGGACCAGCCGCTGGCTGATGGCCAAGCCCAGCCCGGTGCCGCCGAAGCGGCGCGTGGTCGAGGCCTCGGCCTGGCTGAAGCCGGAAAAAATATGCTTTTGATGTTCCGGTGCGATGCCGATGCCCGAGTCGCGCACCGCGAACTCGAGTTCGGCCTCACTCTCGCTCAAGCTCAGCACATTGACGCTCACCACCACCTCGCCGCGCTGGGTGAACTTGATCGCGTTGCCGCCCAAATTGATCAGCACCTGCTGCAAGCGCATGGCATCGGCGATCAACACCGACGGCAGCGCCGGATCCAGGTCGAACAAAATCTCCAGCGGCTTGGCGCCCACATTGGCCGACAGGATCACCGACAGATCGCGCAGCAAATGGTCGATGCTGAAGGGCTGCGGGTCCAGCTCCATCTTGCCGGCCTCGACCTTGGAGAAGTCCAGGATGTCGTTCAGCAGTCCCAGCAAGGAGCGCGCCGCGCCCTCGGTCTTGCTGGCGTAGTCCAGCTGGCGGGTCGTCAGCTGAGTCTTTTGCAGCAGCTTGAGCATGCCCAAGATGGCATTCATCGGCGTGCGGATCTCATGGCTCATATTGGCCAGGAACTGACTCTTGGAGCGCGAGGCTTCCTCGGCCGCCTCGGTGGCCAGCATCAAATCGGTGATGTCGATGCGGAAGCCGACGGTGTGGCCATCGACCATCTTGCGCTCGATGACGCGAATCCAGCGCTGGTCATCCAGCTTCTGCACCATCAAGGTATCGCCTTGCCTGTGGGCTGCCATGCGTTCCCGGACCCAGTCCTCGATCCTCCCCTCGGCGTCGCGGTACTGGCCGCGCAGCGCACCGCCGCGGATGATGTCCTCAAAGCGAGCGCCGGGCACGATCAGGTCGCTGGAGGCCGCATACATCTGGCGGTATTTTTCATTGCAGAACACCAGCCGGTCCTCGGGGTCGTAGAGCACAAAGGCCTCACCGACCGCGTCAATGGATCCGCGCAGCAGGCTCTCGGCGCGGCGCAGTTCGGCCTCGGCCCGGCGCCGCTCGCCCACATCCATATAGGTGGTGACAAAGCCACCGCTGGGCACCGGGTTGCTGTGCATTTCCAGGCTCAGGCCATTGGGACGCTGGCGCTCCCATTGGTGCGGCGCCAGCAAGGCCGCCTCGCCATGTTGACGTGCGCGCTGCAAGGCGGTCTCGATGTCGATGGCGCCATCCTCACCGCGCTCATGCAGCAAGCGCGCCACCCGCTCGACGGTCAAGGGCTGCTCCTGCAGGAAGGCGCTGTCCAGGCCATACAGCTCGGCGTACTTGCTGTTGTACAGGGTCAGCCGGAGCTCTGGGTCGATCAGACTGAGGCCGCAAGGCAGGCTCTCCAACACCACCTTCAGCAACTCGGCGCTGCGGCGCTGTTCGTCCTCCAAGGCGCGGCGTTCGGTGATGTCCACATAGGTGGTGACGAAGCCGCCCGCTGGCATCGGCGAGCCGCGCACTTCCAGCGTGCGCCCGTTCGGGCGCGTGCGTGCGAATTGGTGCTCGGTCGGGTGCAAGGCCCTTTCAACGATCTGGCCAATGGTGGCTTCTAGGTCGGGGCCTTGTCCGTATTCACCGCGTGCCGCATTGAAGCGGATGATGTTCTCGAAGCGCACCGGCTGCTCCTCGAACAACTCCGGCGGGAACTCCAGCAGGCTGAGGAACTGCTGGTTATGAGCCAGCAACTTCAGGTCGGCGTCAAACACGCTCAAGGCGCAGGGCAGGTTCTCCAGCACACTCTGCAAGACCTGATGGCTGCGCTTGGTTTCGGCCTCCAGCGCGCGGCGTTCGGTGATGTCTTGGTAGGTGCCAACAATACGCAGCGCGCCACTGTCGTCAAACACCGCCTCCCCCACCGAGCGCACCCAGATGAAGCGGCCCAGATCGGTGCGCAGCGACAGTTCCATGTCCCACGCTTCGCTGTGATCGACGGCGCGCTGCATCGCCTCCGCCAATCTGGCGCTGTCGGCCGCCGAGAAATGCGCCAGCGCTTCTTCTAGCGTCACCAGCCGGTCCGGCGGCATGTCATGCAGACGATAGGTCTGCTCCGACCAGCTGAGCAGCTGGGTCCCCATATCGACCTCCCAGGCGCCCAGCTCGGTCAAGCGCTCGGCCCGGTCCAGGACCATCTGCTTGTGCAGCAGCAATTCTTCGGCCGCCTTGGCGGCGCTGATGTCGAGATGGGTGCCGGCAATCCAGGAGGGCTCACCATCGGCGGAACGCTTGTAAAGCTTGCCGCGCGCCAACACATAGACCCAGTGGCCATCGCGGTGCCGCATGCGCAGCTCGCATTCGTAGAACTGCGTCTCGGCAAAGAAATGCCGCATCAGCGACTCTTTGGCCTTGTGCATATCGTCCGGATGGCACAGGTCCACCCAGGTCTGCGAGCTCACCGGCGCCAACTCCTCCAGGGTCCAGCCCAGCATTTCGGCCCAGCGCTCGTTGAAGCGGGCCTCACCGGTCTGCACATTCCAATCCCAGGTGCCGGCATTGGTGCCTTCGATGATGCGGTTCAGGCGATCCTGCTGCTCGGCCAGATCGGCCGCCGCGCGTTTGGCGGCCGTGATGTCGATGCGGATTGAGATGTACTTTTCCACCTGCCCCTGCGGACCCAGTACCGGAGCAATGATGCTGTCGACCCAATACAGCTCGCCGCTCTTGGCGCGGTTGCAGACCTCGCCGTGCCACGACTTACCCTGGCTGATGGTGGCCCAGACAGCGGGCCAGAAGTCCGCCCCCTGCGTCCCGGAGTTGACGATGCTGTGTTTTTGTCCCAGCAACTCTTCTTGCGCGTAGCCGCTGATGCGACAAAACGCCACATTGGCCTCGATGATGCGCCCGGTCGGGTCGGTGACCGAGACGATCGCCTGCTGATGAATGGTGTCCAGCAAGGCCTTGTTCTCGCTCATGACCTGGGCGAGTTGCAACTGATTTTGCTTGCCTTCGGTGATGTCGAGGCTGATTTCGATGAAGCCGGCATGCTGGCCATTTGCGTCGAAAACAGGCTGGATATCGGCATCCACCCAGAGTGGGCGGCCATCCTTGCGTCGGCATAACTGCTCGCCACGCAGCCCAGCCCGGCTCAAGGCCAGGCCCGCCAGTTCTTGCGCCCCCAGGGCGGCAGCGCCTGGGCCCGTGTCACCGCCGATCAATTCAGCACGCAGGCAGCCCAAAGCCTCGGCCACGCTATAGCCGGTGATGCGAGAAAAGCCCTCGTTGACCCAGGTGATGCGGCCCTGGGCATCGGTGGCGATCACGGCATTGCTGGTGCCGCGGGCCACGCGGGCCAGGCGCTCCAATTCGCCGGTCATGCGCTGCGCCATGGCCTCGGCACGGTCGCGCCCCGACAACAAGAGCCAGGCCGCCAAGGCCAAGGACAGCGTCAGCGCGGTCCCGCCGGCAGCGATCCAGCGCGAAGTCCGCGTGTCGATGGTGGCATCAAACGCCGCCGAACTGCGCGCACGCAACAGCAAGCTGCGGCCGGCGATGCTCAGGCTGCGGCTGTTCTCGAAGCGAGCTTCACTTTGGGCCAACTTGGCTGGGGCCAATGTCTCGTTGCCTGAACTGGCCCGACCGGCGGACGAGTCCGCCTTGGGCGCCACGGCCATCGCCTCAAACACCAAGTTCTCGACCAGCGCTTCGGTGCCGTCAAACAGCTCAAAGTCCAGGCCTTTTTCCGCCACATCAATGGCGCCGGCCAACAATTCCTCCACCACCACGGGTGCGTAAGCCAAGCCAAGCAAGGCCTGCTCATGTTGCGCCGGCGAGACCGGATCGGCGCCGCGCCGGTAGACGGGCACCATCAGCAAATAGCCGACGCGCTTCTGCGCGTCTTGCACCAGGGTAATGCGCCCGGTCATTGCATCCTGGCCCGTCAACATCGCGCGCTGAGCGGCCTCGCGCCGCACCGGCTCCTGGCCCACATCAAAACCCTGGGCCTGGCGATTCGGGCCTAGCGGCTCGAGGTATTTGATGACGAACAAGTCCGACGCATCACCGCTGCTGCGCACCTCAAATTCGGGCGCATCGTCGCGGCGAGCGGCAGCGGTGAAAGCGGCCAACTGTGATCGTGGCACCCGCTCGATCAAACCAAAGCCACGCACACCGGGGAACTCAATCGGCAGCTGACGCGACTCCACATAGGCACGAAAGTCCGCGCGCGCGATTGACGGGCTGGCCGCGTAGGCGCCGCGGAGGCCCTTCAGGCCATAGAAGGGTTGCTTAAAGCGTCGCAGCACTTCGGTTTCAAGGCGCTCGGCAACGCGGTCAAACCGCAATTGCGCGTCGCGCTCGGCCTGCTCGCGGGCCGACCATGCCAGGCCCATGCTCAACAGCAGGCCCAGCAAGACGATGGCGGCCACGATCAGCGGCTTGGCCAAGGCTGCACCACGCTGCAGGCGCGCGAACCCGCGCTGCCGGTTCGACTCCGATTCACGCCCTCGCCCATGCCCACGCTTTAGCATCATGAAGTCCGCACCCGTCGGGCTTTGCCAATGTGTCGCCCAGTCTAGTGCAGCGGGCGACAGTTCGTGCCATCCTATCTATAAGGATGGGCCGAGCCAGCCAGAACCGCGGTTCGGCGCGTCAGGGGCAACCGGAAAACAACAAATTGCGCAGTTGTACCGTTTGCTAGCAAACCAGCGCCCCTTGGCCGGGCTACGCTAAGACCGGCGCGGCAAGGGGTGTGCGGCGAACGCTTCGCCCACGGCTTAGGTTTCCGGTCACTGAATGAGTCCAATCCTTTCGGAGGGGTCTGATGGCGAACACAGATGAACTGCTCTTGTATCCACTCGAGCGGGACGTAACGGCAGCGGCCCAGGCGCTGAACGAGCGTGCGGACTGGCAAGCGCGCCTGTACGCCGCCTGGGGCCTGCGCCAGCTGAACAGCCCGCGCGCCCAGTCGCTGGCCGCCGCGCTCTTGCGAGAACTGGCGCAAGAGACCGAACAGTCGACAGACACGCCCCCCATTCCCGCGGCCAACCTGCACCCCCTGCGCGCCCGCTTACAGCTGGTGCAAGCCGAAGTGGCCATGCTGATGTTGCGACTGGACGAGGCACAGCAGCACCTGGACCTGGCCCGCCCCGATCTTGATGCGCAGCCCGAGCCGGCCGTCCTTGCCGATTGGTATTGGCTGCAGTCTTGTGTGTACTTCGACCGTGGTGAGGTCGATGCGCAACGCGATGCCTTGCAGAGCGCGCTCGACATTGCCGAGCAGGCCGACGACGCCGAGCGTCAACTCTTCTTCCGCGCCACGCTGGCGCGCTCCGACTTGTTCCGCGACTTTGAGTTGGCGCGCGCCACCTGGTCGGAGCAATTGCCGCTCACCGGCGAAGGTTTGTCGCCCCAGTGCCAAGCCGCCGTGGCCGACTATCGGGCGCTGGAGCAAGGCCTGGCCAATGACTATGTGGATGCCTGCCACTCTCTGGAGCAGGCCTATGAGGCCAGCCTGGCCTCCGGCCAGCTGCGCCGGGCCATCGCGGCCGCCTCCAATCTGGGCTACAGCTACACCAGCATGTCGGACGTGGACACCGCGCTCGTTTGGCTGAAGAAAGGCCTGGCGCTGGCTCGCAAGATGCGCTGGCCGGGCGCCATTGGCCTATGCCTGGCCCAAACCGGCGAGGCCTTGCGACGCGTGGGCCAGACCGAATCGGCGCGCGAACTGCTGCGCGAATGCATGCAGACCCTGGTCCTGCACCCCAAAAGCCGTACCGCCATGATGGCGCTGGACTACCTGGGCCAGGCCGAGTTGGACCACGGTCACTACGACGAAGCCCTGAAGCATTTCGAGCTGCTTGGTGAACGTGAAAAGCAAGCCAGCGCCAGCGATATGCGCACCGGCGTTGCACTGGGCCAGGCCCGCGCCTTGATGCATCTGGGGCGCCTGGATGCGGCGCGCCAGGTGGCGCTGGATGCCTGCAAAGGGGCGGCCGCCCAAAAGCAAAGAGCCGACCTGGTGGAGCTGCATGCGCTCTTGGCCGAGATCGAGAAACGCGGCGCAGGTTCGGCCGAAGCGGTGCTCAGCTGGCTGAACCAGGCCTTGGCGCTGAGCCAAACCATCGAGGGCTATCAGCCCGCGGCCAGCCTGCTGGAGGCGGCGGCCGAAGCACAGTTTCAAGCTGGCCGGCCACAAGAAGCCTATGCCATGGAGCGACGCGCCTCCGCCGCACGCCAGACCAGTTGGAGCACGGCCACCAAACACGCACGCCAGCAAGCCGAGTTGGCGCGCAATGAACGTCTGCAAGCGCGGCAGCTGGCACTGTCCAAAGAGGAGCGTCTCAACAAGCTGCAGGCCGCGCATGAGCAGTTGCAGCAACTGGTGGTTTTGGGGCGCGAGATTTGGCGCCAACACAGCCCGAGCCTGATCTTCACCGTGCTGGCGCGTGAGCTGAAGTCGACCGTCAAGGCCGAGTTGTTGGCCGCCTACCAGCCCGCCGCCAGCAGCCAACAGCTGGCCTTGGCGCCCTGGACCAAGGCCGTGCCCGAAGGCCTGCTGCCGACCCTGGCGATGAATGATCCCGCCCACCCTTGCGCCGCCTGCTGGCGCGACTGGGCCGAGCGCAGCCAGGCATTGGACTCGGGCGCGACCCGCATCTTTGCCCCGCTGGTGGACGATGAAGCCAATCTGGGCGTGCTGGTCCTGGAGCTCGCCGCTGGGCTGCCTTGGGGCAAGGACGAGCAGGCGGTGTTGCGGCACTTAGGCATCGACGCTGCGATGTCGCTGAAGCGCTGCTTGGCGGTCGGATGAAGCGGTAAAGCAGTGAAGCGATCAAGGGCCCTAGATCCTCGCGCCCCAAATCCGAAGCATCACGCCTCAGCCTTGTGCATTGCACTCGCGCAGTGCAGCAGTGCCCGCAGGTCATGGGCGCGATCGTGCGTCACGCACCAGGCGAGTGCAAACCAGGCCACAAGAGGGCAAGCCGGAGGGCTGGCGGCGGCAAAGCCGTGCGGGCAGCGCATGAATTCGGCCCTCGGGGACAACTGGGCACAAGGCTTGCAAGTGTCTTGTCCAAAACCCAGTTCACGCCCCGGAGTTTCCAACCATCATGCATGCGCTCACCCTGCCCGCCCCGGGTCATTACGACGAGATGCTGCTGGACAGCGGCGCCCTCCGTCCGCACTACCAACAGTTCGCCAATTGGCTGCACGCGCAGACGCCCGAGGCGCTGGCGAAAAAACGCGCCGAGGCCGATTTGCTGTTCCACAAGGTGGGCATCACCTTTGCCGTCTACGGCGATGAGGCTGGGGCCGAACGGCTGATCCCGTTCGACACGGTGCCTCGCATCGTGCCCGCCTCGGAGTGGCAAATGCTGGAAGCCGGCTTGCGCCAGCGGGTCACTGCCCTGAACAAATTCCTGTGGGACATCTATCACGATCACGAGATCGTCAAGGCCGGGTTGATTCCGGCGGAGCAGGTGTTTGCCAATGCCCAGTACCAGCCGGCCATGCAGGGTCTGGATCTGCCCCACGGCATCTACACCCACATCACCGGCGTGGACCTCATCCGTCATTCGGACGGCGGCTACTACGTGCTGGAAGACAATTTGCGCGTGCCCTCCGGCGTGTCCTACATGCTGGAGAACCGCAAGATGATGATGCGGCTCTTTCCCGAGCTGTTTGCCCGTTACCCGGTGGCGCCGGTGGCGCACTACCCCACCCTGCTGCTCAATACCTTGCGCCACGCCAGCGTGGCCGAGCAACCCACCGTCGTCGTGCTGACGCCGGGGCCCTTCAACAGTGCCTATTTCGAACACGCCTTCCTGGCCCAGCAAATGGGGGTGGAGTTGGTCGAGGGGCAGGACTTGTTCGTCAAAGACGAGTACCTGTACATGCGCACCACCGTGGGGCCGCAACGGGTCGATGTGATCTATCGGCGCATCGATGACGCATTTCTAGACCCACTGGCCTTCCGCGCCGACTCGATGCTGGGCGTGCCCGGCCTGCTGTCGGTCTACAAGCAAGGCCATGTGATCCTGGCCAACGCGATCGGCACCGGCGTGGCGGATGACAAGTCCATCTACCCCTATGTGCCCGACATGATTCGCTTCTACCTGGGCGAAGAACCCATCCTGCACAACGTGCCTACCTGGCAATGCCGCAAGCCCGCGGACCTGGATCATGTGCTGGCCCATCTGAGCGAGTTGGTGGTCAAAGAGGTGCACGGCGCCGGAGGCTACGGCATGCTGGTGGGGCCGGCCTCGACGGCTGCGGAGATTGAAGACTTCCGCGCCCGCGTCAGCGCCAACCCGAGCAACTACATCGCGCAGCCGACGCTGTGTCTGTCCAGCTGCCCGACCTTTGTCGAGAGCGGCATCGCGCCGCGCCACATCGACCTGCGGCCCTTTGTGCTGACCGGCCGAGAGGTCACCATGGTGGCGGGCGGCCTGACCCGCGTCGCGCTCAAACAAGGCTCGCTGGTCGTCAACTCCTCGCAAGGTGGCGGCACCAAAGACACCTGGATCCTGGAGGCCTGATGGCTCACCCACAAAGCGCTGTGCACTCCCCACTCAAGGGGGCGAGCCCGAGGGCCCGGCAAAGCCGGATCCCCGCTCTCCACTGGGCTCGGCTGCCCGCGGGCAAGCCATGCGCCGCTCATCGAATGGAGTACTGAAATGCTTTCTAGAACCGCCGCCCAGTTGTACTGGATGAGCCGCTATGTTGAGCGGGCCGAGAACCTGGTTCGCATGTTGGATGTGACCCATTCGCTGTCGCTGCTGCCGCAATCACGCGGCGCCATGACCGAGCTGGCCGCGCCGCTGGCCGTCACCGGCACGCTGGAGGCCTACAACCACAGCCATCAAACCCTGGAGGCCAGCCGCCTGTTCAACTTCATGGCGCTGGACCTGAACAACCCCGCCTCGGTGCTCAGCTGCCTGCGCCATGCGCGCGAGAACGCCCATGCGGTACGCGGCCAAATCACCAGCGAGATGTGGGAGGCGCTCAACGCCACCTGGCTGGAAGGGCGCGAAATGCCCAAGCGCGGCGTGGCCGATGTGTCGAGCTTCTTTGATTGGGTGAAGGAGCGTTCGCACCTGATTCGCGGCGCCACCCAAGGCACCTTGCAGCGCAACGAGGCCTACCAGTTCATTCGCCTGGGCACCTTCATCGAACGCGCCGACAACACGGCGCGCTTGCTCGATGTGAAGTCGCAGCTGATTGAGCCCGCCCAGGCCAGCCTGGTGCCGGTGGATGTGCCGGTGGAGAGTGCCCCCGACTTCTACACCTGGAGCGCGCTGCTGCGTTCGCTGTCGGCCTTCGAGGCCTACCATGCGGTCTACCGCGATCGGCTCGACGCCCGCCGCGTGGCGGAGCTGCTGATCTTGCGCCCCGATGTGCCGCGCTCGCTGCGCGCCTGCTGCGCCGAGATTGTCGACATCCTGCCGCATATCGAGGCCCGCAGCGGCTCGCTGGACGCTGGCCGCATCGCCAAGCAATTGGCGGGACGCATGGCCCTGCGTTTGGAGCACGGCACGGTAGACGAAGTGCTGGAGTTGGGCGTGCATCACTGGCTGACCACCTTTTTGCAAAAATCCGCGCAGCTCGGAGACGCCGTCCGCGAAGCCTATTTCGAAGCCAATTGACTTCGCCTTCAGCAAGCACCCACAGGGACCGCCGTGCACCTCGTCATCCACCATGAAACGGTCTACCGCTACGCCAGCCCGGTGAAGCGCAGCACCCAATACCTGCGCCTGACCCCCATGGACGGGCCTGGCCAGCGGGTCGTGCATTGGCAATTGGACCTGCCGGGCCATCCGAGCCGTTGCCTGGACGCCTACGGCAACCTGACCCATGTGCTGACGCTGGACAAACCCCACAGCGAGATTCATCTCTGCGCCCATGGCGTGATTGAGACCTCCGAGCTGCCTCCCGCGCCGCAGCCCGGCGACGGGCCCTTCCCGCCGGCCGTCTTTTTGCGTGACTCGCCCTTGACCCAGGCCGACGCGGCATTGCGGGCCTTCGCGCAGCAATATGCGCAGCGCATCGCGGCCGACCCGATGCAAGGCTTGCTGAGCCTGCAGGAGGCGCTGGGTCGGCTGATGCCTTACACCCCCGGCACGACCGACGCGGCCACACCGGCCGCCGAGGCCTTTGCGCGCGCTTCCGGCGTCTGCCAGGACCACGCCCAGGTCTTCGCCACCTGTGCCCGCTTATTGGGCCTACCGACCCGCTACGTCAGCGGCTACCTGGCGGCGGACGTCGAGCATGTGGCCAGCCACGGCTGGGCCGAGGTGCGGCTGCCGGGCACGCCGGCCGAGGGCGGCGGTTGGTTGGGCTTTGATGTCTCCAACCAATGCCTGGCCGATGCGCGCTACGTCAAATTGGCGATCGGCCTGGACTACCTGGATGCCTGCCCGGTGCGCGGCATGCGCCTGGGCGGCGGCCTCGAAGCGCTGCAGGCCGCGGTACACATCACCCTGGCGCAGGACCAAAGCCAGGCATGAAGGTCGCCCTCGCCCAGCGTGACGGGATAATCGGCGGCGCGGCGCTAGCTGCACGGCTTCGTGCGGCGCGCCGTCCCCTTGTTCCCAACGCTGTAGCCTCTCACCGTTTATGACTTATTGCGTCGCCATGCGCCTCAATGCGGGCCTGCTGTTTGCCTCGGACTCGCGCACCAACGCCGGGGTCGATCAGATCGCCACCTTCCGCAAGATGAGCCTTTTTGAGGTGCCGGGCGAACGCCTGATCACCCTCTTGAGCGCCGGCAATCTGGCCACCACACAGAGCGTGGTCAGCCTGCTGCGGCAGCGCCTGGAGATTGAAAAAGATCATCTCTACAACCGCCGCTCGATGTACGACGTGGCCGAGTTGGTGGGCCGCACGGTCAAGGAGATCGTGGCCCGAGATGCCAATGCGCAGAGCCTCGGCCAAGGCGTGGACTTCGGCGGCAACTTCATCGTCGGCGGCCAGATCCGCGGCGAGCACCCGCGCATCTTCCATGTCTATGCTCAAGGCAATTTCATCGAGGCGACCGACGACACGCCCTACTTCCAGATTGGCGAATCCAAGTACGGCAAGCCCATCATCGACCGCGTGATCAATGTGGAGACTTCGCTGGGCGAAGCCGCCAAATGCACCTTGATCTCGTTTGACTCCACCATTCGCAGCAATCTCTCGGTCGGTTTGCCCATCGATATGCTGCTGTACAAGGCCGACAGCTTTGCGCCGGCCGAGCCGCACCGCATCACCGCCAGCGACCCTTACTTCAATATGCTGCGCGAGGGCTGGGGCGGCGGCTTGAAAAAGGTCTTCGCCGCCTTGCCGGACGAAGACTGGTTCAGCCAATAAACCGCATCAAGCGGCGAGCCTGAAGCGCCGGCGACAGAGCTTTCCGCCCAGGCATTGGCTGACCCGGGAAGTCCCTGGCAAGCCCTCATGGCGACATGCAAATCGGCCTTGTAGACTGCGGCGTCCACGGGGAGCGTTGCGCCGGCATGCATTTCTTTGCCAATTCGGAAGATCTTGGCCGCCTGGAAGCCGGCTTGGCCGCGGCGTCGCCCGACACCAAGCACGCCTTGATGCTGGACCTGGCCTGGCAGCTGCGCCAGCGCGATGCCCGCCGGGCCTTGCAGTTAGCCGAACAGCTGGAACGCACAGTTGCCTCGGGCACAAGCAGCGACACGGAACGCGCACGCCAAAGCGCGCGCCTGCGACTGATACGGGCTGAGGTCGCTTGGTCTCTCGGCGATCTGGCTCTTGCCCAGCAACTGCTCGAAGCAGCGCGGTCCGCCTTTGAGGGTCTGCAAGATCCGCTGGGCTGCGGCGATGCGCATTGGCTGGCGGCCTTTCTCAGCAATGACCGCGGCGCACCCAGGCAGACCCTGCAAGACATGCAGCACGCGCGTGAAGCCTATGCAGCCGGTGACGACACTCAACGCCAACAGATGGCGCTGGCCCGCTGCATTTATGTGCAGATCTATGTGGATGCAGCGGCGGCCCAAGCCCAGTTGAACGACTGCGGGCTTGAAGAAGGCCCGACCTTGGATGCGGCCGCCGCGACCTGGCTGCATGCAGCCATCGGCCTGCTGGCCGGGCTGGGCAGCCAGCATCGGCAAGCCACCCGGCATTTCCAGCTGGCCTGCACAACAGCGCAGCAGACCGGTCAGATCAAACAAGCGGTTACGGCTGCGGCGAGCATGAGCTTCGCCTTCCTGCAATTGAACAACCCGGCGCTGGCGCTTGAATGGTCCGAGCGAGGGTTGGAGATCGCGCGTACAGCGGGCCTGGACATCTTGGCCGGCAGCATGCTGCAACGCACCGGCGAGGCCTTGCGGCAACTGGGTCAGCCGGCGGCTGCACAGACGCATCTGCTCGATGCCCTGCAGGCCTTGCAACCGGTGAAGGCCTCGCGCAATTACCTGATCGCCCTGATCGAACTGGGCGATATTGCCCTGGCCCTGGCGGAGCCGGCGCGGGCCTTGGACTGGTTCAGCCAGGCCGAGCCCATGTGTCGAGACATGGCAGCACAGGACCGCTTGATCGATGTCTTGCGCGGCCTGGCCACGGCGAAGAAACAACTGGGCCTCGCGGCGCAAGCGTTGGCCCATGCGCAGGAAGCGCTCGCGCTGTGCCATGCCTGCGGCTTTCGGGTCGAGCAGATCGAACTCTTGCAGGTGGTGGCCAGCTTGCAGCATCTGCTCGGCGCGCCGCTGTCTGGCCCGGAGGCCGCGGGTGGGCTGAATGCCGTGAGCAGCCCCGCCCTGCACTATCTGAAGCAAGCCTTGGCCCTGGGCGCGCAGCTGGACGGCTATATCGTGCCCCACACCTTGCTGGAGGACGCGGCCAGCGAATACGCCCGACTGGGCCAGCTGGAGCAGGCCTATCAGCTGGCGCTACAGGCGGGGCTGTCCCGCGAACACATCCAGTCCAGGGAGGCGGGCAACCGCGCCACGGCGGTGCAAATCAGGCACGAGATGGAACGCGCGCGGCTGGAGGCCGAGCACCTGCGCCAACTGGCCCAGGCGCAGGCCGAGCGCGCGCTGGCCGAGGCGCACCGCGCCGACGCCTTGCTGGGCGCCAATGCGACGCTGGAAGACTTGGGCAAGATCGGCCGGGAAATCACTGCCAGCCTGGACGCCGAGGCGGTGTGCCAGGCCATGGCCAGGCATGTGCAAAGCCTGCTGGACGCCGCCAGCTTTTCGATCTATCTCTTGGACTCCCAAGGACGCTCGCTGCACAGCGTTATCCGTGTCGAAAGTGGCGAGCGACTGAGTCCGCACCGCATCGCCCTGGATGACCCCGACGCCAATTTGGCGCGTTGCGTGCGCGAGGGCATCGAGATCGCGCGCTCTGTGGAGGCGGGTTTCATCAGCCCCAACCTGATCCCCGGCTCGGCGCCCATGTGCAGCATGTTGTTCGCGCCACTGACCGTAGGCTCGCGCTGTCTGGGGGCGATGACCTTGCAGTCTCCTCAGCCGCAAGCCTATGGCGAACGCGAGATGGCGATCTTTCGGACGCTGTGTGCCTACGGGGCGATCGCGCTGGCGAATGCCGAGTCGATGCAGGCCTTGAAGCGCACCCAGACCTTGCTGCTGCAGCAGGAAAAGCTGGCGTCCTTGGGCGCCATGGTGGCGGGTTTGTCGCATGAGCTGAACACGCCGATTGGCAACGCGCTGATGGCCAGCACGACGCTGGAAAGTCGCTTTGATCAAGTCGCCCAGGAACTGGCGGAAGGCCAGTTGCGGCGCTCAGCGATGCTCGGCTTTGTGGCCGACGGCAAACTCAGCTCAACCATCGTGACCACGGCAATGGAGAGCGCGGCCGGCTTGATCGCGGACTTCAAACAACTGGCTGTGGACCAGGCCTCCGAGGAGCGCCGCGAGTTTGATCTGCGGGCGCTGGTGGAGGACTGTGTGGCCGGATTGAGCCCGGCGCCGGATCCGGCCCGCTTGCAAATCCACATCGAGGTACCCCACGGCTTGCGCTGCGACAGCTATCCCAGGCCCTTGAGTTGGGCCTTGGGCAATATGCTGCAGAACTGCTTGATTCACGCCTTCAAGGGCCGCGACACCGGCCGCATCAAGATCGAGTTGCGGTTGCAAGAGGAGGTGCTGCACCTGCATGTGGTGGACGACGGCATCGGCATGCCGCCCGAGGTGCTGGCCCATGTGTTCGACCCCTTTTTCACCACCCAGCTGGGGCGAGGCGGATCAGGGCTGGGCCTATCGGTGGCGCATCGCATCGCCACCACCGTGCTGGGCGGGGACTTGCAAGCGCTGTCCACGCCCGAGCAGGGCAGCCGCTTTGTCCTGCGCTTTCCGCAGCGCGCCTTGTTCAGGCTTTAAGGCAAGTCCGGGGCTGGGCCGGGAAGCACCTGTCCGTCGGGCTGACCGGCTAGCCCGACCCAAGCAGCGCTTCGGCGTGCCATTCCGAAGTCCCGCGCGAACGGCTGCGGGCATGTGTGCCGCTCCTACAATTTGCCCGATGGATCTCTACGCCACGAACTCCTTTGTCCTGCAGTTGGAGGCCCGCCACGAGGCGCTAGCTGACGCCGAGGCGGGGCCGCTAGGGGTCGAGCTGGCCTGGCATTTGCGGCAACGCGACTGCGCACGGGCACTGCGCTTGCTCGATGCGGCCGAATCGGCCTGGAGCGATTCGGAGCAAGCAGCGGAGCGTTGGCTCGACCTGCGTTTTCGCAGCGCCCTGACCCGCTGCGAGATTGCCGCGCTGTACAGCCAGCTCGATGCCGCCGAGGCGTATTTGCTGGAGGCACGCGCCTGCTTGCCCAGCGCCGGCGACAAAGTTCTTGAGGGCGACGCCTTGCTGGCGGAGTCGGTAGTGGCCAAGGCCTGCGGCCAGCGCGAGCGCGAGTTGGAGGCCTATGGCCGTGCCAAGGCGCAGTACCAAGCCGGTGGCGACGGCGGCCGCGCGGCCATCGCGGCGGCCTGGCTGGTGCTGGAGCTGGCCTATTCGCAACCCGAGTTGCCGAGCCGACCGCCGTTGCCCGACGAGGAGGTGGCGCAGGCGGTGACCGACACGCTGTACACCGCCGCCCAGGCCCTGGTGCTGTCCCGGCGAGAGCCGGCCCAAGCGGCCACGTCTTTTCTGCAGGCCAGTGAGCAAGCGCAAGCCCATGGCCTGCTGCGCTTGGCCGTGGTGTGCACGATGAATGCCGGCGCGGCCTTGCAAGGCCTGGGTGAATACGACAACGCGGCAGCTTGCTACGGCATGGCCGCTGCGGTGGGGCGGCGCACGGCCTGGCCGGCCTTGCTGGGCGCCAGCCAAACCCGGCTTGGCGCCTTTCTGCGAGAGATCGGGCAGTTGGAACGCAGCCGGCAGCAGCTCTGCGAGGCGCTGGTCTCGATGGCGCCGGTGCCCTCTGGCATCAACAAGGCGAATGCCTGTGGTGAATTGGCGCAGACCTTGTTGGCGCTGGGTCGGGGTGTGGAAGCGCTCGCGCCGCTGGCCGATGCGATCCAGATGTACCGCGGCTTCAACTCGACCGACAACCTGGCCTTGAATTTGATTTTGCAGGCGCGCGTGCTGTCCGCGGCCGATCAGGTCGATGCGGCGCTGCGGGCGCTTGCCGATGCCCAGGCCTTGATCGATCAGCACAGCCTGAGCGCCTTGAACGTCGGCGTGCTGGACGCAATGGCAGAGATGCATCGGCGCCACCGACTGCCGCCACCGGCAGGCATGTCGGCACCCTCGGGCGCCCTCCATTTCACCCTGGCCACCCTGGAGGCCGGGCAACGCATTGCCGGCTGGAAAGCCCCTGCAGCGCTCTTTGTTAGCCTGGCCGAAGAGTGGGCCGCGGCCGGTGATTTTGCGCAGGCCTACCGAGCGGCAAGCCTTGCACTGGAGCTGAAGGACGAGGCCTTGTTGCGGCAGATGGCGCGGTCTGCGGCGCATTTGCAGTTGGAGGGCGAAGAAGACCACGGCGGCGGTGGCGGCGCCGAACCGATCCTGGACGAGGCGGGTTTGTGGCGCCCGCAGTTGACCGGGCATGCCCGGCCGAGCACGGCAGCGCCCGCCGTGGCCGGGGCCTTGAGCCCGAAGGAGCAGGAGGTCCTGCAGTTGCTGGCACGCGGCTACTCCAACAAGGAAATCGCCATCGCGCTGGCCGTCAGCGGCGAGACCGTCAAGTCGCATCTGAAGCGCTTGTTTGGCAAATTGGAAGTGGGCTCGCGCAAGCATGCCGTGAGCCGCGCCCGGACCTTGGGCCTGCCCGGCCTGTCGTCCTGAGTTCCTGCGGGTTTGTGCCACCCTCATTCAGGGTGCCCCCGCCGCGGGGGATGGTCCGTCTCGGGGGCGCTGGATAAGCTGAATTCATACACCGCTTGAGCGTCCAGACGCCACAAGCGATGGGCGCGCCCGCCGATCCGGCGGGCCGCTCCAAGGTGTTGTCGCGATCGGGGTTGCAGCGCGCCGCAAGCTCGCGGGGCATCCCCCGTCACCTTTCGCTTACCCGCCACGAGCATGGTCTATGAATCGAATCACGCCTTGTCCTTTGCCCGCCCGTCCGGGCCCTCACGCCAGTCTGCGCAGGCCCTTGCGCAGCGCCCTATGGAGTGTCTTGGGCCTGCTAGGGCTCTTCACACTGCCCACGCAGGCTTCGCAACTGGTGCCGCAAAACCTGAAGCAGATGATTCAAGCCGCCGACGTCATCGTCACCGGCGAGGTCAGCAAGGTCAGTGACGGCATCGACAACGGCCTGCCTTTCACCGAAGTGACGATGAAGGTCAAGGGCAGTGTCAAGCGTGACTTGCTCAGCAACAGCCAATACACCTTCCGCCAATACGGCCTGCTGAAGACCCGCCGCATGGCCGATGGCCGCTACATGCTGGCCACCAAGATGGAAGGCATGCCGAGCTGGGCGGTCGGCGAGCAGGTCACCACCTTCATGAACAAGCCGAGCGCGCGCAGCGGCATGAGCACGCCGGTCGGTTTGGCGCAGGGCAAGTTCACGCTCAGCGGCACACAGATGTCCAACAGCTTCAACAACCAAGACCTGTTTCGCGGCATGAGCGTGGACCCCAGCGTGCTGAGCGACAAGGAGAGCCAGATGCTGTCCAAGCAGTTGGGCGCGGTGGACAGCGGCGTGTTGAACCATCTGGTCAAACGCGCGGTCAAGGAGCAATGGATTGAAAAGGGAGTGATGCGCTGATGAACTCGATCAAACTTTCTATGACGGCCGCGCTGTTGGCGGGCTTGTCGCTGGCGCAAGCCGCCGGCCCCTTGCTGACCACCGACCACCCACGCAATCCGCAGCCGCTGCGCTGGGACACCAGCAAGGGCCCGGTTCAGGTCTATACCGACATCGGCGTGTACACCTACAAGGACGATGGCTCGGTCTTTCTGAGCAACGCGCAGGCCGACAAGATCACCGCCTTTGCGCTGAAGCAGTGGAGCGACGTGCAGACCTCCACCTGGAAGGCCGTCACCGACCCCAAGCAGTTCAAGAAGTTCAGCGAGGTGCCCAGCATCGGCATCGACGTGGTGGACGGCGAGACGGCCCAGCGGGTCTACGGTCAGTACAACGAAGGCGGTATGTACGTCATCTACGACCAGCATGGTCAGGTGATTGAAGAAATCTTTGGCGCGCCGAAAGACCAAGTCCTGGGCATCGCTTTCGCCGAGATCGCCGAAGACCGCGATGGCGATGGCTTCCCGGAGACCATCGTCAAGGCCACCGCGGTGATGAATGGCTACATCGTTTCGCACGAGGCCGCCGACCCGGACAACGGTGTGCCGCCGCCCGACCTGGACGGCAAACGGATCGCCGGTGTCTTCACCCATGAGTTTGGCCACGCGATCAACTTGTCGCATTCGCAGGTCAATGGTCAGCTGGGCTATTTCAGCTCGCCCGGCTATGGCCAGGACCTGTACCCCGGCGTTGCCGGTTGTGTGGCGCCGGTGCACTCATGGCGCAACCCGGAGCCGACGGCGAACCGTCTCGACCCCAAGTACATCGAGACAATGTTCCCCTTCATCAACCCGACCACGCTGGACGCGCACGGACACAACCCGGGGCTGGAGCAAAGCACGGTGGACCGGCCGGATGACATCGCAGCGATCTCCGATCTGTATCCAACGCCGAGCTACGCCAAGTCGCGCGGCGCCATCGCCGGCGTCCTGTACCTGAAGGACGGGCGGACGCCTTATGGCGGCATCAACATCATCGCGCGCAATGTCAATGACCCCTTGGGCGACGCGATCTCCGCCATGTCCGGCGACAAGACCCAGGGCAAGATTGGCCCCGACGGGCGCTTTCGCATCAACAACCTGACGCCGGGACAAAAATACGTCCTCTACCTCGAGGAGATCGTGGCGGGCGGCTACCCCACCACGCCCACGGCCTTGGTGTCGGAGGCTGAGTACTGGAGCGTGAATGAGCAGTCCAACGCGGCCAAGGACAAGGCCTGCACGCGCAGCGCCATCACGGCCGAAGCCGGCGTCACCAAGACGGCCAACTTCTACTTCAACGGCTATAAAGACGGCGTGCAATACACCCCGGTGACCTACGGCTTCCTGGGCAGCATGTCCAAGGACGGCGAGCGCGCGGCCGGCATCATCGACAACAAGCCCTTTGTTTGGGACGCCAAGAAGGGCGTCGAGATGGCCCCGACCGGCGTGTTGGGCACCAACGCCAGCATCACACGCGATGGCCGCTCATTGATCGTGCAAACCGACCAGAACGGTGTCGTGGCGGGCTTTGACCCCTTCAGCGGCGCGGCCCTCACCAGCAACTCGGCCGGCATCTGGGACACCCGCACTGCACGGGTGGTTGACCTTCGCAGCCTCAATGGCAATACCTGCTTTGGGGGCAGCCAAATTGGCTACTCCAGCAGCTATGGCTGGGCCTTGGATGGCAAGGGACGCACGGCGGTCGGCACGGCCTTCATTGACCGTGATGGCGACGGCGCCTGCGAAGGCAATTGGTCCGAGAGCGGCGGCTTCCTGGGCAACGAGATCGTGCCCTTCATCTGGACGGCGGCCGGTGGCATGCGCCAGCTGAGCCTGGACGGCGTCGACACCAGCAAACAACCCTGGTACCGGGCGCACGCCATCTCGGCCAACGGCCGGGTGGTGCTGGGCACCAGCAATCTGGAGCAAGCCTGGGCCTGGATCGACGAAGGTCGTCCAATCGACCTGTTCAAGGCGATTGGCGCTGTGGATGGCGGTTATGCCATGACGCCCGATGCCAGCCGCGTGGTGCTGCATTCGCGCGCCGATGGCCTGGTGTTCTGGAATGCCAACAAGGGCACCCATCCGGGCGCCTTCACCAAGATCCGCAAGCTGCAGTGGTGCAAGGACCTGCCCTTCTTGGACTTCGGCCTGAGTTGCGACAGCTATGAGGGCGGCGCCGAAGCCATTGAGCGCGACTTCGGGCCGATCCCGGTGGTGGCCAATGACATCAGCGACGACGGCCGCGTGATGATCGCTCGGGCAGGCACCTTCTGGGAAAGCGGCATGCACGGCATGTTGTGGCTGGAAGATCTGGGCTGGATCAAATTGACCGACTTCTTCCGCACCCAAGGCGTGGCCGAGGCCTATCGCTTTGGCCTGGACGGTCCGGCCTCGCTGAACGGCCGCGGGACCGAGTTGGTGGGCGGCATTCCGGGCTATCCCTTGACCTGGTACGTCGACATGAAGAAGGCCTTTGTCTGCCGACATGGCAACTCGGTCGAAACGGCCTTTCCCCACGAGTTTGTGGACCAGGTCAAGAAAGGCGCGCGAATGGGCCGCTGCGAGCATCAACCCAAGCAGACGCAAGGGTGAGCTTGAAGGCTGACACCTAGACGCAGACTTCCGCATTGCGGGCCGCCCACGTTCAGTTGGGCGGCCTTTTTCTTTGTCTCGCCAATGCCAACACGGCCTTGGATTCCCGGTTAATTCCCTCGTTAGCTCAGACGAAGGCGGGCACCGAGGGGAAAGCAACCGGACAGGAAACGATGTGCCAGGAACTGGGCCACCGCCTTCAAGCCACGGTGAGTTGCGGTGAAGGCAGCGTCATTCGACGGCCGCAGACTCGTTGTTCCCGGTGTGCCGCTCAGGCTCCGTGGTGCGGAGGATTTCGTTCAGAACGGACGTGGCGTAGTTCCCGGCGGGCAAAGAGAAGGTGAGCACCAGTTGATCGGCTTGCGGCCATTCCCATGACATCTCCCCCGGGCTGGCCACCAGGGTGCGGCGCTCCTGATCAAGACCGGCGTGTTCCATGCCGTCGCACAAGGTGACGTTGCGTTCAGCCACACCGTTCTCCAGGGCCTGCGCTTGATCGGTAGTGATCACCCGGCCCCGGCCCCAAAGCGGTCCGGTGGGCCGGCCTGCCTCGTCCAGCACGTCACCAGGCAGGGTCTTGCCCCAGAGTCCCTGCTGAATGCGCAGGGCCAGCACTTCATTAAAGACGAAGGAGCGCACCGCCGACAGGTAGATGCCCTTCTTCTTCGGGTTACGCACGCGGATCTCACGCGCCAGCATGGCCCGGCCTTGCTCGACGTTGCCGCCCTCAAAGCCGAAACGCTGCGCGCCGAAGTAGTTGGGGGCGCCGTGTGACGCAAGGGCCTGCAAATTGGCTTCAACGGCTTCGCGGTCGCCGGCGACCTCGCGCAGCACGATGCGGAATCGGTTGCCCTGCAGATCACCGGGGCGCAGCTTTTTCACGTGGCGACTCTGACTCAGGACCTTGAATTCCGGGTGCTGAAGCTGGGTCAGGTCGGGCGTCTCGCCCTTCGGAAAATAGATGCTGAACCACTGGCGGGTGATGGCGTAGCGGTCCTTCAGGCCGGCATAGCCCACGTCCCATTCCTGCACGCCAGCGGCCGCGGCCAGCTGCTGGGCGACGAAGGCGGTGTTGGCCCCGTTCTTTTCGACGTCCAACCAGATATGTTCGCCCGCCCCGGAAGGCAGCTGCAGCGGCAGTTCGGTCACGATGAAATCCTCGTTGAGGGCTTTCAAGGTGGCGCTGGCGCCGCTGGCCGGATAAGCGTTGGGCCACTGCGGCAAGGTCGTGTATTGAGGAGCGTCGGTCATGAGTGGTCTGATGGCACCAAGTGTGGAAATGGACAGGCTGTCTCGCCGACCAGGGGCAGTCCAAACCGTGATTCTCCCCCTAGCCGCATGCCATGACGAGACGTCAACAGAGGCGACCTCAGTGGAAACCGTTGGGCGCTAAGGCTGGCGGGCTCCGGGCGACCTCGTCAACTCACGGCGCCGGCGACAAACGGCCCGAGTGCGGTTGGAACTTCTGGCGATGAGTCCTGCATTGGCCCGAACAAGGCGACCCGACTTCGGCATTGCTGCGGGCGAATGCCTAAGGATCAAAACAATCCTTTTTCTATGGAGGACACAAACATGTGGAACGTATTGCGTCCCGCTTTTTTGGCCTCGTACATGGCTGCGTCGGCAGAAGGGCACAGGTCGTCGAAGCCTTGGTGCCCTTGGTTCATCAAGGTCGCGCCGATGCTGACCGTGTTTGTGCACCGAACCTCACCCAGCGCATAGGGCAAAGCCAGCGCGGCCAGTATCTTCTCGGCAATAGCACGGGTTTTTTGGGCTGCTTCGATGGCGTCTGTGCCGAGGTTTTCCAGCATCACCACAAATTCATCGCCCGAAATGCGCGCCACCGTGTCGGCTTCTCTCACCGCCGACCGCAGACGGGTGGCGATTTCCTTCAATAGCATATCGCCCGCCTCATGCCCGTACTGGTCATTGACGGCCTTGAAATTGTCAGCATCCAGAAACAACAGTGCTCCGATTTGCTGGCTTCTCTTGGCGCTATGCAGAGCCTGGCTCACGCGGTCGATCAGAAGACGGCGGTTAGGAAGCTGGGTCAACGCATCTGTCATTGCCATGTGGTGCAAGCTGGCGTTCAGTTGTTCCAGTTGTTCCTTTTGGGCGGACAGCTCGAGGTTCAGTCGTTTCAGTTCTTCCTCTTGTTGTCGCCGTGCGTGGATGTTGTAAGTTACGCCAACCAAGTGCTTGGCTTCCGGTTGGTCCGCTCGTTTGACGATTTTTCCGCTGTTGGCGTACCAAACCCAAGCGCCCGACTTCGCTCTTATTCTGAATTCGCATTGGTATTTGGCCGTCTTTCCGTCCGCATGGTCATTGAGCGCATTTCTCATCCGGTCGACATCTTCCGGATGAATGATCGCAAAGATGTTGTCCATGCAGTCGCCCGCCTCCTGCTCGGTGTACCCGAGTTCTGCATAGACTTTGGTGGCCTTTCGGGTGACCTTACCGCTGACGAGTTCGTTTTCCCAAACGTCCAAATCAGCCGTCTCCATGACCACTTTAAGGAACTCTTCCCGTGGCATCTTCATTGGATTTGGTCCCCTTGCATTGCAATGGCGCTAACTCTCGACAGAGAAATTCAACTACACCGAGCGAAGTATGGCGTGTGGAGCGGGGAGTAGCGATCAGTTGGGCCTTCTAGGCAAGTTCCTTGATTTCTGCGGGGTTCCGCCGCTCATACCTTGGCGAGGAAGGCCGCCGCATCACCCGCTTCACACTTCCAGTCTGCGAAGACCCCCACCAGATTGCATTCCACGCAGTGACAAGCGATGTAGTACCAGCGCACCTTGTGTGTGCCCTCGACCACGGAGACGCCGGACATCAGTTCGAACACCTCGTTCTCGCACACGCACTCGTGCGTCTCCGGCGCGGCCCCTTCAAGATGGTCGGCGCTGTCGCCCATCAGGTGCTCCTGCCCGCAATCGGTGCAGGTGCGGATGGCCACGCCGGCTTCTTCATCGGTCTGCAGCGCGAAAGTCCGGCACCCGCAGTCGCATTTGGACGCGGCAAACCGAACGGCCTCATGGCGATTCGCAACGCTATAGCTGCGCAACTCGGCTTGCGTGTCGCCCGACGTCGTCCCGTACCAGAACTCGCCCTTCTTCGTCAGTGCCATAGATGCTGCTCCATTCTTCAAGGTGTGCTTCCGGGCAAGCCTGACGCCAGACTCACCCCGATCATGCGGATTTTGCCTGGGGCCCGGTGAATCGTTGCCAAGGGGTAGGTTTGGGGTGACTGCCTGGAGCTGAAACGCATTGGCGACCGGCAGGTGTGCAGCGGCTGCTGTCAGTCGCCGACGGCGCTGGAACCTCCGGTAAGCGCCATCTAGCTGACGCTCACTTGGGCCACTGGCAGCGGTTCGGTTGCCTACAGTTCATTCCGAGGCTGTCGACCGACAAATTTGCGGCGCGGAACCGCCGGGAGAACTAAGCACCTGAATAGCTGCGGCCCTCTATCCAGCTCTGCAACTCGGCCAAAGGCTGCGCCTTGGCATAACGCCAGCCCTGGGCGTAATGACAGCCCAGCCCGCGCAAAGCCTCGCACTGGGCTTCGGTCTCAACCCCTTCAGCGACCAACTCCAGACCTAGTCGGCGGCCTAGATGAACAATGGTTTCGGCAAATACATTGCCGTTGTCTTGGCCAATTTTTGCCACAAAGCTGCGATCCACCTTCAAACAGTCGACCGGCAAATCGCTCAGCTGCGACAGCGAGGAATAGCCGGTGCCAAAGTCGTCGATCGCAACGCGCACGCCGAGCGCGCGTACCTGACTCAAGGTGCGTTTGACCATCAGCGGCTCGTCCATCGCAAGGCTCTCGGTGATTTCCAACTCCAGTGCTCCGACGGGCATCTGCTGCGCCAAAATGGCCGCGTCCAATTGCGCCACCAGGTCAGCATTGCGGAATTGTGCAAGGCTGACGTTGACCCCTATGCGAGTGGGAGCGCCTCGATGTCCATGGCTGTCTTGCAGGCTGCGCCAATCTGCGCAGGCCCGCTCCAAGGCCCATTGCCCGATGTCAACAATCAGTCCGGACTGCTCGGCCAGCGGCACAAATACATCGGGTGTTGCCACCATGCTGCCCTGCCCATCGGGCCAGCGTAACAGTGCTTCCAGGCCGTGCAATTTACCGCTGCGCAGGCAGACCTGAGGTTGATACCAAAGCTCCAGCTTGCCGGCCTTGAAATCGACTCGCAGGCGGCGCGCCAGTTCTAAACGCGTGCGTGACTCCACATCCATCGAAGGGCGATAGCTGATGTGACTGCAGTGCGTCGCCACCTTGGCCGCCGCCAACGCCACATTGGCATGGCTGAGCACATCGGCCGCATCCTCATTGGCATGCTTCAGCTCATCAAAGGAGCAAGCGAAGGCAACGCTCAAAGGGTGCTGCGCTATGTCTAACACCTCGTCGAACAGTTGCCGCAATTTGGACGGGTGAACTGCGTCTCTGGGTCCGACGATGCCGAACACATCGCCGCTGAGTCTGGCCAAGCTGCAAGCAGTCGGCAAACTGCCACGCAGCCGCTCGGCAATGGCAATCAGCAGTTCGTTACCGATATCGTGGCCCCAAGCATTGTTGACGTCGGCAAAGCGGCGGATGTCGAGCAAGGTCAAGGCCATGCCTTGCTCAGACTTGGCTGCGCTCTTGATCGCCTGCAGCAAATGCACCCGATTTCCAAGGTGGGTCAAGGGGTCGTGATAGGCCAAATAGTTCAGCTCTTCGATCAACTGAAGATTGTCAAAGCAGGAGGAAATATTGACACAGAAGACCTCGATCAATTGCAAATCAAGGTTTTGCAGCGAGGTTGCCGAGCGCAAGTAGACGGCGATGGCATGTTTATCGCTGCGCAGATGGAGCACGGTGGCATCGCCGAGGAAGATGTGCTGCTGTTCGCGCAAGGCCCGGTCAATCAAGGCCTTGATGCGAACATCGGGCAGACGGTTCAAGGGGTGGTCAATGCATTCGGACAAGCGCCCTGCAGCCGCGATCACGCGAACGTCTTGAGCGTCTGTGCGGCCACTTTGCTCGGCTCCCGCTTGGATGCACACGATGCCATCGGCAGGCAGGCGTAACAAGGCGGCGAGTTGCGTCAGCAGCGCCGATGAGAAGTTGCTCAAACCACGCCTTCCCATCAGATCCACCATGGCATGAACCACCCGATTGAGGCCGCGCCGGCATTCTTTGATCGTGATCAGCTGTTCATAGGCCTGCAAGGCGGGCTCGATATCGTTCAACAGTGATATCGGGTTGAAGTCACTGCTGCACCGCAAGCCGCTGACGTCAAAACGGCTGAGGAAACCCTGGCCCGGTGTTGCATGCGCCGAGCCATAGGGCTGCGGCGTACTCAGCAAGATGCGAACTTCTCGGCGTTGGCAGATTTCGCGAACATATTCAACCAAAACAGGGCCGGTGTGAATGCCGTCGAACACCACTGGCAGCATGATGAGCTGAAACTCTCCCCCCTGCTCCAGCGCCTCCATCACTTGCTGAGCCGATGAAGTCATCGTCAAACGAAGGGGCCGACCCAACAAATTGCTGCCTTGCAAGGCCCGACTCAGCGCACATTGGGATGCCACATTGGGCTCCATCACCAAAACGTTCCAGCTGGGGTCGGCGGCCAGCCTCAGCGCTGGCTCGCCCACGACTTCACCGGGAACGTTGTCGGCAGATCGTTCATCGCAGCTGGCAGCAAGCTGGATCTGCAGGCTGCTGAAGTTGCTGAAGTTGCGGGCGTTCATGATCGGCTCCGGTGCAAGTTGAGCACGTTGGAATGCGCTCAAACCGTCGACCAACCTTCAGAGCAGCTGACGCCTTCGCTTGTGGCGACCTTGCTGCGGGCTGTCACTGGCAGGCGTGCCTTGGTGGCACTCTGCGCAGCCTTAACCAAGGTCTGGCGAGCCAGCTGAGCGGGGCTACCGGTGCGGTAGCTGGCCGGCAACTCGGGGATGTAGCGCACATTGACAGCATCCTCAGGCAGCTTGAAGACCCCGACTGTCTTGACCAAACTGCTCGCTTGCTGGCTCATGCTCTCGGCGGCAGCGGCCGACTCTTCCACAAGCGCGGCATTCTGCTGCGTCACCTGATCGAGTTGGACGACCGCCTCATTGATCTGGCTGATGCCGCTGGTTTGCTCCACCGTCGCGGCGCTGATCTCGGCGATCAAGTCATTGACGCGACTCACTTGCATGACGATCTCGGTCATGGTGCTGCCGGCGGAGGCCACCAGTTGGGTGCCAACGTCGACCTTCTCGACACTGCTTGCGATCAACTGCTTGATCTCTTTGGCCGAAGCGGCCGAGCGTTGAGCCAAAGCACGCACCTCGCCGGCCACCACCGCAAAGCCACGGCCCTGCTCGCCGGCCCTTGCTGCTTCGACGGCGGCATTGAGCGCCAGGATGTTAGTTTGGAAAGAGATCGCGTCCATCACCCCGATGATGTCGACAATCTTCTTGGAGCTGGTGTTGATCTCGTCCATGGTGCGCACCACATTGCCGATCACCAGGCCACCCTGCTGGGCGACCTCCGTAGCAGCAATGGCAACCCGGCTCGCTTGGGCAGCGGTGTCGGCGTTATTGCGCACTGTGGCGGTCAACTCCTCCATGGACGCGGCAGTTTCCTCCAAGTTGGCGGCCTGCTCTTCGGTGCGCTGTGACAAGTCATGGTTGCCACTGGCGATTTGCGCCGAGGCCGTCGCGATCGATTCCGAGCCGTCACGCACCTCGGACACTACATTCAATAAGCTGATGTTCATGTCCTCCAAGGCTTGCAGCAACTGGGCAACTTCGTCGCGGCCCTGCACTTCAATCACACTGCTGAGGTCCCCTGCGGCCACCGTCTGCGCCACCTGCACAGCGCGCATGATGGGGCGCACGATGCTGCGGGTAATCAGCCAGCCGAGCAGGCCTCCCAAGGACAGAGCGATCACCGTCGCGCCCAGCATCACGCGGTCCATCAGCGTGGCCAGCGCGAAAGCGGCATTGGCATCTTGTGCAGTCTCCTTCTCTTGGAAGGCCAACAAGTCGTCCATGCGGTCTTGCCAAATCTTGGTGGCCGGGCTGGCCTTGCCGAGCAGCAAGTCGCGAGCTTTGTCGTCCTGGTCTGCGCGGGCCAATTCAATCACCTGCGTATTCAGGGGCCGGGCCACTGCAGCAGCCTCGCGCACCTTGGCCTGCAGGGCTTTCTCATCGGCGCTGGCTTCCATCTTTTCCATCTCGGCGCTGGCTTGCGCGTACTTGGCGCGTGCCGCGTCGATTTTTTGGGCCTCGCCCTCAATCAGCGACTTGTCGTCCAAGAGAACCATCGAGCGGGTCACGCGGGAAACGATGTGCACCGATTCCGACATGTCATTGACCAAACTCAAGCCGCGCATATTGTCCTCAACGATCTTGTGGATTGCGCTCTCGGTGCGATTGTTGGCGTAAAAACCAGCGGTAGCCACCGCCGCGATCAAGGCGCCCATGAGGCCGAAGCCCAGGGTCAGACGGGTACCGATCTTCAGATTGCTCAATGTGTTGCTCATGATGTTCTCCAAGGTCTGTAGGCACCGCCGTGGCGGCTGAATGAGGAAGGGCCGGGACTGACTTTGTGTCTGCTGCTTCGGCTTTTTGAGAGTCTGGGCGGCAGGTGAAGCAAGACTAAATCAATCAAATCATTCATTCAAGTCAAATCACTCAAATCCGCCAATAAATTTAAATCAATCAAATCGCGCCAATAGTGAATATTTATCGAGCAAAATTCGCACAACAAGCTAAACTTTTGACCACTTAGATCGTTTTGACCGTTTAGACATGAGCGCGCGCCCCACGTCCTACACCACCGCCGATGCCGCCAAGCGCCTGGGGATTTCTCCGGCCAGCGTGCAGCGCTGGGTCGATGCGGGTCACTTGAAGGCCTGGAAGACCCTGGGCGGACACCGTCGGATTGACGCCGCCAGCGTCGAGCTACTGCTGACTAAACCGGGCTCAGTGGGGCCTGGCAGCGAGCCCGAGTCACTACCTACCCTCGCCTCTGCGCCTGCCGCAAAAACCTTGACCTTGCTGCTGGTCGATGACGATGACATAGCCCGTGAGTTGCTGGAGATGCAGGTACGCATGCTCTTGCCCAAAGCCCATGTCTTGCTGGCCGAAAATGGCTTTCAGGCCCTGCTGGCGGTGGGGCGCAGCGCGCCCGACGTGGTGATCACCGATATGGTGATGCCGCATATGAACGGCATCGAGATGGTCCGGGAACTGCAAGCAATGGCGGCCCCACCCTTGATCATTGCGGTGTCGAGCCAGACCCGCGAGAACCTAGCCCGCCTGGGCGGCCTGCCCGAGCAATTGAAGCTGCTGGCCAAGCCGGTCGATCAGGCGCTGCTGGCCGAGGCCTTGGCACCGCTCAGATCCAGCCCTGAAGCTCAGCAAACTTAAGCCTCGCCGATTGCCGCCCGCAGCGCCCGCTCAAGCGCCGTGAGTTGCTGTTCGAACACTTGCAGGAAGGCCGGCCAGTCGCTGGCATCCTCTTGCTGCAATCGATCCTCCAACTCACGCGCCGCCTGCGACAAACCGTCCGCCCCGATGATGGCGGCAGTGGAGATGGCGGTGTGGGCGATCCGGGCGGCGGTGCTGCGTTGGTCGGCAGCCATGGCAGCCCGGATCTCGACGCCATCGTGCAGGCGGGTGGCCAGAAATTTGCGCAAAAATTTGTCGCGCAAGTCGCCAAGGCCTTGGCAATGCAGCAAGGCCTTGTCCAGGTCCAGCACCGCCAAGCTGGGCGACGTTGTCATGCCGGCAGAGTCCCCTTCAGGCTCCGGCAGCCATTTGGCCAAGGTCGCAAACAGCTCCCGTGAAGCCACTGGTTTGCTGATGTAGTCGTTCATGCCGGCGGCCGTGCAGCGGGAGCGATCATCGCTCATCGCCTGGGCCGTCATAGCGATGACGGGCAGTCCAGCCAGCGCCGGGTCTTTGCGTATCGCCTGCGTCGCCTGCAGCCCGTCCATGACCGGCATCTGCACATCCATCAAGACCACATCAAAGCTCTGCGCACGCAGCAGGTCGAGCGCCTCCTGGCCGTTATGGGCAATCTGCACCTGCATGCCACCGAGGTCTTGCAGCAAGGCGCACGCCAATTCCTGGTTCATGTCATTGTCTTCGACCAGCAAAACCCGCTGTCCCTTGATGCGCGCCAGAACCGAGTCATTGAGCGGGTCGAGTCCGCCGGGGCGATGGGTCTCGCGATCGCCTTGAACGCCCGATTCCGTCCCAAATGCAGCATCCAGCGCAGCGGCCAAACTCGCTTCGGAAACCGGCTTGGCCAAACAGCCGGCCAAGTTCAGCGCCTGCGCCGCAGGTAGCAAGGCATTGGCGTCATAAGCTGTTACCAAGATGATCTGTGCTGGCTTCAGCAAACCCTGCGCCAGTATCCGTTCGGCCGCCTGCAGGCCATCGATCTCGGGCATGCGCCAGTCCAGCAATACCAGATCAAAGGGTTCACCCGCTGCCTGGGCGCTTTGCAAGGCGGCAATGCCGCCGAGGGCGCTGCTGGCGAGCGTCGGCCGATAGCCCATGGTAGTTAGCAGGCCTTGCAAAATCTCGCGAGAATTGGCGCTGTCGTCGATGACCAGCAGCCGCCAATTGCGCAGATTGCGCAGCCCTTCATCGGGCACCGGCTTGGCCAAGGCATCCTCAACCAGGCCGAAGCGCAGCGTGAACGCAAACTCGCTGCCGCTGCCGATGCGGCTCTTGACGCCGATGCTGCCGCCCATCATCTCTACCAGCTGCTTACTAATGGCCAGGCCCAAGCCGGTGCCGCCGAATTTGCGCGTTATCGAACTGTCGGCCTGCTGAAAGGGTTTGAACAAACTGGCCACCTGCTGCGCGCTCATACCAATGCCGGTGTCGCGCACGGCGAAGCGCAATGTCACATGCTCGTCAGACAGTTGCTCGGCCGACACTGTCAGCACTACGATCTCGCCGTTATCACTGAACTTGACCGCATTGCCGCACAAATTGATCAAGACCTGAGACAGTCGTAGCGGGTCACCGAGCAACCGATGAGGCACTGTCGGATGGGTGTTGAATAAAAGCTCCAAGCCCTTTTCTTGCGCCTTCAGTCCAATCACGGCGGCGACCCGGTCAAACATCTGCTGCAAGGAAAACTCGGTGCATTCCAGCCGCATCTGACCAGCTTCTATCTTGGAGAAATCAAGGATGTCATTGACGATGTTCAGCAAGGCGTCAGCAGCGAGCTTGACGTTGCCGAGGTAGCGTTGCTGCTTGGCACTGGGCGCGGTGTTGCGCAGCGTTAACTCGGTCATGCCAACGATGGCATTCATCGGTGTGCGAATTTCATGACTCATATTGGCCAAAAATTCGCTCTTGGCTTGGGTCGCACTTCGGGCGGCGTCACGCGCCTGCGCCAGCTCCGCGGTGCGCCGGCTGACACGCGCCTCCAATTCGGCGTTCAGTTGTAGGAGCTCCCACTCGCTTTGGCGGGCCTGCGCTTCGGCCTCCATGCATCGCCTGATCTGCGCGTAAGCACGCAGTGCCACCGACAAACTGGTGACCAGCCGTGCGTGGCCGAATTCGGCCTTGGTGCGGTAGTCGTTGATGTCGTAAGCGTTGAAGACATCCAGCTCAGGCGCGTAGCCCGGCTGGCCGGTGCGCAAGATGATGCGGCACACGTCCATGCCGCAGGTCTCGCGGATAAAGGTCACCAGCTCAAGACCTGAGCTTTCATGCTCCATGACCACGTCGAGCAAGGCCACCGCGAAGTCCCGGTCCTGTGCCAAAAGCCCGCGCGTCTCGGCAGCCGAAGAGCAGTGGATCAACTCAAGGGGGCGGCCGAGAATCTCGACCTTTCGCAAAGCGAACTCGGTCGCGCGGTGCACTTCGGCATCATCGTCCACAACCAAGATGCGCCAACCGGCCTGGCGCGATTCCTTTACAGCGTCAGGCTGGATCAGACTGCTGACGGATTCGTCGCCGAACAAGGGGGATGCGTCAAACTGGCTCGTCATCGCGTCAATCCTCAGTTCTGTTCAGTGCCGACCGCCGCCAACGGCCCCATCAAAATGGGCCGCAACTCGGCGGGCGGCGCCCGATGCGGTTTCACGTAGGCAAAGCTAGAGTAGCCGGCGCCAAAGTCATCGACACTGATGCTAACGTCCAAAGCACGCAGTTCATGCAGGGCCTCGGAACAGCCGTCCGGATCGGTCATCAGGTAGCTTTCCGTCAGCTCCAGCTTGGCTGGCGGAAGCGCAGACTCGGCGCACGCCAGCGCACCCAACTCCAACAACCAGGCGCGATTGATCAGGCCGGTCTGCGAATGGAAATGGGCCATGCGCACCAAGGCCAACTCGGCCTGCTTGTGTATGTCAATGTCTTGCCAATGGACCATCCAACAGTCGCCGCCGGGCAAGACCAGACTGGCCAGATCAAGCTGCAGCCAGACCGGCGCGCCGCCGCTCTGCAACCAGCGCAGCTCAAAGCGCGCCCGCTCCACCGTCGCCGTGTCGCTGTTAGCGCTCATAAACAGCCCCGGGACCCTTCGGCGCAACTGCAACTGGCGGGCGGTCTCGATGCCGTCGATCTGCCTTGAATCATGTTGTCCATCAGCACCAGTTCAGGCACTTGCGCGACTGCGGCCAGCAGCGCCTGCTCGCCGGTGATGACGGTGTCAACGATCACATAGCCATAGCTCTTCAGGCGCATCGCCAGTTCCAGCGCGACGACGGCCTCGTCTTCAACCAAGAGGATGCGAGCTGGATTCATGGAGTTCCAATTAGGCAGCGTCCAAATGCTACCCGTTTCGAATCGCTTGCGGGGAATGGGAAACAAGGCTGGCAAGCTGCACAAATTTGGGTAAAAGCAGGCACTTGACCATGAGGGCCGGCATGAACTCCAACTGGCATCGCAACTTGAGCATCCGCAGCAAGTTGCTGGCGGGTTTTGGCATCATCATCCTGGCCCTGGCTGGGCTTTGGTGGGAGGCCGATGCGAGCTTGCGGCAGATGAAAGCCGGGGCCGTCGAGTTGGAGCTTGAGCGCTACCCCAAGGCCGCGCAGTCGAACGACCTGATCAAGGCCGCCTTGATCGCCTCGCAAAGCGTGCGCGATGTGGCCTTCAGCAATAACGAGGCCAAGAACCGCGGAAACCTCAACCTCAACCTCATCCGCAAGAACCGCAGCGAGTTGCAGGCCTTGTTGATCCGCTTCGACAACAACCAGAACGCCGACGAGCGGCCTTCTTCAAGCGCGGGGGTACCGTGCTGGCGATGTCGCCCTACCCGGCCGGCACAACCGCTGGCTTTGCCAGCGTGGTCCCCAAGGCGCTGGTCTTCAGCGAGAGGAGGTTCATGGGCAAGGTGAGTACGGAGCGAAGTGGCCAGGACTTTCTCAGCTCAAGGCGTTTTGCGCCATCGGACGAATGTCCTAGTTTCAATGCACTCGCTTGGGCGCGGCACCGTAGCTGCGCGATGCGCAAGGTTTCAGGATCAGCGCCAAGGTGCTTCAGTATTTCTCGGATTTCAGGGCCATCGGTGATAGCTGGCGAGGTGCGGTTTCGCTGGAAAGGTCGCGGCCTGGATTGCCAAGCCTTGCTGGCAGGCCAGCGTTGTGGCCGCATCGGTCTCAAAGATGGGCCTGGTGCCCGAGTCGAATTTTCAGCTTTGGGTGGCGGGCTGCCAGGGCTTTCAGCGACTGCAGGCTTTGAAGATTGAGCGTTTGATCGCCGGTATAACTGCCAGGTTCAACGCCATGCTGCCAGCCCCATTCGGTGTGCGAGGTGTCGCCGACCAGTAGCACCGGGCCATCCACAGTGCGGGCCAGATATGCGGTACTGCCAGGTGTGTGACCGGGCACATGGAGGGCAAACAGCGAGCCGTCGCCGAACACATCGACCACGCTGCTCAGCGAGGCCGCCGCGACGCCGGTCGGCGCCGTGAATTCCCATTCGCGCAAGCTTATTTTGGTCGGCATCAAACCATCGCTGGCGCCGCGCACAAACATGTTCTGGAACGAGCTGTGGCTGGATTCGCCCTTGCCTACGTAGACCGGGACGCTGGCTGGAATGGCGGGCATGCCGGCGATATGGTCGATATGCATATGGGTCAGGAACACGCCCCTCAAAGAGCCGGGCAATTGCTGCACGATTTGCTCGGTCGACTGCTTGATTTCGATTTTGTCCAGCGGCATGAATTGGCGGATCATCCAGTTGACGCCATAGCTGGACGGGTCGGCCAGCAGCCGGCTCGAAACGCCGGTGTCGACAAGAAAGCTGCCCTGGCTGGGATGCTGCAAGACATGGGCGTAAATTTGAATTGCCTCCGACCGGTCTTGCAATTGCGCAGCTTGCGCGGCCGCCGACTTCAGATTGAGCAAGCCGCTGAGCGGCACTTGCCAGTCGGCACTGTTGATGCTTTGCAGCGTCAAGGGGCCGGGCTGATCCATCAAGGCTTCCAACTGGGCCAGATCGGCTCTCTGCCCCAGCGGCGCTGCCGACTCGGGCTTGTGGGAACTCAGGCTGCAAGCCTGCAGCGCAAGAGCCAAGCAAAGAGCCAAACTCGAAGTCAAAGGGCGCAGCAGCGCTTGCGCTGCAGAACAGGATTTGGAGAAAGAGTTACTGGGCATGGTGGGGCGGAGGAGGACAGTGAGCTCATCGTAGCCATTCATATACTGCCGGTAAATCCGCCTTGAATCGATAGATCCATCCATATTCAGATAGGGCGATCGAGCGGAGTAGAGGAATTTCAGATGCAGCCGAGCTGGGAAGATTTGCGATTGTTCTTGGCCGTGTATGAGGCCGGCAGCCTGAGTGCGGCAGCGCGGGCTGTCGGTCTGGGGCAGGCCACTTTGAGCCGGCGTATGGCTGACCTGGAAGCCGCCTTGGGTGAGCCGCTGTTTCTGCGCGGCGCGCAGGGTGTGCGCCTGACTGAGCTGGGCCAACGCCTGCTGCCTTCGGCCCAGCGCATGGCCGAATGGGCGACCGAGGCAAGCTTGAGCCTGAGCGCCCCGGTCGACAGACCTGCAGGCAAGGTGCGCATCACCGCTCCGCCCGGGCTGGCTCAAAGCTTTCTGGCCCCCTTTGCCGCGCGCCTGCAGCGCGAATATCCGGAGCTGCAGTTGGAAGTCCTGGCGGTTGAAAACGTGCTTAATCTGGCGCGCGGCGAGGCGGACCTGGCCATGCGCGTGATGGCGCCCGCCGACCCCGAGCTGATATGCCTGGACCAGATTTCTGGGCCCGTGCGGGTGTTTGCCGCCGCCGACTACGCCGATACCTTGAAGCTGCCTTGCGGCCTGGCCGACTTGCGCTGGATCAGCTGGGCAGCTCCGTTTGAGGGTTTCCGCATGCATCAGGCCTTGGTCGACGCCATTCCCGGCTTCAAGCCCTGCTTCAGCTCGGACGACTACAACGTCTTGCATGCGGCCTGTCTGGCCGGCGTGGGCGCGCTACTGATGGCGGACGTTCGACATCGCTATTCGCAGCTCGACGGCTTGGTCGACCTGGGGCTGGATCTTGGCCCTGATGCTGTGGGCACGATGTATCTGGTCTGCCACCGCCGCCAGCGCCAATTGCCCAAGGTGCAGGCCGTCATCAAAGCGCTGCGCGAGGAGTTGGCCTGGGCTAGGCAAAGCAGCTCAATTGCCGCCACCGCACGGGCGCAATCGTCGTAGCCAAATCCTGTGCCGCCGGACCACGGTGTTAGTGGCCGTTTTGATCAAGCCCTAACACCCAAACTCGTTGCCTTGTGTTTGATGATTGGCTGACCCTGAGTGGGCTGCGTCTGATTGCGGAGGCCGCTTGCAAGCGCCCTGTGCAGGAACGCAACCTTGTTCGAGGTCAGTTGTCGAGGCCAGAGGCTTGCGCCCCTTAGCGCGGTTATGGTCGAATGATCCGATGTCTCGGGCCGTGCTGCTGGTACTACTGATGCTGGGCGGCGGAGCCCATGGGCAATCCTTGACGATTTTTGCCAACCCAATGCCCAGCCTGATCAGCAAACCCACCGATGGCCAAAACAATGTGAGGCCTGTTGCCGAAATGTGGCCTCTGGTGAGGGCGATCCCCTGGAACTTGCGATGAAACCATCCACGGATTCCTTAGAGGCTGACACCGCCAGTGGCCCCTCATTACGTCGGCTCGAGCCCGCGATGAGCTTGAGCATGAGCGATCGATTGATCGATCGGATGGTATTGATAGCAAGCGCGACCGCCGCACTTTCCGCTGCGGCCTTGTTTCACGCCCGGGTCTATCCAGTTTCGATGGCGGTCGACGCCTTGGCCGCGCTACTGCTGGTCTTGCTGTGGCTTGTTCGGCATCGAATTCCTTCGGGGCGTCGCCTGGCGTGCCTAGCCCTAAGTGGCATATTGGTAGCTGCGCCGGCGATTATCTTTAACCCGTACGCGCCAGACGGCTACCTGTTGGTGGCTGCGGTGATGGCCTTGTCGTTCACCAATTGGAGCGGCCCGCGTGCCTTGGCCTTACCGATAGCCTGCGTGTTGTTACTTGCGGCGATGGCGGTCGCAGTCAGCCTCGGCTGGATCCAAGTGACCACGGATGCGCCTAATTTTGCCGCTCGACCGCAAGCTTGGGTCATCGTTTGCCTGACATTGGTGGTGCTTGGAACTGCAATGGGCGGAGCGATTTTCGAGTTGAAGCACCGGCTTTTGAGTCAGATTGAACTCCTTGAGTCCGGCAATCGCAAGCTCTTCCGCTTCGCTTATCAGGACGCAGTCACAGGTTTGTGGAACGGTGAATTTCTGAGCCGGGAGCTCGAGCGGCACCGTGCCTCGTGCCAAGTGCACCAGCTGATGGTGATTGAACTCACGGGGCTGCGTGAGCTGAGTGCTCTGAATGGACCGCGGCGGGTGGACCAGCTTTGGCGCGACGGTGTCGAGCTTTTGCGCAAGAACCTCTCCGCCAAATCGTTGCTGCTTTGCCGCCTATCCGGTGATCAGCTGGCAGTGTGGTCGCCCGAGGTGGAACCACACCGTCTGGTCGAGGCCAGCCAATCCTTCATGGCACATGCACGGACCGAACTGTCATTAGACCGGCTGGGCATCCAGTTCCATGCGGCCTTGGTGAGTTTTCCGGTGCACGGCGCCGAGCTGGACGCCTTGCGACGCAGCGCTCAGGTGGCCTTGAGGCGCGCGGTTGTTCAAGGTCCGGGGGCTTGCGTGGCCTTTGCGGACGAGATGGCGCAGCAATTAAGTGATGAACAACTGCTGAGGGATCGGGTGCGCTTGGCCTTGGATCAAAACGGTTTCTACGCCGTTTATCAGGCCAAAGTCGATCGTGAGCATCAGCAGGTCGTCGGCTTCGAAGGACTTGCGCGTATGCGTCCATTGGGTGATGAGCAGGTTCCCGGACCCGGGACTTTCATTGGCGTGCTTCATGCCGAGGGTTGGATGACCCAGTTCGGTGAGCGTATGTTGCAGCTCATCCTGCAAGACCTGCCGGCCTTGTGTGATCGCTATGGAGTCGACATTCAGGTCGCTGCCAACGTCTCACCTGCCTTGTTTCTTTCCCCTAGCTTTCCCGATCTGCTGCAGCGCCTACTGCTTGAAAGTGGCGTGAAAGCCAGCAATCTCATCGTTGAGATCACCGAGGAAGTTTTCGTTGGTGATCTTCAGCGTCTGCGTCTGGCCTGTGGGGCGTTGCGGGACATGGGGGTCCAGGTCTCGCTGGACGATTTCGGCAGCGGCTTCTCCTCACTGAGCTACCTGCGCGAGGTGCACTTCGATGAGATAAAAATCGACCGTTCCTTCGTCCAGCGGATTGAGACGGATCGGCGCAGCCAACTGGTCTTGTCGACCCTGTGCGAACTCGGCCGCGACTTCGACTGTCGGGTCGTCATCGAAGGGGTGGAGACGGCTGGCCAAGTCGAGAGCATCAGCGAGCTCCAGGGCGTATTCCTGCAAGGTTTCTACTTCGCTCGGCCGCAGCCGCTGGACCAGCTATTGGGGTCACCGACACTGCCGAACGCTGACGCCTTGAAGGCTACTCCGGCTGCCTGAGCAGAGATTTATCTCGAGGCCCAACATAAGTTGATGAATTGGCGGTTTTTGTTCCGTTGGACCTCAGCGCAATGCAGTGCCGTCCTTAACACCCCTTGTTTCATCCCATCCGCTTTGAGTTCCTGGGCCGGCCGAACCCTTTGTCGGCATTGCGCGGAGGTATTGATCACGGCCTTGATCGCGGGTATTAGCGTCTGGCGACTCGGAAGCTCAAGGCCGCAGCCAATGATTTGGCCACCATCGAGATGGACCGCAGCACTTTGGCGACTCGCTTCGTACCTCGGCCGCCTATTGGTCAGCGACGCAGTCTATGTCATGTCCTTGCAGGCCAACATGGAGACCACCTCCAAGCTGATCGGAGAGACTCAAAAGCAGTTGGAGCCCTTGATTACAGATGCCAAAGGTAAGGACTTGCTGGCCGCGATCCTCAGAGCATTTTCCAATCGGTCTAAATTTCGTGCGGCTGCGATTCCACGTAACAGGGCAGGTGCATGTCAAAACGGCAACCACGTCCCGGCTCGCTGCTGACGTCAATGCTGCCGCCTAAGACGCTGGTGACGAGGTTGTAGACGATATAGAGGCCCAGGCCGCTGCCGCCCTGGCCAAAGCGGGTCGTATAAAAGGGCTCGAAAAGATGTCGCAGTGCGGCCGGCGCTATGCCACAACCGTTGTCGGCATAAGTGATGGAGACGGCCGTTCCCTGTGCTCTTGCTTGAATGGTGATGCAGCCTTCGGCCTGAGCCTCAAAGCCATGCTTGACGGAATTCGTCAGCAGATGGCTGAGGATTTGTTCCAGCGGCCCGGGGAAACTGTGCAGATGAATGCCTGGATCGATATCGATCTGAACCTGCACCTGGCCCAGCAGAAGGCTGCTGCTCAGCATCGAAAGGGTGTCATTGACCAGTTCATGCAAGGCAAATTCACGCCGATGCGTGCTGCTTTGATCCACGGCGATTTGCTTGAAATCGGCCACCAATTTGGCCGCGCGCTTGGCGTTGCGCTCGATCAGCAGGCTGGCATCATGCAACTGGTCCAGGCGCACCTGGACCTCGGCACGGCGCAGGTGGCCGCCCAGCAACTCTTGGCCAAAGCTCTTGCTGGCGTCTGCAATTGTCGTGGCGACGGTCAGCACATTGCCCAGCGGTGTGTTCAGTTCATGCGCCACACCGGCGACCAAACTACCCAGCGCGCTCATTTTGTCGGCCTGCAACAGTTGTTCCATGGCCAATTCAAGCTCATGGCTGCGCGCCTCAACGCGGGCCTCTAACTGTTGATTCAGCGCAAGCAGGCTTTCTTGCGTGCGTTTGAGTGCCGTCACATCAATCACGGTTTCAATCGCCCCGATCACCTGCCCCTGTTCGTCCCGCAAGGGCGCCGCGCAAAGGCGCAGCCATAGTTCGGCACGTTCACCTTGCGCCGGAATATGGGACTCTCCTTCCAAGGCCCCGTCAACGTCGGCACTTCGGCGCAGCTGATCTCCATACAAGGGCGTCAGGTCTTCGACATCCAGGCCGTCCACCACCGCATCAACCAGGCAAGGCCGTGCCGAAGGGTAGATGCCGCGCCAAGTCTCATGACTGCCGATGATGTCTTTTGCCTCGACCCCAGTCAGTCGCGCCATCTGCTCATTCCAGAAGCTCACCCGGTGTCCTGCATCAATGACAAATACCGCCACCGGCAGGTTCTGATAAATCTGTTTGACTTGATGCTGGAAGGCCTGAGCCTGGGTCTCCAGTTGCTTGCGGTCGGAGATATCGCGTACCGTGGAAATGATGCGTTCGCCCTCGGGTAGTTTGAACGAGGTCAGCGACACATCGGCCCAAAAATAGCTGCCATCTTTGCGGCGCGAACGCCATTCAAAAAACTGCGGTCCTTCGGTTCTGGCCTTGTCGATTCGCTCGACCACCATGGCTCCGGTGTAGAGGTTGGCCTCGTCGCTGAGTTGCGACGCGCTGAGCAAAAACGCCTCTGCCGGGCTATAGCCGTAGAGGCTGCAAAAACGCGGATTGACATCGATGATGGCCAGGCTCTTGCCGTCGCGCACCAAAATGGCGTCGCTGCTACCGTTGAACAGCGCCAGATAGTTTTGAGTGCTTTGCCGCAGCGCCTGCTCCGACCGGTGGCGCAGCCGAATTCCGTTGATCAAGAGCGCAATGATGGCCAGCAAGCTGCCAAACAGGCTGATCAACCAGCCCAGATAGGGACGCAGATCGGCCCACCAATCGGCTGGGCGATGCAGCACCACGGCTTTGCTGGGCAAGGCAGCCTCATCAATGCCCCAGCGGCGCAGTTGTTGATGCTCGAATGTTGGCACGCCCGGGCCGGCCAACATCGGCAGTTCATCGGCACGTTTGCCCTGCAAGACTTGCACAGCAAGGCGACCCAGACCCTCGCCTTGCTGGCGACCCGTGACCAAGAAGCCACCCAGCACATCCGGCCGCATACTGACGTCGCGTGTGACCGTCAACGGGGCCCTTGCTGCTGCCGCCCAGAGCTCGCTGGCCTCCTCGTGGCTGATGACGCGGCCCAACGCATCGAGATTGAAGGGCAGGGCCAACACAAGATCGGTGTCACTTAAGGCCTGCAGACGGGTCTGCACCTCCTGTACCGACATTCGCGTCAGCTGCTCGACTTGCAAGCCGGGGTGCTGGGCCAAGACAGGCGCAAGGCTGGCCACTTGGGCCAGACTGGTGCGGCTTTGGTCATGCACGATCACAACCCGCTTGGTGCGCGGCAGCAGTTGCAACATCAAGGCGAGGTTTTGGCTATCGTCGGCGTCATCGAATACACCGCTGATATTGCCTTCATCCTGCAGGCTTGCCCGGCGGCTGCCAGAAACGCCGGAGAACAAGATAGGCACGGCCGGGAAATGGCGGGCCCGCATGCGCAAGGCAAAGTCCAGAGCATCATCATCGGTGGCCAACAGCAGGCGTGGCGGCGTGCGGCCGTACTTGGTCAGCAGCAGATCTTCGACTTGTTGTTGATAGGCGGGCAGCGGCTGCACATTCTTGGTATCAAGAAAGTCCAGACTCAAATTGAGGGGCCGGTCATAGCGGGCCAGTTCGCTGCGCAAGCCGGCGATTTGCGCGTCGCTCCAGGCCATGCCGGCGTGGTAGGACACCAGCAGCATGACTCTCGTGGCTGGCGCTGACTCGCGCTCAGCCGAGGTCTGAGTCGGCTTGATTTGCGGCAGCTGTTGGGCAGCTTGCGCCCCAGCCGTGGCTGCGCAAACGAGCCAAAAGACAAGCAGCAAAGCCTTCAGCGTGGCCCCCAAAAAGCCAGAAAACCGGGCCAATGAAGCTGGGCTAGCGGGCCGTGGTGTAGCCATGAACGGCGCCTAGCGTTGCGCGCGCCTGTCCGCTAACTTGAAGATCGCCATGACCTGCACCAAGGCCTGGGCCTGGTTGCGCAAACTGCTGGCCGCCGCCGCCATCTCTTCGACCAAGGCGGAGTTCTGTTGCGTGACCTGATCCATCTGCTGTACCGCCGAGCCGATTTGCGAAACGCCTGAACTTTGCTCGCTGCTGGCCGCGCTGATCTCGCCCATGATGTGGGTAACTTTTTGAATCGAGGCCACGACCTCGGTCATCGTGACACCGGCCCGGTCGACCAGGCTGCTGCCCAGTTCGACCCGCTCGACGCTGGTGCTGATCAAGGCCTTGATTTCCTTGGCGGCATCGGCCGAACGCCCCGCCAGGCTGCGCACCTCGGACGCAACCACTGCGAAGCCGCGCCCTTGCTCGCCGGCCCGGGCCGCCTCGACGGCGGCATTGAGCGCGAGGATATTGGTCTGGAAGGCGATCCCGTCGATCACGGTGATGATGTCGGCGATGCGTTTGGAGCTGTCGTTGATGCCCTTCATCGTCTCGACCACTTCGTTGACCACATCGCCGGCTTTGATGGCCACGTTGGATGCCGCCACGGCCATTTGATTGGCTTGGTGGGCGTTCGATGCGTTTTGCTTGACGGTGGCGCCCAACTCTTCCATCGACGCCGCCGTCTGCTGGATGGCACTGGCCTGCATCTCCGTGCGCGCGCTCAAATCATGGTTGCCCTGGGCTATTTCGGCGCTGGCGGTAGAGACGCCCTCGGCGTTCTCCCTGACCTCGCCGACGACATGGGCCAATTTGTCTCGCATGGCCAGCAGGGCTTGCAGCATCTGCGCGGACTCGTCGCTGCCCTGTGTGGCGATACTCACCGTCAGGTCGCCGTCGCTGATCGCTTGAGCCGAACCCACCGCCTGGCTCATAGGGCCCGTAATCGATTTGGTTGCAAACAGGGCAAACAGCAGTCCCAGGCCCAAGGACAAAACGGCTCCCAGACCCAAAATCCATTGACCGGCCTGCGCCACGGCATTGGTGTCGGCCTGACTCTTGCTCAGCATCCCGTCCATATGCTGATCCAGCTTATCGAGGGCGGCCAAATAGGAAGTGGCCAAGGGCTGCAAATTCGACTTGACCGCTTCGGCCACATCCTCCCCCGCCAGTTTCTTTTTCATCAAATCACTGCGCGGCCCTCGGTAGGCCTCTCGCGCCTTGCTGATGTCGGCCAGCAAGTCCTTGCCCTTGGTATCGGTAATCAAGGGCTCCAACTGCTTTTGAGTCTCGCCGATCAGCTTGGAGGTGGTCTCCATATCAGCCTGCAAGGACTTGACATAGGCAGCGTCGCTGGCCAACAAGGCGGCCGAGGTACGCACCCAGTTCAAATTGATATTGGCCGTCCAGCGGGCCGCCAAAGTGCTGCGGTCCATCTCGATGGTGGCCAAATCGTTGGCCGCGGCCTTGAGCGTGCCGAGTCGCCAGACGCCAATGCCCGCGATCAAGGCCGTGATCAATAGCACCGCGCCAAACGCCAAACCCAAGCGGGCGCCGATTTTGATATGGCTGCCAGATCCCATGCTTGTCTCCGTTCTCATCAGCGCCGTGCCGGTGCGGTTTTTTGTGCCTGGAAAATTCGCGCTAGGCATTGGCTGCCGTTGCCCAAAAAATCGGAGGCGAGTTTCAGCATACCGCCGGTTTCTCTGTTGAGGAAGTCAATTCATGCAGAAGGTCTTCCCGAGCAGATCGAGCAGCGCTGGGCATGCAGCGCTCCGGCAACGCAATTGCAAAGCAGGCGAGATGTCCTGACGGCAGCCCCTCGAAAACGGAGTGGCTGAACCGCTGCCTTCAAGCGGCCCGGACTCGGCCAGTCGAGGGGCAGCACCCGACCACCGATGAAGCCATGCTGCGGCGCCCTAAGACGCTATCGCCTGAGCGCCGGTGTCAAGCGGGAATTTGGTGCAGCCCAGCCGTGCCGAAATGTCGCGGCTGGCGGCGGTGAGCATGGCGATGATCTCGGGCGCCTTGGCTTCGTCGTAGCGGAAGCTGGGGAAAGACACGCTCATGCCCGCAATCGGCTGGCCGAGGCGGTCGAAGATGGGAATACCGAGGCAGCGGATGTGGTCGTCGAACTCTTCGCGGTCCTCGCCAAAACCCTGGGCCTTCACGCGATCCAACTCTGCCAGAAACTCGCCCCGGTCGACGATGGTCTTGTCGCGAAAGCGCTGGAACTCGGCGCCGTCGAGCACTCGGTCGCGCCGTTGCGGGTGCTCCCAAGCCATCAAGACCTTGCCGATGGCGGTGCAATGCAGGGGCGCGCGCCGGCCGATGCGCGAATACATGCCCAAGGTGTGGCGCGAGTCGATCTTGTGCACATAGATGATCTCGCTGTCGATCAGCGTGCCCAGGTGCACCGTCTCGCCGGTGGCGTCGGCCAGCATCTGCATATGGTGCTTGGAGAGGTCCACCAAATCCGGGTACTGCAAGGCTTTGGCGCCCAGCTCGAAGGCCCTCATGGTCAGGCCATAGCGCTCGCTGCCCGACTCCTGGCGCACATAGCCCAGGGTCATCATGGTTTGCAGAAAACGGTAGACCGTGGCCTTGGGCATGGCCAGTCGTACCGAGAGCTCGGAGATGCCGGTTTCGCTGCGCTCGGACAGGGCTTGCAGAATGGCAAACACCTTGAGCACCGCAGCGACCGATTCGGGCTGCTGCTTGGATGAATCAATCGAATCGTCGTCCATGCGCTGATTGGCTACTTGTTGATTGCTTCGGTGGGAAGTTTCAGATGCAAAGCGACATTGTCCACTGAGCGCGCCACTACTCCAGGAGCAACTGGTTGCGGTATTCCCCGAGGCGCTGCGAAGCGGCGTCAAAGGGTCGCCGCGAGGTGGACGCCCCCCAGCCGCGCAGGTGCGGGCCGAGTTGACTGTCGCGGATCAGAGCTTGGCCATTCGGCGACACGCCAGCTTGCCAAGCCCCTCGTGCCACGCCAGCATCCCAGGCCCGCCCGAGCGCAATGCTGGCCGGCGCCACGCCAGGCTCGGCCAGCAGGCGGCTGCGCTGCACCAGCATGCCAAAGGGTTGCTGCGGCGCCGTGCTGGGCGCCAGCACATAGCCCCCACTGCCCGGCACGCGGCGGCCGGCGCGGCTGAGGATGGTGCTGTCGCTGATCATCAGCGTGCCATTGCCGAAGATGAAGTCCACGTCACCCGCGATCCAGCTGGCCTGCACCCACACGCGGGCGGCGCCACCCCGCGCTTTGGCGCGCACAAAAAAGGTGTCCTGGTGGCCCAGCAGGCGCACGTCTTGCAGCTGCAGCCGGTCCCCCTCGGTCATCAAGGCCACGGCTTGCGCGCCCCCACTCTCTCCCACCGCCGGCGGGTAGCCCTGGCCCTCGCGCACCGCGTCCATCGCATCGTTCACTACGCTCAGGTGCGCCAGCTGAACGTCATCGCTGAAGATTGCCAAGGTGGCGCTGCCGGCGGTGCCGTATTGGCTGGCGGCAAGGTCCGGCGTGCAGCGATTGGCAGGCGTGCCCACCGCCTTGGGCTCGGAACTGAAATGCCCATGCACGATCTGCACGGCTGCCGCATCACCGACCTGGCCATAGAGCGTGAACGGCGCCTTGTCTTGGGCGCAGACCTGCTCGCGGTAGCGGCCGGGCTTGAGCTGGATGTAGTGGCGCCGGCCTTGCGCCGGTAGGGCGTCAATGGCGGCCTGCAGGCTGCGATGGCTGCCGCTGCCGTCGGCCGCCACGATGAAGTCCGCGCGCCAGTGCTGCGCCTGCAGCGCGGGCGGATGCCAATCTCCAAGATAGTCGGCTTGCGTCATCGCGGCTGCTTGCGAATCCGTAAGCTGCGGACGGTCCTGCGCCAGCAGCTGAGCCTGCGCAATGCCGCACATCATCAGCATTAGCCCGAGCCAGCGCCGCATCAAAGATCCGCCAGAAAGAGCGCCGGCTCGCCGTCGCAGTCCGAGCTGTACAGCACCTGACGCTGGTCGGGCGTGAAGCTGGGGTGCGGGTGCGTGACTTGGCGGTTGCCCTTGTAGACGCGCCAGCTGCTGTCATGGCGCGCGACCTTGCGCTCCGTGCCGGCCTTGAGATCGAAGAGGTGCAGATAGGGGTCGGTCTTGATCTGGTGGCTGCTAGTGTCGGCCACATCGGCGGGTGAGTCGCAGCCATCGCCGATCAAGAGCGTGCCGTCGAAATTGCTCATCAGGTGCGAGCAAGGCGGCATCAGGGTCAGGCGCTTGCTTTCCAGCGTGACTGGGTCTAATGAACAAATCCAGCGGTCGCTCTGGCCCTTGAGGTAAGAGACGTAAATCATGGCCGAGCCATCCGGCACCCAGAACTCATGCGTGCAAGCTTCGCCCTCAAGGTGTTGCTTGCCGCAGCGCATATTCGTGCCGTCCTCGTTGATGAACCACATGCGCGCGTCCACCAGGTCGTGCGGGCCCTCGTGGCAGTAGGCCACGGTGTTGTCGTCGAAGGGGCGGTACTGCGGATGGCCCAGCCAGCCCTGCTTCTCCAAGATGATCTCGCGCGCACCGGTCGCCAGGTCGATGCGGATCAAGCGGCAGCGCGGCTTGGCATGGAACATCTGGTGGAACTTTTGCCAGTCCGACAGCGAAAACCAATCGTCCGCATGGATCTCAATGCCCACCATCTGGGTGCAAGCGCTGTTGGAGACCCAGGTGCCATAGCCCACCCAACCCTGCGGCACGGTGTAGACCACCTCCTCGCTCAGATCAGCCAAGGCCAAACGAATCAGTTGCCGCTCGGCGCGCACAAAGTAGAGATGACTATCGTCGGGGCTGAGAAAGCCGCCGAAGGTGTTCTCTCCGGCTTGGTCGGTGAGCTGGGTGGCCACCTGGGTGCGCAAGTCCAGCAGGTGATAGTTCCAGTCACTGCCGGGCCCGAACTCGGCGCCGAAGATCAGGCGTTCGCCATCCTGGGTAAAACACTTTTGATAGAAGTAGTTGCGGTGGCAGGTGACGTCCGCCGGCGTCAGGCGGGTGACGCGAGCGCCGGTGTCCGGGTCCTGGCGGGTTTCAAAGCGGAGTTGTCGGCTGTGGTGTTTCATGGGCTTCTCTATTTGATTCGCTTCAACAGGGCATTGCCCTCATCGACCAGGCGGCGGGCAGCGGCCTCGTTGCTGGTTTTGCCATAGGCGACGGTCTCAAAGACCTCGCGCATGAACTTGTGCAGGCGCGCATGCTCGAACAGCGGCGCAGGCACGGGCACGCGCCCGGCCTCGCGCTGGGCCTTGATCTGCTCATGCGCGGCCAACTCCATGGCAGGCAGTTTCTTGGCCTTGGCCAGTACCTCGAACTGCCGGGCCGCGGCCGGCACACCGCGCGTCTTGCCCAGGATCAGGGCGGCGTCGGGATCGGTGAGCAGGTAATTGATGAAGCGCGCGGCCAGCTCGGGCTGCTTGGTATTGCGCCCCGCCGCCAGCATCACCGTGGGCCGGCCGAACATGCCGCTGGTTTTGGCATCGGGCAGAGTTGGGAACTCGCCCAGCACCAGTTTCTGCTCGCGGTTGAGCGTGGCGGCGCGCAAGGGGATGGCCGAATCCCAGGTGAAGTTGCCGGCCCAGTTGCCCACCACCCAGTCCTGCTGCTGCTCCGTCGGTTTCTCGGCCCCACCGAGGCTGGCGCGCAGCGGCAAGGGCGTGGCCACATGCTCGTCCACCAGGCGGCGGTAGATGCGCACCCAGTCCAAGGCTGCCGCCTCGCTCATGGCCACACGCGGGCTCAGCGGGTCGACATAGGGCGTGCCGTACTTTTGCTGCACCCAGGCCTGGGCCAGCAGCATCATGTCGTAGAGCTCGCCGTCCAGCGGGTAGGCTTGCGGCCCCAGCCGTTGCTTGAACAGCGGGCCGGCGGCGAAGAGCTCGTCCCAGGTTCGCGGCAAGGGCACGCCAGCGCGTTTGAACGCAGCCTCGTTCCACAGCATCACGCGTGCGCTGTAGGACGTGGGCAAAGCGTTCAACTTGCCCCCCACCATGCCGGCGGCCAGATCGTCGGCGCGGAACTGGTCCAGCGCCAGCACATTCGCATGGCGGTTCAGGTCGGCAAAGCCATTGCCGCGCTTGCTGAACATGGCCAGCCAGGCCCAGTTGATCTGCATGATGTCGGGCTCGGAGCCGCCAGCGATCTGGGTGGTGAGCCGTTCCAGATAACCGTTAAAGCCCATGTACTCGGCCTTGATCTTGAGGCCGGGATGCTGGCGCTCAAACGCGGCGATGGCCTTGAGCGTGGCCTCGTGCCGAGCGGCGCCGCCCCACCAGGCGAAGCGCAGCACGGTGGGCTGAGGCTGTGCCCGCGCCAGCAAAGGGCTGAGCGCCAGCGCCGCCGAGAAGGTGCGGCGCCTCATCGCAGCAGGTTGACGCCGGTCTCGGCGTCAAACAAATGGCAGCGATCCAGCTGCAGATGAAACACATGCGCGGCGCCACGCGCCTTGCCGGCCAGATCGCCCAGCTGGTCGGCTGGCACCCGCGCGGTCATGGTGACCTCGCCGATGCTGAAGTGCACAAACACCTCGCTGCCCATGTGCTCGACAAAGCGCAAGCTGCAGGGGACGGCCAGGGCTCCTTCACGCGGCAGCGACGTTACATGCTCGGGCCGCAGGCCAAACTTGATGGCGCCGCTGCGGCTCACCAATTGCTGCGATTTGGCGGCCGGCAAAGGCAAGACCTGACCCCCGAGCACGACGGCCAGACCCTCGCCCTGCGGCTGCAGCTGGGCCTCGTGGATATTCATTTCGGGCGAGCCGATGAAGCTGGCGACAAAGGCATTGGCCGGGTGGTCGTAAAGCGCTGTGGGCGTGTCCACCTGCTGGATCACCCCTTCCTTGAGCACGCAGATGCGCTCGCCCATGGTCATGGCTTCCACCTGGTCATGCGTCACATAGACCACGGTGGCGGGCTGGCCCGATTCGCGCAGATTGCGGTGCAGCTCGGTCAAGCGCACGCGCATGGAGGCGCGCAGCTTGGCGTCCAGATTGGAGAGCGGCTCGTCGAACAGAAACACCTCGGGCTTCTTGACGATGGCGCGCCCGACCGCCACCCGCTGGGCCTGGCCGCCGCTGAGCTGCTTGGGGTAGCGCTCGAGCAGATGCTCCATTTCCAGCAACTGGGCGGCATGGCGCACACGCTGCGCGACCTCGGCCTTGGGCGTGCCGGCGAGCTTGAGTCCAAAGGCCAGGTTCTCGTACACCGTCATATGCGGGTAGAGCGCATAGTTCTGGAACACCATGGCAATGCCGCGCTGCTTGGGCGCCAGCTCGTTGACCTTTTTATTGCCGATGTGCAGCTCGCCGCCGCTGATGGTTTCCAGGCCCGCGATCATGCGCAGCAAGGTGCTCTTGGCGCAGCCGGACGGGCCCACAAAGACCATGAACTCGCCGTCGCGCACTTCCAGGTCCACGCCATGCACGGCCTTGAAACCGTTCGCATAGACTTTTTCGATTTTCTTCAGGCTCAGATGGGCCACGGCTCTATCCTTTGATTCCACTGCTGGAGGCGCCTTCAATGAAGTGCTTTTGCGCCATGAAGAACACGGTGACTGAGGGGATCAGCGCCACCACCGAAATCGCAATCACATTGGCCCACTCGACTTCCTCGGTGGCGCCGATGCTCATCTTGAGCGCCAAGGAAACCGGGTACTTCTCCACCGAGGCCAGATAGATCAGCGGCCCCATGAAGTCATTCATGGTCCAGATGAACTGAAACACGATCACCGAGATGATGGCCGGCTTGAGCAGGGGCACGATGATGTGCCAGAGCAATTGCAGCGCGTTGCAACCGTCGATCTGCGCGGCCTCTTCCATATCGCGCGGGATGCCGCGCAGAAACTGCACCAACATGAAGACGAAGAAGGTGTCAGTGGCGAAGGCCGAGGGCACGATCAGGGGCAAATAGCTGTCCAGCCAACCCAGCTCTCGGAACATCAGGTACTGAGGCAAGCGCAGCACGATCAGCGGCAGCATCATGGTGCCCACCATGACGGAGAACAGCAGCTTCTTGCCCCAGAACTCAAAGCGCGCGAAGGCATAGGCCACCAGTACGCAAGAGATCACCGTGACGATGATGCGCGGAATGGTGATCAAAAAGCTGTTGAGAAAGTAAGTGGCGAAGGTGTACTCGGTGCTGGTCTTCCAACCCTTGGCATAGGCGCCAAAGTCGAAGCGACTGGGCCAGAAGCCGATCTCGGTGAAGATCTCGCCATTGCTCTTGAAAGAGGCGCCCACCAACCAGAGCAGCGGGTAAAGCATCACCAAGGCCACCAAGCCCAGCGCCAGATAGCGCAGCCAAGGGTGGCCGCGCTCGCGGTTCAGCACCAGGGTGTCTGTGCCGTGACTCATTTGCGGTCCTTCTCACCGGAGTAGAAGACCCAGTACTTGGAACTCCAGAAGGAGAAGGCACTCAGGCCGCCGACCAGGGCGAACAAGACCCAAGACAGCGCCGCGCCATAGCCCAGATTGAAGAAGCGGAAGCTCTGGTCGTAGATGTAGAGCGCCAGCACATAGGTGGAGCTCAAGGGGCCGCCCTCGGTGATCAGATAAGGCCCGTTGAACTCCTGGAAGGCGTGCACCATCTGCATGATGAGGTTGAAGAAAATAACCGGCGTGATCAGCGGCACGGTGATGCGCCAGAACTGCTGGAACTTGCTGGCGCCATCGCATTCGGCGGCTTCGTACAGAGACACCGAGACGTTTTGCAGCGCCGCCAGAAAGATCACCATGGCCGAGCCGAACTGCCAGGTGAAGAGCAGCACGATGGTCCACATGGAGTAATGCTCATCGGCCAGCCAGGCGATGGGTTCGATGCCTAACTGCGAAAGCAGCAGGTTCACCAGCCCGTTCTTGGAAAAGATGAAGCGCCACAGCACCGCCACCGCGATCGAGCCGCCCAAGATGGACGGCAGGTAAAAAGCCGAGCGGAAGAAGTTGATGCCGCGCATCTTGAAGTTCAGCACATGGGCGATGAACAGCGCGAAGCCCACACGCAGCGGCACGGCCAGCGCCGCGAACAGCAGCGTCACGCCCAGCGATTTGCGGAACAGCGGGTCGCCGGTGGCCAGCTCCTGGTAGTTGGCCAGACCCACGTACTCCGGCGGGTCGATCAAGTCGTATTGGCTGAAGCTGAGGGCGAAGCTCGCCACAAAAGGAAAGAGCTTGAACAGCAGCACGCCCAGCACGAAAGGCAGGACGAACAAGAAGCCCAGCCGTTTGTTTTCATACATGCACCGTGTCTCCGGCGGTATCGGAGCGCCCAGACATCTGACGGCCCGGGTCGCTCCATGGAAGGGATGAGAGTCAGCGGGCCAACCAGCCCCCATCAACGGCCACGGTGTAGCCATTGACGTAGTCCGACGCTTGCGAGGCCAGAAACACCACCGGCCCGGCCAGATCATCGGGCACACCCCAGCGGCCGGCCGGGATGCGCTCCAAGATGGAAGCATTGCGGCCCTCATCGGCGCGCAAGGCTGCGGTGTTGTTGGTGGCCATATAGCCGGGGGCGATGGCGTTCACATTGATGCGGTGAGCAGCCCATTCATTGGCCATCAAGCGGGTGATGCCAACAACGCCGCTCTTGCTGGCGGTGTAGGACGGCACGCGCACGCCGCCTTGGTAGGACAGCATCGACGCCACATTGATGATCTTGCCGCCGCCGCCCTGGGCCAGGTATTGGCGGGCCACCGCCTGCGAAAAGAAGAACACCGTCTTCAGGTTCAGGTCGATGACATCGTCCCAATCCTTCTCACTGAACTTGATGGCATCTTCCCGGCGAATGATGCCGGCGTTGTTGACCAAGATGTCCACCCGGCCGCTGAGGCTCTTGGCCTGCTCCACCAAGCCTTCCAGGCAGGTGATGTCGGACAGATTGGCGCGCAGGTCCATGAAGCGGCGGCCCAGCGCTTCGACCTGAGCACGGGTCTCGTCCGGCTCTGAGACGTTCACGCCCACGATGTCGGCGCCTGCCTGCGCGAGCGCACAAGCCATGCCCTGGCCCAAACCGGTGTTGCAACCGGTGACGATGGCCACACGGCCATGCAGCTGAAAGTTGTCGAGGATCATGTGGGGGCTCCGCTCAACGCAAGGCAGTCATCGGGATATGGTCCATGTCCTTGAAGACCTGGTTCTCACCCACCATGCCCCAGATGAAGGTGTAAGCCTGGGTGCCCACGCCCGAGTGAATGCTCCAACTCGGGTTGATGACCGCCTGCTCATTGCGCACCACCAGATGGCGCGTCTGCGTCGGCTCGCCCATCATGTGGAAGACGGCGGCGTTCTCGCTCATGTCGAAGTAGAAGTACACCTCCATGCGCCGGTCATGCGTGTGGCAAGGCATGGTGTTCCACAGGCTGCCGGGCTCGAGCTGGGTCATGCCCATCAGCAACTGGCAGGTGGGCAACACATCGGGCACCAAGAATTTGTAGATGGTGCGGCGGTTGCTGGTTTCTGCGGCGCCCAGGGTCTCGGGCGAGGCCTCGGCCAAGGTCACCTTGCGGTGCGGATAGGCGGTGTGCGCCGGCGCGCAGTTGAAGTACAGCTTCGCAGGGGCGGCGGCGTCCACACTCTCAAACTTCAGCTGCTGGGCACCCTGCCCCACATAAAGCGCCTCGCGCGGGCCGATCTCAAAAACTTGGCCATCCACCGTGACGCGTGCGGCGCCACCGATATTGATGAGACCCAGTTCACGGCGCTGCAGGAAGAAATCGGTGCCGGTATGGCGGCCCAATTCCGGAGAAAAGCTCACCGCTTGGGCGACCGGCATGATGCCGCCGACGATGATGCGGTCGATCTGGCTGTAGGTCAGCGTGGCCGCGTCGGGTTTGAACAAGTCTTCCACCAGAAAGTGGCGGCGCAGGCCTTCGGTATCCAGCGTGCGGGCGTGCTCACTGTGAATGGGTTGGCGGATTTCCATCGTGCTTTTCCTTGCTCTGGCAGGGTTCCGGGCTGTCCTGTCAAAGCGGCAGGACGGGGTGATTGGACGCAAGCTTAGTGGGCTAGTGACTTTCCCGGAATTATGGTTTCTATTTAGTGAACCGATGTTTCATTTTTTTGTTTGGACGCTATAGTGAGCCGAAATCGAAGCATCAGGAGACCTCGCATGAATCCGTTTTTCGACGCCGCCAGCACGCCTTGGGAAGAGCTGGGCGACGGCATCCGCCGCAAGATCGTGGGCCACACGCCGGGTCTGATGTCGGTGCTGGTGCAGTTTGACCAGGGCGCCGTCGGCACGCCGCACGCCCATGATGAACACGACCAGATCGCCTATGTGATCAGCGGCTCTTTTGCCGCCGAGGTCGCCGGCCAAAAGCGTGTGCTGCACGTCGGTGACGCCTTCATCGCTCCGCGCCTGCATCAGCATGGCGTCGTTGCCCTCGAAGCCGGCAGCACCTTGCTGGATCAATTCACCCCCCGCCGCGAGGACTACCTCTAGCCCTCCAAGCTACACAGCGGCGGGCGGCACTGCAGCAGCTCTCCGAATCAAAACAGGCGCCCTGCGCGCGCCCTCTCAATGGTCAACCCAACAGAGCCACGGACCCAGAAGCCTGGCAAGGGAACGACTTGCAAAACAATCGGAGACAGTCTTATGCAGAACCGCCACCACCATCCCCGCCTTTCCAGACTGAGCCGTTGCCTGCTCGCCACCAGCGCTCTCGGGCTGCTGGCCAGCATGTCGGCCGAAGCGCAACAAAGTCCGGCGTCCGACGACAAGAAGCAACTCGACGCTGTGGTCGTGACAGGCTTGCGCGCTTCGCTGGAAAGCGCCTTGCGCGCCAAGCGCGATGACAAAGGCATCGTCGATGTCATCAAGGCCGAGGACATGGGCAAGTTCCCCGACACCAATCTGGCCGAATCGCTGCAGCGCGTGCCCGGCGTGGTGATCGACCGCGATGCCGGCGAAGGCCGCTCCATCACGGTGCGCGGCCTGGGTCAGGATTTCACCCGCGTGCGCATCAACGGCGTCGAGGCGCTCGCCACCACTGGCGGCACCGACTCCTCGGGCGGCAACAATCGCTCGCGCGGCTTTGACTTCAACGTCTTCGCGGCTGATCTGTTCAATTCGCTGACGGTGCGCAAGAGCTCCTCGGCCGATGTCGACGAAGGCTCGCTGGGCGCGACGGTCGATCTGCAAACCACCCGGCCCTTTGACCTCAAAAGCGGCCTGACAACCGCCGTGTCTTTGAAGGGCATGTACAACGACTTGTCGGGCAAAACCACGCCGAAAGCAGCCTTCCTGATTGCAGATACCTTTGCCGACAGAAAAATTGGCATCTTGTTTTCTGGGGCCTATTCCAAACGCCAAGTGCTCGAAGAAGGCTTCAGCACCGTGCGCTGGGACAACGGGCCATCCTCCGGCGGCTGGTGCCCCCCACAAGGTGCAACCATTGCCACCGGGACGACCTTGCCGGCAGGCTCCACCGCGAACAACTGCGGCCCGGTCGCCAACGGCATCCCGCGTTTGGCCAACACGCCGGCCAACCAACTCGCCTACCAGGACGCGAGCAAGGCCGTAAACTTCCATCCCCGGCTGCCGCGCTATGGCCGCCTAACCCATGATCAAGAACGCCTGGGCTTGACCGCCTCCGTCCAGCTCAAGCCCGCCGACGGCACCTTGATCACGGGCGACATGTTGTATTCCAAACTCAAGGCGACACGCCAGGAAGACTTCCTGGAAGCCATTTCCTTCAGCCGCTCCTTGTCGCAAGGCGGCAAGCCACAAACCAGCGTGCTGGCCGCCGAATACGCACCCAATGGCGCCTTGCTCTACGGCAAATACAACGGTGTGGACATCCGCACCGAATCGCGTTTTGACCGCCTGTCCACGACCTTCACTCAGCCCACGATCACCCTCGAACAGGAGTTCGGTGACTTCATCAAGCTGACGGCGATGCTGGGCCGCGCCACCTCCAAATTCGACAACCCGATTCAAACCACGACCACCCTGGATGCCGCCAATGTCAATGGTTATGAAATCGACTTTCGCGCCAACGATCGCCTGCCCAGCATCAACTACGGCACCCTGAATCCAAACGCCACCAGCGGCGGTTTGGCCATCCTGGGTGTGCCGGTCGGTTCGGCCAGCATCAGCAACTTCACGCCCAGCGAAGTGCGCATCCGACCGAACGGCACCACCAATACCAATGATCTGGCTCACCTGGACTTGGCGTGGGAAGTCATCCCCAACAAGCTGACCTTGAAGGGCGGCATTGACTACAAGACTTTCAAATTCGAGACCTTTGAGTCGCGCCGAAGCGGCGAGACCATGAACGTTTTACCGGCCGGCGTTAGCCAGTCCAGCTTGGTCACCACCTTGAATGGTTTCGGCAAGGGTCAGAGCTTGCCGTCCGGCACACTCACCTCTTGGGTTCTCCCAGACCTGAATGCAATTGCGACTGCCTATGACATTTACTGCAACTGCCTGAAAACCGGCGCGGCCGGCGGCCCAGGGGATTACACCCTCACCTCCATCACCAACGGCAATGCGCGCGGCAACAACCGTTCGGTCAAAGAGACCGACACCGGCGGGTTCTTCATGGCCGACTTCAGCACGGATCTTGCCGGCATTCTGCTGCGCGGCAACTTGGGCGTTCGCTATGTGAAAACCAAGATGGTCTCCGACGGCTATCTTGCCACCGGCGGGGCCACCCAAGTGAGCGCCGAGAACAGCTACGACGACTGGCTGCCGGCCTTCAATGTGGCCGCCAACTTGAGCCGAGATGTGGTGCTGCGTGGCGCTGTGGCCAAGGTGATGTCGCGTCCGCAGCTGAGCAATTTAAGCCCAGGTGGCACCCTCAGCACCACTGGCACCTTGACCTATACCGGCGGAAATCCCTTGCTCAAGCCTTTCCGCGCCGACACCTTCGATACCAGCCTGGAGTGGTACCACGAGAAGAATGGTTTCGTAGGCCTTGGCTTGTTCCAGAAGAACATCAAGACTTATATCCAGACCATCAAGTCCAATATTCCCTACAACCAGACCGGCTTGCCAATGAGCCTGCTGCCCTCAGGCATGACGGGTGAAGAGGTCTTTGCTGTGACGGCCCCCATCAACACCGATGGCGGCAAACTCAGCGGCTTCGAGTTGAATCTGCAGCAGCCCTTCAGCTTCCTGCCCGGCTGGGGCAAGAATTTCGGCGCGCTGTTGAACTACACCTATGTGAAGTCACAGATCCAGTATGTGGTCTCGCCCACCAGCAACACCACCATCACCGATGACCTGATCAATCTGTCCCCCAAGTCCTACAACGCCACGCTGTACTACGACGACGGTAAGTTCAGTGCCCGGCTGTCAGGATCGGCACGAGAGTCCTATCTGACCCGCGTGCCGGGACAGAACAACAACGATGTGGAAGGCAAGAACAAAACCTTCAACGTGGACTTCTCGGTTTCCTACAAGGCCACGCCGAATCTGGACCTGACGCTTGAAGGCACGAACCTGACCAATCAGGCGAATGACCAGTTCATCAGCCGGGCTCGCGACAGCGTGGTGGTCAACAACGTGACTGGGCGCGAATTCCTGATCGGTTTGCGCTACAAGTTCTGAGTCGCGTGATCGGCAGGCTGGCTCTGTCCGCAGCCCTGCTCTGCAGCGTGGCATTCACTGCCCACGCGCAGACGCTGGGGCTGCGCCTCATCTTGGTGGGCGACTCCACCATGGCGCCGCGCAGCGGCTACGGCAATGCGCTCTGCCAAAGCTTGGACAAGCTCGCCTGCCTCAATCTGGCGCGCGGTGGTCGCAGCAGCAAGAGTTTCCGTGCCGAGGGCTTATGGTCCAGCGTGCTGACGCTCTTGCGCGAAGGTGGGCATCGCAATCTGGTTTTGATCCAGTTCGGCCACAACGACATGCCCGGCAAGCCGGGTCGCTCGACCGACCTGGCCACCGAGTTTGGCCCCAACCTGGCCGCCTATGTGGAGGAACTGCGAGCCGTGGGTGCGCACCCGGTCCTGATCACGCCGCTGACCCGGCGCAATTTTTCTCAGGGAACACTGCAAAACGATTTACGCCCCTGGGCTGAAGTTACCTTGCGTGTGGCCGCAGAACTTGAGGTTCCGGTGGTCGACCTGAACGCTCTCAGCGCCGCCACCGTACAGGCCCTAGGCCCTGCAGGCGCTGACACCTTGGCCCTGGCAGCACCGCAATTCGACCGGACGCATTTGGGCAACGCAGGGGCCGCCCTGTTCGCCGAGCAGGTGTTGCACGCCTTGCTGAAGCTGCACCCCGAATTGGGCCCTGCGCTCAGCAACTCGCCGTGATTCTGCTGAGCAGCGATGCCCTGAGTCCCGCGCAGGGCTTGGGATACGTGGCTTTTGTCTTCGGCATGGCCTGTTTCGCGCAGCGCGATGACCGGCGCTTCAAACAGTTGATGGCGCTGGAGTGTCTGGCCTATGTCGGCCACTTCTGGCTGCTCGCCCAGCCCACTGCGGCGGCCAGCAGCTTGGTGTCGCTGGGCCGCTCGGTGGCCTCGCTGCGCAGCCGCTCACCTTGGGTGGCGGCCTTCTTCATCGCACTCAGCTTGGGCCTGGGGCTTCACTTGCAGACAGGTTGGCAATCGTTGCTACCGATCGTGGCCTCCTGCATTGGCACGACGGCACTGTTCTTCCTCCAGGGCCTGCGCATGCGCTTGCTGATGCTGCTGGGCACCTTGCTGTGGCTGACCAACAATTTGCTGGTGGGCTCCATCGGCGGCAGCTTGTTGGAAGCAAGCATTGCCTGCATCAACAGCTGGACGATCTGGACGATGTGGCGAGCGCCAAGGCTCACGCTTAGTGCCGGGCAGCCCCCTCAGGCTTGAGCCAGCGGCGTGACCACGATTCGTAAGCGGCCAGCGCCTTCAAAGGCCAGATGCCGAACCATGCATAGCCATTGCGCCGCTCGAGGCTGATCTCGTTGACGTTGTCGTGCAGCGTTTTGTCGCGGTCGCCGAACACCGGCTTGAGGCTGCCCGCTTCATAGTAGCGCGCCCACAGCGGGCCCGCACCGGGTTTGGCGATCAGATGGCGCCCCCGGGCCTCGTCCAGCCGAGTCCACTGCACATCGGCCAGCGCCAGCTCTCGCAAGGAAGCGATGCCCGCCTCCACCGCCCGCTTCATCTCAGCGGATGGCTCGGTTTGACGCATCAGGTAGAGCAGCACATCCACGCTTTCGCCGGTGCACAGCGATGCGGGTTCGAAATTGCGCGCAGCCACCGGTGCCAGGCTCAGCGCGTCATATTGCTGCGCCCAAATTCGCTTGCGCCCATCGATGCTGACTTGCGAGACCAGCAAGAGGGCGATGGCGCGCTGCTCGGCGGCCAGCGCCTGCTTGCGCAGCTCGACAGGCACAAAGCCCCACTCGGTGGCACCCTGCCCCACTTCGCCCAGCAACTCGGCCACTTCCACCACGGCGTTGTCGTTCAGCGTCACAGCATCGTGATAACCGCCTTGCAACGGCCAGACCTGCGGCCAGCCACCATTCGGGAACTGCGCCGCCAACAGATAGGCCAAGCCTTTGAGTGCGCTGGCGCGATAGACGACGGCGTCTGACTCGGTCAGTTGCGCGGCCACCTTGGCTAAGAAGCGGATTTCGGTGATGGTGGCATCGTTGTCGATGGTGCCCACATAGCTCCAGCGCGGGTTCTCAGCCAAATCGAAATCACCGGCCACGGCGCGCGGCGAATTGTTGTCCGCCACATAGTCCTGACCCGGTTGGCGCGGCGGACGGTCGCGCGGCTGGTTCTTGCCCCAGCCGCCTGCCGGGGTCTGGAAGCTCAGGATGTTGTCGGCCACTCGGCGCGCTGCGGCGCTGGCGTACCAGGCGGGAGCATGGTTCAGCGGCATGCTTTTGTCGGCATGGCCGCCTTCGGGCGCCGCCGGCACGGGGCTGCCGGGCGGCAATGCAGCGCGCTCGGCTACCAGTGAGGCGCGATCGGCCTCGCGCTGCTGCTGCGAGCGAGCCAGGTAGGCCAGCCAGGGCCTACGCTGCTCCAGCGGCAGCATCTCGACGCGAGCCACGGTCAGCGATGCCGCCGGCACATTGACCCCGATGACGGCGGCCCGCCCCTCAGCGGCCAATATCAGGCCCAGGCCCAACAGGCTGGCACGCATCCAAGGCGCAAATCTCATGCGGACGTCTCGTTCATCAGATCGATCATCGCCGCGACGGGAATCACCGCACCACGGTGCTGAATCACGCGCGCGGCCAAGCGGTTGCCAAAGCGCGCAGCCTCCACCGCCGAGGCCCCCAGCAAGCGCCGACTGAGGTAGCCGGCGGCAAAAGAGTCACCCGCGGCCGTGGTGTCCACCACCTGGTCCACGGGCTCGGTAGGCGCTTGCTGCCAAACGGCATCCCCACTGCTGCGAACCAAGGTGGCGCCTGCGCCGCGCTTGATGATCAGCTCGGGGCTTGGCAGCGCTTGCGCGGATTTCACAGCTGCCTCCAGGCTCGGCAGGCCGAACAGGGCTTGGTGATCATCGGCCGTGACCAGTGCGATGCTGGACAACTCGAACGCACGGCTGAAGGCGGCCCGCGCTTGGGCCGCATCGGGCCACAGGCGCGGCCGGTAGTTGTTGTCGAAGACCACCGTCGCGCCGCGCTCGCGCAAGGCCTGCATCAAGATGAACAGGCGCTCGCGCCCGGCCGGCGGCAGGATGGCCAGGCTGATGCCGCTGAGGTAGAGCGCATCCCAGCGCGTCAGGCCCTGCTCCAGCGGCGTGAGATCGCCATCAAAGTAGGCCTTGGCCGCGCTGTGATCACGCCAGTAGCTGAAGCTGCGCTCACCTCGCTCATCGACCTCAATCAGGTACTGCCCCGGCAGACGCCCTGGGATTTTCAACACCAGGTCAAGAGCCAAGCCATCCTCTGCCCAACGCTGCAGCAGCTTGGCGCTGAGGCCATCGTCGCCCACGGCAGTGGCGTAGTGGCAGCTCAGGCCCCTGGAGGCAACACAGCGGGCCAGATAGACCGCCGTGTTGAAGGTGTCGCCGCCATAGCGTTGCATGAGCATGCCCAGAGGCTCGCCCTGCAGTTCCAGCATGCACTCGCCCACCAGGGCGACATGTTGAGCGCGGTTCACGCAATCGTCTTGCTTGCTTACCCCCATGCAATCACCTAGTTTTTTGAAACAGTGTTTCGTTATTCTATTTTGCAAGTTCAATGTTTCGAAACGGTACTGACCCTGATGTCTTCAACAAACGCACGCGGCCAGCTTCTACTGACCGGCGCCGCAGGCACGCTAGGTCGCGTCTTACGTGAGCCGCTAACGCAGCTGTGTGGGCCCGGTCAGCCGTACACCACCTTGCGCCTGAGCGATCTGCGCGTCGACGCCACCATGCCGAACTTGCAATGCTGTGACCTCGCCGATCGCGCGGCCACCGAGGCGCTGCTGCAAGAAGTGTCCGCGGTGCTGCACCTCGGCGGCGTGGCGATGGAGGGTCCATTCGAAGGCATTTGCGACGCCAATATCCGGGGCGTCTTCCATCTGTACGAAGCGGCACGCCTGGCAGGCACCCGTCGCATCGTGTTCGCCAGTTCTAACCACACCACCGGTTGCGCACCCCAGGGCGAGCCGGTGGGGCCAGACAGCCGTGTGCGGCCCGACGGCTACTACGGCGTCAGCAAGCTGTTCGGCGAGGCCATGGCGCAGCTGTACTGGGACCGGTATGGCATCGAAAGCGTGTGCCTGCGCCTGGGCTCGGTGGCCGCTCAGCCCGAAGATCGGCGCGCGCTCTCCACCTGGCTCAGCCATGGTGATCTGTGGCGGCTGGTGCGCGCCGCCCTGCTCGCCCCTCACACCGAGTGCATGACCGTGTACGGCGTGTCGGCCAACTCTGCCCGCTGGTGGAGCGATACCGGTTGGGCACAGCTGGGCTACACGCCGCAGGACAACGCCGAAGCATGGCGCGCAGCCGTGCAAGACCTGTGCCCGCCACCCGACACCCCCATGGCCCGGCTGCAAGGCGGCAGCTTTCTGGGCTTGGGGCCTTTTGCACGCGAGCCATGAAGTTCGATGTGTTCTGGGCGGGCCGCGCCCAGTTGGCCGAAAGCCCTTTGTGCTGGCCCAAGGAGGCCGCTTTCTACTGGGTGGGCACCCTCGCCGGGCAAGTCTGGCGCCATGACGGCTCCGCGCAAAAAGCGCGTTATTGGCAATTGAATCAAGACGTCGGATGCATTGCCCTGCTGCTGCATGAAGACGGCCTCCACTGCGCCAGCTTGGTCGCCGCGGCGCCCCATGGCGAGGCCATGCGCTTTAACGAAGGTCGTTGCGACCGGCAAGGCCACTTCTGGATCGGCAGCATGAACGACCGTCAGGGCAACGCACCTGAGCTTCGGAGGCCTGTCGCGCCTTGCCGCTAAGAGGTCTCGTTTGCTCTGTTGCTCCGAAGACTTGTTTCCTCCAGACTTAGGGCAACTCTTTGCGCAAGACTTCGGCCAAGACTCGAAAGGCTGGCCTAATCTGAGCCTCGGGCACGCAGGCATAACCCAACAGAAGACCGGCGCTTGCTGATGTCCGGCTGCTGTAATAGTTGCTGAGCGCGCGCACCGCGATGCCGGCGGCAGCCGCGTTCGCTTCAATGCGACGATCGTCCGTACCTTTGGGCAACTGCAGTACCAAGTGCAGGCCCGCGTTGTCGCCCAGCACCGGCAACTGGTCGCCAAAACTTGCTTGCACGGCCTCCAAAAGACACTCACGACGCTTGCCATACAGCACTCGCATACGCCGCACATGGTTGCCCAAATGGCCTTCGCGAATGAAGTCGGCCAAGGTCGCTTGCTGCTGTAACTGGCCCTCGCGGTAGAGCTCGGCGGAGGCTTTGGCGAAGGGCGCAGCCAGGACCTTGGGCACGACCAAATAGCCCAGGCGCAGGCCCGGAAACAAGGTCTTGCTGAAGCTGCCTACATAGAGGACCCGATCGCCCCCGTCCAGCCCCTGCAAGCAGGCAATCGGGCGAGTCCCAAAACGGAACTCGCTGTCGTAGTCGTCCTCCACGATCCAGCTGCCATGCTTCCGGCAATGCTCCAGCAACTGCTGGCGCCGGGAGAGGCTCATCACCATGCCCAGCGGATACTGGTGCGAGGGCGTGGCCAGCAGCAAGCGCGGTGCTGCGCCCTTGAGCTTGGCTGGCCAACGCAAGCCCTCTGCATCGACGGGCTGAGCCTGTACACGCAGGCTCAACGATTGCAAGGTGCTGCGCAGGCCCCAATAGCAAGGCTCTTCGAGCCACACCGTGTCCCCCGGGTCGGTCAACAAGCGAGCCGCCAGATCTACCGCCTGATGACTACCGCTGGTGATGATGATCTGCTCGGCCGTGCATTGCACCGAACGGGCCACCCGCAGATGTTCGGCCAAGGCCTCTCGCAGTTCGGGCAAGCCGCCGCCTGGGGCGTAGCTGAGGCGCTCTGGCCGCGCCTCATGCCAGCGTCGGTTGTGTAAACGTAGCCAGGTCCGCACTGGAAACTCGGTGACATCTGGTACCCCGGGCATGAAGGCCCCCCATTGGCGAGCGGCCACACCCGCATGCGCAAACAAAGCCTGACCGCGCTTGGACAGCGTCGGTGCCGCCTGAACCCTCGCCGCGACGGTGCGGCCCATGCCTTGTAGCGCGTCTCGCTCGAATTCGGCCACATAGGTGCCACTGCCCGCGCGGGTAATCAGACACCCTTGAGCAAGCAAATTTTCGTAAGCGTCGATCACCGTGTTGCGGGCTACGCCCAGTTCTTGAGCAAGCCAGCGCGAGGAAGGCAATTTGCTCCCTGCGGCAAGTTGCCCTTGCAACACCGCTTGCAGTAGCAAATCGTGCAATTGCCGGTTCATCGCTGCCTCGCCATGCAAGCGTTGCAGCAGCCAGTCAGCCAGGTTGGTCGGATTCATCAGCTTAAATGGTTTGCAAAGTGGCTCCATTAGAAATCACAAACTGGCACTTACAGACAAATCCACCTTAAAGCACATTGGAGGCCTGGCCCGATGGCCCGCCATTTACACAGGAACCTCCAATGTCCAAGCCCGAACAAGCCTCCAAAGACCTATCGCCACAGAACCATGACTGGCAAGCGCGGCGCTTGGCCGCCACGCCGCGCGGCGTCGCCGTGCTGCAGAACTTCTATGCCGAGCGCGCGCTCAATGCCGAGTTGTGGGATGTGGAGGGGCGCCGATTCATTGACTTTGCCAGCGGCATCGCCGTGCTCAATACCGGTCATCGCCACCCGCGCGTGCAAGCCGCTATTGCGGCGCAGCTCGACGCCTTCCATCACACCGCCTATCAAATCGTGCCCTACGCCAGCTATGTGACGCTGGCCGAACGCATCAACGCCGCGATGCCTGGCGACTGGGCCAAGAAGACGGCCTTCTTCACCACCGGCGCGGAAGCAGTAGAGAACGCCATCAAGATCGCCCGAGCCGCCACCGGTCGCAGCGGCGTGATTGCGTTTGACGGCGCCTTTCACGGCCGCACGATGATGGGCATGGCCCTGACCGGCAAGGTCGTGCCCTACAAGGCCGGCTTCGGCCCCTTCCCTGCAGAGACCTACCATGCGCCCTTCCCCAATGAGCTGCATGACGTCAGCGTCGAGGACGCACTGGCCGGTGTACAACGACTCTTCAAGTCGGACATAGATCCCAAGCGCGTCGCAGCCTTCATCTTCGAGCCGGTGCAGGGCGAGGGCGGGTTCATCCCGGCACCTTCGGCCTTTATCGCAGGCCTGCGCCGCATTGCCGATGAACACGGCATTCTGCTGATCGCCGACGAGATCCAGACCGGCTTTGCGCGCACCGGTCGGCTGTTTGCTTCGCAACACCACCAGGTCCCCATCGACCTCATCACCTTTGCCAAGAGCCTCGCAGGCGGCCTGCCCCTCTCGGGCGTGTGCGGCCGGGCTGATTTGATGGACGCGCCCTTGCCCGGCGGTCTGGGCGGCACCTATGCCGGCAACCCCTTGGCCGTGGCCGCAGCGCACGCGGTGATGGACGTGATCGAGGAAGAAGGGCTTTGCGAGCGCGCGGAACGACTCGGGCAAGGCCTGCGCCAATGCCTCAATCGACTGCGTGAGCAGGTGCCTCAACTGGCCGAAGTTCGCGGTCTTGGCAGCATGCTGGCCGCGGAGTTCTGCGACCCCGTCAGCGGTGCGCCCGATGCCGAGTTCACCAAACGCGTTCAAGCCGCGGCGCTTGAGCAAGGACTGATTCTGCTGAGCTGCGGCAGCTACGGCAACGTGATCCGTTTCCTGCATCCGCTGACCACACCCGACGCCATCTTTGACGAAGCACTGGCCATCCTCGCCAATGCCCTGCTGAAAGCCTGAGCCCATGAACACTCGACTGACACTGCAACGCGACCGCGCCTTGCTCGATGGTCGCTGGGTTGCGGCCGACGATGGCCGCACCTTTGCCGTTTGCAACCCTGCCACCGGGGAACAGCTGGGGCAAGTGCCCTTGATGGGCGCGGCCGAAACCGCGCGAGCCATCGCTGCCGCGGAACGCGCCTGGCCGCTTTGGAAGAAACGCAGCGCCAAAGAGCGCGCCAAGGTGCTGCTGCGCTGGCATGAGCTGGTGCTTGCGCACACCGAGGAACTGGCCTCATTGATGACGCAAGAACAGGGCAAGCCACTGGCCGAAGCCCGTGGCGAGGTTGCCTATGCGGCGTCCTTCATCGAATGGTTTGCTGAGGAAGGCAAGCGACTCTACGGAGAGACCATTCCTAGCCCCATGGCCGACCGACGCCTGCTGGTGCTGCGTGAACCTATAGGGGTTTGCGCCGCCATCACGCCCTGGAATTTTCCGCTTGCCATGATCACGCGCAAGGTGGCGCCCGCGCTGGCGGCGGGCAACCCCATCATCGTGAAGCCCGCCGAGGCCACGCCCTTCAGCGCCTTGGCCCTGGCCGTGCTGGCCGAGCAAGCCGGCCTGCCGGCGGGATTGCTGCAGGTGCTGACCGGCGACCCCAAGGCCATCGGCGGCGAGCTGACCCGCAATGCCACAGTTCGCAAGCTCAGCTTCACGGGCTCCACCGCCGTCGGTCGGCTGCTCTATGCGCAGTCTGCGCCTACGATCAAGAAGCTCTCCTTGGAATTGGGTGGCAACGCTCCCTTCATCGTCTTCGAGGACGCTGACCTGGATGCCGCCGTGGAAGGCGCCATGCTGTCCAAGTTCCGCAATGCGGGCCAGACCTGTGTCTGCGCCAATCGCATCTATGTGCACGAGCGCGTCTATGAGGCCTTTGCCGACAAGCTGGCCGCAGCGGTCAGCCGACTGGTGGTCGGCAATGGCCTGGAGGCTGGTGTGCAGCAAGGCCCATTGATCAACGCAGCTGCGGTGGCCAAAGTGCGGTCTCATATCGCCGATGCTGTGAGTCAAGGCGCACGCGTGCTGGTCGGCGGCCAAGGTCATGCCTTGGGCGGGAACTTCTTTCAACCCACTGTGCTGGCCGACGTGACAAGCGCGATGGCGGTGGCGCGCGAAGAGACCTTCGGGCCGCTGGCGCCGCTGTTCCGATTCAGCAGCGATGAAGACGTGATCCGGCAAGCCAATGACACCGAGTTCGGCCTGGCCAGCTATTTCTACAGCCGCGACATCGGTCGCATCTGGCGTGTCGCGGAGGCCCTGGAATACGGCATGGTGGGCATCAACACCGGCCTGATTTCCAACGAGGTGGCACCCTTCGGCGGCGTCAAGCAAAGCGGACTTGGCCGGGAAGGCGCACGTCAAGGCATCGAGGACTACGTTGTCACCAAGTACCTGGCCATGGCCGGCCTCTGAGCGCCCGATTCGCCAGACAAGCCCATGGAAGCGCATCGCATCGTCATCGTCGGCGGCGGCGCCGGCGGCCTACCGCTGGCCACGCAACTGGGGCGCAGTCTAGGCCGTCGCGGCCTGGCTCACATCACCCTCATTGACCGTCAGCGGCGCCATTTCTGGAAACCGCATCTGCACGAAATCGCTGCAGGCAGCATGGACCTGGACCGCCACGCGATCAGCTATATGGCACATGCTCACCGGCATGGCTTTCACGACCGCATCGGCGAGATGATCGGCCTGGACCGCCAGCGTCGCGTGGTGCGACTGGCGCCCCATCGCGATGAACAAGGCCGGCCCGTGACGCCGCAACGCGAGATCCCTTACGACAGCCTGGTGTTGGCCGTGGGCAGCGTCACCCACGACTTTGGTACGCCTGGTGCGCGCGAACATGCGATCGCGCTGGAGTCCTTGGACGATGCCGAGCGATTCCATCGCCGCTTGGTGAACGCCTGCATCCGTGCCCAGGCCAATCCGGATGCTCGCGGCGCGCATCACCTGCAAGTGGTCATCATCGGCGCCGGGGCCACCGGCGTGGAGCTGGCTGCAGAGCTGAGGCACACCAGCCGCGACCTGGCTCGCTACGGACTGCAATGCCTGGACCATGAGCAAACACTGGGCATTCATTTGGTAGAGGCCGCAGCGCGGGTGCTGCCCGGCTTGCCTGAGCGCTTCTCCGCTGCAGCCCTGGCTAGGCTTCAGGCCTTGCAGGTCGAAGTTCATACCAACGCACGGGTGGCCGAGGTGCTGGCCCATGGTGTGCAGCTGGCTGACGGCCGCCATATCCCTGCCGAGTTGGTGGTCTGGGCGGCAGGCGTCAAGGGCCCAGACTTCTTTGTGCAAGGCCTGGATGGACTGAGCTTGAATCGCCAGCAACAGCTGCGACTCAGCCCCGAGCTGCACACATTGGAAGACCCCCATGTCTTTGCGCTGGGTGATTGCGCCGCCTGCCCTTGGTTGGGCGGGCCACAAGAATGGGTGCCTCCACGCGCCCAGGCCGCACATCAACAAGCACAGCATCTGGCGCTGAACCTGCAGCGACGGCTTCGGGGTCAGGTCTTGCTGCCCTGGCGGTACCGGGACTTCGGCTCCTTGGTGTCTCTGGGCCGCAGTAGCACCGTGGGGCAGTTGATGGGCAGCTTGGGCGGCGGCAAGCTCTGGCTGAGTGGCGGCTTGGCCTGGCTGATGTACCGGGGTCTGTACCAAAGCCACCAGTTGTCGCTACACGGCCCTTGGCGGGCGGCTATCGAATGGCTGGCTCAGGCCCTCACGCGCTGGAATCGGCCTCGCATCAAGCTCCATTGAATCGGCTTGTTACAGCCATGAGCCGGACTGATGAAAGAGTACAGAACATGTCAGTAGTCGCAAAGGCTCCGATGAATTTGAATGTCAGGGTGGGCGACATGGTGTTGTCCACCCTGACGATTCACACGGATTCCCCATGACTCAAGACAAAACTCTCGACTCCAGCCAGGGCAATACACGCCGCCAGCTCCTGCAAGCGAGCGCTGCAGGCCTCGGGGCCGGACTGCTGGCGGGCCTGCCCGTGCTTGCTGCAGCTGCGCCCGCCTTCGCGGTACCCGACGAAGCCCGCCCGCAGACCCGCGTTTGGATGGGATGGCCCGCCAGCACGGGCATCTGGGGCAGTAGCTTGCTCAGGAAAGTGCAAGACGACATCGCACGCCTGGCACGAACCATCGCCAAGTACGAGCCAGTCACCCTACTGGCCAGCGGCACCAGCAATGCCAACGCGGCGCGCACCCGGATCGGCGCCACCAACTACCCCGTCACCATTCTCAGCAACATTCCTGTGGATGACTGCTGGCTGCGCGACACCGGGCCGGTGTTTCGCGTGAACGGGGCGGGTGGCCTCGATTGCATCGGCCTGAACTTCAACGGCTGGGGCAATAGGCAAACCTGGCGGCGCGACGGCTATGTAGCCGAACGCATCGCCGCTCAACTCGGGCTGACGATCACGCATGCCGATGTCGTCGGCGAAGGCGGCGGCGTGATTTACGACGGCGATGGCACCTTGATCGCCAATGAGAGCTGCTGGGTCAATGGCAATCGCAACCCCGGCGTCACTCGCGCCGACATCGAAGCCGAGCTGTTGAGTCTTTACGGGGCCAGCAAGATGATCTGGTGCCCAGGCATCAAAGGCCAGGACATCACGGACGACCACATCGACGCCACGGCACAATTCGTCGGGCCGGGCCGACTGGTCATCCATAACCCGCCCGCCAACGACACAGGCATCTGGGCACAAGACGCTCGTCGAGTGCGCAGCATCCTGAGTGCAGCGACCGATGCGCGCGGCCGCCCATTCAGCATCACCCTGCTCAACCAACCCACGCGCGGACGACTTAGTGGGCCAGATGCCCTGCTCACGTATATCAACTATCTGGTCGTCAACCACGCAGTCATCACGGTGAACTTTGGCGACACCATTACCGACTCGGACACCTTTGCAAAGCTCTCGGCGCTCTACCCCGGTCGCACCGTGGAAATGATCAATATGGACAGTCTCTACACCGGCGGCGGGGGCATCCACTGCGTCACGCAGCAGCAACCCCTGGTCTAAACGCAAGGCCCGCTCAGCGACCTGCGCCATGACGCAGCGCTGGCGGGTATGCCGCATCAAGCACTGCGGGGTAGCGTTGAAACAATGCACGCAATTCGCCATTGCGTGCCATTCGTTGAAGCTCTGCGTCGAAGCGATCTCGCAAAACTTCACCTTCTCGGTTAGCTCGAAAAGCGAAGTACAAGGGCTGCCGCAAAACAGCGGGCTTGATCTCAATGGCGTCCGCATCCTCTGCCGGCAACTTCTTGATTGCTTCGCTGATACGCGGCCCGTAGTCCAACACGGCATCAACACGCCCGCGAACCAGCATGCGCAGCATGGCACCCAGGTCATGTTTCTCTTCATAGCGCATGGGCACCTCGGTATAACGTTGATAGCCATACCCCAGTTGAGCGCTGACGCGCTGCTGACGAAGAGATGCAACTCCTTGCCACTCGGGGAATCGCGAACGCAGCACGGCTGCGCTGACCACATCCATATCGCTCACGGCACGAGACATGATGGCGTTCGCACCCGGGTCGTTGGTGCCCGGCACGACCACATGGCTGGCATTGGCAAGCATGGTCAGCGCTCGGGCAAAGGGTACGATTTCCACGCGCAACTCGTACTGCGGCGCCGGGAAGACGGCGCGCATCAGGTCGCCGTACAAGCCTTGCCCCTGCGAATCCAGATAGCCCGGAAACTCGGGATAGGCCAGAGTCACGACCTCCGCCGCCGGGGCCGAAGCGCAAGCGATCGCCAGCGCGGCCCCTAAGACCCCAAGCAGACGCATAACAGTTCCTGAGTCAATCGCAGAAGCCTTGACTCTAATGCAGGGCAAACGACTTGTTAAACGCCCAACTGGTCACGCAAGCTGTAGTACCAGGCACCCAGTGCGGTAAAGGGCACCCGGAACAGCCGACCGCCCGGGAAGGGGTAATGCGGCAGACCGGCAAACACATCAAAGCGCTCGGTTTGGCCGCGAATGGCTTCACCCAAGACGCGGCCAATCAAGTGCGTGTAAGTCACACCATGGCCCGAGCAGCCCTGCGAGAAATAGATGTTGCGATCCAGTCGCCCGACCTCGGGCAGACGCGACAGGGTCAAGAGGAAGTTGCCGGTCCAGGCGTAGTCCAACCTCACGCCTTCCAACTGCGGAAAGGTCTTGAGCAGCTTGGGCCGGATGATGGCCTCCACATGGGCCGGATCGCGCGCACCATAGATCACGCCGCCGCCATACAGCAAACGCTTGTCGGCTGAGAATCGGAAGTAATCGAGCAGATAGTTGCAGTCTTCGACGCAATAGTCGGACGGGATTAGCTCACGCCAGCGCTCACCCAAGGGCTCGGTCGCGACCACCTGCGTGCCGCAAGGCATAGAACGCGCCGCCAGGCGCGGCTCTAGACCTCCGATGTAGGCATTGCAAGCCACCACGACGGTGGCTGCCTGCACCTCGCCGTCGGCGGTACGAACCCGCGCCGTGGCGCCGCGCTCAATCTTTACGACGGCCGAATGCTCGTGGATCACCCCGCCCAAGGCCTCCAATGCTGCCGCCTCACCCTGCGCCAACTTGAGAGGATGGATGTGGCCGCCACTGCGGTCCAGCAGGGCCGCGCAATAACGCTTGGCCCTGACCGCCGACTGAAGCTCCGGTCCTTCCAAGATGCTCAGGCCGCGATGACCATGGCGTTCCCATAGCGCCTTCTGCGCCTCAAGGTGGCGGGCCTGCTTGGGCGTCAGCGCCGCGAACAAGCCGCCGTCTTTCAGGTCGCAATCGATCTTGTAACGCGTCACGAACTCACGAATGACTCGGCCGCCTTCAAAAGCCATCTGCCCCAGCGCACGAGCAGTGTCGGCGCCATGGCGCGTTTCGATAACGTCGAGGTCACGTGAATAACTGTTGACGATCTGGCCGCCGTTGCGGCCGGAAGCGCCCCACCCCACCTTGGCCGCTTCCAGCACCACCACCTTGAGACCGGCCTCGGCCAGATGCAATGCGGTGGAAAGGCCGGTGTAACCCGCGCCAATGATGCAGACATCGGCGCGCACCGTGCCGCGCAAGGCCGGGCGTGGCGGCTGCGGCAAGCCACTGGCAGCGTAGTAGGAAGGCGCGTGGCGGGTGGCGTCATGTGCGTCACTTGGGCCCATAACAGCAGTTCTGCTCATCTCAGTCATCGATTTGTATCCAGGTGGTTTTCAACTCGGTGTACTTGTCCAAAGCATGCAGCGATTTATCGCGGCCATTGCCGGACTGTTTCACACCGCCAAAGGGCACGGTGATGTCGTCTTCGTCGTACTGATTGACATGCACGGTGCCGGCTCGCAGGGCGCGTGCCACACGGTGCGCGCGATTGATGTCATGGCTCCAGACTGCAGCCTGCAAACCATAGGGGCTGTCATTGGCCAGCGCAACCGCCTCGGCCTCGGTCTCAAAACGCAGCACAGCAATGACGGGGCCGAAGATCTCCTCGCGAGCCACGCGCATTTGGTTGTGCACCCGATCGAAGACAGTCGCTTGAAAATAGCTCCCACCACTGTCCTGGTGGCAGCGCCTCCCCCCTAGCAACAAGCGCGCGCCTTCGTGCTCGCCTGAGGCGACATAGCCCTCGACGCTGCGCAGCTGCGCGTCGTCAACCAGGGCGCCCATCGGTGCGCTCCAATCCAGACCATGCTCGGCGCGGTAGCCGCGCGCGGCTTCCACCAGTTGCTCTGTGAAGGCGTCGGCAATACTGGCCTGCACCAACACACGCGAGGGCGCATTGCAAGACTCGCCCTGGTTGAAGAACAGACTGGCGGCTGCAGCGCGCGCTGCGGCGGCAGGGTCGGCATGGTCGTCAAACACCAGAAAAGCAGATTTGCCCCCCAACTCGTTATAGACCCGCTTGAGGTTGGAGCGTGCGGCGTACTCCAGCATGCAGCGGCCCACCCGGGTCGAGCCGGTGAATCCGATGGCGTCGACATCGGAGTGCAGGGCCAGTGCCTCGCCGGCTTCATGCCCAAAGCCAGGCACCACATTCAACACGCCGGGTGGCAGCCCTGCCTCAACGGCCAGCTCCGCCAGACGAAGCGCGGTGTAAGAGGACTTCTCGCTGGGCTTGAGCACCACCGAGTTGCCTGTAGCAAGCGCGGGGCCGAGCTTCCAGCAGGCCATGATGAGGGGATAGTTCCATGGCACCACGCAGCCGATCACCCCCATGGGCTCGCGAGTGATCAAGGCCAAGGCATGGGCGGCGGTAGGCGCCACTTCACCGTAGACCTTGTCGATGGCCTCGCCATACCAGGCCAGGCAACGTGCGCTGGCCGGCAGGTCCACCTGTAGCGCGTTGCGCAGCGGTTTACCCATGTCGAGGCACTCGAGCAGCGCCAACTCTTCGCGAGCCTCCAGCAGCAGCTCGGCAAAACGCTGCAGCACACGCTTGCGCTGCGCCGGCGCCTGGCGCGACCATCGTCCATCTTCAAAAGCAAGGCGCGCGCTGCGCACAGCCTGGTCGATTTCGGCCGCGCCGCCGCGTGATACCTCGCCGAGCAGCCGCCCATCTAGCGGCGAATGCTTGGCGAAGCGCATCTTCAAGGGCTGGCGAGCGCCATCCACATAGGCGCGCCCATCAGGCTGCAGCGCTCTGGCGCGCGCATGCCAGTCCATTTCAGCGTATAGCTTTGTCATAGGTTCGGATTGAATGTGACTTCAAGATTGAGGGCGCCAGGCCGCACTGATTTCACGCTGGCGGCGCCGCTCCGCGTGCACGGCGTACAGAGCCGCGGCGGTGATCACGCCAGCCACTAGCGCAATGATGAGCGTCGCCATCGCGTTGACGCTGGGGTCAACACCCATGCGCGCACGCGAGAAAATCACCAAGGGCAAAGTCGTTGAGCCAGGTCCCGACAAAAAGGCCGACATGACCACATCGTCCAAAGACAAGCTGAAGGTCAGCAACCAGGCCGAGCCCAAAGACTGGAGGATCATCGGCAGCGTGACCAGGCGAAACACCTGTGCAGGTCGGGCGCCCAAGTCCAATGCCGCCTCTTCCAGAGCCGCCGGCAGCTCGCGCAAGCGCGCTTGCAAGACCACCGTGGCATAGGCCATACCCAACAAGGCATGGCCGATCAACAAGGTGCCCAAGCCACGCGAGGGAAAGCCCAGCGCACCTTGCATGCCCACCAGGAGCAACAACAAGGCCAGACCCACAATCACCTCAGGCATGACCAGCGGCGCGTTGACCATGCTGGCGAACAAGCCGCGACCGCGAAAGCGAGGATATTTGACCAAGGCATATGCCGCCAGCAAAGCCAACAAGACGCTGCCAGTTGCGGACAAGGCTGCCAGCTTCAAGGACAAGCCCAAGGCGGCCAGCATCTCGCCATCCGCCATCAGCTTGCTGTACCAGCGCAAAGTGATCCCGCGCCACAAACTGGGCACCGGCGAGTCATTGAAGGAGAACAGCACCAGTGCGCCTATCGGCAGGTACAAGAAGAGGTAGCCCACGAACAGCCAAGCATGGGCCAGCTGCCGACTGCAGAATTCCATCCAACGATGGGCCCTAAAAATCTTGCTCATGCGCGGGCCTCTCGATCTTGCACGCGGTTGAACCAGGCCAAGGGCAGCATGATGATGGCCAAGAGCAGCACCGCTACTGCGCAAGCCATGGGCCAGTCGTTGTTGCTGAAGAACTCCTCCCACAAGACCTTTCCAATCATCAAGGTACGAGGCCCACCCAAAAGCTCGGGGATCACAAACTCGCCAACCGCCGGGATGAACACGAGCATGCAGCCCGCTGCGATGCCGCCACGAGAAAGCGGTACGGTGATGCGCCAGAACGTCTGCCAGGGCGTCGCGCCCAAGTCATAGGCTGCCTCGATCAGGCGCAAGTCCATCTTGGACAAGGCGGCGTAGAGCGGCAAGATCATGAAGGGCAGATAGCTGTAGAGCATTCCCAGCATCAAGGAGAAAGGGGTATGCATGTACTTGCCTGGCGCTTCAATCAGGCCCATCCAGAGCAGCAGCCCATCAAGCCCAGCTCCTTGCAACATCGCCCCAAGCCAGCCCCCCTCGCCGAGCAGCAGCTTCCAGGCATAGACACGCAGCAAGAAGGACGTCCAGAAAGGTGCCATCACCAACATGAGCAAGATGGGTTGATGCATGGGCTTGGCACGGGCCATGAAGTAGGCAAAGGGATAGCCCAGCAACAAGCAGCCCATTGTGGTGATGAAGGCCAGCCGCAAACTGGAGGCATAGGCATTCAGATACAGGCCATCACTCAAGAGATTGCTGAAGTTGCTGCCGCGCAATGTCAGCTGCCAAGCTCCGTCAACATAACGTATCAGGCTATCGGGTCGTATTGGCCCCATCTGAGAGAGGCTGAAACTCAAGACCACCGCAAACGGTGCCAGGAAGAACAGCAGCAGCCATGCATAAGGCAGTCCGATCACAAAGTGGCGCCCTCGCCAGGGCCACCGCCGCGTGGAAGATCGCTTGGATGTACAGGGCTTCATTGGGTCAGCACCACTTGCGCGTCGTCGGCCCAATGGGCCCAGACCGTCTGGCCATTGCGGAATGGATCGTCGGCATGGCGACGCGTGTTGCTCAGGCTGACCTTGAGGCGCGCGCCACTGGCCAGTTTGAGCAGGCAAACGGTGTAGCTGCCGAAATAGGCCTGCTGCTCCAAGACGCCTTGCAGCACATTCAGTCGCGCGTCGAGCGGACGGTGCGAGAGCTCGATTTTCTCGGGCCGCAAAGCGACACTGACCGGCATGCCCAGCGTCCCAGTGATGCCATGCCCCACCCGATGAGTGCAGTCCTGGCATTGAACGATGACATGGTCTGGGGCGTCCTCGGCCACATGACCGTCCATCAGGTTCACATGACCGATGAAGTCGGCGACATAGCGACTGCCTGGGGTTTCATAGATGTCCTGCGGCGCACCGACTTGCAGCACCCGCCCCTGCCCCATCACAGCGATGCGAGTGGCCATGGTCATGGCTTCTTCTTGGTCATGGGTGACCATCACGCAGGTCACACCCACCTCGCCAATGATGGCCAGCAGCTCTAGCTGCGTCTGCTCGCGCAGCTTCTTGTCCAGCGCGCCCAAAGGCTCGTCCAGCAAGAGCAGTTGTGGCCGCTTGGCCAGGCTGCGCGCCAAAGCCACGCGCTGCTGCTGGCCGCCCGAGAGCTGATGCGGCCGGCGCTGGGCAAAGCCCTGCAACTGCACCAGCTTCAGCATGGTCTCTACACGCTCGCTCACCTGGGCTTTGGGCAGGCCATCGCGACGCAAGCCAAAGGCGATGTTGTCCCAAACCGTCAGATGCGGGAACAGTGCATAGGACTGGAACATCATGTTGATCGGGCGAGCATAGGGCGGCAAGCCGCTGAGGTCTTGCCCGTTCAACACAATGCGCCCGGCACTCGGTGTCTCGAAGCCGGCCAGCATGCGCAGCAAGGTGGTCTTGCCGCAGCCGGAAGCGCCCAGCAAGGCGAAGATTTCGCCTCGCGCGATATCCAAGCTGACCTGATCCACCGCCCTGGCCTCGCCAAAATCCTTGACCACGGCGTCGATGCGCAAAAAGGGTTCGCTACGCCCCTGCGCCGTCATCAACGGCGCTTGATACTGAGAGGGTTTCATGCACCGAACTCCTGACTTAGACGTGCAGCAACAAGTGCTCGCGTTCCCAGGGCGAGATGACCTTCATGAACTCTTCGACCTCGACCTCTTTGACTTCGGTATAGACCGTCACAAAGTCCTTGCCCAGAACCTCGGCCAAGTCCTTGTCTTCGCGCAGCAGGTCGAGTGCTTCGCCCAAACTACGGGGCAGTTGGTAGTCGCCGAGGTAGGCGTCGCCGGTGCACTCTCGGCTGGGCTCAATGCGGTTCTTGATGCCAAGGTAGCCACAGGCCAAGGTTGCCGCGAGGGCAACATACGGATTGGCATCGGCGCCGATGACGCGGTTTTCAACTCGGCGCGCGGCCGGTGAAGCCACTGGTGAACGGATACCCACGGTGCGGTTGTCCGTGCCCCACTGGATGTTGATGGGCGCGGCGGTCGAACGTACCAAACGACGGTAGCTGTTCACATAAGGCGCGAACAAGGCCATGGCCGACGGGATGTACTTCTGCAGGCCGCCGATGTACCAGAAGAACTCTTGACTCGGGCTTCCATCGGGATTGCTGAAGAGGTTGCGCCCCGTCTTCTTGTTGATCACGCTTTGATGCACATGCATGGCGCTGCCAGGCTCGCCAGCGATGGGCTTGGCCATGAAGGTGGCATACATATCGTGGCGCAGCGCAGCCTCGCGCACCGTGCGCTTGAACAGAAAGACTTCGTCAGCCAAACCCAGCGGGTGGGCATGGAAGAAATTGATTTCCATCTGGCCCGCCCCGATCTCATGGATCAAGGTGTCGACGTTGAGTTCCATCTGCTCGCAGTAGGCGTACACATCCTCGAACAGCGGGTCAAACTCGTTGACGGCGTCAATGGAGTAGGCCTGCCTGGAGGTCTCAGTGCGACCACTGCGACCCACGGGCGGCTTGAGCGGGATGTCCGGGTCGGTGTTGCGAGCCACCAGATAGAACTCCAACTCGGGTGCCACCACCGGGTCCCACCCTTCAGCCTCATAGAGTTCACACACTCGACGCAGCACCGAGCGCGGCGCGAACGGCACCAAGCGGCCATCTCGGTCAAAGCAGTCGTGAATGATTTGCGCGGTGGGGTCCGTGGCCCAAGGCACGATGCGCGCTGTGCTGGGGTCGGGGCGCAGATGCATATCGTGATCGGTCGGGCTGATCACATCGTGATACGGCCCGTGTTCTGGACACTCCCCGGTGACTCCCATGGCCACCACCACTTCGGGCAGCCGCATGCCTCGGTCTTCGGTGAATTTCTCGCGTGGCAGTATCTTGCCGCGAGCCACACCGGTCAGATCCGGCACCAGACACTCCACCTCGGTGACGCGCTTGTCCTTGAACCACTGCTCGAGCTCGCTAAAGCTCTGGTTATCTTTTTCCACCATAAGTCACCTGTTGTCTCGTCGAAAGTTCTTTTCTCGCCCCGAGGCTCGGGGCCGCAATGTCAGCACCAAGCTTCTTGCGCTTGGCTCTGGTATTCCTCGCAGGCGTGAGCGAAAGCCTTGAACACCGCCCGAGAGGCGGGCACCCGGTCGGCCTGCCATTCAGGGTGCCACTGCACGCACAAATTGAAGCCAGGCGCATCGGGCTTGCGGAAGGCCTCGATCAAACCATCCGGTGCCAGGGCCTCTGCGCGTAAGCCCGGCGCCAAGGTCTTGACCCCTTGGCCGTGAACCGAGTTGACCCGCAGGTCCTCTCTTCCAAGCAAGGCGTGCAGAAGACCACCCTTGACCAAGCTCACCGGATGAGCGGGAGCAAACATGGCCGCTGCTCCCTCCGCATCCGAACCGCGGTGATCGCCCAAACCGTCTTGCTCATGCACCGCCTGATGCAGGCTGCCGCCCAGGGCCACATTGACCTCTTGCAATCCGCGACAGATGGCCAGCAAAGGAATGCCGCGCGCCAATATGGTCGGAATCAAGGGCAATGTGGCCGCATCGCGCCGCGCATCCAGCGGCAGGCTGCTGTCTCTCACCCGTTGACCAAAATGATCCGGATGCACATTTGAGGGTGAGCCCGTCAGCAGCACGCCTGCGGCGATGTCCAACAAGGCCAGCCACTCTTTCGCACTGCCGGCCGGCACGATCAAGGGCGTGCAGCCGGCATGGCGCAGTGCCTCGAGATAAGGCTCGCGAACCACTTGATAGTGGTGCGCGCCCAACTCACGACTGCAGCTGGGCAGCAGGACCAGGGGGCGGCCCCGCTCACGTATTTGCAGATCCATACGACACTCAGAAGCTCATCACCACCGAGCCACCCAGCAACTGGTTTTGGCGCTTGAACTGTTGGCTGCCTTGGTGCAGGAAGACCGGGAGGTCAGCATGGTCCAGGCGATATTCCAGCTTCAGTTGTGTGAACGCATTCAGCTGATAGCGAGCGCCCAAGGACAAGGCACTGCGAATGGCGCCTCGCGCGGCGTCACCCAAGGGATCGGGCCCCAGGCCATTGCGAGCGTCAGCAAAGCTATAGCCCAAGGTGCCGCCGCCGTTCTTGCGGTTGTTCAAGTAATCAAGGCGCGCCATCAGTTCCAGACGTTGCGACAGCTTGTAGGCCGCCATGCCGGACAAGCCCCACCACTGGCTGTCCCGCAACTCACCGCTCACGGTGTCTGCGCTGATGGCCGCCTTGCGTTGCATACCAATGCTGGCTTGGCCCGAAAGCGTCCAGTCACCTCGGCTGAAGAAACCGTCCACCTCAAAGGTGTGCACCATGGTGTCTTCACTTGCGTAAGGCTGGCCCGTCACCGGGTTGCCGGCCGGATCCGTGGCGCGCCAGTTGGCCAGCTTGCCATGCATGCCGGCAAAGCCCCAGCCGTTGAACTCACGCTTGTAGTCATAGAAGTCCACGCGGTAGACCAAGGCTGGCGTCTTCTGGCCGTTGTTCTTGCGTGAGCTGTTCACGTTGGCCAACATGGCCTTCACCAGCCAGGGGCTGCGCTGCAACTCGAGGCCCGCCCCGGTGTAAACAGCGGGCAGCGTGAAGTCGAACAGCAGGTTGTGGGTGACGAAACGGTTCTGGTTGGACTGCATGATTTCGTGCCCCGACCAGTCGGGCACTTGCCCGCCGATCAGCCGAGTTTGCAAGTCGGTCAAGGGCACCGAGAAGCTGGCCTCATGAACGATGGACTGACCGTCGATCGCCACACCGCCGCCGCCGCGGTTGGGCGCCAGCGTCAGGCGCATCTTGCTGCCGCCTTCGAACTCCTTTTGGAAGTCCAGCATGGCCATGCCGAAGGCGCCGTTGTCGTAGGCGAACTCACCGTTCTGAGATGAATTCAAGAACTGAAAGCCGCTGCGGTTCTGCCCCTGGCTGTAGATGTAGCTGGGGTCAATCAGGCCGCTGATCTTCAGGCCCTTGTAGCCCATGGTTTCCTGAGCTTCCTCCAAGGCTTCGCTACGCACCGTGGTGCGATTGAGCTGACGCGCTTGATCGGGTGTCATGCCACTTGTTTCTGTGGACTTGGATTGCAACTCCTGCAATTGAGCTTGCATGGCCGTCATGGCCTCTTGCATGGCTTTCAACTTAGCGGCCAATTCGGCCGCGCTTTGGGCCTGGGCCGAGTTGGCCGTAAGCATCAACGCCAACACCGGGGTCAGCGCGAAATTCTTCATGTTCATCATGGCAATGCCTCTTCGATGGTTTGCTTTGGGCAAGGCTTCGCCCAACCCGTCTGGCGTTAGGCCTGACGGGCGGGAAAGCAGCAATGGAGCGTGGAGGGCTTAGAGGCCCGACTTGAAGCTGGTGTAGGCGCGCGACATCATCCGGCGCAGTTCGTTGTTGACCCCGCCCTGCACCCCCATGCGTGCAATTTCGGCGTCACTCGGGAACACCGAGGGGTTGTTGGCAATCTCTGGCCTCACGAACTTGCGCGACTCGCGATTCGGGTTTGCGTAGAAGAGCTTGTTGCTCAAGGACGCATGCACTTCGGGGCGCAGGATGTAATTGATGAATTTGTGCGCATTGGCAGCGTGCGGCGCGTCCGCCGGAATCACCATGGTGTCGAAGAACAAGATGCCACCCGACTTCGGCAGGGGGGCTTCAATGCGCTGGCCACTCTTGGAATCGATGGCCCGTTGACGAGCGCCGTTCAGATCGCCCGACCATCCCATGGCCACGCAGACCGAACCCGAGACCAGGTCATTCAGATAGCCCGATGAGCTGAACAAAGTGATGTGCGGGCGCACTGCATGCAGCAACTCGGTGGCCGCCGCATAGTCACCCGGCCGCGTGGTGTTGAGCGGCTTGCCTAGGTAGTGGAACACCGCCGGCAGCACCTCAGAGGCCGAGTCTAGATAGGACACGCCGCAACTCTTCAATCGCGACACATACTCAGGCTTGAACAGCAGGTCCCAGCTGTTCTCGGGCATCGGCAGATCCTTCAACGCTGCCTTGACCTTGTCCACGTTGTAGCCCACCGTGGTGTAGCCCCAGAGCCAGGTGACCATGTACTGGTTGCCCGGGTCCAACTTGGCCACCTGGGCCTGCAGCGTCGGGTCCAGATTCTTCAGATTGGGTAGCAAGCCCTTGTCCAGCGGCTGCAGCAAGCCACCGTCCGCCTGCATCTTGGCCCAGCCGGTGGAGGACATGACGATGTCATACCCGGTGCGTCCGGCCACCAGTTTGGTGTGCAAGATCTCGCTGCTGTCGAAGGTGTCATAGCGCACCTTGATGCCGGTTTCCTTCTCAAAGTTGGCGATGGTGTCGTCGGCGATATAGGACGACCAGTTGTAGAAGTTGAGTACCTTTTCTTGGGCCTGAGCACCGAGCGATAAAGCCGCCAGACTCAAGCTCAACAGAGCCGCGCGCCGCAGCATGCTGGGAATGGTTCGTTTCATGTTGTCTCCTATCGTGATTTTTATTGACATGGATTTGGCGTCGAACTGGAACCCTCGACGCTGTGATGAGAATCAGCGTGTCGGGCGCAGGTCGGGACGGATGTGTTGGCCGTCGCTGCTGAGCAAGGTCTTGTACATGTCGGGTCGGCGATCGCGGAAGAAGCCGAAGCTCTGTCGGTCCTGGCGGATCAACTCCAGATCGAAGCTCTGCATCAGAATGGTTTCGTCCGTCCGGTTGGCCTCGACCAGTTTGGCGCCGGTGTGGTCGGCAATGAAGCTGCTGCCGTAGAAGGTGCCGGTCAGGCCCTGCTGCTGATCATTGCCGTTGCCCAGGCCGGTCTCGCTGCCAATGCGATTGGCGGCTACCACTGGCACCATGTTTGCAGCTGCATGGCCTTGCATGGTGCGCTGCCAATGGCCGGCTGTGTCCATTTCAGCGCTGTGGGGTTCAGAGCCAATGATGGTCGGAAAGCACAGCAATTCGGCCCCCATCAAAGCCATGCTGCGTGCGGTCTCGGGGTACCACTGGTCCCAGCAGATGGCGATACCGATGCGACCGAAACGGGTGTCCCAGACCTTGAAGCCGGTGTCGCCCGGTGTGAAATAGAACTTCTCGGTGTAACCCGGCCCGTCGGGGATATGGGTCTTGCGGTAGACGCCCAGCACGCTGCCGTCTGCATCAGCCACGGCGATCGAGTTGTAGGCAGCATTGCCGGCGCGCTCGAAAAAGCCGATCGGAAGGACGATCCCCAACTCACCCGCGAGCTTGGCGAAATGTGCGATGCGGGCATTGCCCTCAAAAGGCTCCGCCAGGTCCAAGTGGCGCCAATTCTGGTCCAGACAGAAATAGGGCATCATGAACAATTCTGGGCACAGCACCAGATTGGCCCCTTGCGTGGCGGCTTGTCGAATCAAGCGTTCAGCGCGCTCCATATTGCGCTGGAAGTCCCAGTCGCCTGAGGCCATCTGGACGGCAGCAACCGTAATCTTTCTTGAACTCATCGAGGGTCTCCTTGGGTTCAGCCTGGGAAGCGGCAAACCGCCAGGCGATTGCCCAACATGGGCTGTTGTTGTGTCGAGCAGTGGGTGGCGCCGCCACCCAGAGAGATCGCAGCAATGGGCAGCAATTCCACGCGACGGTCCGGGAAGGCGCGAGCGAACACCTGACGCGCCAGCTCATCCTGCGGCACGTTGAAGGCCGTCGAGATCACCGCCCCATTCACCAGCACATAGTTGGAATAGATGTCGCAGAAGCGGGCGCTGCCATAGGTGTGGGCGCCGCGCGGGACCGGCAGGTCAAGGATCTCGAAGCGCCGCCCACGCGCATCAGTGGCGAGTTCCAGAGCGCGACGGTTCTCTTGCATAGCTCGGTAGTAATCCCCCTGATCGGGGTCCGCTGCATTGAACAAGATCTTTGCTGGAGCGATAAAGGAAGCGATACCGTCCACATGCCCATCGGTTTCGACCTCGGCCGGGTTGCCTGGCAGCCAGATGATCTTCTCTACGCCCAACATGCGGCGCAGCTCGACTTCGATATCTGCCCGCGTCATGGCGGGGTTGCGATTGGGATGCAAAAGGCAGCTTTCGGTGGTGAGCAAGGTGCCCTGGCCATCCACGTAAAAGGAACCGCCTTCCAGCACCATGTCCGACTGCACCAAGGGCACTTGCGCCAGGGCGGAGATGTCGCCGGCGGAGCGCTGACAACCCTCGTAGGGGCTGTACTTCTCGCCCCAGGCATTGAACCGGAAGCCCACCGCTTGCTGCGTCACTTGGTTTTCGTCCACCAGGAAGATGGGTCCGCAGTCACGCAACCAGTTGTCTTCCACCGCCATGGGCACCACGGTGACTTGCGGGCCGCACATCTCCCGCGCCTTAGCTGCCAACGGGGCGTGAGCCGCCACGATGCAACGCTGGTAGCCGGCAATGGTGCGCGCCAGCAGAGCAAAAGCACGGCAGACAGCGTCATAGTGCTCGCCCCACAGTTCTTCGCGGTTGCTTAGCACCGGCCAGCCCAGCCAGGTGGCCGCCATGGGTTCCCACTCCGCAGGCATGCGGAGCCCGGCGCGGCGGCAATCAAAGTCAGTCGATTTCAAGTTGTGCCTCATGAAAGTTGGCGTTTTGGAATGAGGGTTACTGTGATTTGAATTCCTTGAATGGAAAAGCGACATTTATTCCGTTGATTGATCAATTGGACTCATATGTCAAACGCCAGACTCCCCTCTTTCAAGTTCTTGCTCGGGTTTGAAGCAGCCGCCCGACTCGGCAATTACTCGCGCGCCGCCGATGAGTTGTGCGTATCGCAATCGGCCATCAGCCATCAGATTTCCCAGTTGGAGGACCAGGTCGGGCAGCCGCTGTTCCGGCGCAAAGGCCGCGGGGTCGAGCTGACCGTCGCGGGACGTTTGTTGCTGGACAGCGTCAGCAAATCCTTGGAGCAATTGCGCGGTGGCCTCGCTCGCATCGAGACCTACTTGGACGAAAACCTGGTCACCCTGGTCTGTCCAGCACCGATTGCGCAGGGCTGGCTGCAGCCTCGTGTAGAGCAGTTGCAGAAAGAACATCCACTGCTGTGCCCCATCATTTCTATCGATGAAACTGCCCGCTACATCGATGAAATGGACGTGGACATCGCCATCACCCATGAGCCGCTGAAGCAGCAAGGTGTGTTCGAGGTGCCCCTGCTCAGCGACGATCTCGTGCCTGTTTGCACCCCTGACTTGGCACGCCGTTTCGCAGCAGCGCCAGCTGAACAGCACCCCCAGATCGCAGGCTTGCTCTGCCTTGAAGGCGACCTCACCAGCGAACGCATCGGGCCCCACATTCGCGAACATTTCAACGCCTTGCGCCGAGTCGCCATCTACGACGATGCACGCCTGGTGCTTGACGCGGCTTTGCGCGGACGCGGCCTGGCCCTGGTTTCCAGTCTGCTTGCTGATGACGGCCTACGCAGTGGCCGCCTGCAACGCTTGGACATCTACCCCAGCCTGCCCTTGCGAACGGTTTGGATTTCACGCACTGAGGGCGAGGCGCGGCACCCTTTGGTTCGCGGCGTGTACGACAGCTTGCTCCGTTTTTCCCAAGCGGGCTGAATGAGTTATGAGTCAATTCGATCAATACAAGCAATAAACATCAGTTATGCAAATGGGTTCCAGACGTAAGAATGCGACATCCTGGTAGTAACCCTGAATTTCATGAACACAAGACGCGCCCTGCTGGGCCTGAGTAGCCTGGGGCTGATGAGCAATTTTTTGAGTGCATGCGGTGGCGGCCACAACGACTCCGACAGCCCACCCCCGACTCTTACTCCCGCACCAGCGCCCGAGTCCTCACCGGCGGTGTGGCGCATGCCCGATGAGGGCGAGGCTCATCGCGCCATTTGGATGGCCTTCGCAGCCCGCGAATCCGTCTGGGGTGCAAAGCTGAGCAAGCCGGTTCAGCAAGCCCTGGCACGCATCGCCAATGCCATCAGTGCTTTTGAACCCGTGAAGATGCTTGTCAGCGCCCAAGACATGACGACGGCTCGGGCTCTTTGTGGCCCCGCCGTGCAGCTGATCGAGCACGAAATCGATGACTTGTGGATACGAGACACCGGCTGTGTCTTTGTGAAGAACAGCCGCGGCGAACGAGCCGCTGTGAACTTCAATTTCAATGGCTGGGGGGGCAAGCAAAGCCATGCGCGCGATGCCACTGTGGCAGCCCGAATGGCGAACTTAGCTGGCGTGCCGCTGCTTAGCAGCACTCTGGTTCTGGAGGGCGGAGGCATCGAGGTAGATGGTCAAGGCACGGCCATCATTACCGAAAGTTGCGTGCTCAATGTCAATCGCAACCCCGGCGTCAGCAAGGCACAGGCCGAGATCGAACTCAAGCGTCTGCTCGGTTTAGAGAAAATCATCTGGCTGCCTGGCATTGCCGGCAAAGACATCACCGATGGCCACACCGACTTCTACGCTCGTTTCCTGAAGCCAGGCGTGGTGATCGCCGCCCTCGAAAACGACAGCTCATCGTTCGACTACCCGGTCACACGCCGGCACTTAGAACTACTGCGAAACGCAACCGATGCGAAAGGACGTGCGCTGCAAGTTGTGCCTCTCGAATCGCCCAAGCAAGTGCGCCCCACTTACGCTGGCCGGGACTTCGCGGCCGGATATGTGAACTTCTTGCTCACAGAAAAGGCGCTGTTCATGCCCGAGTTTGGAGACGCCGTGTCAGACCGCACCGCACGCATGGCCTTGGCGGCCTATTTGCCTCAACATCAGATCGTGGCAATTGACATCGACGCCATCGCCGCTGGCGGCGGCGGTATTCACTGCACGACTCAGCAAGAGCCGGCCTAAACTGAGCTTGCTACCAGGAGTCACTCCATGAACCGCTTGATCGCGCGCCGACGTCTCTTGCAGGCCTTGAGCATTGTTCCCTTGACTACCTTGCGTCCCGCTTGGGCTCGTGAAGAGTGGCACATGCCCGATGAAAGTGAGCAGCATGCCGCCACCTGGATGTCCTTTGGCCCCAGCGAAGACGTTTGGGGTCGACGCTTGCTACGCCCGGTTCGAGAGAACCTCGCCAACATTGCTCGCACCATCGCGTCCTTCGAGCCTGTCCATATGCTGGTGAGAGAAGAGGACCATGACATCGCTGCCCGCCTTTGCGGAAGCAAGGTCAAGCTCCACGTGCAGGAGGTGGATGATTTGTGGATGCGCGATGCGGGTCCTGTGTTCGTGAAGAACAAGACCGGCGGGCGGGCAGGCGTGGACTTCAATTTCAACGGCTGGGGCGGCAAACAAGAACATGGCCGCGATGCCCTAGTGGCGGAATTCGTCTGTGAACAAGCGCGCGTCGCAAGACTCGAAACCAATTTGGTCTTGGAGGGCGGCGGCATCGAAGTCGACGGCCAAGGCACCGCCATCATCACCGAAAGCTGCGTGCTCAACGCCAACCGCAACCCAGGCCTGAGCAAGGTCGTTTGCGAGGCCGAACTCAAACGCTTGCTGGGCTTGCAGAAGATCATCTGGCTGCCCGGCATCGCTGGCAAAGACATCACCGACGGCCACACCGACTTCTACGCTCGTTTCACCACACCGGGGGTGGTCGTGGCCGGCTTCGACGACGATCCGAAGTCCTACGACTATGCAGTCACTCGGAGACACCTGGAAATCTTGCGCCAAGCCAGCGACGCGCGTGGTCGTCGTTTGCGCGTGGTCGTACTCAATGGTCCAGCACACGTGCGCCCGGAACTCGAGTCGCCGGAGTTCGCAGCAGGTTACATCAACTTCTACGTCTGCAATGGCGCGGTGATTGCGCCGCAATTTGGCGACTCGAAGGCCGATGCCAACTGCAAGGCTGTACTGCGCGAGCAGTTTCCTGGCCGGCAGGTGGTTCAACTGAATATCGATGCGATCGCGGCTGGCGGTGGCGGCATTCACTGCACCACACAACAGCAGCCAAGCTGAATTTCGGCCAAGCGGAACCAAGGCCCAGCTTGAAGCACTCGTGCGCTCTTCAGCAAGCAAGGAGTGACGCCTTAGCGATCCGGCAATCCCCACCTGAATTGCCTTTTACTACCTCTCGTAACTCGTTGACAGGATGACTGAGAAGTTACGACCAGATGCCGACCTTGGCTGGCATCTATCCACCTGCCAAGAGGCGACCTTCCGGCGAGGCCACGAAATAGCCGTTCGCCGTTTAAG